>JAHDND010000080.1 GCA_018435665.1 Candidatus Thiosymbion sp. | reverse complement strand
TGAGCGCCCATCAGACCCTGTTGGCTGAAGCCGTTGCCCACGGCCTGGACGAGGGCTGGTGGGCGGCCAAGCGTCGCGCTGTCCAGCCAACCAAGGCCCTGCTGATGGAGTGCCTGTATCAAGCGGTGATGGCCCGGCTGGAGGGCCTCGTTGCCCGGGAGGGTCCGACCCATGACTGACCCCGCCGACCTCCCGCCGCGCGACATCCCCGACGACCTGGTCGTCTTCGCCCTCATCGGCGGCCCCTGGCTGGCACGGGCTTACTTCAGCCTGCGCCTGCTGGCCTTCATCATCCACACCCTGGCCCCGTGGCACGCGGGGTCCTATCTGGAGATCCGCCGGCGGCTGCGGCCGGTGACGGAGATCAAGGCATGAACACCGTCGTCCCCCTGCCCGTCAAGCCACGGCCGCCCCGCCACCGCCACCTGGTATGCCATGGGGTATATGGTCGCCCTGGTGGCCTGGATCAGCCGGGGGACTCTACCGCTACGGCGCGCGGCGTGAGCAGTGCTATCCTATCACCAACACGGCCCCGCGACGGCCGACCATCCCGAGGGCATCCTCGACATGGTCAAACCGGCCGCGGGGTTTTTTATGCCTCGCTCCCGCCAACCATCGCCTCCAGGTCCTCCACCCTGGCGGCCAGCTCCTGGACGGCCTTGATCAATGGCGCGATCAGCTCGCCGTAGCGGATGCCATACTCGTCGGCCTCCGGGTCGTAGCAGTAGCCGGCGAAATCCTTGCCGTCCAGGGCGTCGCGCAACTCTTGGGCGATGAGTCCGTAGTGGCGGCGGACGCCGGGGCGAGCCACGCTAATCGGCAGGGCGGACGGGTCTTCAGGGTCTTCCGGGGGCATCAGGATAGTATCGCCGATGATCCAGCGATAGGAGACTGGGCGCAAAGACTGGATAAATGACAAGCCAAGATCACAGGTTACAACATCTGTTTTCAGTCTTGCATCAGATGTTTGAGTCAAGCTTTTACACGTTATGCTTTGAGTTGCATTGATATACTGGCAATAAAGATAATTCCACCGATTTCCAGAATTACCAAAGGTGTACGTGTCGCCTGTGCCGGGGAAAAGCCCGGAATTTGTGAAATAACCCCGCCCCGTCCCGCCCGTGGTGAAGCCGACGGCATCCGCTGCCGGGAAGCAGATGCCGGTATTGGTGTCGCCCTGATAGGCGTAGACGGGATCATCCGACACCCCCGGCGCCAGCATATACATCCCACTGGTGCGCTGCACTGTGCCGGTAAACGTCGCGCCGGCCAGCCACGCCGCGCCCAGCGTGGCACAGGCGGTCTCGGCATCGCTGTCATCGAGCAAGGTGAAGGCGAAGGAGGTGCAGGTGATCTCCTGTGCCTGCCCCGTCGTGGCCAAGGAGCGCCCCAGCAGGCGATAGCCGGTGATGTCTACCAGCTTGGCGAGGGAAACGGCCTTGTCTTTTATCTTGGCCGTTTCCACGGCGCCATCGGCGAGCTGCCCCACCTGGATGGTGTTGTCCGCGATCTGGGTGCGGGTAACCGCCTTGTCATCGATCTCCGCTGCGCCGATTGACTTGGCTGGCAGCACCCCCGGCCTGATGCGCCGCAGCTTGGTTTCGCCATTGACCTGGACGATCTGCCAGTCGCTGGCGGTGATCGTGGTCGCCTCGTCGGGCAACTCGGATGGGAGCAGTGCGCGGCGAATGGTCATTCGACCAGGCCCTCCACGGTCAGGCTCAGGGACTCGTAACTGGCGGCGAGGATGGCTAGGCCAAGGTTGGTGTAGAAGCCGAAGGCCCGCAGCCGGTCGTAGGCCGAGCCGTCGTTGTTGAAATCCCAGTAGACCGGCATCCCGTCCCATTGGCTCAGCAGTTCTTGGACGACGTCACCCGTAATGACGGCCGGGTCGAGATAGCACACGGCGCGGATCTGGCGACTGGAGCCGCGCTTGACGAAGTTGACGGTGCCGAATGTCTCATCGCGCTCCTTGCGCGAAAAGCTCAAAATCGACGTTTCCACCCCCCACTCGGTATCGCTCAAGGTATGCGCCCGGCCCACGGTCATGACCGCACATTGGGCGGGTTGACTGGTGTCGTTGCGCGTCAGGGTGACGGCAATAGTCAGGGCGGAGCCCTTGGCCACGATGGCAGTCAGAGGGATGTTGGCAGTGCGATAAGTGGTGTCATAGGCGGTGCCACTGGGTGTTAGGCTGACGCTGTAGGGGTCATGGGCGGCGCCATCGTCGGTAACGGTCAGGGTGATGGCCTTGACGTTGACCAGGCCGGCGAAGGCGACCCGATCCACGGCGGTGGCGCAGGCGCAAGTGACGGTGAAAGCCGGATCGCAAAGGTCGCCATCGGCTTCATAGCCCTGAGTATAGGTGTTGCCCAGGTAGTCCAGGGCCGCCCAGGCATTGGCTGCCCCCAGGTCAAGCCAGCGCGCCGCGATTGCCTCATCCGCGGACTTGACCGCCTCGCTGGGGCGGATAGTGTTTTCGCCCGAGGTGAGCGCGACCGTGGCCAGATAGTCATGATTATCGGCGGCATCATAGACGGCGGCGTTAAGGGCCACGGCGGCCCCGGTAGCCCAGGCGGGGTAATGCGAGAGCCTGACGTTGGTGGTGTAGGTGTAGCCCCCCGAGGTGGCGCTAGGGCCGCGATCCTCCCAGTAGGACTGGGCGGTATAGGTGGTCTGGGTGAAAATCCACCAGCCCGTAGTCGTGGCCGTGGTGACCTGCTTATCCGGGGCGTTGGCGGTGCTGGAGGTATGCGCTACTCGGCAGCGGAAATCGCGGTAGACCCCGTTGATCTGGTAGCGGCGGATATCCCCGACCACATAGGCCTGCCCGGCGGCCCAGGCACTGTAGATATAGACCGGGCTGGAGCCGGTATAGGCAAGGTCGATTTCCAGCGGGACGATGACTTCCATCTTAAGCGGCCCTCAAGGCGGTTTCAGTGCCCGTGGCTTCGGCACTGGACGGCATTCCATCCAGGTCCCATTTGCGCAGGCGCTCATCAATGGCCTTGAGCGGGACGACCTGGGCGGTGGCGACGGCGGCCAGGTCCTGGCGCAGCACCACGATCTCCTGGCGCAGGGCGATGACCTCGGTGGTGGTGGCGTTGGCGGCCGCGGCGATGTCGCCCATGGGTGGCAGCAAGGCGGCGAGATCGGCCTGAGTTGGGGCCAGTGGCTCGCCCCCCGCGTCGATCAGGGCGTCATTGAGGTCGTTGATCGCCTCGGCCAGGCTCTTGGTCTCGACATAGGTGCCCTCCAGGATGGCGATCTGCTTGGCCGCCAATTCCAGCAGGGCATCGATGGCCGCCAGATTCTCCTCCCGCCAGGTTTCGGCGGCCTCGGCCTCGGCTTCCAGCCGGGCCAGTTCTTGATCGCGCCAGGCGGTGGCGCTTTCTTCCTGGCGGGCGAGGATTTCCATCGCGGCGTCACGCTGGCTGGCGGCCTGCTCGGCCTGGGCATCGATGGCGGCCAATTGGGCCTCATAGGCAGCGGCCGCGCGGTCACTGGCGGTCTCAATCGCGGCGATCTGCCGCTCGGCATCGGAGACCTGACGGACCCCGACCTTTTCCAGGGCCAGGAGGGCGGAATAAGCGCTGCCCTGCGCCGCGCGATAGGCGGCCTCGGTGCCGAAATCCTCGGC
>JAHDND010000201.1 GCA_018435665.1 Candidatus Thiosymbion sp. | reverse complement strand
CAGCTGATCCTCGAGAACAACCTCTTCGGCGTCGAGATCGACGAGCGGGCCGGCGAGCTGGCGGCCTTTGCCCTGTTCATGAAGGCAAGGGAGAAGGACCGGCGGTTCTTCAGGAGAGGGGTTCAGCCGAATGTGTGCGTGCTGAAGAACGTGCATTTCACCCCCGAAGAGATCGCCACCTATATGGATGCCGTGGGCCAAGACCTGTTCACCCTCGATCTGCGGGAGACCCTTCACCAGTTCGAAGAGGCCGACAACTTCGGCTCCCTGATCCGCCCGGTGTTGAAGGACATTGACTATGTCCGCAGGGCCCTGGAGGAAAAGAACATCGGAAACAACTGGATCCTGCATGAAACCCATCAGAAGGTGCTCTGCGTGCTCAAACAGGCAGAGTATCTGAGCCAGCAGTATCATGTGGTCATTGCCAACCCTCCGTATATGGGAGGAGGTGGTATGAATAAGAGGCTTAAAGTTTTTTCACAAAATTTTTATCCAGATAGTAGAGCCGACCTTTTTGCAATGTTCATTGAGCGCAATACTGACTTTGCCCAGAGTTGCGGGGTTATTGCTATGATAACAATGCAAAGCTGGATGTTTTTGTCATCCTTCGAAAATTTGCGAGCAAAGATACTGAATAATGACGGGATCCTTTCGATGGCGCATTTAGGTGCTAGAGCTTTCGACAGTATAGGAGGAGAGCTGGTATCCACAACTGCATTTATTATTAAAAAAGCGAAAGCTCAAGAATATATGGGCAGCTATATAAGACTTACTGACGAAAAGAGTGAGGCGGAGAAAAATATAGCCTTACGTTCAAAACAAATCACATCTTTTCTGGTTTCAGCGGCAGAATTGAAAAAAATCCCAGGATGCCCTATTGCTTATTGGATTGGGGAGGCTGGATATCGCGCCTTCTCATTGCTCCCAATGTCGGAGATTGGAGTGACACGTCGAGGATTACAAACTGGCAACAAAGATGAATATATTCGCAATTGGTTTGAATGTGAAATTGGAGCAATTGAATGGCGCATGTTGGATAAAGAGGATGTCGCTCAAAGCAATGCTAAATGGTACAAATTTAACAACGGGGGGAACTTTAGAAAGTGGTATGGGAATCTGGATTTGGTTGTTAATTGGAGTAACGATGGTGAGAAAATAAAGAAATCAGGTAAAGCCATAATACCCAGTGAGGCTTTGTATTTTAAGCCAGCAGTCTGTTGGGCTAGGCTCACTACTGGGAATAATGCTTTCCGAATTCATCCACATGGAGTCGTCCCAGGAGATTTATCACCATGTTTCTATAGTCATGAAATAAACATATCCATGGCATATTTTAACAGCAAATGCGCAAACTATTTCTTAAATGTCATTAATCCCACTATTACCAAAACAGTTGGTGATGTAGCTAGAATTCCAAATTTCCCGAGAACAAATAAGAATGATCGCATTGTTGTAAACACTAAAAAGCTAGTTTCTACACACAAGCGCGATTGGAATTCCTACGAGACTTCATGGGACTTTACTAGTCTGCCGCTAATGCAGCCCATCTACCGTAAGCCGACTCTTAAGGGCACTTACCAGAAAATCCGCTACTATTGGAAAGAGATAAACCTGGAAATCCAGCAACTAGAAGAAGAAAATAATCGCATATTCATTGAGGCCTACGGCCTGCAGGATGAATTGACACCCGAAGTGCCGCTCAACGAAATAACCCTCACCTGCAACCCATATTACCGCTACGGCAACAACAAGAGCGAGGAGGAGCTGGAGGCGCTCCTGCTGGCCGACACCATGAAAGAGTTCCTCTCCTATGCGGTCGGCTGCATGTTCGGCCGCTATTCGCTGGACAAGCCCGGGCTGATCCTGGCCAACCAGGGCGAGACAGTTGCCGAGTACCTCGCCCAGGTACCTGAGCCGAGCTTTGCACCTGACGAGGACAATGTCCTGCCCATTCTGGACGGAGAATGGTTCTCCGACGACATCGTGGGGCGGTTCCGGGAGTTTCTGCGCGTGACCTTCGGCGACGAGCACTACGAGGAGAACATGGCCTTTATCGAGCAGGCCCTGGGCAAGGATATCCGGAAGTATTTTCTCAAGGACTTCTACAACGACCATGTGAAGCGCTACAAGAAGCGGCCCATCTACTGGCTGTTTTCCAGCCCCAAGGGCAGCTTCAACGCGCTCATCTACATGCACCGCTATCGCCCGGACACGGCCAGCGTCATACTCAACGGCTATCTGCGCGACTTCAGGGCCAAGCTCGCCGCGCGCAAGGGCAACCTCGAGCATAGAAGCATCAGCGCCTCATCGTCGCAGAAAGAGAAGGCCCAGGCGATAAAGGAGCTCGAGAAGCTGGGCCGCATCATCGAGGAGATCGACGACTACGAGCGCGATGTTCTCTACCCCCTGGCCGTCCGCAGGGTGGAGATCGACCTCGATGATGGCGTGAAGAAGAACTATCCCAAGTTCGGCCAGGCCCTCAAAAAGATCCCGGGGCTCGAAGAGAAGGAGGAGTGACTGCTGAGGCCAAAGTGCCAGCATATGTGGCTTAAAGTGATATTTTCTCATTAACCATTGATTGATAGCCGATATGAGTGCATTATATGTTTTGTTAAGAGAAAATATCACTTAAGGGGTGGATGATGATAATCAGTATGAGCGTTGAGAACTGGATGTCCTTTCGCCGCAAGGCCACGCTCTCGATGGTGGCCAGCAAGGAGCGCCAGCATGGCGGGCGGCTTGCCTATCTGAAGAAGTATCAGACGCGGGTGCTGCCCGTTGCCACGATCTACGGCGGCAATGCCTCGGGCAAGACCAACCTCTTCAAGGCCCTGAACTTTGCCCGGATGCTCGTGATCAAAGGCACCCAGCCAGAGGGCATCATCCCGGTGGAGCCTTTCCGGCTCGATCCCGCATGCGCGAGGCAGCCGAGCCGGTTCGGCTTCGAGCTGCTGATCCAGGACACGATCTATGAGTTCAGCTTTGCGGCCACCAGGACAGCCATTGAAGAAGAGAAGCTGGTGCATATCTCCGGCACCAGCGAAAAGGTGCTGTATCATCGCAAAGGCGGGAAGCCGAACTTTCACCATTCGTTCCGGGAAAATATGTTCCTGCAGTTCGCCTTCCAGGGCACGCGGGACAACCAGCTCTTCCTGACCAACTCGGTCAACCAAAAGGTGGAGCATTTCAAGCCCGTGTACGACTGGTTCAAGAACACCCTGGACATGGTTGCGCCCGACTCCCGCTTCGAGCCGTTCGAGCAGTTTCTGCAGGAAGATCATCCTCTCTACCCGGTCATGAACGATATCCTCTCCCAGCTTGACACCGGCATCACCCATCTGGGGGGTGAAGACGTGCTGCTTGAAAACCTGGGCCTGCCGGAGTCGTTCATGATGAAGCTCCGTGAAGAGATCCCCGAGGGCTCAACGGTACGCCTGCTCTTGGAGCCCTTCGGTGACCGGATCGTCATTACCCGCAAAGGCGGGGACCTCCTCGCCAAGAAACTGGTGTCGTACCACCAGGACAGGGAGGGGCGCGAGATCAAGTTCGAGATCCGGCACGAGTCCGACGGCACGCGGCGGGTCATCGATCTCGTCCCGGCCTTTCTTGAGCTGATGAGCCCGGCTTCCACGAAGGTGTTCGTGATCGACGAGATCGACCGCAGCCTCCATTCCCTGCTCACCCGCCAGCTTCTGGAAAGGTACCTGGCCTCGCGCTCCACCGAGGCCCGTTCGCAGCTCCTGTTCACCACACACGATGCGCTCCTGATGGATCAGAAGCTCTTCAGGCGCGACGAGATGTGGGTCGCCGAGCGCGACCAGCAGGGAAATTCGTCGTTGTTTTCACTGAGTGAATACAAAGATATCCGGTTCGACAAGGACATCAGGAAGAGCTACCTCCAGGGGCGGCTCGGCGGTATCCCCCGGATCATTTCCTCTGACCCGGCGGCGTGCAGAGACAAGGCGCCGTTGCACGCAGGAGAGAAGCGCTGATGCAGCGAAAGCGAAGGATTTTTCAACGCCCCTTGGGCAAACGCCGCTACCGCACGCTATTCGTGATTGCGACAGAAGGGGACCGGACAGAGCCGCAATATTTCGGCATGTTCAATACCGCAGAGACCTTTGTTCACGT
>JAHDND010000027.1 GCA_018435665.1 Candidatus Thiosymbion sp. | reverse complement strand
GGGCGTAATGGACCACAAGAGCCACTCAGAATACCCAAAATGAGCCCAAAAACGGGTTAAAACGGGCTGCTAAGTCAAAAATGACGCTCTCCAAGGGCGGAAAGAGAGAAATCGGGTCATTCTTCAGCGTTTCCTTAACGCAGACATGGCCTTTAACATCGCTCATTGTGCCCACTTGGGGCTCGTTTGAGAATCGGGGCTGACCAGTCCATTACGGGTTATCCCTACGGAGTCCCCACCTTGCCCTTCAGGCTGCTCAGAAAAGGTTACGTTAAGCGGATGGGCTGGCGATGGCGAACAACCTTGCGCTAGGGATATACTTTACCCCCTTTTTAGCCACGGCAAAGCAGAGGAGACAGGCCTTGGCCGGCGCGAATGACAAGTTGACCACCTTTCAGGGCCTGATCTTTGCCCTGGAACGTTTCTGGGCGGAACAAGGCTGTGTCATTCTGCAGCCCTATGACATGGAAGTGGGTGCAGGCACCTTCCATCCGGCCACCTTCCTTCGCGCGATTGGCCCTGAGCCCTGGCGCAGTGCCTATGTTCAGCCCTCCCGGCGGCCAACGGATGGCCGGTATGGTGAGAACCCCAACCGCCTTCAGCATTATTATCAGTATCAGGTGGTGCTCAAACCGTCACCGATTGATATCCAGGACCTTTACCTTCAGTCCCTGCACGCCTTGGGGATCGATCCCTTGGTGCATGACATTCGCTTTGTGGAAGACAACTGGGAATCACCCACTCTGGGTGCCTGGGGTCTGGGCTGGGAGGTCTGGCTGAACGGCATGGAGGTGACCCAGTTCACGTATTTCCAGCAGATCGGCGGTCTGGATTGTCGCCCCGTCACCGGCGAGATCACCTATGGACTTGAACGTATCGCCATGTATCTCCAAGGGGTAGAGTCGGTATTCGACCTGGCCTGGACACGGAGTGATGGCCGGGTGGTAACTTATGGCGACGTATTTCACCAGAACGAGGTCGAGCAATCGGCTTATAACTTCGAGCATGCCGCGGTCGATGCGCTATTCCGGCAATTCGATCACTGCGAACAGCAAAGCCAGCACCTGATCGACCAGGGTTTGCCCTTGCCGGCTTATGAGCAGGTACTCAAGGCCTCTCACACCTTTAATCTGTTAGATGCCCGCAGCGCCATCTCGGTCACCGAGCGCCAGCGCTTCATTCTGCGTGTGCGCGCCCTCGCCCGGGCCGTAGCCCAAGCCTACTATGACCGGCGGGAGGCCCTGGGCTTCCCCATGTTGCAATCGGCCTTGCCGACCGCGGACTGAGGGAAAGACAATGGCCGACTCCCGTGATCTGTTACTTGAAATTGGAACCGAGGAATTGCCCCCTGCCGCTCTGGACCGGCTTTCCGCGGCCTTGGCGGATGGTTTCGCCGCGCAACTCGCTCAGCACCAATTGAGCTTCCACGCTATCGAACGCTTTGCCACTCCCCGCCGGTTGGCGGTGCGGGTTAAGGCCCTGGCGACAACCCAACCACACCAGGAACTGGTACGCAAGGGACCCACGGTACAGTCCGCCTTTGATGCTCAGGGCCAGCCGACTCCCGCCGCCTTGGGCTTTGCCCGTTCCTGCGGGGTCGATATGGCCGCGGTAGAGAGGGAAGAAACCCCCAAGGGTGCCTGGCTGGTCGTGCGTCAACACCAACCGGGCCGACCGACCGCCGAGTTGCTTATCCCCATGGTCGAGCGCGCCCTCAACGGCCTGCCCATTCCCAAGCGCATGCGTTGGGGTTCCCGTGAGGAGGAATTTGTTCGCCCCGTGCATTGGGTGGTCCTGCTGTTTGCCAGCGATGTTGTCGCGGGTCATGTGCTGGGGGTTCCTACCGGCCGCGATACCTACGGCCACCGTTTTCATCGCCCGGGTCCTATCCGTCTCTCTGACCCTGGTGATTATGACGAATTACTCCGGGAGACCGGTCGCGTCGAGCCTGACTTCCCCCGGCGGCGGGACTTGATTCAGCAACAGGTGGAGACCCTGGCGGCTGAGGTGGGCGGATCGGCGGTGTTCGACCCTGAATTACTGGACGAGGTCACCGCCTTGTGTGAGTGGCCCTGCGCCATACTGGGCGGTTTCGATCCTCAGTACCTGGATGTCCCCCCAGAGGTACTGATTGAAACCATGCAGAAAAACCAGAAGTATTTTCCGCTACGTTCCCCAACCGGAGGCCTGCTGTCGCGCTTTATCACCATCGCCAATATCGAGAGTCTGGACCCGGCTCAGGTCCGGGCCGGCAATGAACGAGTCATCCGCCCGCGTTTCGCGGATGCCGCCTTCTTCTGGACTCAGGACCGCAAGCACCCTTTGTCCAGCTTCGCGCCGCGGCTTAAAACCGTCGTCTTTCAGGATCAGCTTGGCACGCTCGCGGAGAAATCCCAGCGGGTGGGTCAAATCGCCCGTTATCTTGCTGGCCTGCTTGGCTACGATGAAGAACTGGCAGCACGCGCGGCGCACCTGGCCAAGTGCGATCTCATGACGGCCATGATCTTTGAGTTCGCCGGCCTGCAGGGCATCATGGGTCGCTACTACGCCCAACATTCAGGCGAAGATCCGGCCGTCTGTACCGCCATGGAAGAGCAGTACCTGCCCCGCTACGCGGGGGATCGCTTACCTGCCACCGCTTGTGGTCGCATCCTAGCCCTTGCCGAGCGCCTCGATACCTTGGTCGGCATCTTCGCTATCGGTCAGCGCCCCACGGGGGTCAAGGATCCCTACGCCCTGCGTCGTGCCGCCATCGGCGTCCTGCGACTGCTCATCGAGACCCCACTGGAACTTGATTTGCGTGACCTGCTGGAGTTCACGGCGCAGGAACTACGCACCAAGGTTGCGGTCGACACGGCGGCGAGCGAGGTCTTTGATTACATCCTGGATCGTTTGAGAAGTTATTGCCAGGATCAGGACCTGGAGGGTGACGTCGTTGACGCGGTATTGGCTGTTAGTGGTCACTACCCCACCGATCTTTACCGTCGAATCCTGGCGGTTCAGGAATTTAAGCGTCTTCCCGAGGCAGATGCCCTGGCTAGCGCCAACAAACGTACCCGCAACATACTCAGGAAAAGCGGCGGTGTCACCCACCCTGCGGTCCAGGCAGCCTTCCTGGTTGATCCTGCCGAGATTGCGCTAGCCGAGCGTATCGACGAACTGACTCCCGTGGTTACTACTCACCTTGCCGCCAAAAACTACGGCCACGCGCTCAAGCTACTTGCTGGCATGCGTCCAGAGGTAGACGCCTTCTTTGATCGGGTGATGGTCATGGCTGATGATGTGCAAATCCGTGCCAATCGCCTGGCCCTGCTTTCCCGTCTTGAAGGACTCTTTCTCGGTATTGCAGATATCTCTCGGCTGCAGCCAGTCACTTGATCCCTGCTTGATCATGCCATCCAGCCTCACGCTGAATTCCCATGAAATTCCTCATTCTCGACCGTGATGGCGTTATCAACCATGACTCAGATCACTATATAAAATCTGTCGATGAGTGGGTGCCTATTCCCGGGAGTCTGGAAGCCATGGCGCGCCTTTATCAAGCTGGTTTTCGCCTGGCTATCGCCAGCAATCAGTCCGGTCTTGGTCGGCATTTTTTTACCATCGACGACCTTCACGCGATCCACCGCAAGATGGTGCGGGAACTGGCCAACCTGGGCTGCCAGGTTGAGGCCATTTTTTTCTGCCCTCACACCCCTGAGGCTAACTGTTTTTGCCGCAAACCCCTGCCAGGACTTTTGCAGGAAATCGCCAGCCGACTGCAGATCGACCTCACTGGTGTGCCCTGCGTCGGTGATTCCTGGCGCGATCTGGAAGCAGCGCTAGCCGTCGGCGCCTCGCCCATCCTTGTGCGCAGCGGCAAGGGTCTTCGCACTGAATCTGCCCATGCAACTGAACTTAGCCGCCAAGGTATACCCGTCTTCACCGATCTAGCCGAAGTGGCGGATCAGCTTCTCGTTGCCTAACCACTTCCCAATTTCCATGGTCCTCATCAGATCCCTGACTTTTCTTCTTTTTCTCACCCTGACCACAATGGTCATGGCACCTCTCTTTTTTTTGCTCAAGTGGTTTATCCCCTTTAAGTCTCTAGGCAGGCTTGGCAATCTCTGGGGCCGTATAAATCTGGAGGGTCTTGGGCTGATTTGCGGGCTCAAGTATCGTCTGCACGGCTTCGATAAGATTCCTGCGGACAATTGTATAGTCATGAGTAAGCATTCGTCGGCCTGGGAGACCATCGCCTTGCGCGGGCTTTTACCCCCGCAAACCACTTGGGTTATCAAGCGCCAGTTGCTGTGGATTCCCATCTTTGGTTGGGGGATGGCGGCGTTCGACCCCATTGCTCTCGACCGCAAGGCCGGTCGTCAAGCGATCAAAAAACTGTTGCAGGATGGCCGCAAATGGCTTGATGCCGGCCGGTGGGTGGTGATCTTTCCCGAGGGGACCCGGGTTGCCCCCGGAGAGCGAATCAAATACAACCTGGGAGGAGCCATGCTGGCAGAAAAAACCGGATACCCGGTACTCCCGATCGCTCACAACGCGGGGGTTTTCTGGAGTCGGCGCGGCGTGCTCAAGTATCCTGGCGTCATCGACTTGGTTGTGGGGGACCCCATTGCCACCCGCGGCTTGAAAGCCAGTGAAATCAATCACCATGTTGAGCAGTGGATTGAAAACACTATTCAGGGCTTGCCGGGAAAGCGTAGTTCCTAGTATCTCATTTCACCTTTTTGCCGGGAGTTCCAATCAATCTAGAGTTGGCGACTGACAGCACTAAGCTTAGGCCCTACACCCGCAAAAAAAGATGGCATCGGGTACTCGGCTGCATCCCTATCGCGGGTTCCTCTCCTCCACGCTTCATCAGATATCGATATTCTCCGCCTGCAAGGCGTTACGTTCGATAAATTCTCTTCGAGGTTCAACTTGATCCCCCATCAGCGTGGTAAAGATCTGATCAGCGGCCACCACATCTTCGATCGTTACCCGCAACAGCCGCCTGCTCAGGGTATTCATGGTGGTATCCCAGAGCTGGTCAGGATTCATTTCACCGAGGCCTTTGTAGCGCTGAATGTGATAGAAGCGGCGAACGTCTTCCATCAGCCAATCCATGGCTTCTCCAAAGCTTGTGACAGCCGCACGTCGTTCCCCGCGCTGAACAAAGGCCCCCTCCCCTAGTAGCCCTTGAAGCTTGGCGGCCAGAGACAGGATTCGGCCGTAATCACCTCCCCGAAAAAAATCCAGGGGCACATAACTCGTTTCAGGAATCCCATGGCGAAGCTTGGTCACGACTAATCCTGGATACACCGCATCGCCCTCCTCCGTCACTTCGACGATATAGCGCTCCCCAGGCGTGCGCCGCAGGTTGAGCAAGTCCCGCAGTTCCGCTATCCAATCTGCCATGTCGCCTTTTTTTCCCTCCACTTCCTGTCCAAATGGCGGCAGGGCCAGCAAGGTACTCAAAAAGTCGGTGTCATATCGGTTCGATAACCGTCGCACAATCCCGCGATAGATTTGATACTCACGCGCCAGTTCTTCAAGCGCTGTGGATGCGAGGGGTGGTGCCTCGGCAGTCACAAAAAGTTGGGCACCATCCAAGGCTGTCTGGAGTAAGGCGGCGTTGAGTTCAACATCATCAAGCAGGTACTGTTCCTGTTTTCCTCGCTTGATTTTGTAAAGAGGGGGCTGGGCAATATAGATGTGTCCCCGCTCCACCAGTTGTGGCATCTGGCGATAAAAGAAGGTGAGTAAAAGCGTACGGATATGAGCGCCATCGACATCCGCATCCGTCATGATGATCACCCGGTGATAGCGTAACTTTTCCGGGTTAAATTCTTCCGGACCGATACCGCAGCCCAAGGCTGTGATCAAGGTCCCTACTTCCGCGGAGGACAGCATCTTATCGTAACGTGCCTTTTCGACATTCAGGATTTTACCCTTGAGCGGCAATATAGCTTGGAAGGCGCGATCTCGACCCTGCTTGGCGGATCCACCCGCCGAGTCACCCTCCACTAAATAGAGTTCACACTTACTCGGATCACGTTCCTGGCAATCGGCCAGTTTTCCCGGCAATCCCGCCACATCAAGCACGCCTTTTCGCCGGGTCATCTCCCTGGCCTTGCGGGCCGCCTCGCGAGCGCGGGCCGCTTCAAGCATTTTGTTGGCAATGGTCTTTGCTTCCGTAGGATGTTCTTCCAGGAAGGTATCCAGGTGCTCGACAAGCAAGGCCTCCACTACCCCCTTCACTTCAGAGGACACCAATTTATCCTTTGTCTGGGAGGAAAATTTCGGATCCTGGACCTTGACGGAGACTACTGCAGTCAAGCCTTCCCGTGCATCGTCGCCAACCGTCTTGATTTTATGTTTTTTTGCCAACTCCTCCCGTTCGATATATTGATTGAGGGTCCTGGTCATGCCAGCACGAAAGCCAGCCAGATGGGTTCCGCCATCCCGCTGCGGAATATTGTTGGTATAGCAGTAGATGCTTTCTTGAAATGACTCATTCCACTGCAGAGCCACCTCCACCTGTACGTCCTGGCGTTCTGCGGTGAAGTAGCAAACTGTAGGATGGACGGGCACCTTGTTTCGGTTCAGATGATTCACAAAGGCTTTGATCCCGCCCTTGTACTCAAAGACATCTTCCCGGCCACTTGCTTCTTCGCTGAGCACTATCCTCACCCCCGAATTCAGGAATGAGAGTTCCCGCAATCGCTTCGCCAGGATGTCGTAGTGAAAGCTGGTATTGGAAAATATCTGTGCCGAAGGTTTGAATTGCACCTCGGTACCTGTCCGGGTACTGGGACCCACCTCCATGAGTGGATACTGAGGATCCCCCAGGGCGTATTCCTGCCGATACTCTTTGCCATCACGGTGGATGCGCAAGATAAGAAATTCTGAGAGGGCATTTACAACCGACACCCCCACCCCATGCAGACCACCTGACACCTTGTAAGAATTGGCATCAAATTTTCCGCCTGCATGCAGAATGGTCATGATCACTTCCGCAGCTGACCTTCCCTCTTCGGGATGAATATCTACTGGTATCCCTCGTCCATCATCGGTCACGGTAATAGATTGATCTGAATGGAGTACGACCCTGATATTGGTGCAATGTCCAGCCAGGGCCTCATCGATGGAATTATCGACCACTTCGAAGACCATATGGTGCAGGCCAGTGCCATCGTCCGTATCTCCGATGTACATACCTGGGCGCTTGCGTACCGCATCAAGGCCTCTTAGCACCTTGATGTTCGTAGAGTCATAACTCATCTGGTCTTGTTCCTAGTTGGCATTTGTATCTGTCGGCGAAGTTGATATTTTACCTGATCGTTCCCGGCCAAATCTTCATGAGGCAGTCCCCCATACCCCGATTTATGCGAGTTGCCGCTGGCGGCATTCCTCAAGGTGGCTGAGGGGGTACTTCTCCCCGGTGCAGGCACTAGTGTAATCCCTGGCCTACCAGCTTCCCCTGTTCCACGTGGAACAGGGGCTCATCCTGGTACCCAATCGGTGGTAAGCCTCTATCGGCGATAGCGGTGATAAATACCTGAACCGATAACCGCGTCAGTGCATGAAGGATTTTACGAATCGCACGGAAATCTAATTCTGCCCCGAGGTCATCAAGCAACCAGACCGCCTCTGGCCCATGATGTAAGGCCCAGTAATTTTGTGCCGCCAATTGCATTAGAAAGACTATAAATTTCGATTCCCCCCGCGACGGGCGGATTGAGCGGCTTGAGAAATTAATCAATAGCTCAGCTCTAGATGGTCCGTAAAAAGTATAGCCGCGATCACAATCCTCACGCACCGAATCTAGAAGTAATTCCTCCAAGGACGCCAAATTAGCAGGCCAGCCCTCGCGGTATGCCAGGCCAAGTCCTGGACTGTTATCGAGTCCATAGGCTCGCGCTTCATTTGCGATGAAATCATTCATCATCGCCACCATCCTTGCTCGACGACGACTCACCATTTCCGACAATGAGCAGTATTCACGATCCCATGCTGGCGGGCCAACCGCTCCGCTTCTGAGCCAGGCATTACGCTGAGCAGCAACTTTCTTCAGATCTGCCAGCAAGGCCCCAAAGCCAGGTTCCACGTGGAACAAGTTCCAATCCAGAAAAAGCCGGCGGATCTGTGGAGGACCATCAAGGAGCTGCTGAGCATTTCCACTAATCATCCGGATGTGCAGCCGTCTTCGGAGCTGATGGACGGAACCAACGGCCCGACCATCTTCAAAGAAGGATGACCCCGTGCGGGATTGAGTAAACTTCAAAGAGCTGGCCGGACTTGAATCTTGACCATTAGGACGGAGGACCGCAGAAATTTCTAAATGGTCGCGCCCCACCCCTAAAACATTTCCGTGCTTTCGAGCACCACTAAAGGGCCGACCACGAGATAAGAGGGCGATGGCTTCGAGAATACTCGTCTTACCGGCACCGTTAAGGCCGGTGATCCAGTTAATCGTTGGCGCCGGCCAAATCTCAAGAAAATCCAGATTGCGCAGCCCAGTGACGGCAATACGTTCCAGGAACAAGCCCAAACCCCACGGCTCACAACAGCATTGGCATAACAACATAGGTCTGGTCTTCTTGACCAGCCCCACGCATCAAGGCGCTACTGTTGGAATCCGCGAGCCTAATTTCCACGCGGCTATCGTCGACCACGGAAAGCACATCTAGCAAATAGGCGACATTGAACCCAATAGTCAGCGGTTCGTCAGCATACTCGATAGCCAAAATCTCTTCTGCCTCCTCCTGTTCAGGATTGTGGGCTTGAATCATCAATTCATTCAAAGCAAAGTTCAGCCTAATCCCTTTAAATTTTTCATTTGACAAAATTGAGGCACGCATCAACGATTGCCGCAAAAGATCACGGTCAAGAATGGCTACCTTGTCGGCCATCAAAGGAATAACGCGCTCATACTCTGGATAACGACCGTCCACGAGTTTTGAGGTCAGGACTGTATCGCTAATGATGGCGCGGAGGGTTCTTGAAGATAAGTCGAGTTCCAAGGGGGGGGCTGCAGTATCAAGCAGACGCACGAGCTCTGTAACCGTTTTGCGCGGGATAATAACCTGCAAGGGTTCATCAATTTTTAGATCAATGGACCGCTCGAGGCGTGCTAAGCGATGGCCATCGGTAGCAACCGCCGATAGTCTCTGGGCTTCAACCTTAAAGAGCAGGCCATTGAGGTAATAGCGAACATCCTGGTTAGCCATCGCAAAGGCCGTCTTATCCAACAGCTCCTTGAGCGTACCTTGTTCGATCTCAATTTTAAGACCATCACCCTCAAGATCCATCAAAGGGTAATCATCAGCAGGTAAGGTGCTGAGATTGAAACGACTCCGTCCAGCCGTAATGAAGGCGCGCTGATTCTGCACCTTAAGCGAAATCTCCGTATCCTCAGGCAAGGAGCGCGTGATGTCGATGAATTTGCGAGCCGGGACAGTAACATCACCTGCTTCAACCACCACAGACTCAAGGTGAGTACGAATCTCCACTTCCCGATCAGTACCCGTCAAAGTGATACGGTCTAGGTCGGCATGGATGTGAATATTTCCGAGAATGGGCAACGTTTGGCGCCTTTCGACAACACCCCCAACCTTGTTCAAGGCCTGGATCAATTGGTCACGCTGGACACGAATATGCATGGCATTCATCTCTGGTTAGAAGAGGACGAGGTGTAATTGCTGCCCAGGGGCAAGTGTCGGGGTTAGCGTCATGGTCTCGTGCCATGATTAACGCCATATTCATCAGCCAAGATGGTGTGGAGGAGCTTGGGGGAACCATTCCTGCTATTGATCGTGAATAGTGACCATGGTGGTCAGGCCCCATCTCATCAATTATTATGGGCTGGCAAGCTATATGAGGATGACTCAACTAAGAAGACAGGATTCGCAGAAGGTTCTTGTAATCCTCCTCAATGGAGGAATCTTCTTCTCGCAGAACCTTGACCTTGGCTGTGGCGTGGAGAACGGTGGTGTGATCACGCCCACCAAAGGCACTACCAATTTCAGGGAGACTGTGTTTCGTCAATTCCCGGGCTAGAGCCATAGCCATTTGACGGGGTCGGGTAATGGTGCGGGTACGTTTGGGTGACAACAGATCGGCAACGCGAATCTTGTAGTACTCAGCGACCATTTTTTGTATGTTGGCAATACTGACCTGTCGATCCTGGGCGGCAAGCATGTCACGCAAGGCCTCCCTGGCAAAGCCAAGGTTAATTGGAACCCCCGTGAATTGTGAGTTGGCAACCAGGCGTCTGAGGGCGCCTTCCAGCTCTCGAACGTTAGAGCGAATGGCCTTGCCGACGAAAAAGGCGACATCCTCCGGCAGATCGATCCCCATGTGCCTGGCTTTGCTGTAAAGAATAGCCACCCGGGTTTCCGTATCAGGAGGGTCGATCTGAACAGTGAGTCCCCAGCCAAAGCGCGATCGCAACCGATCATCAAGCCCTGGCACTTCCTTTGGAAAACAATCACTCGTTAAAACAATTTGCTGTCGAGAGTCAAAAAGCGCATTAAAGGTATGAAAAAATTCCTCCTGTGAACGTTCCTTACCAGCGAAAAACTGCACGTCATCGATCAGTAGGGCATTGACACCACGATAGCGCTTTTTGAAATCATCGATCCGGTTGTGCTGAAGTGCCTTGACCATCTCTCCGACGAAACGGTCGGAATGAACGTAGATCACTCTGGCCTTCGGGTTAGAATTCAGGATTTCGTTGCCTACGGCATGCATCAAATGGGTCTTACCCAACCCTACCCCACCATAGATAAATAATGGGTTATAGGCTGTGCCTGGGTTCTGTCCGATCTGAATTGCCACCGCACGCGCAATCTGATTGGACTTACCCTCGACGAAGGTGTCAAAGGTGAAGTCAGGATTCAGATTGGAATCGGAACGATAGTCTGGGGCAGGTGACGAACTACCTGAAGTGGCGACATGACCGGCCATCGAGGAAAGCACATCACCTGAAGGACCGCGACGCAGTGAACCGATCTCCAGAGTGACATCCACTACTTGGCCTTTACTGAGCCGACCCGTTACTTCAAGAATGCGTGCTCGATAGGAATTTTCGACCCATTCCTTGACAAAACGATTCGGTGCAAAGAGACGCAGGCGACCACCCTCCTCGGCGGCCTGCAAGGGTAAGATCCACGTATTGTATTCCGCTGGGGCAAGTTCCCCCTTGAGAAAATCGACGCAATGGTCCCAAATACCCACGAACTGCTTTACCCCCGCCGCAATGTCGTCTGGCGCACCGCACGCCCTTGGAGAGGAAAGTCTACCCAGCTTGGGGCAACTTATCCACAGCCGCGAACTTGGCCGAGCATGTTAAAGTTCCCTGGGGAAATATCTGGTTGACCCCAGTCAGGGGGAACCATATAATTCCAAGTCTTTTTTTGGTGGGTCTAATTTGCCCTCGCACCTCGATAGATTGAGGTTCGCGAGCGCCGGTACCCTTGAGGAGTTATTGAGATGAAAAGAACCTTTCAGCCAAGCCGTATTAAGCGCGTGCGGACTCATGGCTTTCGTGCCCGAATGGCGACCCGCAATGGCCGCAAGGTCCTTCAGGCTCGGCGCGCCAAGGGACGGGCCAGACTGATTCCTTAGAGGTACGATCCTGTACCCTGCCGAGGAGCGACCTGGTACTGCCACCAGCCAGGGCGCCTCATTCCCTGGTTCAGCTCGACTGCTCAACTCAGCGGAATTCAAGCAGGTATTCGCCAATTCCAGGCGCTACTCTGACGCTTATTTCACCCTCTTGGTCCGGGACCGGGCCGATCGAGATGCGCGTTTGGGCTTGGCGATCTCAAAAAAAAGTGCCAAGCGCGCCGTTCAACGCAATCGCCTCAAGCGAATCCTCCGGGAATCATTCCGGACACATCGTGTTGACCTGGCAGGTACTGACATGGTGGCCATGTGTCGCCCCCGGGCGAATGAAGTCACCAATGCCATTTTGTTCGCATCGCTCGTCATCCTTTGGCAAGCCACCAAGCGTGACCGGCTATGCGTAGGCTCCTGATCAGTCTGATAAGAACCTACCAGGTCCTCTTCAGCCCCTGGCTTGGACAGCACTGCCGCTTTCACCCAAGTTGCTCAAATTACGCCATGGAAGCGATTAGAGTACATGGGCCATTGCGGGGATTATGGCTGGCCTTGCAAAGGCTCGGTCGCTGTCATCCCTGGCACGAAGGGGGATATGACCCCGTCCCTTCCCCCACTGCGCCACTGATTACCCCAGGCTCACTGTCTTCCGTGGAGGACAAGGGCCACCGCTCATCCCATCCACCCTTAACGTGACTGGCTATGGATAATCTGCGTCTTGTCCTCTTCTTCACCCTCGCCGCGGTCCTGCTACTACTTTATCAGGCTTGGGTCCAGGACTATGGGCCCATAGGCGGCCCACCGCCAGTAGCTCAAAATGCTCAGGGGACAGCCCCCTCAGGGGGGGGGATCGGGGAAAAGGAAGGCAGCATCCCTCCCACTGCCAGCGCATCCTCTACCTCCAAGACCAACAATTCTCCCGACAACGCGGTCCCCATCCCCGGCGCGCTGTCGAACGCCCCCGCCAATGCGGGGACGGTAAGGGATACGATCCGGGTTGAAACAGATCTTCTCTCACTGGAAATTGCTCAGGTCGGTGGCGCGATTGTCAGTGCCCGACTACTGGCCTACCCCCAAACTCCCGCGGATCCTGACACCAAATTTCGCCTGCTCAAGCCAGAGCCCCCAAACTTGTTCATAATAGAGTCAGGTCTTCGTGGCGGCGAAAGTGGACCTTTGCCACCTGATACCCGCTCGCTCCAGTTCCAGTCCGCTGAGACCTCCTATCGCTTGCCGGAAGGTCAGGAGGCATTGGAAGTCCAGCTCACCTGGAGTGATCCAGCCGGGGTTGAGATTCATCGGCTTTACCGGTTCACACGGGGAAGTTACGTCATCGATTTGACGCAAAAGGTGGTGAACAACACCCCGGCGCCCTTGGCCGCTCGTGCCTTCAGTCAAGTCATCCGCACCGAATTGTACGATCCAGAAGCTTCCAGCTTCATCTATACCTATACGGGTGCCGTCTACTACACTCCGGAGGCCAAATATCATCGGGCGCCCTTCAACAAAATGAAGGAAGATCGCCTCTCTTTGGAAACGTCTGACGGCTGGGTAGCGATCATCCAGCACTACTTTCTCGCCGCCATCCTGCCGCCTCCAAGCCAACCCCAAACCTTTTTTACCAGCGCTCGCGAAGATGGGAAGTATCTGATCGGCACCTACACATCCCCTGTCACGATCCCCGCCGGCGCGACACACCCCTTCCACGACCGTATATTTGTCGGACCCAAGCTTCAGGATACTTTGGCCTCTGTCGCCCCTGGCCTCGACTTGGCGGTGGACTATGGCTTATTGACCATCATTGCCCAACCGATTTACTGGCTCCTAAGCAAAATTCATGCCCTCGTTGGCAACTGGGGCTGGGCCATCATCATTCTGACCATCCTCATCAAAGCAGCCTTCTACAAGTTGTCAGAGACAAGTTATAAGTCCATGGCAAACATGCGCAAAATTACCCCGCGCATTCAGGCCCTCAAGGACCGCTATGGCGATGACAAGGAGCGCCTTAACCAGGCCATGATGGAGATGTACAAAAAGGAAAAGATCAACCCCCTGGGCGGATGCTTGCCTATCCTGATCCAGATTCCGGTCTTCATCGCGCTCTACTGGGTGCTACTGGAGAGTGTCGAAATGCGGCAGGCACCTTTCATGTTGTGGATCAATAACCTGTCGGCCCCGGACCCCTACTTCGTGCTGCCCTTGATCATGGGCGTGTCGATGTACATACAACAAAAACTCAATCCGGCCCCACCCGATCCAATTCAGGCCAAGGTGATGATGAGCCTGCCGTTCGTATTCACCGTCTTCTTCGCCTTCTTTCCCGCCGGTCTGGTCCTCTACTGGGTGGTCAACAACCTGCTGTCCATCGCCCAACAGTGGTATATCACCGACAAGATCGAAAAGGCAGCCACGAAACATTGAGAGCACGACTCTGACTAGGAGTCAGGTCGAATGCAAAATCACTTCAAGGATAAGCTTGACTTCCCCTGATACCATCGCCGCCATTACCACGCCAAAGGGATTTGGCGGCGTGGGTGTAAT
>JAHDND010000213.1 GCA_018435665.1 Candidatus Thiosymbion sp. | reverse complement strand
TGCGGGGCGAGCTGCTAGACCTCGGCGTGAGGATTGACCCCGCCTGTCATCGGCTTCTGAACAGCTACCTGATGAGCCGGGTTCCCCCGCGCCGCGTGCTGGCGGCCACCGCCACCGGCTGGCATGCTGACGGTCAAGTGTTCGTGATGCCCGACGCCACCCTAGGCGAGGGCGAGGTCCGCTACCAGAGCGAACATGCCCATCACGACGAGTTCGCCACCACCGGGACCTTGAGCGGCTGGCAGACGGAGATCGCCGCCCGCTGTGTCGGTAATCACTCCCTAACCTTCGCCGTCAGCGCCGCCCTGGCTGGTCCGCTCCTAGCCAAGATCCAGCGCCCGGGATGCGGCTTCCACCTCTTGGGCGATTCCTCGAGCGGGAAGACCACCCTGCTCCATGCCGCCGCCTCCTGTTGGGGCGGGGCGGGTTTCATCCGCACCTGGCAGGCCACCGCCGCCGGACTGGAGGGTATCGCCGCCGCCGTGACCGACACGGCCCTGGTCCTGGACGAGATCAGTGAAGCCGACCCCAGGACCATTGGCTCTGTCATTTACCAGTTGGGCAATGGCACCGGGAAAAGCCGTGGCGCCCGGACTGGCGGGGCCAGGGCGGTCCAGAGGTGGCGCGTCATCCTGCTATCGAGTGGCGAGCGGTCCCTTGCCGCCACCATGGCCGAAGGCGGGAAGGCACCCAAGGCCGGCATGGAGATCCGCCTCCTCGATATCCCCTGCTCACGGTCTGCCGGCGTCTTCGACCAGATCCACGACCAGCCCAGCGCCCGGGCCTTCTCCGACGCCCTCCGCACCAGCGCCGCCCGTCACCATGGCCATGCGGGGCCGGAGCTGGTCAATCGCATCAGCGCCAGCCAACAGGACTATGGCGACGTGCACGCCCGCCTGCTGCGGCTACCGCTGTTCGCGGGCGACAACGCCCTGGAAGGTCGCGCCGCTCACGCCTTCGCCCTGGTTGCCATGGCTGGCGAGCTGGCGACCGAATGGGGAATCGTACCCTGGTCAGAGGGCACCGCGATTGATGCCGCAGCATGGGCCTATGGCGCGTGGCGTGAGGGCCGACCCAAGGGCCAGGGCGAAACGACCCAGATCCTCCGCGCCGTGAGTGACTTCCTGGCCCGGCATGGGGATAGTCGGTTCTCCAGTCTGATGAATGATGGCGACGACCGCCACCCCATCATCCGCGATCGCTGCGGCTGGTGGCGCGACACCGATCAGACCCGCGTCTTTCTCTTCACCCCTGGTGGACTGCGCGAGGCATCCGCCGGCTTCGACTTCCGCCGTACCCTCAAGGCCCTTGATTCCGCTGGCTGGATCAGCGACCGCGATCCCGGCCGCAACTCCAAGAAGGTCAAGGTGCAAGGGCGGTCCCTTAGTCTCTACGCCGTGGCGATCCCGGAGGAGGAATGAGTCTCGCCGCCCTGCTGGATCGTCTGGAGTCTGAGGTTACCTCGGTTCCCGCGGTGGGGGGACCTGAGAGAACCGTAAAATCTATGCACAATCAATGCGGTTCCCCGGGTTCACCGGGTTCTCTGGAACATCTGGATATGCCAGGCTCTAAAATCCCGCGAGACGAGGTGAACGACCGTCAGGAGGTGCCCATCCGAGCGTGGCTGATTCGCCATGCGAACGGTTCCTTAATCAGTCACCACTTCATCCCGGCGGCCACCGAAAGTGAGATTCGGGCTTGGTATCCCCAGGCTATCTCGGTAGAGGTTGAGGAGCAGAGAGCATAAATGCACACGAACCCAGCCTGGCCCAGATCCGTAAGGCCCAGATCGAGGCTAAGAAGTACGAGGCGCTGGCGGTCACCGAACTCAGCCGATAGTGGACTCGCCTCCAAGGAGTGGACCAGTCCACTTTGCGTCCACTTACCCTCCTCGGTCCATGCCAGTCCACTCTGCAAGGTGCCGATAACCTCTTATTATACCTATCGTTTTTCTTTGTTCGATTGTTAATATCTATCGCCAGTAGACTGGCTTGCGGCTAAAAAGAACTTTCCCCGACGGACCCCTCGGCGACGCCCCGGTCAACCCCAGCCTGGTGGGTCCCTGGATGCAGATGACCATGCCGCCCCAGGGTGGTCCGGGGCAAGGCGATCCCGGTGCGGGTGGTCCCGAGGGCGACGAGGCCCCCGGTCCGGATGAGCAGGGCGGCCCCATGCTCGACGAAGGCCAGGAGGCGGCCCAGGCGGGCGACACGGGCGACGACGAGGCCGAGGCGGACGACGACCAAGGCCCCGCGCCCCAGGCCGACAGCGCCGCCCTGGCCAAGCAGATGGTGGGTGAAATGGCCGGCCAGTTTGGCAAGGCCTTGACCGCAGGAGACCGCGATGGCATTACCGACCTGGATGCAACGCCTGGCGGACCAATGCACCGACGAGGAGTTGGCGCGTCTGGAGCGGACCTTGGCGACGCCTTCGGCAGCGTCATCCCGGACATTTGGCGGGTCGAAGTGTGACGAGGCACCGGCTCCAATTCCACAATAGACGGCCTGCCTGAAAATGGTCCTGCTTGTCTTCGCCAAGGGCACGCTACGCGGCAACCCCGACCTGTGGTTGCGCCAGGTGGTCGACCGGCGCGGCCATGTCACCAGTCGCTGGAAGCGGCTTTATGACAAACCCTCGCCCCGCGTCCCGTCGTCCACCGCCGCCAACATCCAGCGCGGCAAAGCGGCGATGGCGCATGTCATCCTGCACCAAGCAACCGC
>JAHDND010000259.1 GCA_018435665.1 Candidatus Thiosymbion sp. | reverse complement strand
GGTGGGGCTTTCCAATTCGGATAGCACGCATGACCTCACGCATGTGGGTGTAGGCGTCAGCCAGGTTCTGCCGATCCTCGTCATGTGCCTTCTCGCCGACACGGACTCTACACTCGTTTTTGAACAGCCGGAGTTGCACCTCCATCCGAAGGTACAGACCCTGCTCGGCGACTTTTTCCTTTCGATGGCGCTGTGCAACAAGCAATGCATTGTCGAAACCCACAGCGAGTATTTTATCGACCGCCTCCGCTTCCGAATTGCAGCGGCAACACCCGAGAAGGAGCTGAACAGCCAGACCAAGATTTACTTCGTGGAAAAGCCGTCGCAGGGGTCGGCCTTCCGAGAGGTGGTGATTAACGAGTATGGAGCCATCTCAGATTGGCCGGAAGGGTTCTTTGATCAGTCCCAACAGCAGGCCGAGGAAATCCTTAGAGCTGCGGCGATGAAGCGCAAAGCAAGCCGGAGGAATAAAGATGCATAGCCTGCCCAGCGTAACAATTGACGCAGGCGTGCTCGCTGTGCCCCATGTTGATTGCGCCAAGGATGATGCTTTCCAATACGTGGACACGCTACTGGACTGGAGCAAGTTGCTTGATGAGCCCTGGGTAGCCATTTACATGAGCGAGCGGGCTTCAGAGTCCCTTTTTGCCGATGGATTGTATCCACTGAGGAATCAACTCAGAGAACTGTTTAATGCCCACGGCATAGTAGAATACGACGTCAATACGGTTGCGAGAATTGCCAACCAGCTTCTGGCGATCACTCCATCCTTTGAAACCTACTATCGGGTCAAAGATGTCTTGTCAGAACATCTGGAAACAGATCCGGATGTTATTCGGCTGACAACTCATGACGGCCTCCAGTCCGATCTTGCCCGATGCATCACGTTGATCGCCGTCCTACGCAAGCACTGCTCCCAACCTCTTGGGGGCCATTCGCTCATACTGAGAGAAGCGCCCAAACAGGTAATTCAGGTAAGAGCCCATATTCACGAGCTCGAACATTCCAGAGACGATATCCCTGTCTTGCCATGCCCGCCCGAGTTCTTTGAAGGCGATGTGTTGGTCTGTGACGATTTTCGAGGGCTGATCGATTGTCTCGATGAATCCGCCATTCTGGTTGGCGCGTCTGACGACCTTGGAGTTGAACTCGCCATCCGAATCGCTCTGTTCAAAAACGCGATTGCGCAAGGTGGTTCCCCTGACTGGAGCGGCGTGGTTGTTCCAGCCATTGGGTCCAGATTCCGGGAGTTGTGCCAGCAGGTTTGCGCCGACCAAGGGGACTCCGTGCCGCCCAAGATTCTCCGATCAATCATTGAGACTATCAAAGGACATAATCTTCCCGCCGTACACGCTCTTCGGACAGGGCCAGGCGGAAATGATCCGCAAAGAATGCGTGGCTCTGATAAGGCGCAGCGTCGAGATATCGATAGGGAATTCCATCTTCATTACTGGGAGTGCGCCGACGGGACAGTCGAGTTGGCGTCCGTGGTTTATCACAACGATTTTTCAATTCCGGGATGATGCCGATGCAGGATGTTTGGCAATACAGCACCGTTCATAACAGCGCCTGCAAGGTCATCGAGGAACAGACTTTGTGGGGGCAGACGGTGTGCCGTGTCTGGTTGCCGAACCAGGACGCGGTGGTGCGCGTGCCCCGCTCCGCCTTGCGGCCGCTGAGTGCCGACCTGCAGCCGGAGATCGAGGCCGGGCGCATTGCCTATGTGGCCGCAGCAGCCAAGGTGGCCGAGGTGCTTGAAGGCTCCACCAGCGCTACCGATGGCCATGTATTGCTGGCTCCCATGGAGTCCAACGTCATTCCGTTGCCGCACCAGATCCACGCCTTGTCCCGGGCCATCTCCGGCGACCGCGTGCGCTACCTGCTGGCCGACGAGGTGGGCCTCGGCAAGACCATCGAGGCCGGTCTGGTCATGCGCGAACTCAAACTGCGCGGGCTGGTACGGCGAATCCTGGTCGTCTCTCCCAAAGGCATCGCTACCCAGTGGGTTGCGGAAATGCAG
>JAHDND010000198.1 GCA_018435665.1 Candidatus Thiosymbion sp. | reverse complement strand
ACCAGCTTCTTCCCCAGCAAACCCCTGGGCTGCTACGGCGACGGCGGCGCCATCTTCACCAGCGACGACGCCCTGGCCCAGGCCTGCCGCGAGATCCGCGTCCATGGCCAGAGCAAACGTTACGTCCACACCCGCATCGGCGTCGGCGGCCGCATGGACACCCTGCAATGCGCCATCGTCCTCGCCAAGCTCGACCGCTTCGACCAAGAGATCGCCCAGCGCCAGGCCGTCGCCCGCCGCTACCATGAACTGTTAGCCACGGATGAACACGGATCAACACGGATCCTCCCCTGGCCCCAGGACGACCGCACCAGCGTCTTCGCCCAATACACCCTCCGGGTCCAGGACCGCGACGCCCTCCAGGCCCGCCTGCACACCGCCGGCATCCCCACCGCCGTGCACTACCCGGTGCCGCTGAACGAGCAGCCGGCCTACGCCCATCTCTGCTGCCCCGATTGCACCCCGGTCGCCCAGCAACTGGCCCATGATGTGATGAGCCTGCCCATGCATCCCGACCTCAGCGATGTGGACCAATACCGTATCGTGTCTGCGATACGTACCGCCTGACACCCGCTGCTCATGTCCCTCGCCCCACCTACCAAACGCAATTCCAGCTTTAAAGGGGATGTCCTGCGCCTGGTTTCCGGAACCGGCTTAGCCCAACTCATTACCCTGCTGGCGGCACCAATATTGACAAGGCTTTATTCCCCCGAAGCCTTTGGCGTTGCCGCCTTATTCGCCTCCATTACTGGCATCCTCGGGGTAATCGCTTGCCTAAGTTATGAACTGGCGATTGTCTTACCTGACAATGAAAGAGACGCCGCTAATCTGTTAGGCGTGAGTGTGCTATCGGCTCTGATTATAAGTGCCTTAACTGCACTGATCATTTGGTACGGAGGACAACAAATACTGGACTGGGTCAATATGCCGGAACTGGTCCACTATCTGTGGATCATACCGATCGTCGTCCTAATCCATGGAATATACATCGCCCTGAATTATTGGAATACCCGCACCAAAAATTTTATGCGTCTGGCCGTCGCAAGGGTTATCAGCCAATTAGCTGGGACAGGCACCAGCCTGAGTCTAGGTATATCTGGCCATACAACTGGAGGAAGCCTGATATTTGCCAGTTTAAGTGGCCAAACCGTTGCTATACTCATTCTATTTACACGGATTTGGCGTGAGAATGGGCGATATATTTTAAGCGCACTAACATGGCGAGGAATGTGGGACGGGATCGTTCGTCACCGCAATTTTCCACTTTTTAGTAGTTGGAGTGCTTTGATAAATACCGCGTCCTGGCAAATACCGGTCTTGCTATTCGCGGTATTTTTTTCACCAGCTGTTGTCGGCTTTTATAGCCTAGGCTTTCGTTTGATACAAATGCCGCTGAGCTTAATCGGTAGCGCCATTAGCCAGGCTTTTTTTCAACGAGGAGCAGAGGCAGAAAAAAATGGTGAACTAGCCAGGCTCGTGGACAGCCTATATAACCGAATGCTGGTAATTGGCATGCTGCCGTCCATGATCTTGGTTGCAATTGGTGCCGATTTATTCTCATTTGTTTTTGGAGTCGAGTGGTACGAGGCGGGTGTATATACACAGATCCTCGCCCCTTGGGCTCTCGTTTGGTTTCTTTCATCCCCTTTGAGTAGCATTTATTATTTTCAGGAAAAACAAAAAAAAGACCTTGCTCTCCAGATTGCTATTTTTATCATAAGGTTTTTTGCCATCCTGATTGGCGGGCTAATGGATAACCCGCGTATAGCGGTTGCTCTTTTTTCGGCAGGAGGAATCATAGCTTATGGATATATGTTGCATGCTATCTTTATCTTTTCTGGATTAAAAACATCTCTTCAAGCAAAGAAAATGATGCAAAATATTGCTGTAGCCTGCATGTATACCGCGCCAATCTTCATTCTAAACCATCTAACAGAGTTTTCGTTTTATTGGGTTCTTTCTTTGTCTCTCATCATACTTTTTGGTCATTATTTCAAAAAGCGCGATTATTTAGTTCAGTTCAAATATTAGGTGTAAAGCATGGATATCTGGTTTGCTCAAGCTAATATTAATTTGAAAACCGTGATTCGTGTTCCTTGGTAATCCATTGTGGCTGATGTAATTGATATTGTTGATCTAGGTTTAGGTAACATTCGCTCAGTGCAGCGCATGATAGAAAAAGTAGGTGGAACTGCCCGATTTGTCACATTCCCAGAAGAAATCGCCATTTCCAAAAAATTAATTCTCCCCGGGGTCGGACACTTTGACGAGGGCATGAAGTCACTACGAACGACAGGATTACTTAATATCATACGCACCCGTTTAACGAATGAGCATCTACCTGTTTTGGGCATTTGCCTTGGAATGCAGTTGCTATGCCGCACGAGCGAGGAGGGTACCGGACCTGGTATTGGACTGATTGACGCTGTGGTTAGAAAATTCCAATTTAAAGAAGATCTGAAGCTTAAAGTGCCACACATGGGGTGGAATGAAATTGAAATCTCTAAAGAGAATCCCTTAATTGTCCCTGATGACGAAGAACAACGTTTTTATTTTGTTCATTCTTATCGAGTGGTGCCCATGGACAAAAATATCGTTATCGCAACGGCAAACTACGGGGGGGGATTCTGTGCCGCTTTTCAAAAAGATCACATATTTGGTGTACAGTTTCATCCTGAGAAAAGTCATCGCTTTGGCCTCGCGCTTTTAAAACACTTCGTGGAACTCTGACAAGTGCTCAAACACCGTGTTATTCCGGCGTTACTTTTGCATAACACCCGGCTTGTCAAGACCCTAAAATTTAAGGACCCCAAGTATGTAGGCGATCCCATCAATGCCATCCGTATCTTTAATGAAAAGGAAGTGGATGAGTTGCTGGTTTTGGATATTGCAGCCAGCAAAGAGCGTCGTGAGCCAAATTTTGCCTTGATCGAGCAATTTGCCGGGGAATGCTTCATGCCATTGGCCTACGGTGGCGGTGTCCGCACGATTGAGCAGGCTAGGCAAATCTTTTCCTTAGGCATTGAGAAGGTTTGTGTCCAAACAGCGGCGCTGGAAAATGCACACATCCTTACCGAATTCGCTAGTCGCTTTGGCAGCCAGAGCATTATGGTATCAATCGACATTCGAAAGAACTGGTTAGGCCAGCCACGAATATACAGTTCAATACTTGGTAAGGCATTAGATGGGGAATGGCTGCAGCATATCAAATCCTTGGTGGCGGCAGGGGCGGGCGAAATATTGCTAAACTCAGTAGATAAAGATGGTACGTTATCGGGGCCAGACTTAAATTTGATCCAACTGGTAAGTGCAAGTATTGACGTACCCTTGATAGCCGTTGGCGGGATTTCCAGTCTCAGTGATATAAAAGCAGCAGTTGATGCCGGTGCCAGCGCGGTAGCCGCAGGTGCTTTTTTTGTCTTTCATGGGCCGCATCGAGCCGTGCTTATAAGTTATCCTAAATATCATGAGCTTGATAATCTGTTTAATATTAATACGTGAGGTCTATTGAAATAATGCACATTACAGAACGTCCTTACCAACAATGCTCGCGGTGCGTGATGGATACTACCGCAAATGATATTTATTTTGATGAAAGTGGTATTTGTAATTATTGCACTGAATTCCTGCAGCGATCTAGTCATATTATTTTCCAGGATTCAGAAAAGAGAATGGAACAACTCAATCGCCTTATAACGAAAATAAAGAGTACGGCAAGGGGTAAGCCATATGATTGTATTATTGGCGTGTCAGGTGGGGTCGATAGTTCATGGACGTTGGTACAAGCGGTAAGCTTAGGACTAAGGCCCTTAGCGGTACATATGGATAATGGTTGGAATACCGAGTTGGCCCAGAACAACATCGCAAATCTCGTAGGTAGTCTAGGCGTGGATCTTTACACTCACGTCATTGATTGGGAGGAATATCGTGCATTAATGCAAGCTTTTTTCGACGCTGATGTGATTGATGTAGAATTACTCTACGATAATGCCATGTTGGCTGTTAATTACCAGCAAGCTGCAAAATTTGGTGTGAACTACATTTTAGCGGGTACAAATCTGGCAACAGAAGGATTAAGCATTCCCAAGGAATGGAATTGGTTTAAGCTAGATCGCCGAAACATTGTAGCGTTAGCACGTCGATTCAGTCAGACAAAACTGAAGACTTTTCCTGCACTTGGTGTCCTCGGATACCTAGGTCATCAGTACATAAAAAAAATACGCTGGTTATCGTTTCTTGATTATCTTTCATACAACAAATACGATGCGATGAATATTCTTGAAGAGAAATTTAATTATAAGCCTTACCCATACAAACACTATGAATCTGTATTTACAAGATTTTACCAGGGTTACATCCTCCCTAAAAAGTTTGGCGTAGATAAGCGGATTGTTCATTTATCCACTTTGGTCATATCAGGGCAAATGAGTCGCGATGATGCCCTCGCGGCCCTTCATGGGATTGCATACCCTTCTGAACAGGCTCTTAAAGATGATATTCAATATTTCACGAAAAAGATGGGATGGTCACGCCGGCAACTAGAGGAATATCTCTCACGTCCAGAAATTCCGCACCACGCATATCCCTCTGAGAAGTGGTTGATGACAGTATTTAAAAAATTAACAAGGTTAACCCCCCGTTATGCGAAAAATTTAATAAAGGGCGGGGTCTAGAATCAAGTGTAAAACCCCTACCTAAGATGTAAGCCTGGCAGAGATTTTAGTGGGAAAATTATTTATCCTAATCAACCCAATATTAACTAACATTTGCGCAGGGTAATTATAACGCTCAGTCTTTGTACATATGCTAATAGGCAGAGATTAGCTAATTTTGGCGAAATGATTGGT
>JAHDND010000178.1 GCA_018435665.1 Candidatus Thiosymbion sp. | reverse complement strand
CCCCGGGTCGGGTGTCCTCTGGCGGGGGACGCCGTGAATCCATCCATGGAGGCTTGACGACCGCATCCCTGCGGTCGACACCCCCGCCAGAGGCCCCCCGACCCTCCTCGCCGCCTAGCAAGTGGAGTGGCATTGGCGATAAGGCCTGCCGCCCGGCGGGGATGGTGGGCCGGACATCAGGCGCTCATGCCCCCAGATCGTCAGCGGCCAGGGCCGCCAGCAGTCGCTCGTGGATACCCTGAAAACCGCCGTTGCTCATGACCAAGACCTGGTCCCCCCGCCGGCCCTCGCGGGCGACCCGGGCGACGATGTCCTCCACGCGGTCGAAGATGACGGCGCGCTCCCCCAGGGGGGCGAAGACCGGGGCTGCATCCCAGCCGAGATCGCGGGGGGCATGGACATAGACCCGATCGGCCAGGGCCAGGGAGTCCGCCAGGCTGGCGTTGTGCACGCCCAGGCGCATGGTATTGGACCGGGGCTCCAGCACGGCGATAATCCGTCCCTCGGCCGTCCGTGCCTGTCCCGGGTCCGGGTTCGCGACCGGCTCACCCGCCTTAGCCACGACCTCACCCGGCACCTGTCCCATCGCCCCTCCCGCACCCCAGGCCTTCGCCTCTGCCTCTGCCATCACCTCCCTACCGCCCCGCGCCCCCGCCTCCAGGTGCCGGCGCAGGCCTTCGAGGGTGGTAGCGATGGCGGTGGGGTGGTGGGCGAAGTCGTCGTAGACGCGAATCCCCCGCGCCTCACCGCGCAGTTCCAGGCGGCGCTTGACGCCCTGGAAGCGGCCAAGTGCGGCCAGGCCCTGACTCAAGGGTACCCCGGCGTGGCGGGCGGCGGCCAGCACGGCGAGGGCATTGGCGACGTTATGGCGTCCGGTCTGCCCCCACCGCACCTCGCCCACCTCCTCACCGCCGTGACGCACCGCGAAGTGGGAGCCGTCCGCCGCCAGCAGGTCCGCCGACCAGTCGCCACCCGCGCCCACCGACTCCCGGGGCGTCCAGCAGCCCCGGGCCAGGACCT
>JAHDND010000108.1 GCA_018435665.1 Candidatus Thiosymbion sp. | reverse complement strand
GGCAGTCGGCGAGGAAGTCGAGGGGGAGGGTGCTGAGCCAGGTGATGATGGTGCCGGGGTCGTCGACCATGTTAGCGGGGGGGGCAAGGGCAAACCTTCTGTGTTCCCCTAGCCTTGGGACTCCTACCTTCTTGAAGGGTCAGGGGGACATCCGAACCACCCCGGTCGCTGGGGAATAGGGTAGGAGTAGCTGTAGTGATCGGGGTGAGGACTCGGTTGCCCTGGGCATGCCCACTGTTGAATCGTTGCCGCTGGAAGAAAAAATCTTCTGCGGTGCCGGCTTGACGGTAGGACCTGGACTGCAATAATTAACTTGGGTGCTTGTAAAGGGTATTAGGGATCTGGGAGTCTGCTGGACTTAGAGAGTGCCAGCGCAATCCGTACGCGAGACACCAGCCGTCCGATCTGCGTGCGAGCCGACACTGTAACGTGGGACAACCAAAATTGATCAGTTCTTGACCAATTCCTGGGTGTAACGGCGAAAGCACGACAGCCTGCTAGCGAGTCAGTCCTCTTTAAGGGCTTTAACTTCAGCCGCTTATACCAAAAAGCCATTATGGCGATGGCACCTGTGGTACACAAGAGAAAGGGGGTGTTTTATAACAATATCGGACTGGTGCTGACAAAGATCAGGCCCGATTCAACATCAAGGTCATTACCATGTATCAGAAATTATGTCTAGTGGCGGTGGTTGGTGCTGTCTTTATATGCACATCGAGTGTAATAGTGGCGGCAAATCAGGCTGTTGTCGGTAAAGGTGAATATCTCACAAACTGTGCCAGTTGCCATGGAACAAGCGGCACTGGTGGTGGGCCAGTAGCGGCGTCGTTGAACATCAAGCTACCTGATCTGACGCAACTAGCAAAAAGCAATGGTGGCGAGTTCCCATCGGCCAGAGTGTACAACCTGATTGATGGTAGAGATGAAGTTCAGGGACATGGTTCCCGCGATATGCCGGTATGGGGTGATGATTATTTGGCCAAAACATCCCGGGACGAACCGATTGCTGACCGCGAGGAAGCTGTGAGTAAGCGTATTCACGCATTGGTGGATTATTTGAAGGCAATCCAAGCCAAGTAAGCGAATAGGCTTTGCTACAGTCCCTAGGGGGGCTTGGTGCTCGTAACCAAGCCCCCCTAAAATTTTTGTACGTAACTAACCTCAATAACGCCAACAGTCGAACATTACCGCGCGCGTGGCAAACTTCATCAGCGACTGATGAGGTTGGGTCACCATTGGACCTGGGACTCCTACCTCCATGAGTAGCGAGAGGTACATCCGAAGCCCCCCCCGGGCCTCTCAGGAAAGGGGTATAAGTAGCTGGAGCGATCGGGGTGAGGGAAGTGGGGGCGACGTGTGGCGTGGGGACAGGGTAGGTCATGGGTCTGGTCGCTGACCCTGGGGGCCTGAATCCGCTACACTCCGCCCTGAGCCCGTGGCTCTTCCCATAACAACCATAAGCCAGGAAGCCCCATGACCCCGGACGACTTCATCAGGAAATGGCAGGGCGTCACCCTGCGGGAAAAACAGGCCGCTCAGGAGCATTTTCTCGACCTCTGCGCCCTGGTCGGGGTCGAGAGCCCGGCCAAGGCCGACCCCCAAGGCGAGTGGTTCTGCTTCGAGAAGGGCGCGACCAAGGCCGGGGGTGGCGACGGTTGGGCCGATGTCTGGCGGCGCGGCTGCTTCGCCTGGGAGTACAAGAGTCCCGGCAAGGACCTGGACGTGGCGTTCAAACAGCTTCAGCTCTACACCCCGGCCCTGGAGTATCCCCCGCTCCTCATCGTGTCGGATATCGACATTATCCGCATCCATACCGCCTTCACCGGGATGGTGCCGACCATCCACCGGATCGCACTGGAAGACCTGCGCGACCCGGCCCAGCTCAACCTGCTCAAGTGGGCCTTCCGCCAACCGGAGCGGTTGCGGCCCACCGCCACCCGGGCGCAACTGACGGAACAAGCGGCGGCGCAACTGGGCGCCCTGGCCCAGACCTGGCGCGGGCGCGGCCATGACCCTCTGCGGGTGGCCCACTTCACGCAGCAGGTGCTGTTCTGCCTGTTCGCGGAAGACATCGACCTGCTGCCCGACAACCTGTTTACGCGGCTGATGAAATCCGCGCAGGCCCACCCCGAGCGGGCGCAAGCCCGGCTGGAGGCCCTCTTCAGCGCCATGGCGACCGGCGGGGACATGGGCGTTGACGAGGTGGCGTGGTTCAACGGCGGCCTGTTTACCGAGGCCCAGGCCCTGCCCCTGGAACTGGCCGACCTGAAGCAACTCCAGGCCCTGGCGGCCCTTGACTGGTCGGCCATCGACCCGACCATCGCCGGCACCTTGTTCGTGCGCAGTCTCGACCCGGCCCTGCGGGCGCAACTTGGGGCCGAATACACCGACCCGCCCACCATCATGCGCCTGGTCAACCCGGTGGTGCTCGACCCCCTGCGGGCGGAATGGGCGACGGTCAAGGCCGAGATTCAGCGCCACCTCGACAAGGCCCATGCCGCCCGGTCCCCCGGTGCCCGCACCAAGGCCACTCAGGCGGCCATGGAGCTGTATCAAGGCTTCCTGCACCGCCTGCAACGCTTCCGCGTCCTAGACCCCGCCTGTGGGTCGGGCAACTTCCTGCTCCTCTCCCTGCTGGGTCTGAAAGACCTGGAGCATCAAGTCATCACCGAGGCCGAGGCCCTGGGCCTGCCCCGCCAGTTCCCGGCGGTCGGGCCGGAGAACGTCATCGGCATCGAGATCAACCCCTTCGCCGCCGAACTGGCCCGGGTGTCGCTCTGGATCGGGGAGATTCAGTGGATGCTCAACCATGGCTTCGCCCTGGCCAGGAACCCGATTCTGCGCAATCTGGAGAACATCCACCTGCGGGATGCCATCCTCAACCCGGATGGGACGGAACCGGAGTGGCCCGAGGCGGATGTCATCGTTGGGAATCCGCCGTTTTTGGGGGTGAGCAAGCTCCTGAGCATCCTGGGCCAAGACTACATGGACCGCCTGCGGGGACTGTACCAAGGTCGGTTGCCTGGTGGGGCTGATCTGGTGTGCTACTGGTTCGAGAAGGCGCGGGCGCAGATCGAAGCGGGCAAGATTCAGCGGGCCGGCCTGGTGACGACCAACAGCATTCGCGGTGGGGCCAACCGCAAGGTGCTGGAGCGGATCGTGGAGACCGGGAGCATCTATGCCGCCTGGTCCGATGAGCCCTGGATCAACGAGGGGGCGGCGGTTAGGGTGTCACTGGTGGCCTTCGCCCCCCAGGACCATGGACGGGAGATTCGGCTCGATGGCCAAGTGGTAGGGACTATCCATGCCGACCTGACGGCTGGGAGCGGGGTGGGCAATGAACTGAACCTGACCCTGGCGAAGCCGCTCAGGGAGAATCTGGGCGTATGTTTCATGGGGGCATCGAAGAAAGGGCCTTTCGATATCCCTGGTGATCTGGCCCGGCACTGGCTGACCCTGCCCAATCCCCATGGCCGGTCGAACGCGGAGGTGTTGCGCCCTTTGTGGAACGGGATCGACCTGACGCGGCGGGAGCGGGATGTCTGGATCATCGACTTCGGCACCGGCATGACCGAGGAGGAGGCGGCCCTGTATGAGGCCCCTTTCGACTATGTCGTGAAGGAGGTCAAGCCCATCCGGAGCAAGAACAACCGGGATGCCTATCGGCGCTTTTGGTGGCGGCATGCAGAGGCGCGACCAGGCATGCGAACGTCCTTGTCAGGGCTGTCGCGATACATCATCACCCCCCATGTATCCAAATACCGGTTATTCGCCTGGCTGAAGTCTTCCGTGTTGCCCGATCAGATGCTGCTAGCGACTGCACGCGCCGACGACACCACGTTCGGCATCCTGCACTCCCGCTTCCATGAACTCTGGGCGTTGCGGTTGGGGACCAGCCTGGAAGACCGACCCCGCTACACCCCGACCACCACCTTCGAGACCTTCCCCTTTCCTCCCGGCTGTACGCCCCAGGATACCTGTCCAGTCGCGGCGGGGGAGGAAGTCATCGGTATCCCCGTCGTGGATTGGGACCCCAACCGGGGTGAACTGGTGGCAATACCGCCCCGCTACCAGTTGCCCCCCCTGCGGGACCCCGAGTCTCCCGTCGTCCGGCACTGGATAGCGATTGCCGAGGCGGCGGCGGAACTCAATCGTCGGCGGGAGAACTGGCTGAACCCCGACGAGTGGGTGGAGCGGGTTCCCGAAGTCGTGCCGGGCTATCCCGATCGGATCATCCCCAAGCCCGGCAAGGAGAAGGACCTGAAGGCCCACACCCTGACCAACCTTTACAACCAGCGCCCGCATTGGCTGGTCATGGCCCACCAGGCCCTCGACGCGGCGGTAGCGGCGGCCTATGACTGGGATGACTACACCCCGGAGATGGCCGACGAGGAGATTCTGGCGCGGCTGTTGGCGTTGAACCTGGAGCGGGCGGGGTGATGAAGGCTTCTTGGTAAGTGTAAGCCATTGACCAGTGATGGGATTCTGGTGCTGGTTACGATCATTATCCAAGAAGGACTTTATTGGCCCATAAAAATATTTTGGGCAAATGTCGGATTTTGTCGGATTTGGTCGGATTTGGTGTAGATTTTGTCGGATTTGACTAAATTTCCGATAAAAGTCAGGGGTTTATTTAATGAGAGAGATGGGGTAGATTCCATGGTAGTCTGCAAGATGAGCAGATAATGGGCATCACCCAAAACAAGTAGCTGCTTTAATATTTAGTACTTTAGAGTTAAAAATGACAATTCAACTAAAATTCCCCGCCAGCCCAAGAACTCCAGCGCGCAATATGGCTATAGAGTTGGCGGTGAGTTCTGGTGGGACCATTGAAAACGGAATTGTTTCTTTGGTTTTCGAAAATCATAATGACCCGAAATTATTCAATCTGGTCAATCAAATATACCAGTGGAAAAATGTTAGATTTTTTGTTGATGGCATTGAATATGATCCTAGGAATTATTTATATGTAAAAGAATGTAGAAATAAATTTGATTGTAATGGAGTTTGTAGTAATCTTGTGGGTCCAGTCCAGGCGGATAGCGCAGAAATGATTTTCACTCAATTAAAAGAAGGTGAATGGAGGCCCCAATATTCGGCGACTCACTTTGAGGGACAATTCGGAGATCCCGAATCACCAGAGCAATTAAACTATCCATTTATAGAAGAAATCTCTAATTATTATGTAATCAATAAAAAATCCTTGATGGAGCACATTGTTAAACGACACTTTATAGAAAAATTATTCTGTGAAATCTTCTCCGAAGAAAAAATACAACAAGAAATTGATCAACTGCCTGAAAAAATGAAAATAAAATAGTTTGAGACCCCGCCAAGTTATAAAGCCTAAATAACTACGTGTCCCAGAGTTGGAGCCTGCTACGATGGTGAATTTGCCGCTAGTGCAAAATGATGAATATCGCGAGCAGGTTGCGCTGGCTAGGATTCTGGCAACCGAGTTTGCCGAGATATTAGCAAAAGCAGTTGGAAAAGAACTTGCGCTTTTGCTAGATGAAAATAGTAGTAAGGAATTAAAATCAGTTGATCCCTCTACTGCTCTCCCATTGAAATAGTACCTAAGACTATTTAAGCGTTCTTCCAATTAATATTCGGTCATGAGAAAATGAATATCCAAGTTCTATTTTCGTCTAAACCTAGATCTCTAGCTAGAATACCTGTTATTGATTACGCGCTATCTATTGGAGGGGAGATTTTGGATAATGGTATGATAAATGTTAAATTTGATGACCCAAAAGACGAAAAATTAAAAGAATTAGCTTTTCAGTTAGTAGAAAGAAGTCATGAGTTTATATTTGAAGGAAAACCATTATACAGTTCACTAAGGTTACCTTGTAGTATTTTTAGGTGCGAGCATAACATGAAAGAATATAATGATTGTAAAGGAATATGTTTCATTGGAAAATCCCCCGCACTTGATCCATTTTATAATGCAAATAGACTAATGGTAGCACTTAAATATAAGTCTAGCACTCTGGATCATTATCTCCAGTACGTTGAAGAAGATATCACGAGAAACAACATACCCTTTCATAAAGTTTCGCATAATAAATTTATATTAGACAAGGAAAGGCTAATAACCAAGCTGGAAATATTGTACGAGGATGAGGAAATTTTCTGTAAAAAATTTTCTAGTAATGTGCTCAAAAACAGCATCTATGATCTTCCTGATGAATACGAATTAACACCAATTGAAGTAATGGATGCAGATGAGGAGTTATCTGAAAATATGGAATTTTACAAAATGATAGCAACCGAAGTGGCTCCAATTTTTGCAAGAGCTCTGGCTGTTGAAATTAAAGCCATAATTGATGCAAGGCTTAATATGGGCAGTCCGTCCAAAGAAATTAAAGGCGAATAAAATTAACGCATTATCTTTTCTTAACGAATCTGCCTAAAATAATAACTCATGCATATTAACAAAATACCTCTTGCGATGATTGTCTGCTTATTGCTTTGCAGTTGCGCCTCAACAGAACAATCATCAAGTGCAACGACTACATCAACAATATGGGATAACGCCGGAGACTATGCGGCAAAGGGTCAAAATAAAGATGCATGGGATGCGCTAAAAAACACTCCACCGGGATTAACTGATAGAACCAAGCAATTCTTGCAAGCGCATCCTGCCGTTTACGATGCTGGAAAGCAGGAATTTTCCGTTGGTACCCTGACGCAGTTGAAAACGGATAATTTTCAGATCACCTATGTCTACAAAAGGTTAGATGACTATAACCTCTATGCAACCAAGAAAGATCAGAAATGGGCTGAGAATAATATAAAAAAAGTCTATGGAAATCGTCCCGTATCTTATGCGGGTCAAAGTTCCGCCAGCTCAACTGGGACCTCGGGCAATTTTTCAAATAGTCGTTTCGGTCGTGTAGTCGGCGTACAAGTAGTCAACAGATCGCATATTAATACCGGGGCTGGTGCAGGGTTGGGTTCACTCACTGGGCAGGCAATGTACCTTGATAACACCTCGTGGCGAAACTACAGTGCAATGAATCAAATAGGGGCGGGATTGCTTGGGGCTATGGTTGGTTCGGCCCTTGATACCCCGACATCTATTGCTTACGAAAGAAAGTACTGGGTCACGCTCAATGATGGCAATACCGTATCTGTTTCGACTACAGGATCGGATAACACGCATATTCCTCAAGGGGTATGTGTCGCCGTGACTGGATCATCATCCATTTCACCGACAAACGAATCAAACTGTAAGAAAAAAACCTGACTGTTGTATTAATTTACCCTTTTCTCCCTTCCTCAAATCTGCCAGAGAATTAACGTAATGCAAAAGAGCGTACTTATTTTGGCTCTGACCGCCGCAAGCATCATGACTGGCTGTGCAACCTGGTCAACGACGACCGTGGAAAATGCTTCAGCGCAACCGGAGAAATCCGAAGCCCCCGCTAATACGATCAAAACACCGCTAACTGAAATAAAAATAACAGAAGCGGACATAACCGAGAGACCGTATAAGTCCCTTGGTGACATTTCGGTAACGGTAAATAAAACAACCCTTTTCCATCCTGATCCCACACGTGAACTAGTTGATCAGAAGTTGAGGGAAAAAGCTTTTGAGTTGGGTGCAGATGCGGTTGTGCTTGTACGCTATGGCACAGTTGGTATTTCCTTCATGAGTTGGGGTAGCTTGGATGGAAAAGGGCGTGCGGTACAGTTTATTAAGTAGCCTAATACCTATGGCGGCTGTGCTAGCCGCCTGCGCAAGGGCGGCTCCAGATTTGCCTGACGCAAAAAGACTCGATGATATGTCCCGATCATCCTCTTACCTAGCCGCGGATTGCCCACTTATTCTTGCTAAAATTCAAGAATTAGAGACACAAAAAAGGGACATGGAGTCTATCATTGCGAGCAATCGCGGCAGAAATCAGGCAGCCGGATACTTTGGGGCACTTTTCCTTGTTCCCATCGTCGCAGCGGAAAACAACAGCCACGAAAAGGCAGTACTTGACTCAATACAGATTCAATTAGACGAGTTGCGTGCTGTTGGTAACAAAAAATATTGCTTTTTCTAGTCGTAAATTTGGGCAAACTGTATTGCTACCAACACCCCTGGTTTTTATCCCAGCCCAAATCGCTTCACCCATCTTAGCCTCGCCGTTCCTAGTCATCCCCCGATTGTTTAGGGTGGGGGTCTGACTCCTCCCTGAACCGCCCGCCCTCCGAGCCTGCCCCCACATCGGCTACACCCTGCCATCCGCGCCCCCGTCCAGTCCCAAGGGGGGGGGTTAGGTGGGTTAGGGGGGTTATTTTTCACCCAAAAAGAATTCCTCTCAGACCCGGACCGCACCACGTCCCTGCGACTGCACCAGTCCGGCCAGCGCCCGCCCCGTACATACTGCCAATTCCGCCTCCACCCGCCGGAAGGTCCGCCAGTGCATCCCGCGCGGTTTATCTCCCCGCGCGCCCCAGCCGCCCGGCTCCCAGCCCAGCCGCCGCCGCAGCGTCGCGGCGCGCCGCACGGCACGTTCCAGCGCACCCTCCCGTTGCGAGGCATATGCCAGATTCAAGCAGTGACGGCAGGCAAACACCGGGCCACCGTACAGTACCGCCACCCGGCGGCCGCAGCCGGCGACCGGACAGCGCCACCAGGGCCGCTGACCGCCAAAAGGGCAGGGGACCCAGTCCAGCGCCAGGCGATAGCTAACGGCTTGCTGCTCATCCATCGTTCCCCGCACCTGATAGCACACCTGCACACTCGCGCCGTCCGCCACCAGTACGAGCGCCAGCGGCGGGGCCTCACCCGGCCAGAGCCAGCGGCTGCACACCCCCGGCCGCAAAAGCCCCTGTCGGTGCAACCCCTGCACCTCCAGCCGCGCCAAGGCGCTGATGCTGCTCTTACCCGGGCGTCGCCCACTTCCCAGACCACCCATGATGTTGCACCCTTTTTTTTTCGAAATCCCCTGGCAACCGCCCCGGTCAAGCCGGCCCGGCATCCTCATCCCGGCCCAGCGCCGGGGGCATGTTCTGGGTCATTGGAGTGAATTGCTGCGCCAATTGCGCCGCCACCTGATCACGGATGCGCGCTTTCGCGGCCTCCTCCTTGTCAAGAAACGGGAACTGCGCCCGGTTGATCAGAGGCCGCGCCAACTCCTCCACCACCGGATCTTGCCCCGCCAAGTGCCCCACCACCACCGTCAAGGGCGATGGCGCCGGATGCGCCGGTCGCCCCAGCAGAAAGGTCCCTAGCCAGTGCCTGGCCGCCGCGTCACCCGCCTTGGCCGCCGCCAGGGCATTGCTCACCACCGCCTGCCAATCCTCCAGGCTCACGGTCTCCAGTAACACCCCCAGATAGTCGCGCTCCGTCCGCCGATGGGTCGCTTGCCCCTGAATCAGGTTCTGTTGTCGGTTCATCAAGGTTCCCCCTTGCTGCCAGGCGGCGAGGCTACAGGGCCCCGCCGCCTCGCTGCGTCAATCAAAAAGTGACTTGCCCTGCCCGCGTTTCGGTTGCAGCCGAAAATAACCCACCCAAACCACCTAACCCACCCCAGCCAGCTTCATGTTGGAGTTGCCAGGTCTTGGAGCCATGGCGCAACTTTCCATTAATCAACCAGCGACCCCCATGGCGGCGGTCCCGATGCCGACCTAACCACCCCCCCAGGATGCGCGGGTTGATCACACCGCGTTCCCCTGCCAGTTCGATCAGCACCTCGAACAGCGCCTGTAGGGACGGGGGCAGGGTGATACCTCGGCTTGCCGGTCCAACCCGGTCGATCAACTCGGCGACAGTAAAAGGCGTCTCGGCATACAGGTTATCCAGCGCCTCCAGCAGGGCTGACAGTTTGGCGGTATCGTTGTCCTGTTCAAAAGCCCGATCGGTCGCCAGCAAGGGGTCGGCAAAGCGGTCATCCCAGGTGGCAATCCAACACACCGTCTGTCGCACCAGGCTATCCCAGGTCTCGAAACTGCCGGTGCTGCCCCGGCCATGGCGGGGGCGGCCGGCGGTGATCCAGGCCCGCTCCAGGGTCAGGGCCGCTACCACCAGGGCCGGGCGCTGGTCTAACACCATCCGCAGCGGGCAAAAGTCGAACTCCCGGCTATAGGGCTTCTCGACGCGGGCATCCAGCCGGGCCACCAGCAGGCGCCGGCAGGTATCGCCCAGCAGCCGCAGATTATTGCCCGTGACCAGGAACAAGGCCCGATTCGGCAGGCTGGCGGTCTGGGACGCGCCCAGCACCCGGTCGGTAAAGCTGGACGCGGTAAGAAAGGCGTCCAGGCTAGGGTTGCCCAGGGGCTCGCGGACGTTATCCCACAGCAGCACCCGCCGGCCATCGCGCAGCACGGAGAAGAGGCGTTTGCGCACCTCGTCGTCCTTATCCCCCACCGGTGGCAGGATATCCGGCGGGTAACCCAGACAGAGGGCCCCGATGGCCTTGGCCAGCAGGGTCTTGCCCGTGCCAGCGGCGGGCGCGTCCAGACCAACCCCGGGAGCGGTGGGCAGGCTGGGCCGCACGACGGCGGTCAACAACGCCTGTAACACCACGCCCAGATCCACTGGATCGACCAGGGGAAAATGACGGAAGGGCGCCCACAGAACGTCCAGGGCGGCCCGCGCCTGATCCAGATCGGGGTTTTCCGGAATCAGGAGCGGCTCGGGCTGGTCCCAGACGAACAAGAGCCGCGCGTCCCGATCATAGCCCGGCTCCACCAGCAGCGAGCCATCCCGGCGCAGGGTTGGCGCGGTAATCACGGCATCGAGCGGGGGGAAGCGCCCCTCGCCGAACTTGGCCAGGATACGCGGGGCCAGCCAGGGCGGGGCATCCTGGGGCCGCTCGTCGGGGGTCGCGTCCAGGCCCGGCTTGAGGTTGTAGAAGCGGATCGTGCGGTCCAGATGGTCGCCCAGCCAGTCCGGGGTCACCGGCACGGCGCGGGCATCCTCGGTGATCCGGAACAGGCCCGCGTCCTCGCCCAAGGTATACAACTCGCCCTGGCCGCGCAGCACCTCGAATACATCGTCCAGGACGCGGGCGCGATCACCGATGCGCAGTTCAACATGGGCGGAAGCTCTGAGCAGGACAAACCGCCGGCCGCCGTGGGCATGGGAGTAAAGATAGGGCTGTCTACCAGGGCGCAGATTGGCCCAGGCGATGCGCGGGTCGTCCCCGTAGTCGGGTTCCAGGGGATCGGCGAAGCGTTGGTTATGCCACCGGGCGGGGTTGTCCAACAACTCGCCCACGGTGGGGGTGCTGCCGTCGGCGGCCACCAACGGGAAATCCCCGGTCAGCAGGAGGTGGTTGCAGGCGCGCCGCAGAGTCGCCTTGACCTCCTCGACCGGACGCGCCTGCAGCTGGGCAATGGCCGGCGCGGTCGCGTCAACCCATACCTCCCGGGCCTCGGTCAGGGCCGGTTTCATGACCAGCCGGGCACTCTTGCGGGCGGTGGTGGCCTGGGACCGGACCGTGCCGTCCGCTGCCTGGATCAGCTCCCGTAAGTCGAGCCAGGCTCCACCCGTGCCGTCGATCCGGGCCGGCGGTGGGTTACGGGTGAGTCCCGGCCCCAGCACCGGGGGCGCGGCGAAATCAAGGCGCTCGGGTTGCCAGACGCTGGCGTCCACCAGGGTCCGTTCCAGGGCCTGACCCGCCTTGCCGATTTTGATATAGCCATGGCCCCTGGCCCAGAGCAGGTCGAGCAACGCCTGGCCAGCCTCGGGGATCAGGCGGGCGTCCACCACCGGGATATAGATCCGTTGCCCGGAAATCCCCTCAGTAATCCGCCCATCCTCACTGGCGATGCCGCTCGATACCGAAGCCCGCCACAACAGGGGGACCTTGTCCAGACAACGCGCGAGCCCGCGGGCGGTGGCGATCAGCTCCTCCGGCGTCAGGGGCTGATGATCCCCGGGGGGATCATAATCCAGCATCCAGATCGCCGGGCCCTGGGGGAATTCAAAACATTGCCGGGTCCGGCTGATGGCATCGGGATGATTGGCACGCTCCGCCTCGGTCACGAGGCGGGCCTCCTGGCGCCCCTTGGGGACCCCGTACAGCATCGCCTGATGGCTTTCCAGGCCATCCAGCAACGCGCTGAACTCAGCAAGGCCAGAAAGGCTGATCCGCTGACAACAGCCGGCGTAGAGATTAGCGATGCTCGTTTTTTCGAGCGTCCCCTCGGTTGTGCGGAAGAAACGTTTGGTGAGACATGCCGGCCGTTCGGCAGTCACCAACGTGACGGTCAAAGGTGCCTGGCACGGGGGAATAAGACAACCTGTTGAATGATCGTCATTTATGGCTCGATCATCAACATCTGCTATAATCTCCCTGGCACTTGTCATCACCAGCCCATTGGGCTTAGCATACGCACGTGCTAAGGCGTCATCCCCGGCATGGTTTGCCGATGGCAGACTATCAGCGGAGGTGCGGCCAACCGTTGAAGGGTCGCCATCGTTAAGGTGTAGCGTATCCATAGAAAAGATATCCCGTGGGACAGTAATCGAATTCCCGGGACCTTTGGTCTAGAGAGTCGCGGGTCCGGGCGCTAATACGGACATGACCCTTGTGGTGCGGCAAACACCCCAAGGGTCTTTTCATTTCTTCATGGGCTTAGCATCTTGCGGCCTCCTTTCGGAATTCCAGCCAGTTACGCAGATCATCGATAAGCACCCGGCGGTCGCTACCCAGCCGGATGTAGGGTGGTCCCTCGCCTTGGCGCCAGAGCTTATACAGCAGTCCCTTCGAGATCCCGATGGCCTTGGCGGCCGCCGAGGGGTCTAGCGCCAGGCGCGGAGCCCAGTGCGCGGGCGTACTCATGCGTTCATTGAAATTTATTGATTGTTACATGGGATCTAGTTTATCTAGGGCCAGGCTGGCGCATCAACCACTACATATTGTGGAATAGGGGGCTACCTGTGGATAAGGCTATGTAAAAGTTCTAGGGTCAGGGGTTCACAATTACGGCCTTAATACTATAAAAAAGGTACGGATTAAGGCGCTTTCGCCCATGCTAAGCGCGGTCGGTGCGGCCTTTATGCCCTGGAGGGTGTGGATAACTTTATCCCTATACTTGGGAAGACGGCACCCCGGTCAAGCCCGCCTTCCAGCTCCTGATGGAGCGCGTCGCCGACTACACCCCCGAGTGGGCCGCCGGCCTGACCGGCATCCCCGCCGCGACCATCCGCCGCCTGGCCCACGAGCTGGGCGTCACCGCCCGCGACCAGCGCATCGAGCTGCCCATCCCCTGGACCGACTGCTGGGACAACGAACACGCCTCGGTCACCGGCAACCCGGTGGCCTTTCATGCCATGCGCGGGCTGGCGGCGCACTCCAACGGCTTCCAGACCATCCGCGCCCTGGGCATCCTCATGACGATCCTTGGCACCATCGACCGCCCCGGGGGCTTTCGCCATCGCGCCCCCTTCCCGCGGCCGATCCCGCCCTGTCCCAAGCCGCCCAAGGGACCGGGGTGCGTGCAGCCCGACACCCCCCTGGACGGCATGCCCCTGGGCTGGCCGGCCAAGCCCGACGACCTGTTCGTCGACGACGCCGGGGAACCGCTGCGCATCGACAAGGCCTTCTCCTGGGAGCACCCCCTGGCGGTGCATGGCCTGATGCACAACGTCATCACCAACGCCTGGCGCGGCGACCCCTATCCCCTCGACACCCTGGTG
>JAHDND010000159.1 GCA_018435665.1 Candidatus Thiosymbion sp. | reverse complement strand
TGCTTTACGGCGAGCCCCAGCACAAGAAGGCCACCGACGCGGCGAACTACACCGATGGCTCACAGAACCCGCTCATCGTCCTCGACAACATCGAGGTCAAGCAGATGACCGAGGATCTGACCACCTTCATGCTGACCAGCATCACCGGCATCGCCAAGGAAAAACGCAAGAGCGGCACCGACAGCGAGACCATCACTGAGCGGACCAAATGCCTGCTGAACACCACCGGCATCGAACCACTGTGCGGGGAGCTTTCGGAGATCCTGTCGAGGTCCTTCGTCATCAACTTCGACCTCGCCAACCAGGCCAGCGACTGCTTTCTGGAATCGGAGGTTATCTCCGCCATCCAGCAAAACCGGGATCTGATCATCTCGGCCATCATGAAGCGGACCAGCCATGTGCTGGCGATGATCCGGGACGGAGCCCAGAAACAGGTCATGCGCCTGCTGCACCGAACGATGCCGACCCATGGCAAGCGCCGGTGCAACGATTATCTGAGCCTGATGTACCTGATGATGCTGGCCGGGTCCGAGGAGCACGAGGTGACTACCGGACTCGAGGATCTGAGCCCGCTGTTCATCGAGCAGATCCATTCCATCAACGATACCAGCCAGGAGATGGCGCGAGAGTCGAACCCCTTCGCAACGGCGCTGGCGTCGCTCTTCCACGCTTATCGGAACGCGGTGGAGCTGGATGAGAAGGCCCGCTACGGCGAGGACGACCGGGCAAACCATGTGGTGGGGTTCATCGAACGCTACCAGGTGAGGTTCGAGAACGAGAACACCATGGAACCGGTGTCGGCGGGACGGCTGCTCGCGGCGCTACGCAGAGTCGGCCGGGAATTCAACCTCGAGTTCGAATACAAGAAGCCCGCCCAGCTCGGTCGGCGCATCAGCAACGACCTGGACGTCATCCGGGACGCAGGGTTCGACATCGACCGGCAGCGCAACGCCCACACCAAGAATTTCGAGTACCGGATCAGTAGCAAAGGTGTTTAACGAGATATTTTCTCTTTTAGATTGACTTTCCGGCCGCCTATGCCTATATTAAAGGCATGATAAAGCGAATATTTCACTTTAGGAGGCGGTAAGATGATAGTCAGTTTCTCACTTGAAAACTGGATGTCCTTCCGCAACCAGGTCACATTTTCGATGGTCGCCAGCAGGGAGCGCCAGCATGGAGACAGGGTTCCCAAGCTCGGCAAGTACCAGACGAGAGTTCTTCCGGTTGCGGCAATTTATGGCGGCAACGCGTCGGGCAAGACCAACTTTTTCAAGGCCCTGAGTTTCGCCAAGGCGCTGGTTGTCAAAGGAACTCAGCCCGACAGCCTGATTCCTGTCGAGCCGTTCCGGCTGGACGCCAAGGTGGCCGATCAGCCGTCACGGTTTGGCTTCGAGCTACTGATCGACGAGATCATTTACGAGTTCAGCTTCGCGGTGACCCGCAAGGCGATTTTGGAAGAGAAGCTGGTGGCCATCACCAGTACCAGCGAAAAGGTGCTCTACCACCGTCGGGAAGGAAAGCCCAACTTCGATGAGTCCCTGGCCAAGGACCAGTTCCTCCAGTTCGCTTTCAAAGGGACCCGGGACAACCAACTCTTCCTGACCAACTCGGTCTCCCAGAAGGTCGACAATTTCCGGCCGGTCTACGACTGGTTCAAGGATACGCTCGAGCTGGTCGCGCCCGATTCCCGCTTCGAACCTTTCGAGCAATTCCTCGACGAGGGGCATCCGCTTTACTCCACCATGAACGAGATGCTGCCGCAGCTCGACACCGGTATCGCGCACCTCGGTGGCGAGGAGATTCCGTTCGAGAATATTCCATTGCCCGAGCCGCTGAAGACCAAGCTGCAGGAAGACGTGAAGGAAGGCATGACCGTTCGTCTGCTGACCGAGCCGATCAACGAACGGTTCGTGGTGACCCGCAAAGGTGGCGAGCTGATCGCCAAGAAGCTGGTGACCTATCATCCGAAAGCGGATGGCACGGAAGCCAAGTTCGAGATCCGTCAGGAGTCGGACGGCTCGCAGCGGGTGATCGATCTGCTGCCCGCGTTTCTTGAGCTCTCGGCCCAGGTCTCGAAGAAGGTCTACGTGATCGACGAGGTCGACCGCAGCCTGCACACGCTGCTGACACGCAGATTGCTCGAAGCGTACCTGGCCAACTGCTCCACGGAAACCAGAACGCAGTTGCTGCTGACCACCCATGACGTGCTGCTCATGGATCAGCAACTCCTGCGCCGTGACGAGATGTGGGTAGCCGAAAGAGATGCCACCGGAGCCTCGAACCTGCTCTCCTTCAGCGAGTACAAGGATGTCCGATACGACAAGGATATCCGCAAGAGCTACCTGCAGGGGCGACTGGGTGGAATTCCCCGGATTCTCTTGGGAGGCGCTTTGACCAATCCCTGCCTCACCGAAGAAAGTGAGGGGGATGACTGATGCCACCGAAGAGACGCAGATTCCAGAGGCCCCTCGGAGAGCGTCGTTACCGCAAACTGTTCGTGATCGCGGTGGAAGGCGTAAAGACCGAGCCGCAGTATTTCGCCATCTTCAATGACCAGCAATCGGTGATCCGGGTGAACTGCCTCAAAGGCAGCCACGATAGCTCTCCTCCGCAGGTACTGAAGCGGATGGAAGATCATCTCCGTCAGGAGGAGCTGAGAGCCTCCGACGAGGCCTGGCTCGTGGTGGACAAGGATCAGTGGACTGACGAACAGTTGGATCAGCTTCATGCCTGGGCTCAGGCACGCGACAATTACGGCTTCGCCCTCAGCAATCCCAAGTTCGAATACTGGCTGTTGCTCCACTTCGAGGATGGCACCGGCATCGCATCGTCACGGGATTGCAGCGACCGGCTGAAGCGGCACCTTCCCGGTTACAACAAGGGGATCGACGCACGCAAGATCACCCGCGACCGGATCGATGAAGCCATCCGCCGCGCCAGGCTGCGCGACAATCCGCCCTGCGCCGACTGGCCACGCGCCCTTGGCGGCACCACGGTTTACAAGCTGGTCGAAAACATCCTCCAGGTCTGAACCTCAGTCAGTTCGATCCCCAATCATCCAGGACGCTCTCGGGCGTCCTTTTCTTTTGCGGTGGTGCGGTGAACACCGCTGTCCCTTGCGGTGGATGACCACCGCACGCCAAACCCTTACCAGACAAGGCTTTCATGGCCTTTGCGGTGGATGCGGTGGTAAATCCAGAGGTCTCACCCCCTATGGGCTGAAATATTTTTTTGACTCATCGATTCGGCGGCTCCCGCCAGAGAAATTCCGGCCCAGCGTGAGAGACATTCCCAAAATACCACCGCAACCACCGCACTCTATCTTCTCTTTCTTCATAACTATCGAAAAACAATAAACAAACAACGCACCACCCCCTGCGGTGGGACGAGAAAACCTTCCACCGCACGACCACCGCAGCCACCGCAGGTATCCACCGCAGAACCTGCCGGTTTCTCGAAAAACGTTTAGAGACCTCAAAAAACAGTTACAAAACGGCCTCTCGCTCAAAAAACGATTACAAGCGAAGGCATCAGTCCGCCGTCATCTGGCTTTGGGCTCCGGTAAGTAACGGGAAAAGCGATTAACCCGTATTTCTGGAGCGTAAAGCCATGAGCCTTCTGAAAACCATGATCAAGCACACCGCCGGTGGGCAGGACGCCTCGGCAGGATGTGAAACCCCATCATTACCACCGCAACCACCGCAGCCTGCCATCTATGTCTCCACCGGACTCGATGTCCACGAGATCGAGGACGCCCGCGACTGGACTGAAGACAGGGAGATCAACGGCACGCTGTGTCGCCGTCTGACGCCTGAATACTTTGCCTGGCTACGTTCCCGCATGGTCACGGCCCAAGCCGCGCACAAGGCCGGAAAGCTCCCCGAGGATGCCTGGAATACGCTGCGGCAGCGATTCAACGCCCTGCAGGAGCTGGCCATCCGGGAGTTCGGCAAGGAAAGCCTGCAGGAGGTCCTGCAGTCCTTTTCCTCAAAGAACTATCGGCCACCCGCGCTTCGTCCCGAGCCCCAGGAGAAACCCGTCGAAGCTCCCAGAAAGGACTGGATTTATCCCGGGAACCAAGCTTGGAAATGTAAGCAGCCGGTGACTTCCCAGGCTGTCGCCAAGGTCGACGCCATCCGTGAGGAGGCCATGGCCAAGGGCTGGTCCGAGGCACGCCTCTATCAGAACCAGGGCCGATTCCGGTTTTCCTGCGGTGAGGACTACGGCCTGGTCTGTTTCGTCGATGGTGATCAGGAGATTGGCGAGGTCACCGAGCGTTCTATCGAAATTATCCATGGGCCGAAGTCCGGGCGTCCCAGCACGCTGCGGTTCTACAACCCGGACGTGCCGCAGCCGTGGATGAAGAAAGTGGAGGATTGAGCCGTGAAGAAAAAGAAACGCTACGCCAACGCCAAGGATGTCCTGCCCGAGGAACTCTTCGAGCAGATCCAGAAGCACTACACCGGAATTCTCTGGGTCCCGGCACCGAGCCGGTTTTACCAGGAACGTCGCGACCTGGTGCTTGCCCTTCATCTGCAGGGGATCAGCAGCCAGGAGATCTCCAACCTCGCCGGAGTGACCACCCGCCGGGTCAATCAGATCATAGCCGCCGAACGAAAACAGGATCGGGACCGACAGTTGGCCGTCGCTTCCGGTAAGTAACCCCTGAACCGGCGGGAGCGCGTTTGGAGGCTAAATCGGCCTCCCGCCCCGCATCCCGGCTTGGGAAAACAATATTCGGCAGGATTTCCACGTGGCACTGAACAAACCGGACAAAGAGACGCTGGACCGCTGGCACCGCAACGAGGGCAAGAC
>JAHDND010000157.1 GCA_018435665.1 Candidatus Thiosymbion sp. | reverse complement strand
GGGGCGTAATGGACCACAAGAGCCACTCAGAATACCCAAAATGAGCCCAAAAACGGGTTAAAACGGGCTGCTAAGTCAAAAATGACGCTCTCCAAGGGCGGAAAGAGAGAAATCGGGTCATTCTTCAGCGTTTCCTTAGGCATAAACGCCGCTGAGACGGCAGATGGGGTTAATGATCCAATGTCGCGCTGTATCGAGTGGCAAGATCGCTTAACTTGTCGATATCCAGTTCCGGTAGCCCGGTCTTGCGCCATTCGGTGTAATCAAAGCGATCACGACTCAAGGCCACAAAAAAACGCTCGGTCTCGATGGTCCCAAGCGCTTGGATGAGCGCCTGCATACCTGCTTGCCGAATCTCAGCGTCAGTTTTCATACCAGTTTTCCACTTGCGCCAGGGCATCTGCTGGGGGTAAGGCGATAATGTCCGAATGACCCTTCAATTTTCTCAGTAGGGTATCGTCAGTGGTGACAAAAATATTCGCATTCGCAGAGATTGCGCAGGCGACATGCAGGGCATCGAAGGTTTTTAAGCCTAACTTAGCGATGCGGAAGCCGATGCAGTTCCCGTATCGAAAGGGATCAGGCATGCTGGATACTGATGGGTTTTCCCGATGCGACGCTATACAAGACATCCGGGCATATATCCGCCCCGTTTGGCCAAACGATAGTGCCCAACTCCGGATCTACCCTGACTTGTTGAAAAAATCGGTCGTCCAGTAAGGGTAAAAACACGCCGCGATAGGTCTTGACGATGGCATCCAGGTCAACTGTGGCCTTCAAGCCATCCTCGAACGTCAATTTGAGGCGACGCTCTGGCAAGGGCTGCACTTGTAAGACATCGATAAGAAACATAGCGCCTACTCCAGCGGTGCGATGCGATTCAACTCAGCATCCTGCCGGGCAAGTTCCCAGTCAATCAGTAACTCATCTTGATGCTGTGTGGCCCATTCTATGACCAGCCCCAAGGCACGAGGCGGTAGTTTACCGGCCAACACGGACAGGGTTCGGATTTCGATTTCAGCCTTGTGGTCGCCATAGCGGACATGGAAATGTGGCGGATTGTGTTCGTTGTAAAACATCGCGATGATGATGCCAAAGAAGCGACTCGACCCTCTTGGGGCGACGCTTCCTTTACTCATCCCCAAGCCTAGCAGCTAGCGCGACTGGTTTGACCTTGGTCAAGTCGTTGGCCAGGGGCGGGGAGTAATCTGCATGCCTTGGCGTCCGTCACCACCCGGATGCCGCCACCAAAATAACTACCCACCGAGATGGACGAATATCACGTCTGCGGCATCCTGTTGATGACCCGCCCGGAGCTTGCCCCGCGGCTGGCGCTGGAGCTGCAAGGGCTCGACGGCGTGGAACTGCATGCCCAGGAAGGCGGCCGCCTGGTCGTGACCATCGAGGGCGCTTCTTACGCCCAATGCGCCGATCGCCTGAATCATCTGGCGTCCCTGCCCGGGGTCGCCGCCTCTTCCCTCGTCTATCATCAAGTCGATAACGACACCGGCGCCGGCCCCGCTGCCGCCAGCGGTTCCGGCCGGGCCAACAATAACGCCTCGCCATCGCAGGAGACCGCGCCATGAACCAGACCCGTCGGGAATTCATCAAGAGCAATGCCATCGCCGCCACCGCCGCCGCGGCCGGGCTGGCGCTGCCCGGCGTGGCGACCGCCGCCGCCAAGAAGGATGATCAGGGCATTCGCTGGGACAAGGCCCCCTGCCGCTTCTGCGGCACGGGCTGCTCGGTGCTGGTGGGCACCAAGGACGGGCGGGTGGTGGCGACCCAGGGCGATCCGGACGCCCCCGTCAACCGCGGCCTGAACTGCATCAAGGGCTACTTCTTGTCCAAGATCATGTACGGCGAGGACCGCCTGACCCAGCCCCTGCTGCGCAAGAAGGACGGCAAGTACGACAAGGAGGGCCAGTTCGAGCCGGTGTCCTGGGACGAGGCCTTCGACCTCATGGCCGAGAAGTGGAAGGCGGCGATCAAACAGAGCCTGGAGGAGAACCAGGGCAAGCCGCCGGAAGAGGTCACCTCCCGGGTGGGCATGTTCGGCTCCGGCCAATGGACCATCTACGAGGGCTATGCCGCCGCCAAGCTCTACAAGGCCGGCTTCCGCTCCAACAACATCGACCCCAACGCCCGTCACTGCATGGCCACCGCCGTGGTGGGCTTCATGCGCGCCTTCGGTGCCGACGAGCCCATGGGCTGCTATGACGACCTGGAGCAGGCGGACGCCTTCGTCCTCTGGGGGGCGAACATGGCCGAGAACCACCCGGTGCTCTGGTCGCGCCTCACTGACACCCGCCTGACCAAGGAGGGTTGCGAGGTCCATGTCCTCTCCACCTTCGAGCATCGCAGCTTCGAGCTGGCCGATCACGGCATCATCTTCAAGCCCCAGACTGACCTGGCGATCCTCAACTACATCGCCAATTACATTGTCAGCAACGACAAGGTGAATTGGGACTTCGTCAACGCCCATGTCAACTTCAATTCCACGCCCACGGACATTGGCTATGGCCTGCGTCCGGATCACCCCCTGGAGAAGGCGGCCAAGAACCCCGCCAAGGGCAATCTGACCAAGATCAGCTTCGAGGACTACAAGCAGTCCCTGGAGCCCTATACCGCCGAGTATGTGTCGGAGCTGTCCGGGGTGCCGGTGGAGAGCCTGGAGCGCCTGGCCAGGCTCTACGCCGACCCCAGCAAGAAGGTGGTCTCTTACTGGACCATGGGCTTCAACCAGCACGTGCGCGGGGTCTGGGTCAACGGCCTGATGTACAACGTCCACCTGCTCACCGGCAAGATCTCCGAGCCGGGCAACGGGCCCTTCTCCCTCACCGGCCAGCCCTCCGCCTGTGGCACGGCCCGGGAGGTCGGCACCTTCGCCCACCGGCTGCCGGCGGACATGGTGGTGGAGAAGAAGGAGCACCGGGACTACGCCGAGAAGGTGTGGAAGCTCCCCGAGGGCACCCTGCCGGGCAAGATTGGCTATCACGCCGTCTTGCAGAGCCGGATGCTCAAGGACGGCAAGCTGAACTGCTACTGGACCAGCACCACCAACAACATGCAGTGCGGGCCCAATATCAACGAGGAGATGTACCCCGGCTGGCGCAACCCGGCGACCTTCGTGGTGGTCTCCGAGGCCTACCCCACCGTCTCCGCCCTGGCCGCGGACCTGATCCTGCCGGTGGCGATGTGGACCGAGAAGGAGGGCGGCTTTGGCAACGCCGAGCGCCGCACCCAGCTCTGGCGGCAGCAGGTCAAGGCCCCGGGGGAGAGTCGCTCCGACCTGTGGCAGTACGTGGAGTTCTCCAAGCGTTTCAAGACCGACGAGGTCTGGCCCCAGGAGCTGCTGGACAAGAATCCGCAATATCGCGGCAAGACCCTGTATGAGGTGCTGTTCGCCAATGGGGCGGTGAACCAGTTCGCCAAGCAGAAGGTGAAGGACGACCGGGGTAACGTCTATCCCAACGACGAGATGGAGGCCTTCGGCTTTTATCTGCAGAAGGGCCTGTTCGAGGAGTACCGCATCTTCGGCCTGGAGGGGCCCAAGAAGGGTCACGACCTGGCGGCCTTCGATCAGTACCACAAGGTGCGCGGCATGCGCTGGCCGGTGGTGAACGGCAAGGAGACCCTGTGGCGCTATCGCGAGGGCTATGACCCCTTCGTCCCCAAGGGCGCCAAGGTGGCCTTCTACGGCAACCCGGATGGCAAGGCCAACATCATCACCGCCCCCTACGAGCCGCCGGCGGAGTCGCCGGACCAGGACTACGACCTGTGGCTGTCCACCGGGCGGGTGCTGGAGCATTGGCACTCCGGCTCCATGACCCGGCGCGTCCCGGAGCTGTACCGCGCCGTGCCCGACGCCCAGGTGTTCATGAATCCCGCCGACGCCGAGAAGCGCGGTCTCAAGCGCGGCGACCCGGCCAGGATTTCCAGCCGCCGCGGCGAGATTATCTGCCGGGTGGAGACCAAGGGGCGCAACAAGATGCCCGAGGGCATGGTCTATGTCCCCTTCTTCGACGCCAGCCGCCTGGTCAACAAGCTGGTCCTCGACGCCACCGATCCCCTGTCGAAAGAAACGGATTTCAAGAAGGTGGCGGTGAAGGTGATGAAGGCTTGAGGGCCAGAAGACGGGGGGAAGGCTAATGATGCCGATCGGTTGCGAAAGCGAGGGGTGTGGGTGTCGCGAGCGTGTTTCCCCCTCTCCCCAGCCCTCCCCCACCAGGGGGGAGGGAGCTTTTAAGACCCCCCCTCCCCTCGTGGGAGGGGGTTGGGGGGAGGGGGAGAGCGCTTACCTGGCGTTAACCTACGACCATGATCGGTAATGAGAAAGGCCAAAAGGGGTTCGACCCCGGGCGGCGGCGCTGGCTGACGGACGGCCTGCGCACCGTCGCCGGGGTGGCCCTGGTGGCGGGGCTGGTGGGCGTCCAGCAGCGCCAGGCCCGGGCCTTGCCCGCCACCGCCATTCGCCCGCCGGGGGCGGCGGATGACGAGGCCCTGTTCCAGGGGGCCTGCATCCGCTGCGGTCTGTGCGTGCGTGATTGCCCCTATGACACCCTGAAGCTGGCCCAACTCGGCGACGAGGTCGCCCTGGGTACGCCCTATTTCGTGGCCCGCGACATCCCTTGCGAGATGTGCGACGACCTGCCCTGCGTCAAGGCCTGCCCCACCGGGGCCCTGGACCCGGAGCTGACCCGGATCGAGGATTCACGGATGGGGCTGGCGGTGCTCATCGATCAGGAGTCGTGCATCGCCTTCCAGGGCCTGCGCTGCGAGGTCTGCTTCAACATCTGCCCGGTGCGCGGCAAGGCCATCAGCCTGAACAAGCAGCACAATGCCCGCAGCGGCAAGCACGCCCTCTTCATCCCGGTGGTCCATTCGCGGGACTGCACGGGCTGCGGCAAGTGCGAGAAGGCCTGCATCCTCGACGAGGCGGCGATCAAGGTCCTGCCCATCGCCCTGGCCAAGGGCCTGCTGGGCCAGCACTACCGCCTGGGCTGGGAGCAGAAGGCCGACGCGGGCGGGTCCCTCGTCACCCCGGACACGCCGCATCAGTACAACCTGCCGGAGGGCATGCGCTACGAGCATGGTGGCCGGGGGCTCTTGCCCGCCGAGCCGGGGGGGGCTGCTGTCCCCTCCCCCGCTCCGTCAGCGCCGGCGCCCTACCCTGCCCTTGGGCCTGGCGCTTCTCTGGGTCCCGACCCTTCGTCAGCCTTGGCGCCCGACATCATGCCGCCGCTGCCACCCGCAGCGGCCTCCCCCTTCCCCGCCAATCCCTTGGAGACCCTCAACCGTGGGGGAGGCATCTGAGATGAGGGAACACTGTCTGATGCTCGGGACCCGGCCACCCTTTCGCATGCGGGAGGTATCCAAGACGGAGGTGAAGTATCCGATGCGCGGGGGAGGTCAGCGATGAAGCCCGGCGATCGACCCGGTGCCGAGGCGATCCGGCGCAAGGGCTGGTTCGTCGCCCACCGCTGGCTGCTGGCGCGGCGGCTCAGCCAACTGGTCATTCTTGGCCTCTTTCTCGCCGGTCCCTGGCTAGGGATCTGGATTGTCAAAGGCAACCTGGCCTCCAGCCTGACCCTGGAGGTCCTGCCCCTGACCGATCCCCTGCTCCTGCTACAGGTCTTGGCCAGCGGCCAGATGCCGGCGGCCACCGCCGTGACGGGCGCGGCCATCGTGCTGGTCTTCTACCTGCTGGTCGGCGGCCGGGTCTATTGCAGTTGGGTCTGCCCGGTGAATCCCATCACCGATGCTGCCGAATGGTTGCGCTGCCGGCTGGGCATCAAGGGCGGGGCCCGGTTCTCGGACCAGACCCGAAACTGGTTGCTGGGGGCCATCCCGTTGCTGGCGGCGGTCAGTGGCGGTCTGGCCTGGGAACTGGTCAACCCGGTGTCCATGGTCTACCGCGGGCTGGTCTTTGGGATGGGGCTGGCCTGGGGGGTCCTGGTCGCCATCTTCCTGCTCGACCTTTTCGTCGGCCGGCGGGCCTGGTGCGGTCATCTCTGCCCGGTGGGCGCCTTTTACGGCCTGCTGGGCGGGGTCGCCCTGGTGCGCGTCGGCGCCCTGCGCCGGGAGCGCTGCGACGACTGCCTGGACTGCTTCGCCGTCTGTCCGGAACACCAGGTCATTAAGCCCGCCCTGAAGGGGGCGGACCAGGGCCTGGGGCCGGTGATCCTCTCTGGCCATTGCACCAACTGCGGCCGCTGCATCGATGTCTGCGGGCGCGAGGTCTTCGCCTTCACCACCCGTTTCACTCGTTCCGCTCATAAAATCCGACCGGTCAACACCGGCGACAACCACCCTCAGGAGGTATCGTCATGAAGCCATCCACAGCCCTTCTGGCCCTGGCGCTCACCGGTCTGACCGGACTGGCGACCCTGCCCGGACAAGCCGCGACGACCATCGACTCCCTGCGCGGCGACCTGCCGATCACCGCCACCGAACCGGCGCCGGATCCGTTCAAGTACATCAATGACAAGGAAAACATCCCGCGCAACTTCAAGGATCAACCCCCCCTGGTGCCCCACACCACGGAGAAGTACGAGATCAATCTCAAGGAAAATGGCTGCCTGAAATGCCACATGGAGGGCGCCGCCGGCAAGGACGACGATGAGGAGGCCAAATCGGTGCCCATGAGCAAGTCCCATTACGTCGATCGCCAGGGGAAAAAGCACAACAAACCGGTCGGTAACCGGCATTTCTGCACCCAGTGCCATGTCCCCCAAGCCGACGCCGAGCCGTTGGTGGAGAACACCTTCCAGGCTTTGGTGAAGAAGTAGATGCAACAGCCCCTGCCCCTCCGCGCGTCCACCGAGCCCGATACGCCTTCTCTGGAGGCCGGGGAGATCGAACTCTCCGATGCGGACATCCTGGAGGCGATGGGGGAGATTCCCGGTTATCTGGACATCTCCACCGCCGATTTCCGGGAGCTTTACCACCTGGCCTATCGCCACGGTCGGGAGCGGCTGTTTCGCGGTATCAGCGCCGGGCGGCTGATGCGGGGGGACATCCAGCCCCTGCTGCCCACGATGCGGCTGAAGGAGGCCATTCCCCAATTCGTCCGCCAGGGGCTGAAGGCCTTGCCGGTGGTGGATGGGGAGGGCCTGGTTATCGGCATCCTCAGCGAGACGGATGTCCTGCGCACCCTGGGGGCGGAGACCTTTCTGGCCCTGCTCGCCCGGCTGATGGTCGAGCCGGATCTCATCCGTCCCGAGGACTGTCAGCGCCCGGTGCGGGACCTCATGGCCAGCCCCGCGGTGACCGTCCCCGTGGGGGCCGGCTTCCGGCAATTGATGAAGGCCTTTGCCAGCCACCCGGGCCGGGCCATGCCCGTGGTCAGCCCCGAGGGGCGGCTGGCGGGTCTGCTGCTGCGCAAGCAGTTCCTCCACGCCTGTCACCTGGAGGCGCCGGAAGCCTCCTGAACCGTCGCCCGAAATTGGCCATTACGTTACAGACATTGCACGTCAATTATCGGTGTTTCCGGGTCGGGTGGCGTCTGGCGGGGGACGCCGTGAATACGTCCCTGTAGGCTTGCCGCCAGCATCCATGCTGGCGACACCCCCGCCAGACGTCACCCGACCCTCCCCATCGAGGCCGAAATCGGAATTGTGAGGCGTAGCGGCCTATGCCGCCTGCTCCGTCACCAGTTCCCGCAGCACCCCCAGGGCCGTGGCCAGCACCTCGTTGTCCGACTCCCGGGGGTAGACCACGTAGGCCGGCATCCGCAGGATCGGGCTATCCGGGACCCGGTGGAGACAGCCGCCGCGTAAGTAGGCCGCCGCGACCCGTTCGGGCACGAAGCAGGTGCCCCGATCGGCCAGGATCAATTGCAGCCCCAGCCAGCCGATGTTGGCGGTCCGGGCCGGCCGCTCGAAATCCGGGTAGACCTTGCGATGCTCGGCGTAGAAGGTCGGGCCCCAGTCCACGTAGACGTAGTCATCATCGACCCCTGCTGAGTAGGCCTGGACTTGGGCTGGGTCCCGCATCAACTTCTGGTTTCCGCCACGGTCCAGGTCTAGTCCCCGCGCCAAATCCGGGGCCTGGTTATGTTCCTGGCCTTTGCTCAAGTCAAGCGCTTGATCCTGGCCCTGGAATATTTGGACCTGAGCCTGGTCCAGTGCGCAATCCCCTTCTCGCCCCATGCGATCCGCGGGTGGCGGGTCCGGGGTGACCAGGATCAGGGTCTCGTCGAACAGGTAGTCCACCCGCAGACCGGCTCCCTGGCTAGGGCCATACATCAGCGCCAGATCCAGGGTGCCGGCGATCACCCGGCGCATCAGGTCCTCCTCGAAGCCGATCTCCGTATTGAGCGACACGTCCGGCGCCAGCCGACGCATTTGCGCGGCCCAACGCGGCAGGAACTCATCCCAGAGGGCGATGCGGGCGCCGATGGTGAGGCTGGCGCGAAAGCGACTCGGCAGGCCCACGTCGTGGCGCGCCTGTTCATAGGTCAGCACCAGCGTCTTGGCATGGCGCAGAAAGCGCCGCCCGGCCGGCGTCAGGATCGCCCCGGCGCGATTGCGGATGAACAACCGCGCCCCCAGGGCCTGTTCCAGGTTCTGAATGCGCGCGCTGACCGTGGATTGGGTGACATGCACCCGACTGGCCGCCTCAAGGAAACTGCCGTGGGCGGCCACCTGCAAGAAGGTCTTGACCTGGTCGATATCCATGGCCGGGGATTCTATATCGGATTCTTCGATACCAAGGCCAAATTAATTCCGTTTGTCATCCCTATAAGCGGCGACTAATCTTTACTGCAACAGTCGGGAATTCAGGATAACGGGGCATGCAGGGACAGATCCAGGCCCAAATCCTGACCATGAACCCGACCATGACCAGGAACCGGAACCAGATAAGGACTCTGAACTGCTTCAACCGCATCACCCTGCACCGGAGATAAAGATGATCGCCGTCAAAGTTTCGATGAAGGCCACCCACGAACCCCTCAAACGCACCCCGGTGGTCCTGAAACTGGATGAGAATGACCTGGAGACCCCGCCGGTGCTGACCGACCGGAGCGGCGTGGCGCGTTTCGACCTGCCCGCCACCAGTGGCCGGGTCCTGGTTTCCGGACGGCAGCGCTTCGATGGGCGCCTGGAGGGGGAAATCCCCATCGAGCTCTGGTCCATCACCGAGGCCGACCAGGACGGCCGCGGCCTCGCCGCCGGTCTGCCGGCGGGGAGCAATGCCTATCCCGGCATGACCACCCGCTACGTGGTGGTGGGCCAGAACTGGCTGCTCACCGATAGCGAGGGTTACCTGGTCGACCCGGCGGAATGGTCCGAGGATTTCGCCCGGGTCCTGGCCGCCGAGGAGGACCTGGCCCTGACCGCCGAGCATTGGGAGGTGCTCCGCTTCCTGCGCGCCAGCTTCGCGCGCCACGGCGCCCAGGCGACGGTGCGCGACATGATCGCCCACTTCCGCCGGGTCTGGGGTCCGGAACGCGGCAGCAACCGCTATCTGCACCGCCTCTTCCCCCGGGGTGGCCCCCAGAAGCAGGGCAACCGCCTGGCTGGCCTGCTGCGGACCAAGGGTGAGCATTGAGGAAACCGTTCAGTCCCCCTCTCCCCAACCCTCCCCCGCCAGGGGGGGAGGGGGCAAGATAATCAGTGGTTTGCACCGGAGAAGGTGGCTCTCAATACTGACCGTAGCGCTGATGGCCTGAGCAGAGGGTGGAGCGGTCCCAGCGGCCGGTGAACAGATAGGAGAACAGGTTGTCGGCCTCCTCGCCCTCGAACTCGGCGAGGGTTGAGACGCCAAGGACCGGGTTGGAGAGGATGCCGTAGCCGGCGCCCAAAGGTCTCACGACCCGGAGTTCGGCCCAGGGGTCGTCCAGGGATGGCTCCATCTGAAGCGTCTCGATGCAGCCTGGCTCCCAAGATTGGTAGTCATTGGCGCTGTCGTAGTTGACCAGACTCATCTTGGGAAACGTCGTTTGCCCGTTGGGCCCCTGGCCGGGCTCATACTTGAAGAGCAAGCAGGCCCCCCGTTGCCGGCTGCCCGGACCCACGTCCTTATAGAACAGCTCCATGAGCGGGTCGTTGTAGGCGCCGAGCTTTACCTCGATGTCGAAGATGCGTCTGCCCTTGCGCTCGATGAAGGCGCGGGCCCAGTCATCGTTGCGCTCGACGACGATACGTTCACAGGGCTTCTTGGGCAGGCCCGAGAATTCACGCCCGCTGGCCATACCCATCGGTGCTCCAGGCCCGCTAACCTGGAGGTTGAGGAAATAGATACCCGCCGTCTCGCCATAGCGGCTCATCAGGCCGATACCGCCTTCCATGTACCAGGGGGCGAAGGTGGGTTCGCGGATGTTGACGACATAGGCGTAGACGAGGGCCTGCCCCGGCATGGCAAATTCGAGCGGGGGCGGCAGCACGCGGCGGGCGATGTCCGGGTCGGTTTCCCAATAGATGGTCAGACCTTCCTGATTATTCATGGCGGCGGGATTCATGAAGGCGTGAAGCCGCTCGCGGGGGATGAAATAGCTGCCGTTGTCCACGGTGGTTGACCTCTCGTTTTCGTTGGTGCTTGTCAATTACGGCAATGCTGATTAATCCTGGATTCCGGGCGAAAGCGCTTTGCAATACCTTGATTTATTCGAGTCGGTCCCACTGGCCCTCGAATTCTCGAATGAATCCGCGTTTCCTTACACGACGCACTGGCCGCCGCGGCGTTTGCGGGCCACGTTCAGCAGGTACTCATCGTTCCCTTTGGCGGCTTCGGGATCGAAGCAGTGCTTCGCGCCAGCCAGGTCACCCGCGTCGCCGAGGATCAGGCGCTCGTTCCTTGCCACTCCCGCCAGGATCGTCCGCGCGGATTGTTCCGGTGACTGGGCCCCCGGGGGCGGCTCCGAACCGCCCGCCTTCCAGATCCCCGTTGCCGTCGTGCCGGGCGTCGCCGAGGTCAGGCGGATGTTTTCGTCCCACAACTCATAGCGGAGGGCGAGCGTCAGGCCGTTCAGCGCGGCCTTGGTGGCGGCGTACATGGTCTGATAAGCCATGGGCATGAAGGCGATGCCGGAAATGATGTCGACGATGTGCCCGCCCCCCTGGGCGCGCATGATCGGCAGCACCGCGCGGATGCCGAACAGGGCCCCATAAAAGTTCAGGGCAAAGGCCTTATCCCAGTCTGCGTTCGATTGCGCATCGAACACCCCCCCGAGGCCCGCGCCGGCATTGTTGAACAGCAGCTCGACGCGCCCGCCGCCAAACTCGGCGGCCTGTTGAATCATGCCCTTGACGTCATCCTCCTTGGTCACGTTGCAGTGCAGCCCGAGGACCCGCCCGGGATAGGCGGCGTCCAGCCGCGCCGTCTCCCGATGCAGATTCTCGTCGTTGAAGTCCGCCAGGACGACCTTGCGGGCCCCATGGGCCAGCATCGTCTCCGCCAGGGCCAGTCCGATACCGGAGGCGCCGCCGGTCACGACGGCCACCTTGTCCCGATAGTATTCGCTCGTCTCGTTCATGGCCGCTCTCCTCCAATCCGCGCGCGGATTAGGCTGGGATAAATCAGGGATCAGAATTCAGGTTTCTGGGTTCAGAGGTCGTGGTTTGGTATCTAGAGCTCGCTCCCGACCCGGGGTAACCGAAGATCGATGTGCGATGACGATATAACGATCAAGGGATCAGGGCTCGTAGACGAAGGCCTGGCCGTAGGCGTCCTGGGTCGCATCCACCACCCGGCCGCCCCGGGCCGCGTCACCCAGGACGTGGGCCTCCGGGAAGGCGGCCTTGAACCGGGCGACGAGCTCCGTCTGGGGCCGGACCCCCAGGGCCAGGATGACGGTGTCCGCGGCCACCTGGACGGGCAGGCCGGTCGCCAGACACTCGAACTCCACCCCCGCCGGGGTGATGCGAACCAGCTTGTGGCCCGGCAGATAGGTCGGGTCATGGGGCGCCATGCGTTGCTTGGCGTCCAGGATGGTCATCATGTCGGCGCCGGCGCCAATCTCCGGCAGCAGGTCGGCGATGGTGGTCCGGTGGCCGGACTTGAGCACCACCTCCGCCGTCTCCAGACCGGTCATGCCCGAGCCGATGATGACGCACTCTCCCTTGGCCTCCTCGGGATGGAGCAGCACCTCCTCCGCCAGCACCACGTTGCCGCCGTCGATGCCGGGGACCGGTGGAATGAAGGGCCGGGCGCCGCAGGCGATGAAGACCCCGCTGGGGGCCAGGGCCTGGACCTTGGCCACCGTCGCCTCCTCGCCGAGGTGCAGATCGATGCCGGTCTCCCGGGCCTGGGCGATCAGGGAGTCGATGAAGCGGGTGATCTTGTCCTTGCCGAGCCCCTTGTCGGCGACATTGAGGGTGCCACCCAGCCGCCGGGCGGCGTCGAACAGGACGGGATGGAAGCCGCGCTCCTTGAGGACCATGGCGGCGGTGAGCCCCGCCGGGCCACCGCCGATGACGGCGATGGTGCGCCCGGCGCCGTTGCGCTCGGGGCGGGCGAACTCGCGCTCGCGCCCGGTCGTGGGGTTGACCGAGCATTTGACGTGCCGGTGGTGGAAGATCTCGTTGATGCACACCAGGCAGCCGATGCACTTGCGGATCATCTCGGCCCGACCGGCCCTGGCCTTGTTGCACCAGGCGGGATCGGCCAGGTGGCCGCGGGCGACCCCCACCAAGTCGCAACAACCCGCTTGCAGCATCTGCTCCGCGACCGCGGGCTCCTTGATGTTGGCCACGGCGATGACCGGGATCTTGACGTGCTGCTTGATCGCCGCGGCCATGTATTTCTTCCAGCCCTGTTCGTAGGTGCCCGGCTCGATACAGGCCAGGGCGGATTCGGGCGGGGTTTCGGGGATGGTGCAACTGATGTCAAGGAAATCGACGCCGGCCCGCTCCAGCGCCTCGGCGATCCGGCAGGAGGTGGCGAGATCGTTGCCCTGGTCTCCCAGGAATTCCTCGGCGGAGATCCGCACCCCGAGGGGGTAATTCCGGCCACAGACCGCGCGGATACCGGCGAGGATCTCCAGCAGGAAGCGCAGGCGGTTCTCCAGGCTGCCGCCGTAGTCATCGTCGCGCCGGTTGAGACAGGGCGAGAGAAAGGAGTTGATCAGGTAGCCGTGGGCGCCGTGCAGTTCGACACCGTCGCAACCCGCCATCTGGGCAACGCGCGCCCCGGTGACGAAGGCGTCCTGTATTTTCTTGATCTCCGGCACGGTCAGGGCGCGGGGCGTCGCCCCGGAGAGGGGATGGGGGATCGCCGAGGCGGCCACGGGCTCTTCCCCGAAGAGGAGCTGGCCCTCCCGCCCGGGATGGTGGAGCTGGAGAAACATCCGGGTGCCGTACTTATGCACCGTGTCCATGAGCCGTTCGAGACCCTGCAAGTCGGCGGCGCTGCGGGCGGCGAGCTGGTTGGGTTCGCTGGCCCCAGCGCCATCGAGGACGCGGCACACGCCACTGATGATGAGGCCCAGGCCCCCTTTCGCCCGGGCCTCGTAAAAGACGATGGCATCGTCGTTGACGCCGCCGCCCGCAGCGGCGAGGTTGATACCCATGGCGGTCATGGCGACGCGGTTCTTGATCTCCAGGCGGCCGATCGAGACCGGGCTGAACAGGTTTGGGTACATTGGATGGCTCCCGTCCCTCAATTGCCAGAACCGGTCAGAAAATCAGGTTGTAAAAAAGCTGGGTTCGGGTAGCTGTAGAATCCCTTGCCCGATTTGACCCCCAACCAACCCTTATCGATATATTCCCGCTTGAACATATCCGCAAACGCCTGTGCACCCGGATCACCGGAGATCTTGGCGTTACTTTCCATGACATGCCAAATCGTATCCAGCCCATTGGAATCGAGCCAGCCAAAGGGTCCGTACGGGGTGCCTTCAAGCATCATGAAGGCGCGATCCACGTCCTCGACCGTCGCCACCCGGTCGACAAAGACCAGTTTAAAGGCGATGGCATTCAAGGCGCCCAGGATGCTGTTGCCAATATAACCGGGATATTCCTTCTTCAGCAGGGTCGGCACCTGGCCAATCCGCTTGGCAAAGGCCACCATCAGGGCGAGGGTTTCCGGAGAGGTACCCGGATGGGGCATGATATCGGCCAGGTTTTTGATCCAGACCCCGTAGAAATGCAAGGCGGCGAATTTGTCCGGCCGGCCGGTCGCCGCGGCGAACATGGAGGGCAGCAGGGTCGAGGTATTGGTCGTGAACAGGGTGTGCGCTGGACAGATGGCGTTGAACTGGGCAAAGACTTTGCCTTTCAGCTCGGGATCCTCGATAACGGATTCACTGATCAGATCGGCCTTGGCGCCTTCCTCGGGATCCAGGGTATAGGTGATGCGGGACAAGGCCGCCGTCGCCTCATCGGCTGTCATGAGCTGCTGGGCAACCACATCGGCGGCATGCTCAGGGATCTTGGCCTTTGCCGTATCCAAGGACTTGGCGGAAGCATCATAGGCGGTCACTTCATAGCCAAAGCGCGCGCATTGCAGCGCGATTTTTTGCCCCATGGTTCCGGTACCGACCACGAGTATGTGACGGATATCATCAATGTGCATTGAAGAACTCCTGATGACCGATGAATCGGCAGGATGAAAAAAGAAAGGGGTCGAATGGGTCTCATCCGAAGCATAGCCTGGTGGGGTGGCATTGCAAGTTGCGCCAGCCAGCCCCGACAGATGCTTCCCGACCGGGAAAAACTTGAGGGTCTGTGTCTATACTTACCTGGCACCCTGGAATCAACCCGGTGATGACGTCCATGAACTCCGCCATTTTCAGATGGTTTCCTTTCCTGGCGACCGCCATGGTCCTCCCCTACCCTGAGCCGGGGGCGGCGGAACGTCTGGCGCTAAACTTGGCTTCCCCCAACGGCATCATCATGAATCCCCAGGCGGCCTATTCCTTCCTCGGCAATGACGCCTTGGGCCGGGCCCTGGGGCTGGAGCGGGATGGCCCCTTGCAGGTGGGGGGCTTTCTGATTCCGGAATTAGACTGGGTGGTCTCCGGGGGGGTCGAGCCGGATGTGGGCTATGGCAGCCTGGCCTTTGGTCTCCATGCCAAGGTCGACCTGGAGCAGGCGCTGGCTGTACCGGGAGCGACCACGGGCGTGGAATTCCTGGTCACCACGGGGGGGAACAACAATGACGCGGCGGGTACGGTGCAGATGTATACGAACATGGATGGAGACGAGCCCCGCGACCGTCAGGAGTTGATGCAACTCTGGTGGCACCAGCGCCTGTTCGATGACAAGGTGATGGTGCAGGTGGGCAAGATGAATGGTTCCGGGATCTTCAACACGGTGCTCAACCCGGTCATCGTGGATACCCCCTGGATGCGGGATACCGCCATCAGCGATCTGCTCATGATCCCGGTCGGGCTGAATCCGACCCTCTTCGCCCGGCTGCCCGCCTATTACAATACCGCCTACGGGGCCGTCCTCCACCTGGAACCGACCACAGATTTTTATGCCTCCCTCGGCATCTTCGATGGCAATGGCGCCACGGGCGTCCAGACCGGCACGGAATGGCTGCCCACCTTCAACGAGTACACCTTCAATATCGCCGAGGTCGGCTATTCCTGGCGTCTGGGCGCGGAGGGCAAGCCCGGGCGCCTGGGCCTGGGTGGCTGGTGGCAAACCGGCGATCTCTATACCCCCGCCCTGACCGTCGAGGACGGCGCCCAAGGCTATTATCTCTTCGCCAATCAGCGGCTCTGGTTCAAGCATCCGGGGATCGACAACGCGGGGCTCATCGGTTATCTGCAATTCGGTCATACCGGCTCCGAGGCCTCCATCGTCAATACCTATCTGGGCGCCGGCCTGACGGGTATCGGCCTGATTCCGGGCCGTCCCGACGACCTCCTGAGCCTGGGACTGGCCTCGTCCAACCTCAATGACACCCCTAGGGCCGGGGCCTTCTTTTACCCCGACGTCCCCTCGCCATCCGTCGATCTCGGGGAAAGCGAACTGCTGGTCCAGCTTGCCTATCGGACCAGTTACGCCATCGGAACCCCATCCAATTACTGGACGCTGAGCAGCATCCTGGCCTACAGCTACATCCCCGACCCCGGGCAAAGGCCCGATCTCCCCGCCGCGCATGTCCTGTCCTGGCGGCTGGTCGCACTCTTTTGATAACGAGGGAATCGCCACCATGAGCCAGACGGCAGTCCAGTCCCCAACCGCCCGGACCGGGGGTGTGGACTTGTCCCTCGAAATCATCGTCCTGCTGATCTTTGGGCTCTTCATGGCCCTTGTCGGCCTGCTCCTGCTGCCGATCCAGCGGGGGGCCTTGCCCCATGCCCCGGACAGCACCCATGGGCTCTTTCTCGTCCTGCTCTCCCTCCAGGCCATCACCCTGGGCAAGACCCCCTTCGGCGATTTTCGCCGTTCCTGGCTCCTCGTCGCCCTGGGCGCTGGCGTGGGGGTGGTGGGGATGGTTGGCTGTTTCATTCCTGGCCTGCCGCGCGAGCCCCTGCGCCTGCTGGTGGGCCTGGTGCTGACGGCAGGGGGCCTGACGCTGCTGCTGGGCTTGCTGGTCGCCAGAGACAGGGCCCGGCTGTGGCTGCGGGGGCCTGCCCCCCTGCGGCACCTGACGCTTGCCGCGGGTCTCGTCTATGGGTTCTCGCTGCTCGCCGGCCTGGTGACCCTCTTTCCCGGGCTTCCCGCCCAACACCACACCGCCATCCTGTTGCTCGCCTTTGGCGCCAGCTTTTTCTACCTCGCCGGGAGCCTCCGGGAGGTGCGCCGCCGCTTCCCCATCCCGATCCCGCCCTCGCCCTCGCCGGCGCCGGCATCGGCACCCGGCGGTCTGGATCGGGCCGAGGGGAGATCCGGCTGGAGCCAGATGCGCGCGCGCCTGGGGGAGGAGGCCGCTTTGTCCCCGGCGCCGGCCATCCTCTTCCTGCTGGCGATCCTGCTCGGCCTGCTGGGCATCCTGCTGTTTCCGGTCAGTCGGGGTCTGCTGCCCTTCTCACCGGACGGCCAGTTGGGCCTCATGCTGGTCCTCATGGCGATCCAGATGCTGGCCCTGGGGGACACCCCGGTCGGACGGTTCCGGCGTTCCGGGTGGCTGGTGGCGGTCGGGCTGGGATTCGCCGGCGCGGGGATCTTTGCCTGCATCGTCCCCGGTATCCTGACCAGCAGCTTGCAGCTACTCCTCGGGGTGCTGAACCTCGGCGGGGGGCTGGTCCTGCTGACCGGGCAACTATGGCAGCGGCGGCGGGAGAGAGAGAAGGACAAGGAGAGGGAAAGGGAGGGGTACAAGGAGACGGAGGGGGAGCGGGAGAAGGACAAAGACAAAGAGAAGGAAAAGGCGCCGGTTCGCCAGTCTCTGGCCATCGACCCCGGGCTAGCCGCAGACCCCGGGTCGCCCTCCCGTGTGCCGACCCTGCCCCCGCCGCTCGCCAGGCTCGCCGTCACCCAGACCCTGCTGAACCTGGTGGGCATCGGCTTCGGCCTCTCCATGCTGGTGCCCGGGATGCTGCCCCTGCCGGTCATCGCGGGCATCCTCATCCTCAACGGGGGCCTGCTCACCCAACTGGCGCTGATCCTGCGCCAGTTGGACGCGATCACCACTCCCCAGGCTTGACGCCGCGATCACCACTCCCCTGGCTTGAGCGCGCGACCGCCGCCGGTAAATTCACTGGCCTTTTCGACCTTGGGCGGGGGCGGCGGCTTGGGCTTGGTCTTGGTGGTGCTGGACGTGGTGGGAGGACGGCAGTTCTTGCCATCGACACCGCAGTCGGGGAAATCGTAAAAATTATAAGTGGTTGAATAAACCGGGGGCGGCGTCTGGCAGCCCATCAATACCAGGCTGAACAGGGGAAGAATCATCAGGTTGCGCATTGATTGTGATCCTCGGTACGTGACAATGACCAACGAGGGGTCCCGAAAGGTTGGCCCCGGCGCCGGGGTGATCGCCAAAATCATCACCCATCCTTATCACAATAGCCGACTCTTGAACGCCTGTCGTCAGCGCGCGGCCAATCCGTTCGCCAGGCTTTGAAGGACGAGGATCGCGGATAAGGAGGGTCGGGTTAACCGACCCCTTTCCATCCCGCCATGGCTGGCCAAGGCCCTGGCAAGCAGGTATAAAGGCACCTAAAGGCCACGACATTCCGGAAGTCATTCAGGGCCCGCCAGGCGGGGCTGCCGCCGACACCTTCCGGAACGACCATGACCCAACTCTTGAGTCTCTCCCGCTCGGCGCGACTGGCAGGCGTGACCCGCGCCGAAATTCAGGGGCGCATCCGCCGAGGTGAATTGACCACCTTTGAGGGCGAGATCGCCGTCAGCGATCTGCTACGGGTCTTTCCCCAGGTCAGTCTCGATAACGACGACGCCCTGGAACGGGTGCAGCGCATCAAGGCCGCCGCCCTGCCCCGCTCCCACGAGGCGGACACGGTGCTGCCAAGCCCCGAGGTCCTGCTCTCCCGCCTCAAGGGCATGAGCGAGGCCCTGGCGGCCAGGGTCTTGGACCTGGATGCCGCCCATGCCCTGCTGGACGAGGTCGCGGCCCGGATCAACCAGCTTGTGCAGCAAGCCTCGCCGTCACCGATGACTCCCCCTCTCCCCAACCCTCCCCCGCCGGGGGGGAGGGGGCAAGAGGAACCGCCGCTGGTAACGCCGCTGCCCCGGGAGGGCGCGGGGGGTCCGGATGGCCAGGTCCCGCAGCACGCACTGCTGGCCGGGATCCAGGAGCTGGCGGACTGGTTGGCCCAGCGCCGCCAGGCCCTGAGGGAGCGGACCCTCCCCGACCGTAAGGCCCAGGTCCTGGCCAAGGACAGCCTGCTGCGCCTGATGGCCGCCAGCGTCAAGATCATCCCCAGCGGGCGGGATTTCTTCGTCGAGGGCAATGAGAGCATCCTGGAGGCCTCGGTGCGCGCCGGTCTGCACCTGGCCTACGGCTGCGCTAGCGGTAATTGCGGGTCCTGCAAGGCGCGGGTGGTCAGCGGCGAGGTGCGCCAGATCCGCGAGCACGACTACCCCCTCAGCGGGCGGGAGCGGGAGATGGGCTACATCCTGACCTGTTCCAACACCGCCGTGACCGACCTGGTGCTGGAAGCGGCGGAGGCCCTGAGCGTCGACGACCTGCCCCGGCAGGAGATCCGCGCCACCCTGCGGGCCAGGGAGCGGCTGGGCGAAGACCTGATGAGCCTGCACCTCCAGACCCCCCGTACCCAGACCCTGCGCTTCATGGCTGGCCAGCGCGCCCTGCTCCGGCTGGAGGACGGCAGTAGCGCCGAGCTGCCTATCGCCAGTTGTCCCTGCGATGCCCGCAACCTGCACTTTCTGGTCCGCCGCCGGCCGGGGAGCCCCTTCGCCGCGGCCCTCTTCGGCGACCAGGTCCGGCCCGGCGATCTCATCCTGATCGAAGGCCCCCTGGGCCGCTTCGTCCTGGACGAGACCACTTCGGCGCCGGCGGTCTTCATCGCCTTTGGCGCGGGGATCGCCCCCATGCGCAGCCTCATCGAGCATGGCCTGTCCCGCGACAGCATCGAGGCCTTCCACCTCTACTGGCTGGCCCCGGGCGATGACGCCCTTCTCGGTCAGGAGCCAGGCCGTTGGTGCCGGGCCCTCCGGGACGCCCTGGACAACTTCACCGTCTCCCTCTTGCCGGATACTGGCCCCCCGGAGCTCCTGGAGCGGCTCCTGACCGACCACCCCGACCCGGCCAGCCGACGTTTCTACCTGGCGGGCCCCGCTGACCGGATCGAGCCGCTGGGGTTGGCCCTGCGGGAGCACGGAGTGCCCGAGCAGCGCCTCTCGCTGGAAGTCCTCGATGATTGAGGGAAACAGGAAGCCAGTGCCGCCGCCGGGTTTTTCCCTGACGATGGTGACCGGTTGGCATCCCGGTTCCCGCACCAAATCCCCCTCACACACCCACGGGTGACTTATGTCCGTGCTCCCCGACCTCCCCGGCGCCGCCCCGCTAAATCACCCCTTCCCCCGCCTGGGTATCCGCCCGGGTGTCCCGTTGCTTCTGCTCCTGCTACTCGTGGCGGGCGCCGCCCCCGCCCTGGCGGTCGAGTCGGCCCGCATCCTCATCGTCCATGCCTACACGCAGGAATATCCCTGGACCAAGAGCCAGCATGAGGGCTTCGTCAGTACCCTGAACAAGTCCCTGCCGCTCCCGCCGACCATCAAGACGGAGTACCTGGACAGCGAACGGCTGGGCCTGGAAGGGGCTTATCTTGCCTGGTTCGCGGACTACCTGGGCCAGAAGTACCAGGGCTTTCACCCGCAGCTTATCTACGTCACCGACGATGATGGCCTCAAGCTGGGGCTCGAGGTCCAGGCCCGGGGTTTCCCGGAGATTCCCTTGTTCTTTTCCGGCGTCAACGATTTCCACGCCCAGGAACGGCTGGACCCCAACCGGCAGACGGGCGTGTTCGAGAAAAAGGAGATCGGCCCCAACCTGGATCTGCTCCAGGCGCTTCCGGGCGCCAGGGGGGCTTCCGTCGTCATCGTCGGCGACGGTTCCACCACCTATCGCGCCATCGCCCACGAGATCGAGGCGGAACTGGCCAAGCGCCCCGCCATCCAGGCCACCTTCATTGCCGGCGCCAGCCTGGAGGCGCTCCAGGCCCGGCTGGCGGAGACCCCGGGGGCCCTGCTCCTGACGACCCTGGGCGGGCTCAAGGGGGCGGATGGCCAGATGCTGAATCTGGAACAGAGCGTTCCGGCCCTGGCCGCCGGGCGCGATATCGTCCTGAGCATGGAGGATGCCTACCAGTTTTCGGGCGTGCTCGGGGGCTACGTGATCAGTGGCCTGGCCCAGGGGCAAACGGCCGCCCGCCTCGCCTTGGCGCATCTCGCGGGCCGACCCTTGCGTGACTTGCCACCCGTGCTGGAGAGCCCCAATGAGTACCTGTTCGATGACGCCCGTCTGGGCGCCCTGGGGATTCGGTTGCCGGAGGAGATCGCCGCCCAGGCGCGGCTGCTCAATCGCCGCCTGAGCTTCGGCGAGCGCCACCTCCAGGCGATCCTGGTCGTCACCCTGCTCCTGCTCCTGATCCTGGCGATCCTGCTCTTCCTCCTGGTCCAGTCGCGCCGCAAGAACCGGCTTCTGGTACATCAGACCCACCATCTTCGGCATCAGGAGCTACTCATCCGCGAGAGCGAGGAGCGTTACCGTCGCCTCTTCGAGCTGTCCGAGGACCCCATGCTGGTCATCCACGACCGGCACTTCGTCATGGCCAACGCTGCCACCGCCCGGTTCCTGGGCTACGCAGATGCCACAGACCTCCTGCGCACCCACCCCTCCAGGCTCTCCCCCGCCCGCCAACCCGATGGCCAGTCCTCCCACGCCAAGGCCGAGACCCTGTTCGACGCGGCGGAGGCCCAGGGCTGGTTGCGGTTCGAGTGGGTTCACCAGTGCAAGGACGGGAGCCCGCGACTCGTCCAGGTCACTCTGACCCGGATCCCCCGCCCCGCGGGAGGCGAGGAATTCCTGTGCGTTTGGCATGACGTCAGCGCGTGGCGCTCTGCCGAGGCTCCACTCAACCCCCCGGCCTGATCATCCACGGCGATGCCCGAGACCACCATGCCCGTCACGTCCCCAGCCAATGCCCCCAAGGCGGAGCGTCCCCAGCCACCACGCCGCGGCGGGCGGGGAGAGATCCTGGTCGTCCTTCAGGTCGTGCTGGTCGCCGCTTTCCTGTTCGCTCCCCCCTGGAACCCCTGGCTCACCCCCGACTTCCTGGCCTTGTCCCAGACCCCGCGCCTCGCCGTCCTGGCGGTCTGCCTCGTCCTGGCCCTGGTGATCGGTGGCCTCGGCGTCCTCAAGCTGGGCGCCAATCTCACCCCCCTGCCCTATCCCCTCGATCACAACCGCCTGGTTACCCAGGGCATCTACGCCCTGATCCGCCATCCCCTCTATAGCTGCCAACTCTTCGCCGCCCTGGGCTGGGTGGTTTACAGCCTCAGTCTCAGTCACCTGCTGCTGCTGGTCGTCGCCTTCTTATTTTTCGACTACAAGGCGACCCAGGAAGAGGCCTGGTTGACGGAACGGCATCCGGAATACGCCGACTACGCCCGCGGGACGCGCAAGCTGATTCCCTGGGTGTATTGACGGCCGCGCTCAACCCTGGGTGGGCCGGGGTTCCGCGACCCCCAGGTATTCCAGACAGCCCTGGAGGCTGGACAGGCGGGGGTAATGGACTGCCGGGATGGGCCGCTCCAGGCGTTTTTCCAGGGTCAGGACGAAATTGAGGAAGTCCACGGAGTCCAGCTCGATCTGGTCGCGGAAGGCGCGCGCCGGGTCCAAGTGGCTGAGGTCCGCCTCGGGGGCGATCGCGGCGAGTCCCATCATGATCAGCTCGGTGAGCTTGGCGTTGGCGAGAGGGGGAGATTCCATGTCGGCGTATTCCGGAACTCAAGGCGGCGGCGGGGGCATTGCATTGGTGGCTCTTGCGCGGGCAGGATAGGGCATGGCCGCCATTACGCCAAGGTGAGACCCATGCCCCCTGCCCCCCTCGACTGCCTGTTCCACCCTGAAGCCATCGTCCTGGTGAGCGCCAGTGGGGGTCAGGACCCCTTGGGGAAGCCCCTGGCGCGGGATCGGTCACGCCTCCTCGGGCGCAATCTGGCCACCTTGGGCTTTCGCGGCCCCCTCTGGGCCGTCCGCCCCGCGCGGGCGGGCCGGCGGGGCACGGGGACCGCCAGCTTTTGCGGCCTGCCCTGCGTGACCGACCTGGCCAGCTTGCCGGTGCGACCGGACCTGGCCATCCTCGCCACGCCCCCGGCCCAGACGCCCGCGTGGCTCGACCAGCTTGGCGCCCTGGGTGCCCGGGCCGCCATCCTCACCAGCCCGGGTTTCGGCGAGGGCGGCGACCCCGGCGGTCTAGACCGGCGCGCGGAGATCCTGGCCGTCGCCCGGCGCCATGGCCTGCGCCTGCTGGGGCCCAATTGCCTCGGACTCATGGTGCCCGGATCGGGCCTGAACGCCAGCCTGGGCCCGCGCCTGCCCCGGTCGGGGCGGCTGGCCTTTGTCGCCCAGTCCGGCACCCTGGTCGCCACGGTGCTCGACTGGGCCCTGGCGCGGGGGATCGGCTTTTCCCATCTGGTCTCCCTCGGCGACATGGTGGACCTGGATTTCGGCGATCTGCTCGACCACCTGGCCCTGGATGGCCAGGTCAGCGCCATCCTGCTCTTCATCGAAAGCCTGGGGCCGGCGCGAAAATTCCTCTCCGCCGCCCGCGCGGCGGCCCGGCTCAAGCCGGTGATCCTGGTCAAGGCCGGCCATACCGCGGCGGGGGCCCGGGCGGTCTTGTCGCATACAGGGGCCCTGGCCGGCAGCGACGCGGTCCAGGACGCCGCCTTTCGCCGGGCCGGTCTGCTGCGGGTGCACAGCCTGGAGGAACTGTTCGACGCCGTGACGACCCTGGCCCTGACCCGCCCGCCCCGGGGGGACCGCCTGGCCATCCTCACCAACAGCGGCGGCGCCGGCGTCCTGGCGACGGATGCCCTGCTGGACAGCGGGGGGCGGCTGGCGGAGCTGAGTGCCGGCACCCGGGCGGCCCTGGACGAGGTCCTGCCGAGCGGTTGGTCCCGGTCCAATCCCGTCGACCTGCTGGGGGACGCGGATGGCCCGCGCTATGCCCACGCCCTGGACATCCTGCGCGCCGCGCCGGGGGTGGACGCGATCCTGGCCCTGCACAGTCCCAGCGCCGGCATCCGCCCGACCGCCTGCGCCCAGGCCTTGATTCGCGGCTCGGGAGCGGCCAACGCTAAGTTGCATGAGGGAGAGCGCCACACCTCCGAAGATGAAAGGCGTTGCCGTGACTTTCACGCTAACCGTCATGAGGCGACAGGCCACAACCCTGATAACGATGGACATTCCCCTGACTTTCACGCCAGGGGCTCGGCCTCGACCGGGACGCCCACCCTGATGGCGAGCTGGTTGGGCGGGGTCAGCGTCCGTCAGGCCCGCCGGCTCCTCGCCGCCAGCCAGGTGCCGAGTTACGAGACCCCGGAACGGGCCGTCCGCGCCTTCATGCATTTGGTCGCTTTCCACCGGGCCCAGGCCGAACTCATGGAGACCCCGCCGGCCCTGCCCGCGGCCTGTCGGCCGGACCTCGGGGCCATCCGTCCCCTCCTGAGCCATGCCCGACAGGCGGGCCGGGAATGGCTGACCGAGCCGGAGGCCAAGGCGGTGCTCAGCGCCTGTGGCATCCCGGTGATCCCCACCCGGGTCGCCACCTCCCCCGCGGAGGCGGCGCGCCTGGCGACGGCCATCGGCACCCCGGTGGCCCTCAAGCTGCTCTCCCCCGATATCCCCCACAAGCGCCGCGCCGGCGGCGTGGCCCTGGAACTGACGGGGGCGGAGGCGGTGGAAGCCGCCGCCCTGGCCATGCTGGACCGGGTCCGCCAGTCGCACCCCACGGCGCGCCTTGACGGCTTTTCGGTCCAGGCCATGGCGCGCCGGCCGGCGGCCTGCGAGCTCATCCTCGGCCTAACTGAGGACCCGCAATTTGGCCCCGTGCTGCTGATCGGCCAGGGGGGCAGTGGGGCGGAGGTGTTGCGGGACCGGGCCCTGGGCCTCCCCCCGCTCAATCTGCGTCTGGCCATGGCGATGCTGGAGGAGACCCGGGTCCATGCCCGCCTGCGCGGCGGGGCCGGCCTGCCCTGCGCCGACCTGGAGGCGATCGCCCTGGCCCTGGTGCGGCTCTCGTCCCTGGCGGTGGAGGTCCCCGAGATCGTCGAGTTGGACGTCAACCCCCTGCTGGCGGATGCCGACGGCATCCTGGCCCTGGATGCCCGCATTCGTCTGCGTCTGCCCGGGACCCCGGCCGGGGTCGATCGCCAGACCCAGCCACCCGAAGGGAGGGCTGGGGATCAGGCTAAAGCACACGGCGCCGAGCCCTGCCGGGCCGCCGATGACCGCCTGGCGATCCGTCCCTATCCGCGGGAACTGGAAGAGGAGGTGCCACTCCCCGACGGTCGCCACCTCTGGCTGCGGCCCATCCAGCCCGAGGACGAGCCCGCCCTCCAGGCCCACTTTGGCCGTCTGGACCCGGAGGAGAGCCGCATGCGCTTCTTCGTCCCGCGCCGAACCCTGGATCACCTCACCGCCGCGCGCTTCTGCCAGCTCGACTACGATCGTGAAATGGCTCTGGTCCTCACCGAACCCGGTCCCGCCGGCACCCGGCCCATCCACGGGGTGGCCAGCCTCAATGCCGAACCCGGCCTGACCCGCGCCGAGTTCGCCATTGTCATCAACCGGGAGATGACCGGCATGGGCCTGGGCATCCTGTTGATGCGCCGGCTGCTCGACCATGCCCGGGATCGCGGCCTGGAAGAAGTCCATGGCGAGGTGCTCCGGGAGAACCGGCCCATGCTCAAGCTATGCAAGATCCTGGGCTTTTCCCAGGGTCCCATCGTCGACGAGCCTGGCGTGGTCCGGGTGACCCTGCGGCTGGGAGCCTGAAATGGCGCGCTGGCAAATCGGGCCGCTAACAGGACAGAGCGGCCATCCGGGGCTGGCGTTGCAGCTGCATCAGGTCGTCGCGCAAATCTCGCAGGCGATCCTGGAGGTGGCGGCGCTGGCTGGTATCCAGACGCTGCCCCAGTTCGATAAAGAGTTCGGTGACCCGCGCGCGCATCTCCCGCCGCGCCTGGGCCAGTTCCGGTGGCAGGTCCTGGAACTCCACCAGCCAGGCCGTCAGGAAGGCGCGGAGCTGGGCCTCCCCCGCCCGGGCGCCGAGGAGCTTGACCAATTCGGCCCGCTTCTGGTCACGGTAGGCGATGAAGGCCTGACGCGACTGGGGCATCCGGCCGACGATCGCCGTCACCACCGCCTGTTGGCCAGGGTCGAGGGGGCCGGTCCAATCCTCGATCGTCTCCAGGTAACGGCGGGCGAGTTTCTCCCGCCCGGCCGGGGTCACCGCCGCCGACGCCTCGTCCAGATCCTCCGCCGTCCGCTCGCGGAAGCGCGCTTCCAGGGTCTGGACCTGGGCCGGAGAGAGCGCCACCAGTAAGGGAACGGCGAGATTCACCCCATAGCCGGCTTGGCGGCGATAAAGGGCGTCGAGGGAGCCCAGGAGACAGCCCATGTTCTCCTGATCGAAGCCCCGCTGGCTGGCCACCAGCATCTCCTCCAGATAGGCCGCCAGATAGGGCAGTTCCTCGGCCCGGTGGCGCTCATGTTCCGCCGCCAGGACCGGTTCCCAGACGGCCTCCTGTTCAGCCTCCAGGTCAATGTAGTCCGCCGCATAGAGTTGGATGAAAAAATCCAACCGGTCATAAGCGAGACGGGTGGCGCTGCACCCCCCCAGGGCAAGCAGGAGCACCAGCAGGAGGCCGAGGTAGCGAGTGGGAAGCTGTCGGCGGGGCATGGCGGATGGGGTGTCTCGCTCAGCCAAGGGGAGCTTGATCATGGTCTCGTCCAACACCCAGGGCATTTGTGATGAGCACTGACGGATCGTTGGTCGATCAGGACGTAGGCGGGTAGATGATCTTCCACGGCGTCAGGCTAACTCTCATGGGGCGGCTCGCCATACCCCTGATAATGAAAGGCTTTCCCGTGACTTTCACGCTAAGCGGCCGGGTTTGTTGCCGCCAGGTACTGGAAGTAATTGGCCTCCGCCACGGACTCCCATTGCACCTGTTCGGCCAGGAAGCGGCTGAAGTCGGGGAAGATCTTTTGCCAGTTCGGGTTGCTGGCCTCCAGTTCCGCATAGACCTCCCGGGAGGCCATGAAGGCGGCGTCCATGACCTCCTTGGGGAAGCGCGACAGTTTGGCCCCCTCCGCGACCAGTTGTTTCAGGGCCTGGGGGTTGCGGGCGTCATAGCGCGACTGGCACTGGATATGGGCGGCGGCGGCGGCCTGGGTGACGATGGCCTGATAGGTCGGCGACAGGCTACGCCACTGATCGGCATTGATGTAGATGGAGATCTGGGCGCCGCCTTCCCACCAGGCCGGGTAGTAATAGTAGGGGGCGACCCGGTGCACGCCCAGTTGCAGGTCGTCGTAGGGGCCGACAAACTCGGTGGCGTCGATGGTTCCCTTTTCCAGGGCCTGGTAGACCTCCCCCGCCGGCAGGTTCTGGGGCACCACGCCCAGTTTGGCGAGGACGCGCCCGCCAAAACCACCGACCCGGAACTTGAGGCCCCTGAAGTCCTCGACGGAGCGGATCTCCTTACGGTACCAGCCCCCCATCTGGGCGGTGGTATTGCCACAGGGGAAATTGACGATCTGATACTGGGCAAAGAAGTCCCGCAGCAAGGACAGGCCATTGCCGTCAAACATCCAGGCATTCATCTGCCGGGCGGTCATGCCGAAGGGCACGGCGCAATCCAGGGCGAAGGTCTCGTCCTTGCCAAAGAAGTAATAGGAGGCGGTATGGGCGCATTCCACCGTGCCCTGCTGGACGGCGTCGACGACGCCGAAGGCGGGGACCAGCTCGCCGGGGGCATGGAGCGAAATGGTGAAATTCCCCCCCGTGGCGTCGCTGATGTATCGGGCGAAGGACTCTCCGGCCCCGAAGAGGACCGCGTGCGATTTCGGGAAGCTGGAGGCCAGGCGCCAGCGGATCGAGGGCTCGGCGCGGACCAGTGCCGGCGCGATGCCGCTGGCCAGAATGCCCGCCAGACCCGTATGCCGCAGGAAGGTACGACGCTCCATGGATAATGCCCCTCTGGTCAAGGTTTTTCTCCACCCGCGGGCGGGTGTCAGGGTCATGCGGGCGGTTCCGGCCGGCGATAAGCACCCGCATCGCGGTAGTCAGGCGTTATGATAAATCAACCGGTCCGGGGAACGGGCCACCTTGCCCCTTCTACCGTTAGAGATGCCCCTCCTTGATGCCCGGGTCCCTGCCCTCATCCGACGTCAGTCGTCGGCACGCCTCCCTGCTGGCCATCACCCTGGGGATTGCCCTCTGTTATCTGATCCTGGGGGTGGCGGGACTGCTGCTGGGCTCCCCCAGTCCCGTCTTCCCGCCCGCTGGCCTGGCCCTGGCCGCCCTGCTGTGGTTCGGTAACCGCGCCCTCCCCGGCGTCTGGCTGGGGGCGGTGGCCCTCAATTTGTCCCTCAACTGGCTTGGCGACCACTGGCTAGGGGACCGGCTGGACTGGACCCTGCTGGCGGTGACGGCGGCGATCGCGACCGGCGCCAGCCTCCAGGCCTGGCTGGGAAGCTGGCTGGTGCGCCGCCTGACGGGCACGACCTGGCGGGAGCTGGAGCGCGAGACCCATGTCGCCAGCTTTCTGTTCCTGGGGGGCCTGCTGCCCGCGGTGATCTCCGCCAGCGTGGGCACCACGGCCCTCTGGGCCAGCGGTCAGATCGACGGCGCGGCGGTGGCCTATACCGGCTGGACCTGGTACGTCGGCGACGCCATCGGTAACCTGGTCTTCGCCCCCCTGACCCTGGGGCTGCTCAACCTCTCCTCCCCCCTGTGGCGTGAGCGCCGGCGCCGGACACTGCTCCCCCTGGTCGCCACCCTGGGCCTGGCGGTGCTGGCCTTTTACAGCGCCAGCCAGTGGGAGCGCCGGGAGTTGCTCCAGCAGTTCCACCATGCCGGGGAGTCCCTAGCCAAGGATATCGCCAGCCGGTTGACGACGCATCGGGAGCTGCTGTCCTCCCTGCGCCAGTTCATCGAGATCACGCCGAACTTTACCCCCCGCCAGTTTGAGCATTTCACCCGCCCGACCCTGCGCGACAACCCGGATATCTTCGCCCTCGGCTTCAGTGACCTGGTGACCGCCGCGGAACGGCCGGCCTACGAGGCATCCATGGCGAAACAGTCATCCTCGGGCGCCTTCCAGATCAGGGAACTGGATGGCCAGGGTGACCTGGTGCCCGCGGCCACGCGATCCCGCCACATCCCCATCCGCACCCTGGCCCCCGAGGCGTCCAACCGAGAGGCCCTGGGCTTCGACAACCTCACCGAGCCGGTGCGACGGGCGGCCTTCGAATGGGCCCTGAAGCATCGCGGCCTCGCGGTGGCCGCGCCAGTCCGCCTGGTGCAGGACCCTAGCCAGGGTCCGGGGATGATCGAGATTCTGCCGGTGGACTGGGGTCACGGGGCTGGTTGGGGTGATGGCGGTGACAGGGGCGCGGACCCGAGCGCGGAGGACGCTACGACTCCCCTGGGTTTCGTGGCGGCCGTGGTGAAGATACCCCGCATGATCACCATCGCCACCCGGGACACCCTGCCCACCGGCCTGGGCCTGCAACTGACCGATGCCCACACGGGCGCCAGACTCGACTGCGCCGGTGACCGGGACTGTGCCCCGGCCGCCCTGCCCGAGGATGCGAGCTGGCAGTGGGAACTGCGGGTCGGGAACCAGGACTGGTTCCTGACCGTCTTCGCCACCCCGCGCTATCTCCAGGAAAAAAGGTCCTGGATCGCCTGGGGGGTCGGCGTTCTGGGCCTGTTCTTCGTCGCCCTGTTGCAGATCCTGATGCTCGGGATGACCGGCCATGCCCACCTCATCCAGCGCCAGAATGCCGCCCTAAGGGATGCGGAGGCCGTGCTGCGGGATCTGAATACCAACCTGGAACGGAAGGTGGAGGAGCGCACCGCGGAACTGAACCGGGCCCGCACCCAGGCCGAGGTCGCCAATCAGGCCAAAAGCTCCTTCCTGGCCAACATGAGTCATGAGATCCGCACCCCCATGACCGGGATCATCGGCATGGCGCAACTGGCCCTGCGCGGGGCCCTCGACCCCCGGCAGCGGGACCAGGTGCGCAAGATCGAGACCTCGGCCCACTCCCTGCTCGCCATCCTCAACGAGATCCTCGACCTCTCCAAGATCGAGGCCGGGAAACTGGTCATCGAACGGACCCCCTGCGCGCTGCGTCCCCTGATCGACAAGGTGGTGAACCTGGTCGCCATCACGGCGAACGACAAGGGCCTGGCCCTGGAACTGGACCTGGCCCCCGACCTGGGGACCTGTTTTCTGGGCGATAGCCTGCGGGTCGGGCAGGTCCTCACCAATCTGCTCAGCAACGCCATCAAGTTCACCGCAACCGGTTCCGTCCGCCTGGTGGCGCGGCGGCCGGCCACGGACTGGCTGCGCTTCGAAGTTCACGACACCGGCCCTGGCCTGACGCCCGAGGAGCAAAGTGGCCTCTTCCAGGCCTTCACCCAGGCCGACACCAGCACCACCCGGCGTTTCGGCGGCACCGGCCTGGGCTTGGCCATCAGCCGGCAATTGGTGGAACTGATGGCGGGCCGGATCGCGGTCGACAGTGAACCCGGACGGGGGAGCTGTTTTAGCTTCGAGATCCCCGCTCCCCCCTGCCCGGGGATGGATTCACCCCCGCGGCTTGAGGAACCGGCCACTCCGGCCTCGCCGGCCGGCCTGCCCGGACTCGCCGGCCGGCGGATCCTGCTGGTTGAGGACCAGGCCCTCAACCGGGAGATCGTGACCGGCCTGCTGGAGGGTACCGGCCTGACCATCCTCACCGCGAACGATGGCCAGGAAGGGGTGGACCTGTTCCGGCAATCCCCCTGCGACCTGATCCTGATGGACGTGCAGATGCCGGTGATGGATGGCTATGCCGCCAGCCGGGCCATTCGCGCCCTGGACCCGGCGGTGCCCATCGTCGCCCTCACCGCCAACGCCTTCCCGGAGGATATCGACCGGGCCCTGGCGGCGGGCATGAACGCGCATCTGAGCAAGCCCATCGACCTCAACCAGCTCCTTGGGATGCTGCGGCGCTTCCTGGCGCCGGGCGGGGTACCAGACCCTTGCCTGCCCGACTGAAAACGCCTTGACTGGACCTTCATGAAGGGTGCCACGTCCTGGAAAATGAAAGTCCTTGTCATGATCTAATGTATGGACACCGCGGTTCAGTTTTCGGCCTCGAAAGGGAGGGTCGGGTTAACCGGGAACTGAACCGCGGTGACGCTATTTCCCATAACGATCACCCCCCCGGGCGCTGGCGACCAGGCAGATCCCGCGCGGAGGGCGACGCCACCCCTAGACGAGGACCCGACCGATGCTTGAATTCTTCTCCGCCAGCACCCGCATGGTGAACTCCCGCCGGGCCATGGCCGAGTGCCTGGAGGCCGCCCTGGGCGAGGGCACCACCGACTGCGACTTGGTGGTCATCCACGCCTCCATGGGCCACGACTACGCCGCCCTGATCGCCGAGGCCAAGGCCCTGGCCCCCAGCGCCCGCATCGTCGGCTCCTCCTGCTGTGGGGTCGTCGGCAAGGAGGGGGTGAGCGAGTCCATGAAGGACCTGGCCATCATGGCGGTACGCGGCGCGGCGGAGATCGCCGTCGCTAGTGTCGATGGCATCTACGGCCACAATTCCTATCAGAAATCCGCCGAACTGGCCGCCCAGCTCAAGGCCGCCAACCCCGGCGTCAACATGATTTACTTCCTGGGCTCCGGCATCGACATCGCCGATGACCGCTGCATCGCCGGCATCGAGTCGGTCTTCGGGCCCGAGGTGACCATCTTCGGCGCCACCTCCGCCGACAACATGAAGGGCATCGCCAGCTTCCAGATGGTCGATGACCGGGTCTACGAGCACGCCGCCTATGCCGTGGGCTTCGCCGACCCGACCCTGGACGTCGTCACCCAGGCCACCCACGGCTTCGTCGCCGTGGGGGAGCCCATGGTGGTCACCAAGTCGGAGGAGAACCGCATCCTTCAACTCGACGGCCGCCCGGCCTGGAGCGAGTACACCCGCCGCCTGGCCCTGCCGGAGACCGCCACCTGTGGCGACACCATCCCAATTGGCGCCCTGGCGGAACACCTGCGGCCCAAGCTGGCGGAGGAATACGGCAACGAGCACATCCTGCGGGTGGTCACCAAGCGCGATCCGGACGGGGCCATGCACTATGCCACCACCATTCCCGAGGGCACCCGCCTCTGGCTCACGGTGCGCGACGAGGAACGTATCTTCAACGACATGGACCGGATGATGAGCCAGATGAAGGAGCGGATCGGGGCGCGGGAGGTGGTGGCCGTCTTCCACGCCGACTGCCTGGCCCGGGGCCGCTTCCTGTTCAACCGGGTGATGAAGGAGGAACTGGTCGGCCGCATGCAGTATCCCCTGGCCCGGAATGGCGAGATCCCACCCTGGCTCGGCATGTACGGCTTCGGCGAGTTCGCCCGCCTGGGGGGCAAGAACGAATATCACAACTACACCACGGCCATCTACGCCATCTGCCGCCAGCCCTAGGCCGTCCTCCACGACCTTGTCGGTCAGCTCGGGATTTCACAACCCATGAATGCAAGCACCCCCATCATCCTGGCCGTGGACGACAAGGTCGAAAACCTGGATATTCTCACCAGTCTCCTCGAGGACTACGACGTGCGGGATGTCACCGACGCCGCCGGCGCCTGGCAGATCCTGGACCACACCCCCGTCGACCTGATCCTGCTCGACATCATGATGCCGGACATCGACGGCTTCGAACTCTGTCGCCAGTTGCAGGACGACGAGCGCACCCGGACCATCCCCATCATCTTCATCTCCGCCATGAGCGACGAGGCCACCATCAGTCGCGCCTTCGAGGTCGGCGGCAAGGACTATGTCACCAAGCCCTTCCGCCCCCTGGAACTGCTGGCCCGGGTGAGGACCCATCTGGAATTGAAGTTCCTGATGGCGCGGCTACATAACCTTGCCTACTTCGACTCCCTGACCGGGATCGCCAACCGCCGCCGCTTCTTCGATCTGGCAACGGCCCTGTTCGCTGCCCCGGGCGACTTGCAGGCGGTCATGCTCGACATCGACCATTTCAAGCAGGTCAATGACCGCCACGGCCATGCGGTGGGTGACCAGGTCCTGCGCCTGGTCGCCGATACCATTGGCGACCGGCTCCCCCCCGAGGCGGTCTTCGGCCGCCTCGGGGGGGAGGAATTCGCCATCCTGGTCCCCAGCGCCGATCCGGATACCGTCCTGGCGGCCATGGATGGCATCCGTCAGGCGGTGGCCGATCTGATCATCCCGCTGGAGGAGGGCAACCTGTCCTGCACCATCAGTTGTGGCTTGGCCTCCCGCACCGCGAACACCGGCAACATCGACGCCCTGCTGCACGATGCCGACCAGGCGCTTTACCAGGCCAAGGGCAGTGGGCGCAATCGGGTCATTTTTCGCCACATCCAGAAGTAAGGTCACCCGTCGCCACGATCCTCAGCCCATAGCGCCCGAGCCAGGAATATCCCCGAGGTACCCCATGTCCCCCGATCCCTCGTCCTCCCTGCCCCAACCGGCGCCAATAGGCAGGGACGCCGGTTCCTGGATGCTGGGGTTGATCCTGGCAATCGTCGCCGGCGCCCTGTCCTGGATGCACTTTCGCTGGGGTGGCGAGGAGCGCTTGATCCTGGTCACCAACCTGGCGTTCGTGGCGATCGGTCCCCTGATGACGATCATGTGCTGGCGAGCCTCCGGGTCCGCGGGGCTCGGTCAGCGAGACCGGCTCGGCTGGCGGCTGCTGGCACTAGGTGGCTTCTGCTACTGGATCGCCGACAGTCTTTGGTTTTATTACAACGGTGTCCGGTTCAGTTAGCCAGGCGATGCGTTTAATGTTCTCTCTGAGCGGTCGAGAGGGTCCAGGACGCCACTGTCGACCGGATTTGGTTTTTGATCCCCCCTGCTCAGGAAGCGTCTACCGCCTTCTAGAGGCG
>JAHDND010000137.1 GCA_018435665.1 Candidatus Thiosymbion sp. | reverse complement strand
GGAGCGGGAGAAGATCCGAGTTCGGGCGGAGCAGGATAAGGCCCGGGAGGTCAAGAACACCCAGCGCCAGGCGGAACGCCAGCAGCAGCGCGCCCGGGTTGGCGGTCAATTCAAGACCGGACTCCTGATTGCCGGCGGGGCCGGGGCGGGTTTGTTGTTACTGATGACCCAGATGATTTCCCTGGGGATGCTCGCCCTGACCACCGCCGGTGGCGCCGCCATTGGCTATGGCGTGCGGGCCCGGCAGGATCGGCTGGGGAATGGGGGGGCAGGCGCGGGTTTCCTGGGTCTGGGCCGGCGGGAGAAGCCGGTCGCGGTCCTGGCGGCTCAGGTCGAGGAGGCTCCGGTGGTATTGCCCAAACCGCGCCGACCCGCCCTCAAGTCAACCCCCAGCCCCGAGACCGAGCGGGGCTGGGATACGGACTGAGCTGACAACCCGAATTGAGCTGGCCGCCGCAGCCCCCTCACCGGTCATTGTCCTTGTCGAGGGCGGGGACTGGTCCCCGAGCGATAGGCTCATTCCTGCCCGTCAGGAAGGGGATCGTTAAAAGATGCTCGGGGGCACCCCGGGGCCCTGGTTCAGCATCCCGCTAGCCGAGGCCAGCAACCACCCGTGGCACCAAACGCCCGGCGGCAGTGGGGCGCATTTCCACGATTTGGCGGCTGTGATCCGGCCCGTAGCTCACATGAATGGGCAGGTCCGGACCGTAGAAATAGATCCGGTCGAATGGTGTGTTGGCCACCAGCCAGCGGGCGACCTCGCGCATGTCCTCGTCTTCCACGATGAAGTCCACCGCTGCCCCCATGCGCGGGCAGATGGGCAAGCCCCGCCGGTTGCGCTCGTGGGAGGCGTGCTGGTCAAGCTTGGGATCGATGCGCCCGGGGATCGCGCGCGCCAGCTCTGGGGAGCAGAAGCCGTAGGTCAGCCGGATCATACCGAACCACTCGATCACCGGGTCCAGCACCTGCACCGCCAAGTCCAGCAGGGCCGAGTAACTGTCTGGCTCCCGGGGTAGGTTGGGCAGCCCCGTCCACGCCTGGGTCTCCCCGCAGGCAATGAGTTGGCGATAGGTCAGGAAGCGCCCGCAGCCATCATCCAAGTCCGGGATGGCGCGGGACCGCACCAAACGCAGCCCATTGACCTCCCAGCGCCGGGCGGCCAGGGCCCCATCGAAGGTCTGGGGGTTCGGGCCATAGCCAGACAGGTCGCACAGCCCCAAGGCGTCCAGGGCCTCGTCGAAGGCGACCTGCTCAGGATAACCCGGTGACTCCTCGTTGAGATAGCGAGACTTGTGGAACAGGTAGGGGGGCACGAACCCCGTCCCCTCCCCGTAGGAGAACCAGTCGATGTCCTGCTCCCGCAGCTTGACCTTAACCCGCTCGATCATGCGCGGCAGGGCCAAGGCGTCGAATCCGTCGTAGCGCATCAGGCTCACCTTGCCGGAACCGATGTGGATCTTGACCAGATCGGCGTTGCGATAATCGCCGTAAAGCATAGCCGCGCAGCCGACATAGACCCGCAACAGGGGCGGGAGCTGTTCGACTAGACTGGAGTGGAGCTGCAGGGACTCACCCGGCATCAGCCAGCCCAGCCCGTGCTCCGCCGCCGTCTGACAGGCGTCGGCGATGGCCTGGGTGTCCACTACCTGGAACAACAGGGCCAGACCAGCTCCCTGGGCCGCGCCATAACTGCCGAAGAGGGCCTTGATGTTGCGTTGGAGTCCGGGTTCCAGATGCCGGTAAGGCTTGCGGCGCTCGAACTGCATCAGGGCGAAATACACCGACAGGTCCGCGATCCGCGCGTCCCGAGCACGCTCCAAGTCCTTGGGCTCGCCGCGCTCCTCCATAAGGCGCAGGGCCCTCGGCAGGGAGCCGCAGGTCTCGGTCACGGCAGCCAGATCCACGGGCAAGACCTCGTCCGGCTCTGGCGGGCGGCCCAGGTCGAGCCACAGGGACCAGAGCCTCTCCAGAGGTTCGCGGCAAGCGTCGTAGCGGGCCTGCGCCTTCTCGGCGGCGTTGGGGCCACGAGTCCGCGCCTCCCGCGGTGGCCTGGGCGCACGCTCGTGCCGTGGTCGGTTGACAGCGCGCAGCGGGTTGCGCCGGGAGCGGTAGCGGTCCACCAAGAAGCGCTGCTCTGCGTCCTTGTCGCGGAAGACATAAAGCACCCCCGGGGCCACCGGGATGGGCTCCTCGTCCAGGGCGGCGACCAGATAGGCACGGATCTCCGCCTGGGTGAAGTATTTCTGGAAGGTCCCGCGCCGGGTCAGAACCCCGTCGCAAAAGCACTCCCCGCGCGGGGCGTTCTGGTTGGCCAACATTACCGAGACTACCAACAGCCGCTCAGCCAAGGACCATGCCCGGGTCAGGGCGGACAGGCGCTCCTCCGGGTCCTCGATGACGTTGATGACAAAGCCCAGGTTGACGATGTCCGCCGGCACTATGGGTTGGTCCGGGGCATAGAAGGGGTCCCAGCCCGCCGCCTCCAGGCCATGCTCCGCCAGCCCGCGCAGGTCATCGCCGCGCCCGCAGCCGTAGTCGAAGACCCGGTGATGCCCGTCGAGAAAACCATAGCGAGCCAGGCTCTGGACTGGGGCCGAAAAGTTGTAGCGTAACAAGGCAGTGAGCTGACGCGCCGCCTGCCAGTGGCCGAATAGGACCGCATCCTGGGGTTCGTCGCCTGCATCCCCATCGCCCTCCGTGTTGCCCAAGGGCACCAGGGCATGACCCTCGATGCGGTAGCCCTTCTCCCGCACCAGAACCAGCCATTGGCGGCGGTAGCCGATGCGGGTGGGTTCGTCGAACAGCCCGATGGCCTCGCAGGCCTCGGTCAAGGCCGCGAACTCCGCCCGGCGCGGGTGGTCGGCCGGGAGCAAGAGCTCCTTGCGGTGCAGGATCGGGGGGTTGAGGGAATCCGCATAGGTCCGCAGGGTTGCGGTCCCGGCCTCCGGGTCCGCCAACCAGCTTGTGGCGAGGGACGGGAAGGGGTCGTCGAAGAAATGGGGATAGTTCAGGAGGGCGATCATGACGCCATCCCCATGCATACGGACCAAGTTGTAGTGAGTCCCGGGCTCGCTGCCAGCTAGCGTCTCCGCCAAGCGGATACGCCCCAAGGTCGCTGCATCAAGCCACCGCAGGGCCTCGACATGGACGTAGGTATCCTCGCCAACGCGATTTGTGGGTGCGTGGGTCAAGGTCGCTCCGGGTTAGCCAGCCATGAGCCGCGACAGTCGCTCGAACAGGGCCCGAGGCATGGGCAGCGACAGGCTCTCGATACGCGCTTTCCCATTGTCCCTTTAGATACTTTGGCCCAGCTTCTCGATGAAGAGGTTCATGGAGCCCGTTGCGCTTCTGGTCATGAGGTCAAGACCTGCTGTCCGGCCGCCGTTAAGCGGTAGCGTTGGCGGGGGCTGCGCGGGTGGCCGGGATCGGTCATCTCGTCCCATCGGTTATCGAGGGCCGGGCGCAGATAGTCGTATAGAAAATTCGGGCGATGGGTCAGGCCGAGGCGGTCCATCAAATTCTTTGCCGGGCAGATGTCTGGGCCGAGGGCCTCCAGAAGCCTGCGAACTTGTTCGGTTACTTGTTCGGTCAGGCCGGCGGATTCCAACTCTTCGAGGGCCGCTTGCATCATGCGCAGCATGAAAGTGATGAAGGGCGTGACCGATGCTTGGCTGGTGCTGTCCTGGATTGCCTGGTAATACGCACCCTGGTTGGCGTAGACGAGATCCGCGATGGGCAAGTCCGCAAACAACGGGCGCCAGCGGCTGAGGAGTAAGGTTTGCCACAGGCGCCCCATGCGTCCATTGCCATCCGCGAAGGGGTGGATGAACTCCAATTCATAGTGGAAGACGCTGCTGGTGATCAGCGGATGGTCGGTGCTGCGCCCAAGCCAGCCGAACAGATCGTCCATGAGGGCTGGCACCTGGTTGGCGGGCGGTGCCATGTGTACCGCCGCCTCCCCAGCCATCACCCGCACATCCCCGCTCCGGTAGGCGCCTGGGTGGTCCACCAACCCTGTCATTAAGATACGGTGGGAATCCAGCAAATGAAGGCCCTTGCTCGGTGTCCACTGGTGCAGGCTGTCATAGGCCAGCAGGGCATTGCGCACCTCCTGAACTTCCCGGTGAGGTGTCAGCACACGCTTACCATCCAAGATGGCCGTGGTCTGTTCCTCGGTGAGCCGGTTGCCCTCGCTGGCCAGAGTCCCGTAGATGGTCCGGACGCGGTTGATCCGACGTAGCCGCCGGCTCCCTAACCCTTCCGCGACGACCGTCACCTTGCCGACGCACTCGGATATCTCCGCCACCAGGGTCAGGATCGATGCCGTGATGGAGAAGGGTGGGGTGTCATTGGAGGCCATTCATTGCAGCCCATTGGTGTCGAGTGCCGACAAGAGTGAGCAGGGAGATTTTACGTCAGGGCAAACGGTCGGAACTTTCTATCATCAAGGCGTCAGGCCCGACGACCACCGGGATCTGAACCCGTTTGACGCATTTGAATTTCTGCCACAAGGAGCGTATTCAGCCACATCTCGTTCTCCCGCCCCGGCCGTCGGTCCGCCGTGGTCCAGGTCTCCAGTTCTCTGAAACAAGGTACCGCCCGCAAAAGCGCGGCGAGGCCCTCTTCGTCCAAGTCGGTGAATTTCCGGCCGCCGTGCTCACGCTTACCCTGGCCGTATTTGAAGGAGGCGTAGAGTACCCCGCCGGGCTTAAGGGCAGCGGCCAGGCGTCGCAGTACCTCCGGCAGTTCGGTCATCGACACATGAAGCAGACTCGCGCATGCCCAAATCCCATCGAACTGCCGGTGCCAATCTATGTCTTGAACGCGCATGACCTGGACCTGGAGTCCGCAATGGGCGGTTGCGAGTCTGGCCAACGTGGGTGAAGGATCAAAGCCAGTGACCCTGTAGCCATTCGCACGGAAGGCGCGGACGTCACGGCCGGACCCACACCCAACGTCGAGAATGTGGCCGCCGGCCGGCACAAAGGGGAGGAATCTGGCGTACAGGGGTGACAGATCAATGCTGGCGGTCTCGCAGAAGAAATCTTGAGCTTGGTCTTCGTAATAGGCGATAGACGCACTATCATGGGGTCGAAGATGCATATAAGTCGTTGCTGCTTGAGGATTGTGACCTGTCGGACCCGGCGCGGGACCCGAAGCCACTAGAGCACCCGGGCTCGGCCACTCCCGTAGGAACCGAGTGACAAGGCTATGTTCGACAGATACCTGGGCAGGACAGTTTATACTTCCTGGACCTGTTGGCTAGCGTCCACAGCGGCGGGGCTTGGCGGCGCACCGAAATCCCGAGTCCTATGACCTACGACGAAGCAACTGCCAGTATTGAATTTCACCGTCTGATCTTATTGGCCGACGTCGAGCCTGGGCAGAACCGAATGCCACGGAACAGTTGGGGACGCATCGCTTCCAGAATCGGGGCTTACGTCACCGACGCTGGTGTCGACTGATTCAACTTCTGGCCGTTCCGCGTGTCCACCACCGAGCCCATCATCCCAACACTTGGCCTCCCAGGAGGCGACGGCCTGAACATCGCCGCCCTCGTCGGGCTGTTCCGGCATACCACGAACTCCTACAAGTTCGTCTTCTTCCTGGCCCTGCTTGATCTGTTGCAGCGACACCGCTTTGACCCCGACCGGCTTTACACCTTCGCCGAGATCACCGTCGAGATGCTGACGCTCGCCTGGTTCGCACACACTTACTTCAAGCTCTCCTTCGGTGCCCAGGACACCATTGCGAAAAAGCTCGACGCCCTGGATCTCGGGCTCCGGGACAGCCAGAACCTGGCGGCGCACGACCTCCAGACCCTGCGTGCGGCATTGGCAGCCAGCGAACTGAAAGATGCGGCCCGACTGATGGACTTCGTACCGTACCGGCTGCTGATCCCCTTCCTGGAGCCGCAACTGCGCGGGGTCGACAAGGGCGCCTGGATGGTGTTCGAGAATGCCATGCCGGCGATCACCAACGCCCACTTTCTCACCGCCCGCCCACTCTATCGGTTTGACAGCGACGACTATCGCCGCTGCGCGGGTATCTTCATGCACCCCGACTGGGCAACTTACCTGGAGACCAACTACCCCATCATCCGGGGCTGGGCCGCTTGGCACTGGCTCCAGTACATGCAGCGACGCAACCCAGCCACCCCCGCCATTGCCAGCAAGCTGTTCCCGCCCGCGAAGCGCGATTCCCTGGCCCGCCAGACCAAGTATTGGCGTGCCATCCTTGCCCACCCCGAGCGCCCCGAATTGCGCTGCATCTACTGTGGGGAGGTACTGACGGCGGAAAGATTCGCGCTCGACCACTACCTGCCCTGGTCATTCGTCGTCCATGATCAGCTATGGAATCTGATCCCGGCACCGGCCGTGGTCAACTCGGCGAAGTCCAACCGGCTACCCAGCGCGGACTATTTCCGGGCGTTTGTGGAACTCCAGCACCAGGGTCTGCTGATCGCTCGTCAGTCTCTGTCCGAGGGCCAGTTCGGGAAGTTCACCGAGGACTACCTGGCTGATCTGCATCTCGCGTCGCCGGAGGCTCTGCTGGACCGCGAGCGGCTGACTCGCGCCTATGAGCAAACGATCGGACCTTTGATTACGCTGGCAACCAACCAGGGGTTCTCGCCTGATTGGCAGTATGCACGCTGAGACCCCCACCCATGAAATGATCAAGCGACTATAGTCTGACGCTGTTGCCCCACCCGGTTTGGGTCTCTGTCGCGAGCCAGGTTGATGGAGCGGCTGAATCCGGCTCGGATACCAACGGATTGTGAGAGCGGCACGTTGGAATGGATCATGCCGCTGATCTCAGGTAATGGCCTCGAAGTACGTCGAGGGGATCGGCAAACTCCTCGCCGCGCTAGATCTGATGAACCCCCGCGGTGTCGCGCAGCTCATAGTGGCCCGGCCAACGCTCCATGACGCGGGCGAAGCTCGCCATCAATCCTTCCTCGCTGAGGCGAAATACGGCACCGGGTGCTGCCCGATCATCGCCGCCGTAGAGCATCAGCCGGACAGGCAGCGCCGGTGGCTCCGGCTCGTCGGCAAATCGCTCCGCCAACGCGAAATGCAGCGCGACCGCGGGCAGAAAGGGCCGGGTTGTGCGCAAGCTGCGGTAAGAATGGGCCTTGGTATCGGATTCGATCAATCGCAGTTGACCTAGCGGGGAGTCGAGGTGGTCCTCGTCCTTATCCGACGCCGGTGTATACATCCGCAATAAGTTATTGACGTCTGACTTCAGTGTGCTCTGGGAGCGCTCAATCCCCAGTTCCTGAACGGTGAAATCCGTCATGCCGGCTCGGACCTCGGGCTCCTGGAAGCGTGGCATGGCAAAGCGATTGAAGAACCAGAAGAATTCGGTCGCAAGCTCGGTGTTGGAGGCGATCAGCCAATGAAGCATCCACAGCGTGGCCTCGTCTTCGAGGTAGGGGTCGCCGTCGGCGCCGAGTAGCATCTCGCACAGATCGGTGGGCACGCCTTGACCTTCGGTGAATTCGATCAGGCGCGCCGCCTGGAGCCAGTATTGGATGGCACTGACCATGTTCCGGCCCACCCCAAGCAGAACCATGGCCCGATCCGGTTGGCTAAAGATGTTAGGCAGAGCTTGGAGCGCCTCGAATCCCTTGGTGAGCCAGGCATAACGTAAAGGAAAGGTTTCATGGCGACCGAATGCGGTCTGTTTCGGGTCGAGCTTCATTTAGGCTTGCAGCATCCTCATGCGGTGTATGGCGGCGGTGATCGTTTCAACCGCCGTCCCGATGTCGTCCTCCGTGTGGCTCCGGTCGAAGCTGATGCGCACGGCGCCGTAGAGGGAATCGCCCTCGATACCCATAGCACGAAGGACGGGGGAGGGCTCGAAGGCCCCCGATGAACATGCAGAGCCTGAGGCAATGGCGATCTCCGCTGCAGTCTGGTTGATCAATGCGTCGCTGCGAATGCCCGGGACGGCGAAGTTCAGGATGTAGGGGGAGGCGCAATCCGGGTCGCCGTGGATGATCGCCCCGAGCTTGTTGGTCACTGCATCCACGAACTGTGCCCGCAGCGCCGTGACGTGCTTGAGATCCTCATCCCGTCTTGCCGCCGCCAGCGTAAGGGCCAAGGCCAGCCCTAAGATCTGGTGGGTCGGCAAGGTACCTGGGCGCAGCCCGAATTCCTGCCCGCCGCCGTAGGTGAGGGGTTGCAGCCGGAGGCGTCGACGATCCCTGACCGCAAGGCAGCCGATCCCCTTGGGCCCGTGAAACTTGTGCGCCGACAAGGACAGAAGGTCGATGGGCGTTCTGGTCAGGCTGATGGGAAATTTACCGGCCGCCTGGGCCGCATCGATATGCAGCAGCACACCCCGCTCGGCGGCCAGGGCAGCAATGGCCTCGATGGGCTGCATAGCGCCGGTCTCGTTGTTGGTATGCATGATTGAGACCAGCAAGGTGTCTGGCTGCAGGGCGTCCGCGATCGATTCGGGTGATACGACTCCGCTGGTACTGGGGGCGAGGTAAGTCACGCTGAAGCCGTCTCTCTCCAAGGCAGCGCAGCAGGCAAGCGTCGCTTTGTGCTCGATCATGGATGTGACGATATGCCGCCCATGCTCGGCGTGGGACAGGGCGATGCCCCGCAGGGCCAGGTTGATGCTCTCCGTGGCACCTGACGTAAAAATGACCTCATCGGTCTCGCAGGCGAGCTCGGTGGCGATGGCGTCGCGGGCTTGATCGATGACCACGGCAGCCTGGCGTCCCAGTCCATGCTCGGCGGATGAAGGGTTTGCGAAAAGCATCGGGTCTGCGAGCACTTGGAACATGGCCTCTCGCACTTCGGGAGCGACGCGGGTCGTGGCGGCAGTGTCGAAGTATATGGGCCGGGGAGGTTCCCTCGGTTTTTCGTCTTCCAAGGGCATGGGTTCGATCAACCTACTTTTCTCCCTTTCCAGGATTGAACCAGTCTTTCAGAAACTGAAACGGGGAAGTGTAACTGAGGGTGGAATGCAGACGCTTGTGGTGCCCCCGGATACCGTGCTCGTGCATCAGGTGCTCTAACCATGCCTGGCGCCTCCCCCTGTAGGCCCTCATTAGTCGGGTTTGGTCCCAACGGCATTGAAGAAGTCCTTGCGCAACTCATTTTCCCTTTCGGGATACTCGATATTTTCCTCTCCCGCCGTAAGATTGGACTTCTTATCGAATCTCGCTCTAAATGTCTCTGAGGACCCTTTTAGCTTATTAAATGCTTTGGCCGAATAAGATGCCACCATGAACATCACCTTGCTCCATTGACAGATTCGGGTCTATTTGATTAGTACCAGTGGAAGGGTGTTCTTCATAGATATACCTGACAAGACAGGGACTTACAAAACGTCAGCAGCTATGAACTTGCGCGATTCCAACGTTTCTGACGCCTAATGCCTTAACGTGAAAGATACGGGAAAGTCTTTTATTTTTAGGGTGGTGGCGCGCTGCCTCATGACCGTTAGAGAGAATCTGTGTTATCATTGATAGGCAGAATTTGCGTTCAAAGATGTGGACAGAAAATCTTTGGAACGTACTTCTTAACACGCGCACTAAACAACCACCAGCTAAAGCTGGTGGGTTTGCACCGGGCGCAGAGGACTGAAAGTCCACCCGGATTGCGCCCTGCGCTAAAAGATGAGTTACCTGAGAGGCTTTAGCCTTTTTCACAAACTGATTTGCGGCTTCAACAAGAACCGCCCAGAGGATCATAGCTGAAAGCTAACCGGCTGAAAGCCGGTGGTTTCAACCTTGGATATGGAAATGAATTATTACTGACCTGACTTTATCCCCGATGCTATCCATTTCGAATTTACATGTAAAGCCCCGTAAAACCATGCATTTCCGACAAAACCGACATCAAATCCGACAAAATCCGACAATTCCCCAAGTTTTTTCTATGGGCAGACGCCAACTGTCTGATTCCTCGTGGACGAGGTAGCTCTCTTCCACCCTCATTGAAATATTTTATGGCCTTTTGGGACTTGAGGTGACGCCTTCCTTCCGCTTGTTAGGCTCATGACGCATCGGCTTCTGCCGACTTGCCCTGCCGATCCACCCCTGCTGTAACATCCGGCTGATGACCTCCAGGAGGTTTGCGCACCCATGGTCCATCCGGGTACCTGGCCGCCCTGGCTCAGGTCCCCCCCGCCACCCGGCAATCTTAAGTTAGTTGCGGTACTCCCCTTTGGGTGTCAGAACGCAGCAGCTTGTCCTGCAAATCAGGTGAGGCCCTACTACGAAACGAACCCAACTGACTGGGGCCGCGAAAAAGGTCATTTTGCGAAACAAAGCCATTTTTCCCAGAGGTGCGTTACGTCATCCCCTTCAGCATCCGCCTGAAGTAGCTATGTTTTCGGGATATGAAGCGGGTAGGGGAGGTGAGGGAGGATCGGGTCGCGTCCGTCGGGGGTGTCGACAGCAGGGATGCTGTCGTCAAGCCTACAGGGACGTATTCACGGCGTCCCTCGACGGACGTGACCCGATCCGGAAGCGTTAAAGAGCCGGAAGGACCCCAGGTTAGCGCCCTGAGACGCGCCAGGGTGAATTTGAACGCCCCATGCTGACCCTGCACATATCCAGTCTCATCAAATTCCTGATCGGAATCGTTTTCCTGCAAGGCTCCACCGGCCTGCTGGTCTACACGGCCCTGCGGACCGACCTGACCCAGACCTGGCCCCTGTTCGCTGCCTTGGGGATCACCCTGGCGGCCATGACCGCCCTCTGGTTCAATGCCATTGCCGATGGGGCGCGCAAGGAGGCCCTGGCCAAGGTGCAGGCGAGTTTTTCCCGGGAGCGGGAGAAGATCCGAGTTCGGGCGGAGCAGGATAAGGCCCGGGAGGTCAAGAACACCCAGCGCCAGGCGGAACGCCAG
>JAHDND010000011.1 GCA_018435665.1 Candidatus Thiosymbion sp. | reverse complement strand
GGAGCGGGAGAAGATCCGAGTTCGGGCGGAGCAGGATAAGGCCCGGGAGGTCAAGAACACCCAGCGCCAGGCGGAACGCCAGCAGCAGCGCGCCCGGGTTGGCGGTCAATTCAAGACCGGACTCCTGATTGCCGGCGGGGCTGGGGCGGGCTTGCTGTTACTGATGACCCAGATGATTTCCCTGGGGATGCTCGCCCTGACCACCGCCGGCGGCGCCGCCATCGGCTATGGGGTGCGGGCCCGTCAGGACCGGCTGGGGAATGGGGGGGCAGGCGCGGGTTTCCTGGGACTGGGCCGGCGCGAGAAACCGCTGCCGGTCCTGGAGGCCCACATCGAGGATGCTCAGGTCGCGCTGCCGAAGCCGCGCCGCGGCGCCGTCAAGCCCAGTACCCGCCCTGAGGGGGATCGGGGCTGGGAGACCGACTGACGCGCGGCGCGCCTGTGGGTCATCCTTGCGGTTTTGCCCCCCGCAGCTTGGCCAGGCGCTCGGCGATCAGGGCGGACCACTTGTCGAAGGCGTCCTTGGCATAGGCCCACTGCTGGAAGGAATTGACGTAGCCGCTGGCCCAGGTCTGAACCGCGCCGCCGATGCCGTTCTTGTCATCCGCGGCGTATTTGCGGCCGATCTCCGTGTCCCGGCACTCGGCAAGGATCTTCTGGGTGCCGCCATCGACCACTTGCAGCTCGATGCCCGTCTCGCCCAGATAGGGCGTGGAGCCGGCGGGACGTCCGGTGGCGGCCCCGGAGCCGATTTCCGCCACGAAGCCATAAGGCACCAGGGTACCAAGGGCGCTTTCGCCGACCTGGGTCGGCACCAGATTGGTGAGGGCGATGCGCAGGGCCAGGACGCCGGGTCCGGGTTTTTTGACGATCCGATAGTCGGGGGAGAGAGCCTTGACCAGGGACTGGTGGAAGTAGTCCGTCAGGGCCTTGAGATCACTGGGGTCGACGCCCGCTTGCTGACCATCCTTGAGTTTGACGGTCATGTGGGTGATCAGGAGCTTATCGTAGTCTGCCGCCTGGAGTTGGGGTTGACTCCAGCACTGGACGCCATCGCCCCAGGGCACGGTCTTCAGCCGCCCATAGTCACTGAGGAAGCCGCTTTGGGTGAAGCGGGTCGGGTCGCTGACGGTGACTTGGGTGCTGTTGCCGAGCAGGTTCTGAGCCCCGGCGCCCCCGGCGTCCGGGCTGTTGGCGCAGCCACCTGCCAGCAGGAGGGCACCGCCGAGGCCCAGAGTCAGGGCCAGTGAGAAGGCCCGGCGTCGCGGGGGCACGTGGCCTGAAACCCGGGAATTGGACGGCGCCGAATCAGACGGCAGAAAACCAGAAGTTGATTTGGGAGCCAGCGGGACTAGCCCGTGCACTGGGGAGGTTGAGGCTGGTCCGGAGTGGGCGAGGCGGGCAAGGCGGAAGGGCATGAATTGGATCTCGGCTAGCGTTTAAATTGATTGATAATCAATAAGTTATATTTGGCTTGGGTCAATCGTGGTCATTTGTCGCGCCTCGTCGTGACCATTGGGGCTCAGGGTGCGAGGAGGCTGGTCAGGACGAGTACATAGCCCGCGCCCAGGGCCAACTGCACCAGGGTGATAGGGACGCCGTAACGGGCGAAGCGCAGGAAGGTCAGGTGCCCTCCCTGGCTGTTGCAGATACCAGCGCAAACGATATTGGCTGAGGCGCCGATCAGGGTGGCGTTACCGCCCAGAGTGGCGCCAAACATCATGGCGATGAAGAAGGGCAGGGTGGCCGTGGGCCAGTCGGTGAAGCTGGCGGCCAGGGCGAATTCCGGTACGGCGTCCGCCGCCACCAGGTAGCCCTTGGCCATCACCAGGGCGGCGGCGACCACGGGGATATTGGCAAGCAGGCTAGAGAGCACGCCGATCCCCGCCAGCAGGATCAGGGCCACCTGGGTGATATCGGCCCCGAACCAGGCATAGAGTTGGAGGGACATGCCCTGCAGCAGCCCGGTCTTGGTGAAGGCCTGGACCAGGGCGAAGATGGCGGCGAGGAAGATCAGGGTCTTCCAGTCCAGGTCGCGCAGCACCTCCTCGACGGGCTCGACCTTGAGGCCATGGATGACCAGCAGGGCCAGACTGGCGGCGATGATCGCCACCGCCGGCGGGCTCACGCTGCTGGGCAGCCATTCCCCGAACAAAAAGAGCAGGACCATGATCACCAGCACCGTCAGGGCCAGGAGGATGAAGCCCGGGCGTTCGATGGGGGGTAATGGTTGTTCTTCGGGGAGGGTCGTGCGCAGGCACCAGGTGTCGCGCAGCAGCCAGGGCAGGAGGGGGACGATGGTCAGGACCGCCAGCAAGCCGCCCAGACTGACCTGGCGCAGGTATTCACCAAAGCTCAGGCCAATGGCACTGCCCACCAGAAAGGTGGCCGGGTCCCCAACCAGGGTGAGCAGGCCGGCGGAGTTGCTGATGATGGCGGTTAGCACCAGAGGGCCGACGAAGTCGATCTTCAGCGCCCGGCAGACCCCCAGGATGACCGGCGCGACCAGGATGACGGTGGTGGCATTGGGTAGCAGGGCGCAGAGGGGGGCTACCAGGGCCACTAGCAACAGCAGGAAGCGCCGTCCACTGCCGCCGGTGGCGCGCAACAATAACGCCCCCAAGTGCTCGAAAAGCCCGGTCTTGGCCAGGACCCGCGCCACCACCATGCCGCCGAACAGCAGGGCGATGGGGCCACTGGCGATCCGCACCGTCTCCAGCATGTCGTCCCGATTGAACACCCCGGTCAGGACCAGCACGCAGAGGCCGAGCAGGGCGGCCACCGTCATGTCGATCAGATCCAGGGCGATCAGCAGGATGACGCCGCCAAAGACGCCGATGGTGAGATAGATCTGTATATCGGTCATGGAGATGGCTGATCAGAGCGGTGACGGTTGAAGGCGCGCGGGTGCGGGGTAGGGGGGCTATCCGGCCGAACGGGAAATGGTGCCTGCATCCTGCCAACCCATATCCCTGATCCAAGGCCGGTCCGGCTTACCGGTAAGGGGGTGCATACATCAGGCCGCCATCCCGCCACAGACGGTTGATGCCCCGTTCCAGGCCAAGTTCGCTGCCCGTACCCAGGTTGCGCTCGAAGAGTTCGCCATAGTTGCCGACGGCGGCCACGGCCCGCAGGGCCCAGTTGGGGGCCACGCCCATGGCCTTGCTCAGGGCGTCCGCCTCTTCCTGATTCCAGTTCAGCAGGGTGGATACGAAATCCGGTGGGGGGTCATTGGCCAGGGCGCGGGTGAAGCCCAGTTCCTCGGCATGGATCAGGGCGAAGAGGACCCAGCGGACCATGGTGGCCCATTGCTGATCCCCGCCCCAGACCGCCGGCGCCAGGGGCTCGCTGGAAATCAGTTCCGGCAGCAGCCGATAGGCCTGGCGACCCTTGGGGGCCAGGATGCGCAGGCCGGCGAGTTGGCCGCTATCCGCGGTGAAGGCCTGGCAGCGACCGCCAAAAAAGGCCTCGCTGGCCTTGGGTATCGCATCGAGGACCAGGGGGGTGACCGCGAGTTGACGACGGGCGAAATAGCGCTGGAGGTTGCGCTCGCTGGTGGTGCCTTTCTGCACGCAGATGGTGGCGCCGCCCAGGTCGGTGACCCGTTTGACCGGGCTCTCCGTCGGGACCAGGAAGGCCTGACCATCGTAGAAGAGGGTGGCGGTGAACTGGACCCCCATCACCGCCTCCCGGACCAGGGTCCAGGTGGTGTTTCGGGCCAGCAGATCGATCTTGCGCGCTTGCAGGGCCGGGAAGCGGGCCGAGGTGGAGAGGGGGACGAATTGAACCTTCTCCGCATCCCCGACCACGGCGGCGGCCACCGCGCGGCAAAAGTCGGCGTCCAGCCCCACCCAGCGCCCACTGGGGTCCTGCTCGGAAAAACCCGGGATGCCTTCGCTTACCCCGCAGCGCAGGGACCCACGGGCCTTGACCCCTTCCAGGACTTCCCCGGCCAGGGCCGGGGAAAGCCAGAGCCAGAGGCCCAGCCCGCAGGCCAGGAAGATGAGGCGAAGAGGGCGCATAAGGGGGTGTTCCCTGGCTGAGAGCGGAGCGACGGTGGTGTGAGATGAAGGGACCTGGGCCTGGGCGTCAAGCCGTTCGCGCCGCGGCGCCAGCGCATCTCATCCCTGATTGCCTGCCTGCTCGTTGGCCAGGGCCTGGGTGGTGATGTCCTTGTACAACGCGATGACCCGGGCGGACAATTCCTGCCATTCGGGATGCTGGTCGATGAAGGGCTTGACCTCGATGGCATCCTGCAAGACCTCCTCCAAAAAGCTGAGGTCGAAATCGTTGAGGCGCTCGCCGTTATCGACCCGTGCCTTGATGTCCAGGGCACGGGGAATGCGCTGTTCTTCCAGGCGCTGGACCAGCACTTCGATCAAGCCATTTTCTTTTTGTGACAAGGTCATCGATGTTTCCTTGGGCAAGGGGTAAGGAGGGTGGCAGGGGTGGGAGGCGCCCAGCGGCAGGGAAGAACCTGGCAGCCAACCGAGTTACCGCCCGGTGCGGCGGCAGATTGAGCATCCGGGTAGGGTGTTAGGCGCGCGGGCATGTTAGCAGTGAGGAGGGCGCGTCACAATTGACGAAGAGGGCGATATCGCCTGAGGTGGGGTACGGCCGACATTCCCACCACGGCAAGCACTTGGGGGGAATTTCACGGCAAGGCCGCTCCATTCCAAAGGACGTGACGCTCCCCCCCATGCCTGTTGGCTGGACTCCAGGCATAAGCAGCGACGGACACTGGCCAGCTCCCCCGGGCCCTCAATACAGCTCGGTGATGAAACGGAAGGGATAATCCGGCGATTGGTATTTCCCCAGGTGTTTGCGCTCGGGCAGCTTGACCTTCTCGCGCTTCACCTCCTGGTAGGGGATGCGGCTCAAGAGGTGATGAATGACGTTCAGCCGCACCCGTTTCTTGCATTCCGAGTTGGCGACGAACCAGGGCGCCCAAGAGCTGTCGGTGGTGGCGAACATCTCATCCCGCGCCTTGGTGTAGTCGTCCCAGCGGCTATAGGACTGGAGATCCATCGGGGAGAGCTTCCAGACCTTGCGCCCATCGTCGATGCGCGCCTCCAGGCGGCGGGTCTGTTCCTCGGGGCTGACCTCCAGCCAGTACTTGATCAGGATGATGCCAGAGTCAACCATGGCCCGCTCCACCAGCGGGGTCATTTGCAGGAACCGCTTGGCCTGGTCCTCGGTGCAGAAGCCCATCACCCGCTCGACCCCGGCGCGGTTGTACCAACTGCGGTCGAAGATCACGATCTCCCCCGCCGCCGGGAAGTGGGCCATGTAGCGCTGGGCGTACATCTGGCTCTTCTCCCGCTCCGTCGGCGTGGGCAGGGCGACCACGCGGAAGACCCGCGGGCTGACGCGCTCGGTGATGGCCTTGATGGTGCCGCCCTTACCCGCCCCGTCGCGGCCCTCGAAGACGATGATGACCTTCAGCCCTTCTTGCTTGACCCACTCCTGGAGCTTGACCAGCTCCACATGGAGCTTGGCCAGTTCCTTTTCATAGACCTTACGACTCAGCTTGGCGGACCGCTCCGCAAGTTCATCGGTGCCGGAGCGCTCCGGCGAAGCGAGCTCATCGGCGGGGTTATCGACCCGTTGATTGTTTTTGGCTGGTTTCTTGTCTTTGGCGTGGTTTGGCTTATGGCCCTTGTCATTCTGGCTCATGTCTTGCTCCAGTATAAAAAGTGAATGGTATCAGTAGGTTAGGCTTGGGAGGGAGTCGGTATTTGTGACTGTGGAGATCTTATCGGACGAGAGGCGGCTTCCATGGCACAAGCCGCTAATTCTCTAGCTACTTCCACCCTGGCGGGGGAGAGTTGGAGAGAGGGGGCTGAACGGTTGTTTCAGAGCAGGGCCCCGGCCAGCAATTGCAACAGTTCCCCCACCGGCATCACCAAAAAGATCAAGGGCAGACCGGGCAGGGAGGAGACGATGGCGATCTGCAGGATCTGCTGCTGACTAAAGGGAAAGACCTTCATGTCGCGGATAAAGCCGAAGCTGTTGCCCAGGTCGGCCAGGGACTGGATATCGCCGCTGCCGAGCAGGGGTTCGTCCTCCGGGGGCGGGCCGCTCACCCATTTCTGGTGAAAGGCGCGGTTGTAATCGTTGGCGAGGAGGCTGTATTCCCGCATCCCGCGCCGCCGGGCCCGGGCGAGTTGGGGGGTGAAGATCAGCAGGGGGCCGAGGATGAGCACGACCATGGTCACCAGGTAGACCACGAAGAGTAGCCGGAAGGAATCTATGGCCACGCCCTCGAAGTAGATCTGGTAGGCGATGTGGGCGCTGAGGACGCAACTGAAAGCAAAGGGAAAGATGGCAAGGGAGAGGTGGGCGCCGCCGAGAAAGCCCAGCCCCGCGGCGCGGTCGGGGTGGGTAGGAACCAGCCTCAGGTCCAGCCGAGACAGGTCATGCAGGAACAGGATCCAGATGACGAGACGCCAGAGCCAGCGGAACATGAAAAATTGCAGCAGGGGGACGGCGATGCACTGATACCAGAGCCCCGCCCAAGACAAGCCCAGCAGTGCCTCGCCGCTACCGGACCGCCAGGAAATGATCGCCCCGCCCCCCGCCCAGTCTTCCATCTGCAAGATCCAGGGCGCGGAAAAACCGATGACGAGCATGAGCAGTTCCGGTAGCAGGGCCTCCCGGCGCTGCTGGGTGCGAAGCACCGCGGCCTCGACGATGGGGAGATCCTGCTCGCGGATAAAGCGACCCTCGATGAACTGGCGTCCGGCTTTTCGAAACCTGGGTCCGACGATGACCTCGGAGAGGAAGAGCAAGGGCACGGCGAGGAGGAAGCGGGCGTAGGTGGCGAAATCCAGCAGCAAGGATTCCTGCGGTGTCGGCCCCAGGGCCTTACCCTCCAGCAAGGCCAGGACCAGGAGCGGCACCCAGGTGATCAGGACGAAGGCGATATACCGGCGCAGCAGCGAGCGACTGCCAGGCTTGATGAGGCCGATGCGCTGCATGAGGCGATAGGACGGACCGCCCAGTTGAAACTCCGGTTCCGACTTGAGATCCAGGATGTTGGTCATGTTTGACAAAATGCCCTCATGAATAGCGCAGCCCCGGGCAAGATCCTGGAATTCAGCATAGACGATTTGGGAGGGATAGGGCGGGCGATGTGCAAGGGATGCCGGGTTTCCGCATCGGGACTGGCGCGCCTGGGAATGGGCTTTGTCAGGGTAAATAGCCCCCACTCGGCGACTTCAAAATCGAATCGTATAGGCAAGCCCGACATTGTCGCTGTCGGAGCCGATGTCTTTCTGGGCGCGGCTACCGACATAGGTGACCTGGACGCTCGATTGCTGGTCGATGGAAATCCCCGCGGAAAGGCCGAAGAAGAGCGTCTCCCGATAGTCGCCTTTCGCTACCCCTTCCACCCTGGACTCCCCTCCCCAGTCGTAGGCTGCTCCCAGGGACGCAAACCAGGGGCCGGGAGCGAAGACGACATGCGCCTGGAGGGCGAACAGCGGATCCTGCTCACGCGTTTGGACGACCTGGAACTCTTTGTTGTCGGTAAAGAGCGAAACCGAGCCTGTTAGCTCATAGGACCAATGTCCCCGGCTGTGGACCACGCCCAACTGGGGCGTGACAGCGAAGCGGTTATTGCCCAGATTCAGCAGCTTGTCCTCGTCGTAATCCCCGAACGGGAGGGTCACGGCCAGCGCCGCCCCTACGACCGTGTTGCTGGCGTGGGCGCTGTGGTAGGCCTGAAACTCCCTGCCGCTGAGCGCGGGTGCCCCGATAAAGTTGACCGAGAGTCTGACGCGCGGATCCGCGAGCCCCCGAACGTCTCGCGTGCGTGGCGCACCGTCGAGCAGACCCTGCCACCGCACATGCTGCAGGGGCAACCGGACATCGACACGGGCGGTCTGGCCAAATAGGTCGAAGGCGTGGATAACCGATACTTCGGTGGCCGTGGTCTCCACCCTGGTGTCCGTCAGTTTGAGCAGGGGGTCAAACGCGACGTCGCCCTCGCCCCGGATCACCCCCAGGCCGACCACCGTGGTGCCGACGGGAAAGGGTGTCCACCGCCGGGGCTCGACATCCTGAGCCGCGACCCCCGCCGCGACGCAATACAGTGCGAGTGCGCCAAAGACATGGTATGCAGTCATGAGCTTGAAGGATTGTTTGGCAGTGGGGCCGGGTGTTAGTTGTGCTTCCGGTGGGCGCTTGCGGGACAAGAAGAGCGGCTTAGAAACCGCTCATGTTCACACGGGACAGCTGATGAAATCGGCATCTATCTGCTTTGGGGTGCTAAAGGCGGGATGGACTGGATGGCGACCGTCAACGGGGGCTACGGCCGCTTGACCATGTCGGTCTCGTCCTCAAGCGAGGCCCAGGCGTATTCTGCGCCTATTCTTCCCCGCGCTGAGGGCCTTGCGGCGAAAGCAGGTCTAAAATGTATCAAGCGAGCATGCTCGCGGCGAGGATCCTGGCAGTGGCGGTTTTCAGTCTTCCGGCAATGCACCCGATCGCCCAGTCCCCGGGCGTGGAACACCCGGGCATGGGAGTCCTGGGCGGTAGGGTCACCGGGACTGCCAGGGGCGCGGCGGCCGAAGCGGTCGGCATCCGACCGTTCGGCCCCGCGGGGCCGAATCCGCCGGGAAATGACCGATCCGGTTGCGTTTGGAACCATGACCAGAGGAGCTAATCGATGATGAAGATCATGACGTGGCTGATAGGGCCCGCACTCTGTATTCCACTGCTGGCGTCACCGGCGTTGGCGGCGGATCAGGGTGCGGCCGACGGGCAGGTGGATGATGGGGCGCCCATCCTGGGCACTGAGCCGGTAGATGGTGAGGCCATGGCCCTCCTTAGGCGCATGGGGGAGCGCCTGGCGCAGGCCAAGGGCTTCAGCGTCTCGATCCGCGCGGGCTACGACGTCGTTCAGGACTCGGGCCAGAAGATCGAATTCGGCGAGGAGCGCAAGGTGCTTCTCAGCCGTCCTGGCGGACTGCGGGTCGAGGCCGAGCAAAGCGATGGCGACCGGCGCCTCATCTACTTCGATGGCAAGACCCTCACCGTCGCCGACCCGGACCTGAAGGTCTACGCCCAAGTCGAGCGGACGGGCACCGTGGATGATGCGGTGCGCTACCTGGTCCGGGATCTCCAGGTGCGCGTACCCCTGGCCCTGTTGCTCTCCACCACCCTGCCAACCGATCTCGAGCGCCGCATCCAGTCCCTGGACTACGTGGAGCAGGACCGGTTGACCGAGGTACCGACCGCTCACCTGGCGGGACGGACCGCGGATGTCGATTTCCAGCTCTGGATTGCGGGTGAGGGCGAACCGCTCCCCCGGCGGATGGTGATCACCTACAAGCACGAAGAGGGCCAGCCCCAGTTCTGGGCCCTGTTCTCTGACTGGAACCTGTCCCCGCAGGTGTCCGACAGCCAGTTCGCCTTTGAACCACCAGAGGGTGCGGAACGCATCCCCTTCGTCGTGCGTGTAGCCAAAGACGACGTGGCCGGTTCCGACAAGTCTGAGCCCAAGGGGGGAGCCCAATGAACACAAGACTTCTTTCCCAGACGATTGCCATCCTGACGGCCGCGCTGTTCGTGGTCTTCCTTGCCGCCGATGCCGAAGCCCGCGGGCGTGATGGTGGCGGACGAGGCGGTGGGGGCGGCTATTCGCGCAGCGGTCCGGCCGCGGGTGGCAGCTTGTCCAGCCGCGGCGCCTCGGGCGCCAGTGCGCGGACGGCTTCGGGGCAGGCCGGCTCCGCTCAGCGATCAGCGACACGGCAGAATCTGTCCAGTGATCGTTCCGACACGCGCCAGTCCCGCACCGAGACCCGGGGTGACACCCGCACCTCGGGACAGGAGGAACGCACCGAGCGGGTGGGAGAGCGCCAGGATGGGCGCAGTGAACGGACGGAGGACCGCACGAATGCCGCGCGCGACATCGCGGACGACTGGGATGACCACCATGGATGTTGTTGGGACGGCAATAACTGGGGCTATGCCGCGGCGGGCGTGGCGGTGGGGGCGGCGGTCGGCTACGCCGCGGGAGCGGCCTCCACGCCGGACTATGTCACGGTCCTACCTTGCTCCCCGACTTTGGTGACCGTAAACGGGACATCCTTCTACCGGTGCGGGGCGACCTGGTACAACCGCACCTATGTCAGCGGCAACCTGTCCTATGTCGTGGTGGACGCTCCTCCGGGTTATTGAAGGGGGTTTAGGCCACTACATTCATCGATCCGGGTGATTAGTGGCGCGGCATCCCCTGGGCAATGACACTTGGCATGGTCGTTGTGTTCCTGGTCGCCATCCCGGGGGTGGATAGACGAAATGTTCCGGGTTGTTGCGCTAGCCCATCCGGACGTGGAGCTTAATACCGTTCATGCCTGCCCCGCCGTTGAGGACATGATCAAGCGCTCCCGCGCCGCGTGAGGGCCTTGGCGGCAGGGTCAGGGTCTGGCGCCGGTGGGGTACAATCCCGCCCAGCAACCCTCACCAATAACCGGAAAACCCTATGGCAAGCATTACCTTCGATACCCACAAGTTCATTCGCTCCATCAAGGCGTCTGGTATCCCGGAGGAGCAGGCGGAGGCGATCGCGGCGCCCTTCAAGGAGGCCCATCTCGAAGCGGAACTGGCGACCAAGACCGATCTGCGTGAGTTGGAATATCGGCTGATCATCAAGTTGGGGGCAATGATGATGGCTACCATCGCGATGGTCGCCACCCTGGTCAATCTGTTGTAGTGCCGCTGCGTATCCTTACCGCCTGGTCTGAGCGGCGCAACTCAATCGTCTGCGGAAGAACTGGCTGAACCCGCCTGAGTGGGTGGAGCGGGTGCCCGAGGTCGATCCAGGCTATCCAGACCGGATCATTCCCAAGACGGGCCATGAAAAGGACCTCAAGGCCCGGACCCTGACCAATCTCTACAATCAGCGGCCGCATTGGCTGGACATGGTCCACAAAACCGTCGACGCGGCGGTGGCGGCGGCCTATGGTTGGGAGGACTACACCCCCGAGATGCCCGACGAGGAGATTCTGGCGCGGTTACTGGCGTTGAATCTTGATCGGTCACAGATGGCAACTCCCACTGCCCATAATGCGCAATCACAAGCTACTCCCACCACATAGGATTGATTACACTTTTCGCCACATTTGGTCGGTAAGCCCCCCGCCTCAACCCGGTCGTCCGTCATCCTCAGGACCTCAAGGGTAATTTTTCCACCCCCCCAAGCAGGTCAATCTGGCTGTTGACCGACCGGATGCGCCCCAGCAACGCCCTGGCACCGCCCCCAGCCTAGTCCCCTTGCCCATCAAGACGGGGGGCGGTACCTGGCCGTGAATTCCCTATACCCCTTTGGAGGTCCAGCATGCCCCGCAGTCATCTTCTCTTCGCCGCCACCACTCTCGCCCTCGTCCTCGTCAAGGCTCCCCTGGTCTTTGCCGCGGACCAGGCCACGGAACCTGCTGCCGATCCCGAGGAGCAGTTGGATGAGGGACTAAAAAAATTCGGCTACCTGACGGGTCTGGCCACCGGCTGCGTCAAACCGGAGCAGAAAGTCGACTTGGAACGTGAGGCCCTTGACCTGAGTGATGGGATCGGGAGGTTACTGGGAACGGACCGGGCCTTTTTCTATGCCGCCGCTTACGGCTATGGCACCTCAGTCACCCTGGAGACGCAAGATTGCGAAGCCGTGCTCAAGCGTTACGAAGAGCGGGTCGAGAAATTCCGCGCCGGTCGGGGGGGCGTGAAATGAGGCCCCTAAACTTCTCAGCGACTTCCCTCGCGGTCGCGCTGGCCCTGGTCGGTCTCCTTCAGCAACCGGTTGCCCTGGCTAGCCGCTGGGAGGTCCGCCAGGAGGCGCGGGAAGGCGCCCGCGAAGTGGCCCGGGAAAAGCGTGAGGCGCGACGTGAGTTGCGCCGCTGCGAGACCCGTGCCTGCGCCCGGCGCGAGATCAAGGAAGGTTATCGCGAGGTACAACGTGAAAAACGGGAGGCGCGGCGAGAGATACGCCGCGAAGTGCGCGAGGATCGCTGGCGTGACGACCGGGATGACGGCAGTGATGTGATGACCGGCGTGGTGATTGGCGCCGCCGTCGTCGGCATCGCGGCCGCCATCGCCAATTCCCAGGACGATTGATCGGGTGGGCATCTGTTGGCTGCCGCGGCCGCGGCCAATGGTCATTTGCCGACAGTTAACAGCCGGCAACCAGCAGCTGAGATGAAGCCTTACCCAGAGTTAAGCCATGACGATCAGAGACCTTTCAGACGCCCTCTCCCCACCCCTCCCCCGCCAAGGGGGAGGGAGCAAGAGAATCGGTGGCTTGTGCAGAAGAAGCGATCTCTGGTGCCAGTGGGGTCTGAACGGTTACAGTCTTACGGGGATCAGAACCTTCCTGGTGATCACAACGAGAGAGACCTTCCATGAATGAATCGACGCAGAATCTTGGCGTGGGTATCGCTCTCCTGGACCGGCTTACCAACTACACGCTCCCACGGCTCCAGGATCTCAAGCAACGGGTGGATGCCGGTGAGCGGCTTGGCGAGGAGGACCTGGATTTTCTCCGCGAGGCCATGGAACGGACCGGAGTCGCCCATCAACTGGTCAGCGACGACCCCGTGAGTCAGGGCCTCTATGCCAAGGTGGTGCAGTTCTATCACGAAATCACGGCACAGGGCCTGAAGAACGAACAAGGGTCCCGGTAGCGGGCACCCCCTGACGACCCCAGGCTGGGTTCAGATTGGATCGGTCGATTTCACACCGGGCCGGCTTCCAGCCCGCCCGCAGCGAGGTCGCGGAGGGTAAAGATGTCGGTTACAGAACAACCGCTTGATGTTGCACTGGTGGAGCGGCTCCTAGAGCGGTTGACGCAATCGGAGCAGCGCTGCCGTGACCTAGAACGTCGGCAGCGCCGCCTGGTTCTGGCCCTGTTCCTGATACTGCTGTTACCTCTGGTGGCATTCCTGAGCGGGTTCCACCACGTCGGGGCCACGGCCTCGACGGCGGTTGCGGCCCCGGCAGCGGTCGCGACCCCGGCCGATGCCATTGATCGCGCCAAGCTGCGTGCCCAACTGCTGGACCAACTTCCGGCGGACAAGCGGGCGGAGGTGATCAGGTTCGAGGAGCAGGTCCAGTGGCTGGGGGCCTATATGAAAACGGTAGAAGGCTTCGAGCCCGGTGCCGCCGTGGCCCTGTTCCTGGCGCAGATGTCCGGCAACATGGCCGTGATGCCGGAGATGTCCAGCCAGATGCAACTCATGAGCGCCAACATGGCCGCCATACCGGCGATTCTGGCGGAACTCAGGGCCATGAATGCCCAGATGTCGGTCATCACCCGGTCCATGGATTCCACCATGGGGCGGGCCGGGGCCATGATGCCGTGGATGCCCTTCGCACCCTAGGTTTCAACCGGATGGAAGGCCGCGCCAATCTGGCGGCGGGCACTCAATCACCACCAGGAGGGAAAATGCCCCATTCGCGTCACCTGCTCTTCAGGGATTACGGACTGGCGTCGCTGCTCGCCGCTGTTACCCTCCTCCTCGCCGGCTGTGGTGGCCAAGCACCGCCGCCGGAGGTTGATGGCGCGGAGCGGCATTTCACGGGTACCTGGTCGTTCACCGGCAACCAGCAACTACTGCAAATGGCGGCCGGCGAGCAGGCGGGGATATTCCATGTCGAGGGCTCGCTGCTCCTGGCCGGGTCGGAGCGGCCGGCGGTTGGCTACCGCGCCGAGGTGATCGGTTTCTCGCACACCCAGGCCGGCATGGTCGGGCGCGCGGTATGGGTCGACCGGCGCGGGGAGCGTATCTTCAGTGAGTTGAATGGCGCCTCGGCGCTGCCGGGAAACCGACTGAGCGGGCGCCTGACCGGCGGCACCGGGCGTTACGCCGGCGTCACCGGCGAATACACCTTCACCTGGCAGCGGGTGGCGGAATACGAGGACAGCGTCAGCGGCCGCGTCAGCGACCTGGCCGGATGGGTGCGACTGGCCAAGCCGACGCCACCGATGCCGACGACGGAGGCAAGGCCATGAACCGGATCATCTCGCGCTGGCGGGGGGCCTTGCTACCCTTGGCGGTGGTGGCGTACGGCGTCGGTCTCTGGTTCGTGCCGGTCCCCGACGGGCTGACGCGGGAATCCTGGCACCTGTTCACCATTTTCTCGGCCACTATCTTCGCCGTCATCCTCAGCGTCTTGCCGCTGCTCACCGCCGCCCTGCTCGCCGGGGCCCTCGCGGTGCTCACCGACACCGTCGATCCGGCCAAGGCCTTCTCGGGCTTCGCCAACCAGAGTGTCTTGCTCGTCGTTTCCGCCTTTCTCGTCGCCCAGGCTGTGGTGAAGTGCGGACTCGGCCGGCGGATTGCCCTGGGTGTGGTCGCCATCTTCGGCAAATCCACCCTCGGGCTGGCCTACAGCATCTTCCTGACCGACGCACTGATCGCGCCGGGCTTCCCCAGCAACACGGCACGCGGCGGCGTCCTCTTTCCGGTCATCCTTTCCCTGGCGCAGGGCGCCAATTCGCATCCCGGGGATGAGGTCGGCAGACGGCTCGGCGGTTTCCTGATGTTCTGCGGCATGGCCAGCCTCAGCGTCTCATCGGCGCTCTGGCTTACGGCGACCTCGGCCAACCCCATCGGGGTCTCCCTCGTGGCCGAGCAGGGCTTGCAGGTGACCTTCGGTTCCTGGCTGCTGGTCGCCTCGGTGCCCGCGCTGTGCGCGATCGGCCTGCTGCCCCTCTTTCTCTATCGCCTGTTTCCCCCAGGCACGACGGATACCCCCGACGCGCCACGGATTGCGCGCGCGGCCTTGCACGAGATGGGGTCGCTGTCGCGCGACGAGCGGATCACGGCGCTCGTGTTCGGGGTCATGATCTGCGCCTGGATCTTCGCCGGTTCCTTCAACTTCAGCCTCGCCGGCATCGCCTTCGCCGGGCTCGGGCTGCTGCTGGCCTTCAACGTGCTCACCCTGGAGGACATCTACTTACAGGGAAGCACCCTCGCCACCTTTCTGTGGCTGGCCGTGCTCTTCGCGATGAGCGGTCAACTGAACGAGATGGGCTTCATGGGCTATGTCGGCGAACGCCTGGCCATGGCGCTCGAAGGGCTGCCCTGGCTGGCGGCCTACGTCGTCCTGCTCCTGCTCTATGTCGCCATGCACTACCTGTTCGTCAGTCAGTCGGCGCAGGTGCTGGCCCTGCTCGGGGTCTTCCTGGATGTCGGCGTCAAGGCGGGGGTCCCGGTGGGGTTGATGGGCTTCGCCCTGCTGTTCGCCAGTAGCTATTTTTCGACCCTGACGCCCCAGGGCGGGAGCCAGAACGTCATCTTCGTCACCAGCGGTTATCTGACGCAGGGCGAGTTGTATCGCCTCGGGCTGCTGACCGTGATCTTCTGCACGGCCCTGTTCCTCGTCATCGGCACGCCCTGGGTGCTCTGGATGACGTGAGGGCGACCGCCAGTGACGGCTGGCCTTCCGGCGTCCATGCCATGGCGGCCAGCAACCTCAAACGCCTCAGTTATGACTCCGTACCCGCGGGAACAAGGCCGGCCTAACCCTAACGTCAAACCTGCGCCAAGAACCTTAGTCCTCGCCGTAGATTGTCACGATGGCCTTGCGCTTCTCGCTCTCCGGCGTTTTATACCAAAGGATGACCTTCTTGATGACCCGCTCGCCGCCGCGTAAATCAAGCGGGAGGGTCGTCGCCCCTTCGCTGAGGGTCTGCCGGACTTCAAGCTTGTCAATTTCCCCATTCGCATAGACGACGTGCAGGCTCTTGATCTCGACGTCGGCGCCATCGGCCTTCAGCTTGACCTTGCTATAGCCTTTGCCACTGCTCACACTGACCTCGTCGCGGTCTGCACCCTTGTTGGCCTTGACAACGGCTAAGACTTTCCATTCGGCGTGTATGGAATGGACGGGTAAAAGCAGCACGCCCGCGAGAGCGGTAATGGTGAAAAAACTGCGGAGGTTCATGGGTGATCCTATAATCAAGGTGGATAGAGAATTGAGTGGACGCTAATACTTATACTTTACACTTTCAATATCTCCGATTTTTCTAAAAGTTGAAAATTCTGCGGAAAGGAGCCACTCAATGAGTTACCCTATGTGATTGAGTGTTAATCGGCTGGGGGTACCTTAACTATTTTATGCTGTTGCTTTGCTAGTGATTTTAAAGACTGCTGGCCCGTTTTTTCCGACTCACAGGGTTTGAAAGTTTCTCTTCATTGACAATCCCGCACTCCAGAGGTTGGTGAATGAATGAAGTTAGCTGAAGGCACTATTCGTTGGAGTGGATGGCGGGGTGCCGGGCTTGGCTCTCTTGATCCAATGTCGCAAGGTTTGAATCAGATCGTCAGAGTTAATTGGCTTGGGCGGAAAGTCATTGAAACCTGCCATCTGGAGATCGCGCCAGATATGAAGCAATAATTCACTAGAACATGCAATTATCGGGAGGCTGCTTAATAAACGATCTCCAGTTTTACCTAATTAGCGGAAATCTAATCTAAATAGACCCAAGATCTATTTTTTCGTGGTCCTGGTGCTTAGTGCTTGGCCGGATGAGAGATGTGGGGACCAACGAGCTGAGTAGACCTGCACGTCCTCACGACTTGGCTTCTTCGCAAACTATCAAATCCAGACTGCTTCGAAAAAACCATACTGCCCGTTTTGCTCCCCTCATGACTGGCTGCCCATTTTGCGCACTCTGGCAGGCACTCATGGTTGAGCAAGCGATGCGGATTGTGATAAAAATTCTTTATTCCTGAATCACTCCTTGGGTAGCGACTTCGTTCCTTACGATCGCAACGGATTTCCAGGGAGACAAGGATCGCCCTCATCGGTGTTAGTATTATCCAACTGTAACGATTCGGCTTATCTGGTCTGATTCCAGGGAGGCGCGGCATAGCCGGCGGATCTGCAAAGGGTGAAACCAAAGCTGCGAGGTGGGGTGGCTGTTGGTCTGGCCACTAGTGACTAAACAGTTGTTGGCGCCGATTTGACACGATGACCGCCATTGATACCGACCTGATTTCCCCTCGGGCTACCCCCGCCGATGCCGCCGCAGAGCCTCCGCCGGGGTATGCGCGGCGCATGCGGTCGGTGGTCTATGTGCAAGGCATGTTCAACGTCCGCCACCTGGAGCATGTGTACCGACTGTTTGGGGGGGACCTTGTGCTCTCCATCGTGTTGAGCGAAATCGTGCAGCACCATTGTGCGGGTCGGCTCGAGGGACCCCATGACCCCGGTGTGCGTGCCATGTACGAGGCTCTGGTGCGTGATCGGGTCTTGAGGATCGCGCCGGGTCCGGTCAGCCCATCGGTCATCAGCCAAGCCACCGGCATACCGCGCGATACCGTTCGGCGCAAGATCGGCACCTTGCGGCAACACCGCTGGCTGGGGGTGACGACCGCGGGCGGGTTCCAAGTGACCGATGAGGCCCGCCAGTTCTTCGGCTATCCCCACACCCTCGACACGCTGAGCGATTTTCTGGATACCGATGCGCTGTTGCGCCAGCTTCTCGGGCTGGAACTCGATGCCCGGCCGCCCTGGAAGACGCCACCCGCCCCCGGTAGAGCGGCCCGGGCGCTACCCAATTGGTCCACACGGACCCTGTTTGCCCGCAGTCGATTGAGTACCGATGCCAAGCAAGGGCAGGGCGGGACACGCCCTATCCATCTGCTGGGGCTGTACCTGAATGGTTATCACCTCCGGGGTCTGATCAAGCTCTATGCCCGGCTCGACGGCGATTTACTGCTGTCCCTGGTGCTTGGCGTCATTGCCCACATCAATTTGCGATCCGCGCTCATGCAACCGGGGCAAAACTTGGAAGAGTACGAAGCGCTGCTGACGGCCGCTGGGGACGATGCCGAACGATATGGCCAGGGGATGATGCCGGCTAACGCCTATTCCGTGAGCGAGGCCACCGGGATTCCCCGTGAGACGGTGCGGCGGAAGATCGCGCGCCTGCTGGAGATGGAATGGATCATAAAACGGCCCTCACAGGGCTACACCGTCACCGCCAAGCCGATTCAGTACTTTGGGCCTGATTACAACGTCAGGATACTTAACGATCTGCTCACCACCGCCGCCCAGATCCGCGCTTCTCTACAAGGGGTTTAACCGCGCCATGACGGCAGCGCAACGCATAACCAGGTTGGCCGGAGGCAAGTCCCCCAATCCCATGAAAACATCACAAACTATTGATTATTATTGGTTTATGGCTAAGCTAAATGGTTGCCTTAGCGTAGAAACCCGGTGTGATAATGGGGGAGGTCACCGGCTTTCGTCAATTTGGGGATGGCGAAGACCTTCGCCCTTCCTTACACTCGCCACTGGATCCCAAGGGTCTGAATTAACAAGGGGCTGAATGAATGAATGGTTCTGGCAAGTGGCGCATTCTGCCCCCCCTGGTGCGCAAGCGTTGGCCCCTGCTGCTGGCCTTGGTCATTGCCCTGGTGGCCCTGGTGTCATCCTGGCAGCCGGGCATGGTCCTGGAGTACTTCCAGGATCGGGCTTCCCCCTTCGAACGTTTCACCCTGGTCCTGTTCCTGATCTTGCTGCTCCCGGTCCTCTTCGCCCGGCTGCGCCTGCCAGCCGTCGTCGGTCTGCTGTTGGGCGGGGTCATGCTGGGGCCCTACGCCCTGGACATCATCCCCCCTGACACCCCCACCGTGGACCTCTTCGCCAGCATGGGGCGGGTCTTCCTCATGTTCATCGCCGGCCTGGAGATCGACATGCGCGTCTTCCAGGCCACCCGCCAACGATCCATGGGGTTCGGCGCCTTGACCTTCGCCCTCCCCCTGCTGGCCGGGATGGGGGTGGCCTGGGCCTTCGACTTCGGCTGGGTGGCGGCCTTGCTCATCGGTTCCCTCATTGCCTCCCACACCCTCCTGGGTTTTCCCATCATGACCCGACTGGGGCTGGCCCGAAGCGAAGCGGTAGCGGTGACCCTGGGGGCCACCATCTTCACCGACATTGCCTCCCTGCTGGTCCTGGCCGTCTGCATCGCCATCTTTCAGGGGGGCTTCTCGGTGGGGGGCCTAGCCAGCCTGCTGGGTTTCCTGGCGGTGTACGCCATCATCGTCCTCCAGGGCCTGCCCCTGCTGGGGCGGCTCTATTTCCGCAAGCACCGGGAGGATGAGCAGTCCCTCTTCGTCTTCTCCCTCCTCATCGTGCTGCTGACGGCGACGGGGGCGCACCTCATCCACCTGGAGGACATCGTCGGCGCCTTCCTGGCCGGTATCGCCGTCAACCGATTGCTGGAGCGCAGCCCGGTGCGCGACAAGCTGGTGATGCTGGGAGAAAGCCTGTTCATCCCCCTCTTTTTCATGGCCATCGGCGCCAGACTCAACCTGCCGGTCTTCGCCGCCACCCTCATCAACAGCCTGGCCTTCGTCGCCTGCATCGTCGCCGCCCTCTTTTTCGGTAAATTCCTCGCGGCCTACGGGGCGCGCCAGGCCTACGGCTACGAGTGGCCGGAGACGCTGACCATGTGGTCCCTCTCCCTGCCCCAGGTGGCGGCCACCCTGGCCGCGGCCATGGCCGCCTACGAGACCGTCAATGAGTATGGCGACCGCCTCATCACCGAATCCGTCCTCAACGCCGTGATCGTCCTCATGGTCCTGACCTCGATCCTCGGGCCCATCCTGTCCGAGCGCTTCGGCCTGCGCATGCAAATCCCAGCATCCGACCAAGAGCCCGACCTGGAGCGCAAACGGGAGCACAACCCGCAGCCCAACCATCAGCCCACCCAGGAGCTCAACGATGCCCAGGCTTGATTCCGTCCTCACCCTGCTGGTTGCCATCGGCCTGCTCCTCGTCTCCACGGCGGTGATGGCCGACGACAAAGCCGCCACCCGCGATGCCCTGCGTCAGATGCGCAAGGAGACCCTGGATCAGCTTTACAAAGAGAACCCCCAGGCTCGAAGCCAGATCCGCAGCGCGGCGGGCTATGCCGTCTTCGAGGTGGCCGGCGTTCACATCCTGTTTCTGGGCGGCAGCGGTGGTCGGGGGATAGTGAAGGACAATCTCACCGGTCGGGATACCTACATGAACATGGGCGCGGTGGCCGGCGGCCTCGGTGTCGGCTTTCAGGACACCCGCACCGTCCTAATCTTCAAGAACCGTAAGATTCTGAAGGAGTTTATGGAAAAGGGCTGGACCTTCGGCGGTGATGCCCGCATCACCGCCCAGGTGGATGGCAAGGGTGGCAGTGTCGGTGAGCTGGAAACCCCGGAAGGGATCAGCGTCTATCAGCTCACCCAGGCTGGCTTGAGCGCCAAGGCCACCGTCCAGGGCACCAAGTTTTGGCGCGACCCGGACCTGAACACGAAATAGATGGCGCGGATATCCCTCAGGTCATCCAGAGCACCCAGGGCGTGCCGATCCCGGGGAACTTGGCCGTGCAGAAGGTCACGGACAGCAGGCCGAGGACTCCGGCCGGGTCCTGGTTTAGCCAAAAAAGAAAGCCACGCCGCCTAGTCCTTGGCGCGTGCCATAGTGAATCAACTCAGTCTCATTGCCGGAGCCCCTTATGCCCTTCCGCAAAATAATTAAATATATTCAATTTTTTATCGCCAGTATCTTTGCCCTCCTTCTGTCGGCTTGTGGCGATAAAGACCAAGGGGTGAGCACCCAAGCCATGGGTCCGCCCCCCAGCGTGGAGGTGACGGCGGCAGTGATGAAGCCCGTCGGGCAACAGGTCACCTTCGTTGGCCGCGTGGCCGCGGTGGACAAGGTCGAGTTACGTGCCCGGGTCGAGGGTTTCCTCAAGGAGCGGACCTACAGCGAGGGTCAGACGGTAGCGGCGGGGGATTTGTTGTTCATCATCGAACCCGATCAATACCAGGCAATCGTCGCCGAGCGTCAGGCGGATCTGGCCAAGGCGATGGCGGAGGTGGAGAACGCCCAAGCCCAATTAGCCCGCGGCGAGGAACTCCTCAAGCAAAAAAACATTTCGGCGGCGGAGGTGGACAAGCTCCGGGCCGCCCATCGGGTGGCGGAGGCGAGCGTCGAGCAGGCCAAGGCGGCCCTGGCGGCGGCGCAGCTCGATCTGGATTACACCCAGATCAAGGCCCCGTTGGCGGGTCGGGTCGGGCGGGCGGCCCTCTCGGTGGGCAACCTCGTCGGTCCCTCCTCGGGCATCCTCGCCACCCTGGTGAGCCAGGACCCCATCTATGTGTTATTCCCCATCACTCAGCGTGAGTTGCTGGAGGAAAAGCGCCGGGCCGCGGAGAACGGCGGCGATACCCGGGCCATCATTGTCTACGCCCAACTGCCCGACGGAAGTACCTACGACCAGCCCGGGCGCATCGATTACGTCGATGTCACCACGGACCCGGGCACCGATACCGTCACCCTGCGGGCGGTCTTCCCCAATCCGGAGGCTTTTCTCGTGGACGGTGAGTATCTGGGGGTGATGGTTGCCGAGGAGAAACCCGCGGATGCCCTGGTCATTCCCCAGGGGGCCTTGCAGATCGACCAGCAGGGGACCTCGATCCTGGTCCTGGATAGCGAAAACCGGGTCCAGATCCGGCGCGTCGAGACGGGCCCCATCCAGGGGGCCAATGTCACCGTCCTTGGCGGGCTCAAGGCGGGTGAACTGGTGGTCACTCAGGGCCTGCAGAAGGTCAGGCCAGGTCAGGTCGTCACGGCTACCCCCGCCGACCTGCCACCCGCTCCCAATCCCGGTGATATTCCGGCCGGGACGAGTACCAGCAACCCCGCGGAGAGTGCTCCCGGTACCGCGGCGGCGACGGATAGCGGCACCGCGAAGGGGAAGAACGCTAGCGCCGCGGCTGGCGCGGGTGACGCCCGATGATCTCGGACATCTTCATCGACCGGCCGCGGCTGGCCATTGTCATCTCGGTCGTCATCACCCTGGCGGGGCTCATCTCCATCCTCGGCATCCCCGTCGCCCAGCTCCCGGATATCGTCCCGCCCTCGGTGGAGGTGAAGGCCAGTTACCCCGGGGCCAGCGCCGCCGTGGTCGAGTCCACCGTCGCCCAGCCCCTGGAGGCTCAGGTCAATGGCGTGGACAAGATGCTCTACATGCGTTCCAACAGCGCCAACGATGGTACCTACACCCTGACGGTGACCTTCGCCCTGGGCTCGGACCCGGACATGAACGCGGTCAACGTTCAGAACCGCGTCTCCCTAGCCGAATCGGGTCTGCCGGAGGAGGTCAAGCGCCAGGGGGTGTCGGTGAAGAAAAAGTCCACCGCCATGTTGCAGGTGGTGGCCCTCCATTCCCCCGGGAACAGCTATGACGACCTTTTTCTAAGCAACTACGCCACTATCAATGTCATCGACACCCTGAAGCGCATCCCGGGCGTGGGGGATGCCTTCCTCTTCGGCGCCCTGGATTACAGCATGCGCATCTGGCTGAACACGGACCGTCTGGCCGCTCTCAAGCTCACACCGGGCGATGTCGTCAGCGCCATCCAGTCCCAGAACGTCCAGGCCGCGGTGGGGCGCATCGGCGCCCAGCCCATGACCGAGGATCAACGCTTCCAGATCACCCTCCAGACCCAGGGCCGGCTGACGGAGGCGGCCGAATTCGCGGAGATCGTGGTGCGCGCCAACCCAGATGGCTCTTTCGTGCGCGTTAAGGACCTGGGAACGGTGGAACTGGGCTCCCGACAGCAGGATTCCACCAGTCGCCTCAATGGCAAGCCCACGGCCGCCATCGCCATCTACCTGGCGCCCGGCGCCAACGCGGTGGCGGTGGGCGATGGTGTCCAGGCAGCCATGGCCCAGCTCGCCGAGCGATTCCCCGACGACCTGGCTTATGATCTTGTTTACGACACCACCGAGTTCGTCAAGGACAGCCTGGAGAAGGTGATACATACCCTCTTCGAGGCTTTCGTCCTGGTCATCCTGGTCGTCTTTGTCTTTCTGGGGAGTTGGCGGGCCACCCTCATCCCCCTGGTGGCGGTGCCCGTGGCCCTGATCGGCACCTTCGCCTTTCTTCTGGCCCTGGGTTTCTCCGCCAACACCATCTCCCTGCTAGCGGTGGTGCTGGCCATCGGCATCGTCGTCGATGACGCTATCGTGGTGGTGGAGAACGTCGAGCGCATCATGGCGGAGGAGGGCCTGAGCCCCAAGGAGGCGGCTAAGAAGGCCATGGACCAGATCACCGGTCCCATCCTGGCCATCACCCTGGTGCTGCTGTCGGTCTTTCTGCCCGTGGCCTTCATTCCCGGTATCACCGGCCAACTCTTCCAGCAGTTCGCGGCGGTGACGGCGGCTTCCATGCTCATCTCGGCCATCAACGCCCTTACCCTTTCGCCGGCCCTCTGCGCCATTCTCCTCAAGCCTGGCCACCATAGTCAGGGCTTCATGGGCTGGCTGATGCGGGCCATCGATGGGGTCAGGGACGGATATGCCGCCATCGTCGCCCGTTTGGTGCGCGTCTCCTCCTTGGTGATAGTTCTGGTGGCAGTCTTCGGCCTGGCCACGGGCTGGCTATTCAAGGTCACCCCCACCGGCTTCCTGCCCGATGAAGATCAGGGTGCCTTCATGGCCCACGTCCAACTCCCGGAGGGTGCCTCCCTCAATCGCACCTTGGAGGTAATCGCGGAGGTAGAGCAGGCCGTCCTGGCCGATCCTGCGGTCAAGTCGGTGATCACCATGCCAGGCTTCAGTATGTTGGATGGCGCCGCCCTCTCCAATGCCGCCCTCGTCATCGCCAGGCTCAAACCCTTCGCCGAGCGAACCACGCCGGACCTGAAGGTGGATGCCGTCATCAACCGCGTCGCCACGATCACGGCCGCGATCCCCATGGCCCAGGTCATGCCCTTCAACCTGCCGCCCATCATGGGTCTGGGTACCGGAAGCGGCTTCGAGTATCAGCTCCAGGACCTACAAGGCAAAACCCCCGAGGAATTGAACGGGGTCGCGCGCGCCATGATCCTGGCGGCCAATCAGGACACCTCCCTGCGCCGGGTCTTCTCCTCCTGGTCCACTAACACCCCCCAACTCTATCTGGATATCGATCGCGAGAAGGTCCAAACCCTGGGTATCCAGGTCAAAGACGTCTATCAGGCCCTCCAGGCGACGCTGGGAGGCTACTATGTCAATGACTTCAACAAGTTCGGGCGTGTCTGGCAGGTCATGGTCCAAGGGGAGGAGCAGGACCGCAGTCAGGTGACGGATATTTATCGCATCCATGTCCGTAACAACAAGGGCGAGATGGTCCCCATGCTAGCCATCATGCAGCCGGAATTGCGGCTGGGTCCTCAAATCCTCCAGCGTTACAACAACTATCGCAGTACCACCCTTCAAGGCGAACCCGCCCCTGGCCACAGCTCTGGCGAGGCCATGGCCGCAATGGAGACCCTCTCGGCCACGACCCTGCCGGCGGGCTTTGGTTTCCAGTGGACCGGTACCGCCTTCCAGGAGAAGGAGGCCGGGGGCAAGACCTCCATCGTGCTCGGCCTGGCGGTGCTCTTCGCCTACCTCTTCCTGGTGGGCCTCTACGAGAGCTGGTCCATGCCGACGGCGGTGCTGCTGTCGGTGACGGTCGGGGTCCTGGGAGCCATGGGCGCCCTCTGGCTCACGGGCCTGCCCAACGACCTCTATGCCCAGGTGGGCCTGGTCGTGCTGATCGGTCTGGCGAGCAAGAACGCCATCCTCATCGTCGAGTTCGCCATGGAGCAGCGCCTCCATGGCGCCCCGATCCTGGACGCGGCCACCAACGCCGCCCGGCTGCGCATCCGCGCCGTGCTCATGACCAGCTTCGCCTTCATCCTCGGCCTGGTGCCCCTGATCATCGCCAGCGGCGCCGGCGAGGCCAGTCAGCGCGGCGTCGGCACCGCCGTCTTTGGCGGCATGCTGGTGGCCTCCTGCGTGGGCATCTTCCTCATCCCCATGCTCTATGTCGTCTTCCAGCGCCTGCGGGAGAAGTTCCATGGCACGGGAGGCTAGGGTGTCCTGAGGGCGTGGCTGGAGAAGGTCCCGAGGTCGTTGCTGGAGAAGAGAAGAGTCATGAAAAAAGTCGCCTTCATCAAGCGCGGCAGCTGCAGTCACTGGGTTGGCGATGGCTTTCCGGTGCGGAGCATCTTCTCCTATCACGATATCGCCGACCAACTCTCGCCCTTCCTGCTGATGGACTATGCGGGTCCGGCCGATTTCCCCCCGACCCGGCGCAAGCTCGGCGTCGGCCAGCATCCGCATCGCGGTCTCGAGACCGTGACCATCGTCTATCAAGGAGGGGTGTCGCACCGGGATTCATCCAGCGGCGGTGGCACCATCGGCCCCGGAGACGTGCAATGGATGACGGCCGCCTCGGGCCTGATCCATGAGGAGTATCACAGTCCCGAGTTTGCCGCCCAAGGCGGCATCTTCGAGATGGTCCAGCTCTGGGTGAATCTGCCGGCCAAGGACAAGCTGGCGGCCCCCGGCTACCAGGCCATCACCGCCGACCGCATCCCGGTGGTCGATTTGCCCGGTCAGGCCGGCACGGCACGCATCATTGCCGGCCAACTCGACGAGGTCAGGGGCCCGGCCCGGACCTTCACGCCCATGAACGTCTGGGATTTGCGCCTGGCGACCGACCATCGCGTCTCCCTTGCTCTGCCGGCGGGCTACACCACGGCCTTGTTCGTGTTGCGGGGCGCCCTTCGCTTCGGTGACCACGACGACCAGCCCGGGGTGGGCGCCGCGGAGCTGGCGGTGATGGACCGGGAGGGAAGTGAACTCGCCTTTGACGTGACCGCGGACAGCACCGTCTTGCTGCTCAATGGCGCCCCACTCAATGAACCCATCGTCGGTCATGGCCCCTTCGTCATGAACACCCGTGAGGAGATTCTCCAGGCGATTCACGATTACAACAGTGGAAGGTTTGGCAGGATCGGGGTGTAGCTCAGCGCGTCCACTCATCAGCCCCCTTTCCCCAGCCCTTCTCCGCCAAGGGGAGGGATTTAGAAAATCAATTGGTTATGCAGATGAATCCAGCCCAGGGGGCAGGGTACTGAGCACTCACCATCGGTTTTACCGAGCGAATCTTCTCATGCCCGACAGGGGGTGATTCATGGCGCCTCTTCCGGCATGGCCTGAGCGTAAATGGTCAGACAAACCTCCAGGTCGTCGATGACCTCATAGAGGGGCCGCTTGCCGGAGAGCTTGGCGCTCTCCCGCAGGATCATTTCGACCCCGAAGCCACGGCGGTCCATCAGGGATGCGATCCCGACAGATCGCGGTCAGCCAGTCCTCCACCCGATCCAGATGTTCCAGGGGAATGCCGGTGATCTCGCGCGTCCGGTCATCCACGCCCAGCACCAGCCAGCCCCCACGCGCATTGCCCAAGGCAGCCAATTCATCGGACAGACCGTCCGCGTGAGGCTCGATGTGCTTGCCATTGTCGGCGACCCTGATCCGTTTCAGCTCCAGAGTCGAATCCTCGCCCAGGCGGATGCGCTGCAACAGATGAGCGATGTTCATGCTTTTTCCTCGAACAGGCGGCCCTGCTGGGGGCACGGCTGGAGGCGCGAAGGAGAGGTTCCGGGTAGTGACTTCGATGAAATGGCGTTCACTGGAGTCTGATCAACTCAGTTGCGCGATCCGCCAGATGGACGTGGCCTGGTCGGCCATCCAGCTCTGACGTGCTGCGATGCGATCGGGGGACCAAGCCGCGTTTTCTTCCGCGACTCGGCGGGTAAGCGCGAACCCGCTCTGCTGATAGGTTTCACGTTTCACCCCGTATTCCTGATTTCCGGCGTCTCGGTTGGCGCAGGATTGCAACAGAGTCATGTTGCCCAGCCGGTACATCAGGGCATCGGTCTCTTCGTTGCTGAAACCACCCCAGCCGTCCGGGGCGTTTTGAGGTAATACATGCTCGATGCTGATGGCATCACTGGTAAAGCTGTAATCCTGCCCGGACAAGTGCCGCTCCAGGGCGCAGAGGAGGAATCGTACGATGCGGTTGTTGGGGGCGTCGGTGGTCCGAATCACTTTCTCCGCAAAGGCGGCACGGAAGGGTTTATCCTCGATATAGATGCCGCGCATGCCGCGCAGCGTGGGACTAAGACCCCGCAATTCGCCGTTGGCGATACGCTCGGCGACGGCGTTGTAAGTGCGTTCCTGCTCCGCCGTGCTGTAAGCGCCGATGACGTTGTAGCGCAAGGAAATGACCAAGGTGGCGCGCAGCAATCCCGTGAAGTCAGTCGCAGCGAAGACCCGTTTAGCGGCCAGGAGCAAGGGGAAGGGCTGCCGTACCCGGAACAGCTTGAGTATGCTGGCTAACTGTTTTTCGTCTGGGGACCAGTCGGAGGCCTCGGGTGATGACAGCGCCAGATAGGTGTCGAGGTCTTCCTCCAGTCCACGCAGGAGCTGAAACACCGCCTCCCGGTCGGCCACTCGTTGACGGATCGTCTTGAACAGGTCCACCTGACGGGCGAAGCCGTGGCGGCTGTTCCAATGCACACGGAGAAAATCCGGGAAGTTTTCCGCTTGCAGGCGGCCGACGATGGCCTCCCAACGTTCATCCAGCATGTGAAGTTCGTGGTCGGTTTCGCTATCCCGGTCGAGTACGGAAAAGAGGTAGTTCTTCAAGAGATCGGTGGCGGACAGACGCACGCCCCGGGCGTTCAAGGTCTCAAATACCTTGTAGGCATTGAGTTCGTCCGTCACGGTGATGACGGTGAAAAACAACCGGTCGCTGAGGTTCTCCACCAATTGAGCCAGGCGTTTGCCCTCGTCACCCTTGCTGCTTCTGAGGAAACTGGCCACTTGCCGGTCGAACCATTCGAAGGCCTTGCGCAACAAGTGTTCCGAAGCCCGAAGATTGCGCTGCGGCAGATGGGCCAGCGGTATCAGATAATTCTGGAAGTAGGTGTTGTTGTTGCGGTTGAGCGTGAGTTTGGGCCGGGCGATCAAGGTGACCGGATCGAGGTAGCCCACGTAGGTCTGTTGGATCTGTGTCAGCCGGCGTTGGTTGGCCTCGGCATCCTGCTTGGCCTCGATGAGTCGTTGGAGGTTCTTGAGTGCGGCCAGGACGATGATGCTGATTGTAGTCAGCCGCTGTTGACCATCGATGACGTCGAAGGTCCTGTCGTCCGATGACTGCAACACGAGATAACCCATGTAATGAGCCGGTTCGCCGTCACCTTCCAGCGTGGTGAGGATGTCCATCCACAAGTCTTCCCATTCGTCATTCGACCAGCTGTAGTCGCGCTGGAAGCGGGGAATGCGATAGGTCAGGCCGTTGCCGATGAGTTTGCGGAATGTGTTGTTTTCAGTTTTGAAATTAGTGGTGGCCATGACTTGTTCCTCTTTCAGACCCGATCCCGGTCGATGGTTGACAGTCCCTGTTCTTTAGCTACCAGCGGGAATTGCACTCCTGGCAATTCTCGCGGCGCGATTCGCTTGCGGCGCCCACGGGCAACCCGCATCGGTGAATCATAGTATTCCAACCTCGCTTCACCCAACCCGGAGTTGCCATAGTCGACGCATTTCAGTTTCTGGCATGGCTGGGGAGCACGATCCGGAGAATCCGACGATCGAGGTGCCATGACGACAAGTGCCCGGCCCCTCCATGCAGCCGGGCGCTATGGGTCTCCTGGGCGCCAGGCGAAATCCGGCTCTGACCCGCCAGCCGTTTCTCCTCCGTGCTTCCTTGTTTAGGGGTGGGGTTTGGCTATACTCCTTCCCAAGTCGCTTCGAGAGCCCCACCCCTGAGGAGGAGCATTCTCTCGCCGTGGGGCGGAGGCATCCCGCCGCGAGATCCACTTACCCACTCCCTGGAGGACACCGATGACCATCCCCTTGCGTTGGTTGACCCTTTGGCTACTGGGCATGGCCATGGGGCTTGCCGCCCCGGCCCAGGCGGCGGATCCTCCCAAGGCCACCTTGCCCATGGATCAGATCGAGCAACTGGTCGCCCCCATCGCCCTCTATCCCGACGCCCTGCTGACCCAGATCCTCATGGCCGCGACCTATCCCCTGGACGTGGTCCAGGCCGATCGCTGGGCCCGGGATCACCAGGACCTCACCGGAGAGGCCCTGAATCAGGCCGTGCAGGGGGAACCCTGGGATGAGAGCGTCAAGGTCCTGGTGCAGTTTCCCGCCGTGCTGGGTTTCATGAGCGAAAACCTGGACTGGACCCAGGACCTGGGTGATGCCGTGCTCGCCCAGTTACCGGACCTGACGACGGCCATCCAGAAGTTGCGCCGGGAGGCGGAGTTGGCGGGCAATCTCAAGAGCAATGACAAGTTGCGGGTGGAAAAGGCTGGGGACACCATCGTCATCCAGCCGGCCGCGGCGGAGACGGTCTATGTGCCGAGCTACAACCCCGCCAAGGTCTATGGTCAGAGTTCCCCGCCCGCCACCTACTATCCCGCCGTCTATTCCGATGCGGCGGCCAGTTACGCGGCCACTCAGCCCGCCACCACGGTCGTCTATCCCGCCACCCAGCCGGCGACCGTCTCCACCGCGCCCGCCACCGACTACAACGAGGGCCTGATCGGCTTTGGGGCCGGGGCCCTCGTCGGCGGACTCCTCACCGCGGCCATCCTCTGGGACGATCACGATGACCACATTTATTGGGGCGGCCCCGGCTATTGGGGTGGCCGATCCTACTGGAGCAAGCCAGCCTATTGGAACAACCAGGGCTGGCGCAGTCCGACCAATATCAATGTCGACCGCAGCATCGACATCGACCGTAACCGGATTCATGTCGGGGATACCAATATCAATCAGGGCAACATCAACCAGGCCAACCTCAATCGCGGCAATATCGACAACCAGGTCACGCGCTGGGAACACAACCCCACGCGGCGGGGAGGCGTGGCCTACCGTGACCAGACCACCGCCGCGCGCTTTGGTGGCCGCCAGCCGGAGGCCGCGCTCAGCCGGGAAGAGGCTCGTGGCCGGCTGCAAGGCGGGGACCTGTCGCGCACACGCCATGATCAGGGTGGCCCACGGGCGGAGGGGGTGGCGGGGGGTAAGCTAGCGACACCCCAGCCACGCCCGGCGGTGACGGAAACCCGCCCGCGCCCGGCCGGGACTGAGACCCGAGCCGCTGCGGCGGGGGTTGCAGGCCGGGATCGTCCGGCTCCGGGGGAGGGCAAACCCGCGCGGAGCCCGGAAGGTGCCGGTGTCAAGGACCGCGCCGCCAAGGCCACGGGCAAGAAAGGTACCGCCGCTGCGGCTCAGCCCAAGGTCGATGCCGCCAAGGCCAAGCGCCGCCCGGTGGAGGCTGGCGCCGAGCGACCAGCCCGGGGTGCCAGCCAGGCGCGCTCCGCCCCCAGGACCGAGAGCGGGGTCACCCGGGCCGCGCGGTCGGAAGGAGGTTCCAGGGCGGGGGGACAAGGGGCCTTCAACGCGGACCGGCCCAAGATCGAACGCGCGGCGAGCAATCGCGGCGCGGCCAGCCGGGCCGGGGGTGGGCGCGCCGCCGGAGGCGGTGGCCGGGCGGGCGGCGGCCGGGGACGCTGAAGCGAATGTCCTCGAGCTGCTTTGTCACTCCCGTTCAAGATATAACTGAAGCTCAAGCTCAAAACTTAAGCTCAACTCCGCTATCCCCAGCGCAACCCGTTCCGCTCAGCGCGAGACCGATACCATGATTAAGATCCCGCTCCGCAACCTGTTGATCAGCCTTACCGTCTTTCTCATCCTGGGCTGGGTGCCGGCCTTGGTACTGGGGGCAGGGGAGCAGGTGCAGGCCGCTGCTCCCCAGGGGGACGGACCAGCGCCAATCCCGGTTCATGGCCAGGGTGACGCACGGAAGGATGCCCCGCCGCCGGCTGAGGCGCCTGATGCACCTGATGTACCCGATGCTTCCCATGCTCACGATGTGGCGGAGGCCCAAACCCAGGCCCGACGATTCGCCACCCCCGACGCCGTGGCCCTGGCCCTGATCGAGGCCGCCGCGGCCGAGGGCAAGGAAGCCCTCCTTGACGTTCTGGGTCCGGACCTGGTGGATCTGGTTTCTGGCGATCCGGTGGCGGATGCCGCTGATCGCCGCTGGTTCGTCGAGAACGCCCGGCTCTCCGCCCAGATCGAGGACGAGACCCCCGACAGCGCCTGGCTGGTCATCGGTCCCGAGGACTGGCCCTTCCCCATCCCCCTCTCCAAGGATGAGCGGGGCTGGTATTTCGATACCGCCGCCGGCGTGAATGAGATGCTGAATCGGCGCATCGGTCGCAACGAGCTCTTCACCCTCGTCACCCTGCGGGCCATGGTCGAGGCCCAGCGGGAGTACGCCGCCACCGATCCTCAAGGGCTAGGGGTACCCGCCTACGCGCGCTTCCTCCTCAGCAGCCCTGGCCAGCGTGATGGTCTCTATTGGCCATCCCAGCCGGGGGAACCCCAAAGCCCCATGGGGCCGGCCGTAGCCGAGGCTGCCGCCATGGGCTACGACATCCGGCCCATCCGCGAGGAACCCCGCCCCTTCCATGGCTACTTCTACAAGGTCCTCACCGCCCAGGGCGATCAGGCCCCCGGCGGCGCCCGGAGCTACCTCGAGGGGGATCGCCTGACCGGTGGCTTCGGCTTGCTTGCCTGGCCGGCAAGTTATGGCGAGTCCGGCATCATGACCTTCCAGGTCAACCAGCGGGGCCTGGTCTATGAGCGGGATCTCGGGGAGGACACGGCCGCCCAGGCCGCGGCCATCGAGGCCTATGATCCCGGCCAGGGCTGGCAACCGGCCGTGGATTGAGCTGGCGACGACCTTATTAGCCATCGGACCTCAATTTTCAGTTTCCCGACCCTCCCCATCGCCGCCTTAAACCGAAATGCGATCTGTAAAGTGATCGGCATCAGGCCGGTATGGCATACAGATAGGCGTAGATAAAAAGAAAGATCGTCAGAGAGCCAACGAAGACCATCAACCAGCAACTGGCGCTGCCGCAGAAGCGGTCCGCCAGGGGGAAGATGACAAAGATCGCAAAGAGTAAAAACAGGCCCGTACCTGTCGCGATGTGCATAGTCCGTCTCATCAGAAGGGGGAAGGGTGGTCATGATCGCTCATTTGGCCCCTCCGCTGCCAGGAGACCGCTGAGGCGTGGCCTCTGGGGTGGGAGACAGGTCGAGTGGCAGGGTCAGCGATAGAGACAACTCAAACAGGTGCGGCGTGCCAGGGGGTTAGTTCAGCTTGTGGACGGTCCCGTTTACCAAGAGACTATGTTCTCCCAATCGCATAATCATCAACCAGGAGATTCGCAGATGGCGGAATCGCTACACCCGGCCGCAACGAACCCCTTGCCCTTCTTCGTCACGGCCCCGGGGGAGACCGACGTTCTATTCACGGTCACGGCCATCTTCGTGGTGCTCGCGGTGATCGGCATCGGGGTCTTCTACTTCAAGCTCCACGCCCTGCCGGAGCACATGGCCCATCGTGGCCAGAAGGTGCAGATGGAGATCGTCGCGGTGCTGGCGCTGATCGCACTCTTCACCCACAACCACCTGTTCTGGATCGCCGGGCTGCTGTTGGCCCTGATTCCGCTACCGGACTTCACGACCCCCCTGACGTCCATCGCCAGTTCGCTCGAGCGGATTGCGGTAGGGCTAGCGCCCGATGCTCCCGCAACCCAGTCCATGACCGAGGCGCCGCTGGCTCGGAAGTCGCCGCGACCGAACGCCGATCAGCCGCAGCAACAGGGGGCCTAAGCCATGTTGGAGCTGTTCCTCTGCTCGATGTTGACCATCCTGCCGGACTTTCTGTACCGCCGTTTCGCGCAGGGCAAGCGGGTCGGAATCGAGATCAACCTCTTCACCGTCTGGTACGAGCTGCGCTGGGGGATCACCCTGTGCCTGATCCTGACCCTGAGCCTGATCACGACGGTCTTCTACTTCCACCCCTCGACCAAGTCCGCATCCTCGGTGTTCCGCACCGTTACCATCCTGCCGGAGACCAACGGCCGGGTCGCCGAGACCTTTGTTGAGATCAATCAACAGGTGAGCGAAGGGCAGCCCCTGTTCCGGCTCGACAGCACCCAGCAGGAGGCGGCGGTGGAAACGGCCAAGCGCAAGATCGCCGAGATCGAGGCCGACATGGTGGTGGCCCAGTCCCAGCTCAAGGAGGCCGAGGGCAGGGTGGTCCAGGCGCGCGGGGGCCTGCAACAGGCCATTGACGAACTGGCGGCGCGCGCGGAGGTGCAGAAACGCAGCCCGGGCTCGATCGCGGAGCGCGATGTCGAGCGCGTGCAGGTGCAGGTCGATGCCCAGCAGGGCGCCCTCGACGCGGCCTTGGCTAGCCGCGAGGTCATCGTCACGAAGATTGAGCTCGAGCTCCCGGCCGAGAAGGCCAGCGCCGAGGCGGCGCTCAAAGAGGCCGAGGTCGCTCTGCGCAAGACCCTGGTGGTGGCCGGCACCGACGGGATGTTGCAGCAGTTCGCGCTGCGCCCCGGCGACATCGTCAACCCAATGCTCAGGCCGGCTGGCATCCTGGTGCCGGAGCGCCCGACCACGAGCCTCATGGCGGGCTTCGGCCAGATCGAGGCCCAGGTGATCAAGGCGGGCATGATCGGTGAGGTCACTTGCATCGCCAAGCCCTGGCAGATCGTCCCGATGGTGGTGAGCGGGGTCCAGCCAGTCGTCGCCTCCGGCCAGGTGAAATCGACCGATACCCTGGTGGATCTCCAGCAGATGGGGCGCCCTGGAACCATAACGGTGATCATGGAGCCGCTCTTCCCGGGTCAGCTCGCCGACCTGCCCTTGGGCGGCAACTGCATCGCCAACCTCTACACCAGCAATCACGAGGCACTCCAGGACCCCGAAACTGGCTTTTGGCGCAGCCTCGGACTGCATCTCGTCGATGCGGTCGGCTTGGTGCATGCTTTGATCCTGCGCATCCAGGCCTTGTTGCTGCCCTTGCAGACCCTGGTCTTTGGCGGGCATTGAGCGTTACCGCATCAGTCACCGCGGCCAGACGCTGTAGATGCTTACCGAGGGCGAGGAACGTCCGCGCCAGCGTGGCGTCCTGCTCTGGCTGGGGGGCCTCAATTCCGAGGCCCTCGGCATGGTCCAATGCTCGCCCTCCGGGAAACGCTCGGTCGAGAGCGGATGTTGTTCAACCTGTCCATGGCCGTCGATCGTCACCTGGAGCGGAGAGGCGTGATGGTCGTTCTCAAGGAAGATGGCGCCTAAAGTTTGGCCCGTGCTTTCATTGTCGAGCCTGGAGCAGGCGTGATGCGTGAAGGCGGCCTAACCTAGTGGGGTTCGTTGCGCATCGCCCTGGAATTTCGGGCTTTCCCGGCTCGGGCAGGAACCTCGGCTCCCGGGGCTGATTCCGGGTCCCGGCTTTTCTTCCGGCTCCCGGCCTCGCGCTTACCGCCGGTCTTTCGTGGGGGCTCCCCGTCGGATATGGCCAACAACAGACCGAGGAGGGCAAAGGCCGTCACCAGACTGCTACCCCCCTGACTGATAAAGGGTAGGGTGATGCCGGTGAGGGGAAGAAAGCTGGTTACGCCACCGACATTGAGCACCACCTGGGCGGCCAGGATGATGGTCAGCCCGGTGGCTAGCAGCAGGCCGAAGGGGGAACGGGCGCGCACGGCGATCTGCAGCCCGCGCAGGACGAGGATCAGAAAAAAGGCCAGCACCAAGGCGGTGCCGACAAAGCCCAGTTCCTCGCCAATGATGGCGTAGATGAAGTCCGATTCGGCGATGGGGGTGTACTCGGGATTGCCGGAGCCGAAGCCATCGCCCCAGAGCCCGCCCGCGTACATGCCCGAGAGCCCTTGCAGTACCTGCCAACTGGCGCCGGTGGGGTCCTGGAAGGGGCTAAGCCAGGCCTGGATGCGCCGCTCCCCGTGCTCGAAGACCTCCAGCAGCAGCCAGCCGAGAAGGCCGGCCAGGGCCAGGCCATAACCGGCATAGCCCCAGCGGCCGGTGCCCAGGACCAGGAGGGTGGGTAGGGTCAGGCCGAGCAACAGCACCATGCCCAGGTCGCGCTGGATCAGCAGCATGATCAGCAGGACCGCGCCGACTCCGGCCAGGGGGAGCAGGGGCCGCCAGGGCGGTAGCAGGCCGTGAAAGGACCAGAGGCTCAGGGCCTTGGCCTTACGGTCGATATAGGCGGCGCTGAAAAGGACGAAGCTGAGCTTGAGCAGTTCGGTGGGGGTGAGGAGACCCGCCCCGAAGACCGCGCCGCGGAAGCGCTGGCCGGTGACCAGTAGAACCAGGACCAGCAGGATCGAGACCCCGGCCCAGACCCAGATCCAGTGACCGGTGCCAAGGGTGCGATATCGCCCGCCGCCGAGACCCAGGGCAGAGGCGATGAGCAGGGCAAACCCACCGATGAAGGCATAGTCCGCCAGGCTGGCCAGGTCCCCCAGACCCGCCACATCGCCGTCCGCGAAGGCCCCCAGGCGCGCCCGCGCCAGCAGACCAAAGCCAACCAGAAAGGCCAGTGCCACCACCAAGAGTTGATCGCCCCGGGAACCGCCCAGGACCAGGGCCAGGTGCAGTCCCACCAGGCACAGGCCATAGGCCAGAAAGGGCAGGAGCTGGGTCAGGCCCAGGGGCTTTTCCGCCACATGCAGGGAGGCCAGGACCAGGAGGACCCCCAGGCCGATGCCTCCGAAGCAGATCAGCAGCAGTTCCCGCTCCGGCCGCCGGGCCTCCCAAGGTGCGTGGGTTATCATCTCAGCGACCCCAGGCGTTCTGAAGGCTGTGGGCCCCGGGACCGGGTCCCAGGTGGAGACACCGCTGCCGAGGGGCAGTCGTCGCTATGCCAGTAATCCTTCATTCCAGTAACCCCAGCTCCTGGGCCCGCAGCAGCAGGTCACGGGCGATGGGGGCGGCGCTGGTGGCGCCATAGCCGCCCTGTTCCACCAGGACCGCCACCGCCAGGGTCGGCCGCTCCGCCGGGGCGAAGCCGACGAACCAGCCATGGGACGGCCCCTGGGCGTTCTCCGCGGTGCCGGTCTTGCCGGCGATGGCCAGCTTGTCGCTGTTGATGGTCTTGCCGGTCCCCTCGGTCACTACCCGGCGCATCATCTTGCTCAGGCGTTTGGCGGTGGCCTCCGACATGAGGGGCCCCAGGGTGGCGGGTGGCTCGGTGGCGATCAGGCGCGGCTGCATGGCGACACCCTGCCGGGCCACGGCGGCCGTGATCAAGGCCAGATGGGCCGGGGAGGCGGTCACCACCCCCTGACCGATGGCGGCCTGGGCCAGGCCATACTGATCCTTGTCGGCGATGCGTGGCACCCGGCTGGTATTGATCGACCCGGTGCGATCCATGCCGGGGTAGAGCCGAACGGGCTGACCGAAGAGCAGTCGTTCCAGATTGGCGCGAAAGGCCGCGTGGCCGTACCGCACCCCGAGCTGGGCGAAGAAGACATTGGAGGACTCGCTGAAGGCCGTGCTCAGGTCGAGGTTGCCATGGCCGGCCCAGGCGCGGCCGGCGCGGCGGGCGCTGTAATAGTCATGGTCGCGGATCAGGGGGTAGCGGGGGGAGGTGGTGAAACCCTCCGCCGGACAGTGGAGGGTACCGGTGAAACCCTGTTCCAGGGCCTCCGCGGCCAGGGCGATCTTGAAGGTGGAGCCCGGCGGATACAACCCCTGGGTGGCGCGGTTGAGGAGGGGGGAATCCGCCGGCCGGCCGGCGAACAGGGTGGCGGAGATCGCGCTGGGGTCAAACGTCGGGGTGCTCGCCAGGGCCAAAATGGCGCCGTCCGCCGGCCGCAGCAGCACCACGGCGCCGCGGCGGTTGCCCAGCCCTTGCAGGGCGGCCAGTTGCAGTTCCAGGTCCAGGGTCAGGACCAGGTCCTGGCCCCGGGGCCGCTTGCCCTGGGTCAGCAGTTGCCGGCCCAGTTCCCCCCAGGACTCCAGGCGCTCCGGGTTGGCGCCGTTGAGGTGCTGGCTGGCCGCCGCCTCCACCCCGGCGGCGCCGAAACGGGGGTGGCTATAGCCGATGGTGTGGGCGAAGGCGGGGCCATGGGGATAGCGGCGCCGGACCTTGCCCTCCGCCTCCTCGCTGTAGGCCAGGACCTCGCCGCGCCGGTCGAGGATGCGCCCGCGCTGGATGCCATGGGCGGGGTTGAACTGCCGTCGGTCATAGGTCTGCATGAAGGCCAGGAACGGGGGGCGGAAGAGCCCCGCCAGTTGCCAGCTCGCCTGGTAGCCGAGGAGGAGGGCGAAGAGCAGGCCCAACCCCAGGGCCGGCAGGAGCAGGGCGCGGCGTGGCGGCCCCTGACGCCGGGGCTCCGTCGCCTGGCGCAAGTCATGCATCCGCTTGAGCAGGTAAAAGGCGACGAGGAAAAAGGCGCCATGCAGCCCCGCCCGCAGCCAGGGCCAGGCCGCCGAGTCCACCAGGGCGGCGAGAAGTTCAAGGGGATGCAAGGATGTGGCTCAGCCTGATGATCATGAAGGGTCTCCAACCACCCTGACCCAAGGAGCCTGACCCCCAAGGAGGGGCTGGAGATGCGCATGTTATAGTCATCGAAAACCGCACTGCATCCCCCATAACCGTTAGCGGCGCCAAAAACGGAGGGCATTATACTTGCCCGCCTGGCCGGGGTTCAGCGGGTCGGCAGCCAGGCCTCGGCGCGCGGCACAATGCAAGGGCAAAAAAAGAGGAGTGAGCGATGGGCGATTGGCGTGTGATTTCCCAGGAGAAGGCGAAACGGCAGCAGTTATATGGCATCGGGGGCTGGTTGCTGGTCCTGGCCGTCTATCTGGGCCTGGTATTCGTCACCACGGTACTCTACAAGTTCTTTTTATTTCCCGACCTCTATCCCGCCACGGGGCCGGCCGGCTCCATTCTTTCCCCCGATGGCCAGGCGATCAGGCTGACCTTGTTCATCGATCTTCTGACTTCCGGCGTGGTGCTGTTCACTCTCCTCACCAAGTACAACCAGTTCCGCCTGATTGCCTCCTGGCTGTTTTTGCTGAAAATTCTGTTGAGCATGCTGAATGCCTTCTACATCTCCCTTAGCCAGGAGAATCTGCTGATCTTCATTTACAACGGCCAGCAGATCATTGTCCTGACCGCCTGGCTCTTTTACCTCAACCAGTCGGAGCGGGTGCGGGTGACTTACGAAGCCAAAATCTCCCGGCATTCCTTCTACGACAACCAATGAGCGTCCGCGGCCCCCGCGCCGAGCGCATCCGGGTCCGGGGACTGGTCCAGGGGGTCGGCTTTCGTCCCACCGTCTGGCGGCTGGCGCGGGAACTGGGCCTCGGCGGTGATGTACGTAACGATGGCGAGGGGGTGCTCATCCAGGTCCGGGGAGACGAGGCGGCACTGGACGCCTTTTGCCAGCGCCTGGTGAGCGAGTGCCCGGTCCTGGCGCGAATTGATAGCCTGGAGCGCCATCCCTGGCCGGAGGGGCTGGCGGCCCCGGCGTCAACCTTGACTTCGGTCTCGGTCTCGGTCTCGGTCCCGGTCTCGGTCGAAGCGGCGTTTCACATCCTCCCCAGCCTGTCCGGGCGGATCGAGACCGGCGTGGTGGCGGATGCCGCCACCTGCGCCGCCTGCGCCGCCGAGATCGCGGACCCGGCGGACCGGCGTTATCGCTATCCCTTCGCCAACTGCACCCATTGTGGCCCGCGCCTCAGTATCGTCCGCGCCATTCCTTACGACCGGGCCAATACCAGCATGGCGGCCTTTCCCCTCTGCCCGGACTGCCGCCGGGAGTATGAGGACCCGGCGGATCGTCGCTTCCACGCCCAGCCCATCGCCTGCCCGGTCTGCGGACCCCGGGCCTGGCTGGAGGATGCCCAGGGCCGGCCGATCACCCCCGCCAGCCTCGACGTGGTGGATGCGGTCGCCGCCGCCAGTCGGCTGCTGGCCCAGGGCCAGATCCTGGCCATCAAGGGGATCGGCGGCTTTCACCTGGCCTGTGACGCCACCAACGCCCAGGCCGTCGCCGCCCTGCGCCAGCGCAAGGGCCGCTATCGCAAGCCCTTCGCCCTCATGGCCCGGGACCAGGAGGTCATCCGGGGTTACGCCTGGCTCAGCGAGGTCGAGGCCGCCGGCCTGCAAAGCCCCGCGGCCCCGGTGATGTTGCTCGATCAGAAGCGTCCGGATAACCTCCCGCTAGCCGTGGATGTCGCGCCAGGCCAGACCACCCTGGGCTTCATGCTGCCTTACAGCCCCCTGCATCGGCTCCTGTTGCAGGACTGGGACCGGCCCCTGATCATGACCAGCGGCAACCGTAGCGAGGAGCCCCAGTGCATCGCCAATGACGAGGCCCGCCAGCGGTTGGCTGGACTAGCGGATGCCTTGCTGTTGCACGACCGCGAGATCCTCAACCGGGTGGACGACTCGGTGCTGCGGGTGATGGACGACGAGGTCCGTCCCCTGCGCCGCGCCCGCGGCCTGGCGCCGCTGCCGCTCAATCTGCCGCCCGGCTTCGCGGCCGCGCCGCCCCTTCTGGCCCTGGGTGGGGAGCTCAAGAATACCTTTTGCCTGCTGCGACCGGCCCCCGACCCAGGGCTCGCGGCGGCGCAGTCGCCCGCAGCAACCGCCCCCGCCCAGGCGATCCTGTCGCAGCACCTGGGCGATCTGGAGGATGCCCGCACCGCCCGCGAGTTCGAGCGCACCCTCGGACTCTATCAGGCGCTCTTTCACCACCAGCCAGCAATCCTTGCCCTAGATCTGCATCCGGATTACCGCTCGACCCTGGTGGGCGAGGCCCTGGCGGCGGAGCGGGGGATCGAGGTCATCCGGGTCCAGCATCACTTCGCCCACATCGCCAGCGTCCTGGCGGATGCCGGCTGGCCCCTGGACGCCGGGCCAGTGCTGGGGATCGCCTTCGATGGCCTGGGCTGGGGCGGGGACGGGACCGTCTGGGGGGGCGAGTTCCTGGTCGCCGACTACCGGGGCTTTGAGCGCCTGGGCCAGTTGCGCCCCGTGCCCCTGCCCGGCGGGGCGCGGGCCATCCGCGAACCCTGGCGCAACCTTTACGCCCAGCTCGCCACCTGTCTGGGCTGGGTGCAGGTCCGTGCCGACTTTCCGCACCTGGATCTGACCCGCTACCTGGCCAGAAAGCCCCTGGCGACCCTGGACACCATGATGGCCCGGGGACTCAATGCCCCCCTGACCAGCTCCGCCGGCCGCCTCTTCGATGCCGTCGCCGCCGCCCTGGGGTTGTGCCGTGATGCCATCGCCTATGAGGGCCAGGCCGCCATCGAGTTGGAGACCCTGGCGGTCACCGCGGGCGCCCAAGCCCTGGCGGCCGGGGAGACCTACCCCTTCGGTCTGATCGCGGCCAAGGGGCGCTGGCTGCTCGACCCGACCCCCTGCTGGCGCCGCCTGCTGGAAGACCTGGCCCATGTTTCGTCAGCCCTTAGTCGGGAAAGTGGAGGCCAGGTCCTCCGGGTTCAGGACCGCTGGGCTACAGGCCAAGTCATCCAGCAGCAGGCCCTGGGGGCCATCGCCGCCCGTTTTCATCTGGGTCTGGCGCGGGCCGCGGCCGCGTTGGCTGTCCGTTTGGCGGAGGACCGCGGTCTAAACACGGTGGCCCTCTCCGGCGGGGTCATGCAGAACAAGACCCTGTTCGAGGCCTTGGTCCGGGATCTGCGCGACCGGGGGATGCGGGTGCTCAGTCATCGCCAGGTTCCCGCCAATGACGGTGGCCTGGCCCTGGGACAGGCGGTGATCGCGGCGGCGACCCTGATCCCGACTACACTTTAAGCCATCATCCCGCTGATGGAGACCGCCCATGGTCGGCCCGTCCCTGCCTTTGGTCTACCCGTTCCTGCTTTGCTGGCCGAGGACCCCGCTAACAGTCATGAGGCGGTGCGCCACACCCCCGAAGATGAAAGGCTTTGCCGTGACTTTCACACCACCCCGCCTGTTCCCGCCCCTGTCCCTGACCTTGTCCCCGCCGTTGTCCCTGCCCCCGCCGCGGCAACTGTCGATCCTGCTGGTACTGTTACTGCTACTGCTGGGCGGACTTTTCCCCGCCGATGCGAGCCAGGCCAGCCCTCTGCCCCGCGCGCAGGTACCCCCGCCCCTGGCGGACTGGACGGACTGGGTCCTGTGGGACGAACCCACGCATACCTGTCCGCGCCTGGAGGCTGATCCCCGAGGCCGTCCCTGCGCCTGGCCAAGCCGCCTGGAGCTGGATCTGGACGGCTCCGGGGGGCGTTTCACCCTCGAGGTCGCGGTCTTCGCCAGTCGGCCGATCCCAGTTCCCCTGCCCGGCGATGGCGAGACCTGGCCCCAGGAGCTACGAATCCAGGGTGGGGAGGGGCAGGCGTCTCAATTTCAGGATCAACGCCTGGAATTGGCGGGTGGTGCCCGGTCGGTCGAAGACCACAAGGACCGGCCATTGTCCGTCGTCAGCGCCGGGGAACACCCGGTGCCGGGCGAGGGCTTCAAGGACCAGCCTTTGCCCGTCGTGAGCCGTGACAATTTGCCGGTGGTCTGGCTACCGGCCGGTCGCTACCGCCTGGAAGGGGGCTTCCGCTGGGAGCGCCTGCCCGCCGCCTTGACCCTGCCGCCTCAGGTCGCCCTGCTGGCCCTGCGGGTCATGGGTCGGGACCTGGCCTTTCCGGTCCTGAACGAGCAGGGCCAGGTCTGGCTTTCCGACCAGGCCCCGGCCCCGACAACCCCCTCCCTCGCCGCACCGGAGGATCACTTGCTGGTCCAGGTCTTTCGGCGTCTGGAGGAAGGCGTCCCGCTTCGCCTGACCAGCCGCCTGGTGATCGAGGTCGCCGGTCGTCCCCGGGAGATCGTCCTGCCCGCGACCCTGCCGCCGGACGTCATCCCCATGGCCCTCGTCAGCCCCCTGCCGGCGCGCCTGGAGGCGGATGGCTGCCTGGTGCTTCAGGCCCGGCCCGGTCGGTGGGAACTGACCCTTCAGGCCCGCTATCCTGCGGAGGTCAGCGTCTTTCCCTTCCCAGACCTTCCCGCTCCCTGGCCTGCGGAGGAGCTCTGGGTCTACCAGGCCAACACCGCCGTGCGCCTGACCGAACCTCGGGACGCGCCCGCCCTCGATCCGCGCCAGACGGAACTGCCCGCGGACTGGCAGGCCCTGCCCGCCTTTCGCCTGACCCTGGGGGTGACGCTGCGCCTGGACGTCATCCGGCGCGGGGATCCCCAGCCGGAGCCAGACCATCTGCGCCTCCAGCGCCGCCTCTGGCTCGATTTCGACGGCCGGGGCCTCAGTGTCCGGGATCACATCACCGGTACCCTGACCACGGGCTGGCGGCTGGATGCGGGCCCCACCCTGCACCTGGGGCGGGTGGTCCTGGATGGCGAGCCCCAGTCGATCACCCTGGACCAGGCCCGGGGCACCGTCGGGGTCGAGGTGCGCCGGGGTCAGGTCGACCTGAGCGCCGACAGCCGGCTGGACCGGACCAGCCGCCTCGCCGCCACGGGCTGGGACCGGGACTTCAGTCAGGTCAGCGCCGAGCTCAACCTGCCCCCCGGCTGGCGTCTCCTTGGCGCCCTGGGCGTGGACCAGGCCCCGGGCAGCTGGCTGGCGGCCTGGACCCTGCTGGACTTCTTTCTCGTCCTGGTCATCACCCTGGCCGTGGGCCGGCTCTTCGGCTGGGGCGCCGCGGCCCTGGCCCTGATGGCCCTGATCCTGACCTGGCAGGAGGGCGGAGCGCCCCGCTATGTCTGGCTGAGTCTGCTGGCTGCCATCGCCCTCGGCCAGGTCCTGCCGACAGGGAGCGGCCTGGCGCGCTGGGTCGGGGCCTTCCGCCTGGGGGCCATCCTGACCCTGGCCCTGATCGCCATCCCCTTCCTGGCCGAACAGTTGCGCCTGGGACTCTATCCCCAGCTCGAACATCCCTACCTGGCGCAGCCGATTCCCGGCCAGGCGCAGAAGGCGGAGTGGGCCGGGGAGGGGGGCATGATGCCGCTGGAGGCGGAGGCCTACGGCGATCAGGCCCCGGCGACCCCGCCGGACCGTGGCGTGGCCCGCTCGCTGGCGGAACGCGGCAAGGCGGCCTCGCGACTCGACTCACTCGGTGGCATAGGCGCCGGTAAGGCTCCGGGGCCGGGCGCCGACCTCAAGCGCCTGGACCCGGATGCCCTGACCCAGACCGGTCCCGGGCTCCCGGACTGGCGCTGGAATCAGGTCCAGCTCCACTGGCAGGGCCCGGTCCAGGCCGGCCAGGAACTGCGGCTGGTCTTGATCCCCCCGGCCGGAAATCTGGCCCTGGCGGTGCTGCGGCTGCTGCTGGTGGCGGGCCTGATCTTTGTCCTCCTGGGGGGGCCGGGACTGTTCAAGGGACCGCGCACGGGATGGCGTTGGGGACCGGGTAAGCGTCAGGCCCGCGGGTCGGTCCAGGATACTGAGACATCAGCAACCCCGGGAGCTGATTCAGCCTCAGCATCCGCCTCAGCTTCAGGTTTCGCATCAGGTGCCGCATCAGCATCAGCCTCAGCCAGTTTATGGTTCGCTGGTGGTCTGGCGCTTCTGACCCTCTGCGCTACTGACACGCGGGCGGAGGCTTTGCCTGGCCCCGAGTTGCTCAATGAGCTCAAGTCGCGGCTGCTAGCCCCGCCGGATTGCCAGCCCCATTGTGCCGAGATCCCCACCCTGACCCTGACCGCCACGCCCGACCAGTTGCGGCTGGAGCTGGACGTGGATGCCGCCGCGCCGGTAGGAATCCCCCTGCCGGCCCAGGCGGGGCAGTGGCTGCCCAGCCGGGTCGAGATCGACGGCGCGCCGGCCCCCGCCTTGCTGCGCGGCGCCGAGGGCCATCCCTGGGTCCTGGTGGCGGCGGGCCGTCAGCGCCTCACCCTGGTGGGTGCGCTGCCCCCCCGCGAACGGATCAGCCTGCCCCTGCCGCTGCGACCCCGCCAGGTGGCGGTGACCAGTTCCGGCTGGCGCGTCGCCGGCGTCGGCGATAACGGTGTCCCGGAGGTCCAGCTCCTGCTCACGCGGGAGGCGGTCGGGGCGGCTCAAGGCAAGGCCGTGACCTCAGACGCCGCAGCTTCAAACATTGGGGCTTTAGAAGCCGTGGCCGAAGAGGCTGTCGCCTCAGACGCCAAGTCCTCAGATGTCGTGCCGTCAGACGTCGCGTCCTCGGATGCCTCGGCCTCAGGCGCGTCGGACGCCAGCCGATCTGACGTTGCCGGACTCGGCCTGGGGGCTGGCGAAGCCGCCGTGACCGGTCAGCCAGGGCAGGGGCAAGCCCCCGACGATGGCGTGCCGCCGCCCCCCGGTGCGGAGCCGGCTACCCTGCCGCCCTTCCTGGAACTGGAGCGGACCCTGGTGCTGGATCTCTCCTGGCGAGTCGTGTCGCGCCTGCGGCGCCTCACGCCGCCCGACGCGCCGCTCACCCTCTCCATCCCCTTGCTGCCGGGGGAGGCGGTCCTCACGCCGGGGCTCAAGGTCAGCGCCGGCCTGCTGACCGCACACCTGCGGGCGGGGGAGACCGAACGGGTCTGGGAATCCCAGCTCACGCCCGTGGAAGAGTTGACCCTGACCGCCCCCGCGACCCAGGACTGGACCGAGATCTGGCGCCTGGACGCTAGCCCGATCTGGCATGTGGCGACCAGGGGCCTGGCCCCGGTTCACCACCAGAGTCCGGCAGGCCAGTGGCAGCCCGAATGGCGCCCCTGGGCCGGTGAGACCCTGCACCTCACGATCAGCCGGCCCGCCGGTGCCCCCGGCGCCAGTCTGACGGTCGATGCCAGCGAGCTGACCCTGCGTCCGGGTGACCGGGCCACCGAGGCCCGCCTGCGGCTGATCCTGCGCGCCTCCCGGGGGGGTCGCCAGCCGGTCAGCCTGCCGGCGGGCACCGAGCTGCAAGCCGTGACCCTGGATGGCATCGCCCAGCCCATCCGTCTGGAGGAGGGGCAGGTCCTGCTGCCGGTCCACCCCGGGACGCAGGAGGCGGTGCTGACCTGGAACCAGGAACAGGGGATCGGCACCCGACTCACCGCCCCGGCGGTGGGCCTGGGCACGCCCAGCGTCAATGCCACCACGCGGATCGAACTGGGACAGGACCGCTGGGTACTGTGGGCGCGGGGTCCGACCCTGGGCCCGGCGGTGCTCTTCTGGAGCCTGATCCCCCTGATCCTGGTGGCCGCCCTGGCCTTGGCGCGTCTCCCCCTCAGTCCCGCGGGCGCCTGGCAATGGGGTCTGCTGCTGCTCGGCCTGACCCAGGCCCCGGCGGTCGGCGCTGTGCTCGTCGTCGCCTGGCTGCTGGTCCTCGCCTGGCGCGGCGCCAAGGGGCCGGGTCTTAACGACTGGACCTTCAATTTGGTGCAGATCGGCCTGGTCTTCCTGAGCTTCCAGGCCCTGGGCGCCCTGGCCGCGGCGATCGCCGAGGGTCTGCTGGGCCAGCCGGAGATGCAGATCGCCGGTAACGGGTCCGGTGCCGCCACTGGTGTCACCCAGCTCCTCTGGTACCAGGATCGTAGTGCCGAGACCTTGCCCCAGCCCGGGGTGATCTCCGTGCCCCTGTGGGTCTACCGCCTGCTCATGCTCGCCTGGGCCCTGTGGCTGGCCAACAGCCTGCTCAACTGGTTGCGCTGGGGCTGGGGTTGCTTCAGCACCGGCGGCCTGTGGCGGAAAGGCCAACGACCGGCCCACGGCCGGTGGCGCAAGACTGGCGGGGCGAGTGAAGGACCGGATGACGGGGAAGGACTGGATGACGGCAATGCAGAGCCTGCGGCCAGCCCCGCAAGCACCACGGGTTCCCCAGGTGCCACGACGGCTGCAACCCGTTCTCAGGAGGAGGACCCCTGGACGAAGGGCTGAAGTGGGCGTTTGAGGACGAGGTGGGGATCCTGAGATGTGGTCAGCAGTGTCAGCAGCGGTTAGTACCCAAGGGGCTTCTGGGCCATAATGTTGCCGACCTCGGCCGCCGTAGTAAGTACCCAGATCCATGAACAACCCTGACCAGCAACCCCTCGACGAAAACAAGCTCATCGCCCAGCGCCGGGAGAAGTTGCGCGCCTTGCGTGAGAATGGCATCGCCTTCCCCAACGACTTCCGCCGCGATGTCATGGGCGGGGAACTGGTGGCCGAGTACGGTGACCGATCGGCGGAGGAGCTGGAGGCCCTGGGCCTGCGGGTCAAGGTCGCCGGGCGGCTGATGAGCCGGCGCATCATGGGCAAGGCCAGTTTCTGCCACCTTCAGGATATGTCCGGTCAGATCCAGGTCTTCATTCAGCGCGATACATTGGGCGAGGAAGAGTACGCCTGGTTCAAGCGCGACCTGGACCTGGGGGACATCCTCGGCGCCGAAGGGGTGCTGTTCAAGACCAAGACCGGAGAGGTGTCGGTGCGCGTCGAGTCCCTACGCCTGCTGACCAAGGCCCTGCGCCCCCTGCCGGAGAAGTTCCACGGCCTGACCCACCAGGAGAGCAAGTACCGCCAGCGCTACCTGGACCTGATCATGAACGAGTGCACGCGCCAGACCTTCCGCACGCGCACCCGCATCATCCAGTATCTGCGCGACTACCTGGACGGGCGCGGCTACCTGGAGGTGGAGACGCCGATGATGCAGGTCATCCCTGGCGGGGCGGCGGCGCGGCCCTTCATCACCCACCATCACGCCCTGGACATGCAGCTCTTCCTGCGCATCGCCCCGGAGCTCTACCTCAAGCGCCTGGTGGTCGGCGGCTTCGAGAAGGTTTACGAGATCAACCGCAACTTCCGCAACGAGGGGCTCTCCACCCGCCATAACCCCGAGTTCACCATGGTGGAGTTCTACGAGGCCTACGCCGACTACGAGGACCTGATGGACCTCACCGAGGACCTGCTGCGGGGCATGGCGGAGGCGGTGACCGGCTCCACCCAGGTCAGCTATCAGGGTGAGACCTACGACTTCGGCAAGCCCTTCGCCCGCCTGACGGTGCGGGAGGCCATCCTGCGCTATGGGGCGGACCGGGGGATCACCGCGGCGGACCTGGCCGACCTGACGGCCGCCCGTGCCCTGGCCGGCCGGCTGAGGCTGGCCATCAAGCCGACCTGGGGCCTGGGCAAGGTGCAGATGGAGATCTTTGACCAGGTGGCGGAGCACCAGCTCAAGGACCCGACCTTCATCACCCAGTACCCCACCGAGGTCTCACCCCTGGCGCGGTGCAACGACCGGGACCCCTTCGTCACCGATCGCTTCGAGTTCTACGTCGGCGGCCGGGAACTGGCCAATGGCTTTTCCGAGCTCAACGACGCCGAGGATCAGGCGGAGCGCTTCCGCAAACAGGTGGCGGAAAAGGACGCGGGGGACGAGGAGGCCATGCACTTCGACGCCGACTATGTCCGCGCCCTGGAGCACGGCATGCCGCCCACGGCGGGGGAGGGCATCGGCATCGACCGGTTGGTGATGCTCTTCACCGATTCCGCCTCGATCCGCGACGTGCTCCTCTTCCCTCACCTGCGGCCGGAGGATTGAGCCTCAGAACCGTACCCGCACCCGGTAGCTGAGCTCTGTCTCTCCCTCTGCTGGAATCTCGAGCTCCCATTCCGCCAGGTTCGCGGCGACCTTCTGGTGGGGGTGGCTGGACTCCAGCATCTGCCAGTCGCCGGGGATGGGCTCCCGGACCTTGACCTTGACCGGCTCGGGCTTGGCGTTGCGTAGCTTGAAGCGGTAGGCGGTCTCGAACTGGTACTGCCAGGGGCCCATGCCCGAAAGCTTGACGAAGTCGGTCTGCACCTTGTCCGCGGTGACATCGAAGGCCTCGCCCAGCTTGAGGCGCACCTGCTCGTTCTTCGGCGTATGGTCGATACGGTCCTCGCCGACGAACTGGGCCTGGTCCTGGGAATCCCGCTTATAGATGCGCACCACGCCCTTGGGCAGGGGCAGGCCCAGCCGGGCCTCCTCGCGGTTGTCGAACTCCAGAAAGACGCTGGCCTTGAGCTTGACGCCGATCTCCCCCTGCTGGGCGCGGTAGTAGTAATCCTGGCCCAGAAAGAGCAGTTCCTTGCTGGTGGGCACCCCCTGGGCCGTCAGCAGGGCGACCTGCTTGGACTGATTGTCGGCGATGGTGGTGGGATGGGCCAGGCTGTAGAGGTGGTACTCGAACAGGGACTCCTCCGCCATGTCCGGGGCGGGGGCGGCCATGACCCGCATCTCCTTCATCGCCATGACCGGCCGGACCTGCTCCCGCACCCGGTTGACGTCGCCGGCGACGAGCTGGAGCCGGGCTTCACGATAGGCGGTGCCGCTGGTGTTGTTGAGGGTGACCCAGCCGGTGAGGTCCAGGTGGCTGTCGTCCGCCGCCAGCTCGCCGACGTAGTCGGCCTTCCAGGACAGGCCGCCGGTGAGGTAGGACAGCTCCACCTCCTGGGGACCGGCCAGGGTGTTGTCCAGCTTCATGACCAGGGTGGGGCGGTCGCGCAGATTGGGGGGCAGCTCGCGGAAGACGATGCGGCCGGGCTCGCCGGTTTCGATGCGGTTGCCGATGCGCAGGACCGTGCCCTCGGTGGCCGCCAGGACCTCCGCCGCCTCCTCGGTCTCCTCGCCGGTGGTGGGGTGGACCTTGATGACGCCAACCGGGCGGCCGACGTACTTCTCCAGCAGCTTGGCGGGGGTGAGCAGGTCGAAGTCGAAGTTCTGTTCGATGACCCGCAACCCGGCGCCGGCGCTCAGGCCGCGCAGCAGGGCCGTCTCGGGTTGGATCCGGGCACTGACGTCGCGGAAGGCCAGGTCCAGCCGGCCGGCGGGCAGCTCCAGGCGGCGGCGGTCCTTCACCAGGGCCAGGTCCTCATTGTAGATGGTGACGGCGACGGCGGTCTGGTCCTCCAGGGTGCTGCGGTGTTCGTCGGCAGGGGCGGCCATGAGGGTGGTACTCCACAGCAAGGCGGCGGGTACCAGGCAGAGGGCGGGGGCGGTACGGGGGTTCATGCGGTCACCTCCTGGGCAGCGGGTGGCGGGATAAGGCTAGCTTCACGAACCCTCAGTCGAGCTTTTCCGTCTCGGCCGGCTTTTTCGTCTCCAGGACGATCATGGGCCGGCGCCTGGCGCTGTTCTCGTCCAGCCCCGGAGCAACCACGCGGATGGTACGCGAGCTGCCACGCAGGGAGGGGAGGTTGAGATCCAGGTACTTGGCCAGGAGTTGCTTGGCCTGCTGGCCCTTGAGTTTGCGCAACTGCCGGACCTTGGCCAGGGCCTCGTCGGTGGGTTTGGTGCCGCCCTGGCGCCGGTAGTGACGGATCACCGCCTCGGTGTAAGAGAGGGTCTCGGCGTAGGTGACCATGCTGCCCGTGCGGTCCACCACGCCCTCGCCGGCGTTGTAGGCCATGATGGCGCGGCCGTAATCGTTCTTGTACTTGGCCAGCAGGCGCTTGAGGTGGCGGGTGCCGGTGTCGAGGTTGGTCTCGGGGTCGAAGAGGCGCTCCTGGTCCGCGACGCCATAGTCCGCCGCGGTAGCTGGCATGACCTGCATCAGGCCCCGGGCACCGGCACGGGACACCGCCTGGGGATCATAGGCGGATTCGGCGGCCACCACGGCCTTGACCAGGGCCAGTTCGACCCCGTGCCGTTCGGCGGCGGCAGTGACCAGTTTCTCCAGGCTGGCCCGGTCAGGCTTAGGCTTGGCCTCAGCCCCAGAGTCAGCTTTGGCCTCGGCTTTGGCCCCAGCCTCGACTTTTACTTCAGCCTCGGCCTTGGCCTCGGCTTTAGCCACGGCACCGGCGTTAGCCTTTGCCTCAGCATCAGCCTCGTCACCGGCCCCGGTTTTCTGAGTGGCCTCGGTTGAACTGGCGTCAGATGGGGATGGTGGCGCATCAGGGACCGTCGGGAGCGTGGCGGCCGCGGCTCCCGGCAGCAGCAGGGTCAGAATCAACCAACCAGAGCGGAAAGGAGACGACATGCGGTGTGACCAGGGTGAGGATTCAATTTGATTTTAACCCCTCGGACCCGAATGCGGCCAAAGGATTTCCCTCCGTTGCGCCTCCTGTCTGGTGACCGGGCGAAGGCAGGGCATAAAATGACGGTTTTGGCGGAAACCCCAGCGGGGCCGAGGCGGATGCACCAGCTTTTCTCCAGATTCACCCTCCTGCTGCTCACCCTTCTCGTTACCCTGGGGGGTTACTGGTGGCTGACTGGGGAGTCCGGGGGGCCACGCACGGTCCGCGTCGGTTGGTATGAGCACGCCCCCCTGATCTGGAGTGATGCGGAGTCCGGGCGCCCGCGCGGCTATTACCCGGCACTGCTGGAGGAGATCGCCCACCGGGAGCAATTGCACCTGGAATATGTCCGGACCGATCGCGGCACCCTGCTGGCGGGTCTCGCGGCCGGCACCTTCGACCTTGCCATCCCGATCACGATCACGAACCCGCGAAAAGCGGTCGTGGATTTTTCCTGGCCGATCGACGAATACCAGCGCCGGGTACTGGGCCGGCGCGCGGCCCTGATGGCAGGTCCGTCGCCGGAGTTTGAGAAGCAAGCCTTTGGCGCCCTGCAGGGGAGTGTCCATCAGGAACTGATTGACGGCTGGTTTAAGTCGGGCCTGATCGGCGGGGTGCAGACCTTCACCGAACCGGAGCAGATGGTGCAGGCCCTGCGGAGCGGGACGATCGCTTACCTCCTGGACGAGGCGGGGATTGTCGCCGCCTTCCAGGATCAGTATCCCGAGGACTTGCAGATTCTGGAGACGGAAGATTTTCTGACCCCGACCGCTTACCGCGCCTTCCCGGTGGCCAAGGACCAGGACTGGCTGTTGCGCCGGATCAATAATGCGTTGCGCAACCTGATGCGGGATGGCAACTTTTCGACCATCTATCGCCAATATCATGACTCGGACCTCCCCGCCGCCACCAGCGTCAAGCCCGACTTGGAGGGGGATGACCTGTGGTGGCGGCACCGGCTACCCCGGCTCGAAGTGGATGAAAATTATGATGCCCGGGCCATCCTCGATAACTATTTCGACGTGATCTCCAGCGATGCGGAGGGGGTGCGCGATCGGGCGAAGATCGAACTTATCAATGGTCTCATTCGCGATGGCCGCCATGAATTCGCCACCAAACTCCATCGCGCCCAGATTCGTCTGAATGAATTAGTGCTTCTGATCGATGGTCAGCCTCAGGATGTCCCCTATTTTTCCGCCTTCTACTATCGTCAGATCCAGGATCTGAGTCAGTCTTTTGAACGGGTCCGCGACAGCCTTCGGGGTTATCGCCAGAAGTTCAATCTGGAAAATACCCAGTTAAAGAACAATCTGACCATGATCCAGTCGATCGAGATGGTCGAACCGGAGCTGTCCTGGCGGGGGAACTGGATTTCCCATAATTTCGACTCGGCCTTGATCACGCAAGAACGTTGGGTCGAACAGATCGATGACATCATCCGCCAAAGCGATGAATTCATCGCTCAGTCTCACCAGATCCTGAAGCGCGGTGAGGAGGAACTGTTAGCGCATTATCAGCAGTACTTTTTTCAGCAATTCGATTTCTTTGGCGGTGGGGAGGACGTGGGTGGCTTGAGATTCCAATTCCTGGAGCTGAACCGCAGTTTTGTCAGTTGGTTATTGGCGCTGCCGACCCAATGGCGGGTCATCCTGCCGGATGACTACCTTTGGCACTCCCTGGTCTGGCAGTTCGTTACCGTTTTTCTGATCGCCGTCCTGGTCACGCTGGTCATTCTGTGGCGGACCCACTTTCCCCTGGCCAGGTACAGGCGTCCTTACCTGGCGGTCTGGCTCGGCATCTATTGCCTCTACGCCTATCTGTCCATGCCCAGCACCAACGATAGTATCTTTTATACCCTGGCGATGATGTTCCTGGGACTGGCGATCATGGACTACGCCTGGAAAACACGGTTTGACGATGAAGACACCCCGGGACTGAACCCCTTTCTGCTGACCATTTTTTCCATTGCCCTGCTGGATTTGATAACGGATTTACTGGCGCCCAAGCGCGTCATCCTCCTGTCCCTGGTTTTGCTCGGCCTCGGCAACCTCCTCTGGGTCATCGGTAACTCCGTCATCCACAAAAAGCGCCGGGTGGACATCCATTCGCTGTTTCACCTCTCCGGCCTGATCTGGATGGCCGTGGGCATCGCCGCCTGGTTGGGTTATCTCTACCCCGCCCTAGCCCTCGCCGTCTTCGGTGGCCTGGCCCTCAGTCTCTTTTATGCTGGCACCGTCATTACCCAGAACCTGCTGCGTGTCGCTCATGCCATCCGCGACCGGCGGACCTTCACGGCCAGTATCATCTCCACCCTGCTGATCCCTCTCCTCTGGTTTAGCCTTCTGCTGGGCGCCGCACATTGGGGGGCCAGTGTCTTCAACGCCATTTGGTTCATCACCCCGCTCTTTAACGCGGACCTGATCCCTTCGGATGCCGTGGAGATCAGCCTGCGCACCCTTTTCAGTATCCTGCTGGCGGGTGTTTTCCTCCGCTTTATCCTCAACTGGTTCTATGAAATGCTGGCGGTGATCAGCGATTCGCGGCAACTCGACCTGGTGGCCCTCAATTCCACCTATCTGGTCATACGCTATGTCGTCTGGATTCTCTTCGTCCTGGTCGCCCTGACCTCGCTGAATATCGATTGGAACAATCTCAAATGGATCGTCGGCGGACTCAGCGTGGGTTTTGGCTTTGCCTTAAAAGATATTCTGGAGAACTTCTTCGCCGGCATCATCATCCTGCTGGGCAAACAGGTCCGACCGGGCGATACCATCGAATTCGGTTCCGTTTATGGCAAGGTGCATAAAATCAATATCCGCGCCACCTTCATCAAGACCGAGGACAACGCCCTCATCGCCTTGCCCAATAGTCAGATCGTCTCCAAGGAATTCCGCAACTGGACCCTCAACGGGGATATTCGGCGTTACGAATTTCAGGTCGGGGTCGCCTACGACACCGATACTCAGGTGGCGATCCAGACCCTGCTGGAGGTCATGCGCGCCTCGCCCTACGTCCTCAAGGTCCAGCAGCCCGACGTGCTGGTCGTCGATTTTGCCGACAGCGCCATCCTGCTCAAGGCCCGGTTCTGGATCAAGGTGGCGAACCGCACCAAGTCGGCGGCCGCCCTGCGGCACGATACCCTGGCGGCCTTCAGGGCCCGGGGGATCGTCATTGCCTTCCCGCAGATGGACGTGCATCTGGACCTGCCGGGCGGGGCCCTGCCCCTGCTGCCGACGGCTCCAGCGCCCGCCCCCGGGGCCTGAGACTTCTGACCTCGGGCGTCATCCCTTTCTTCTGGAACCGAAAAACCCCTATCGCTGCGTTGCGAAATGAACCCCACCCTTGACTACCGCGTTCAGCCCCTTTCACCCGAGGCCCATCTCTTCGGCGTCGAACTGCGCATCGCCCCCCCGCCAGCGGGTGACCTGATCCTCAGCCTGCCGGCCTGGATTCCGGGCAGCTATCTGATCCGCAACTTTGCCCGCCATGTCATCCGCCTGACCGCCTCCGACCCGGAGGGGGAGCTGCCGGTCGAAAAGCGCGACAAGCAGACCTGGTCCCTGGCCCATCGTGGCCTGCCGGTTAGCCTCCACTGGCAGGTCCATGCCTGGGACGGCAGTGTGCGCGGGGCCTACCTGGATGACCGGCGCGGCTACTTCAACGGGCCCTGTCTCTTTCTGGCGGTTCGGGGCCTGGAGCTGCTGCCCTGCCGGGTGGAGATCCTGCCCCCCGAGGGTCCCGCCTATGAAGACTGGCGTCTGGCCACCAGTCTGCGGCCCCTGGGGGCGGAACCCTTCGCCTTTGGCGCCTATCAGGCCGACGACTACGAGGACCTCATCGACCACCCGGTGGAGATGGGCTCCTTCAGCCTGATCCCCTTCCGCGTGCTGAACGTCCCCCACTGGCTGGCCCTGACCGGGCGCCACCGTGCCGACGAGGCCCGATTGCAGGCCGATCTGAGCCGGATCTGCGCCACCCAGGCCGCCCTCTTTGGCGAGCTGCCCCTGGATCGCTACCTCTTTCTCGCCCAGGTCACCGCCGATGGCTATGGCGGGCTCGAACACCGCTTCTCCACCAGCCTGATCTGTGCCCGGGGGGAACTGCCAGCCCGGGGCCTGGGCCAACCCACCCCGGACTATCAGCGGTTTCTGGGGCTGTGCAGCCACGAGTATTTCCACCTCTGGCACGTCAAACGCATCCGCCCCCGGGCCTTTCTGGAGCAGGGCCTGGAGCGCGAGGTCCACACCCGGCTGCTGTGGGTCTTCGAGGGCATCACCTCCTACTATGACGATCTGACCCTGGCGCGCAGTGGCTGCATCGACGAGGCGGCCTATCTGGGTCTGCTGGCGGAGGCCATCACCCGCGTCCTGCGCACCCCGGGGCGTCTGGTCCAGACCCTGGCGGAGTCCAGCTTCGACGCCTGGACCAAGTTCTACCAGCCGGACGAGAACAGCCCCAATACCCTGGTCAGTTACTATGCCAAGGGCGCCCTGGTGGCCCTGGCCCTCGATCTGCTCATCCGCCGGGACACCGGTGGGGCCAAGTCCCTGGATGACGTGATGCGCGCCCTCTGGGAACGTCATGGCCGCACCGGCATCGGCCTGGAGGAGCGGGGCTTCGAGGCCCTGGCCATGGCGGTGACCGGGCTGGACCTGACCGACTTCTTCCACCAGGCCCTGGATTGCACCGCGGACCTGGATCTGGCGCCCCTGCTGGAGGAGCTGGGCATCGGCCTGCGGCTGCGGGCCGCGCGTCCAGGCAAGGATTTCGGTGGCCTGGCCCTGTCGGGAGATCAGTCCCAAACCCGGAATCAGGTCCCAGCCAAGATTCAAGCCCCGGCCCAACACCAGGAGCAGTCCCAGGATCAATCCCAGGAGCAGTCCCAGGAGCAGTCTCAGAATCAATCCCAGGTTCAGCCCCAGGTTCCGTCCCAGCCCGAGGCACGGGCGCTACCGACGCCCAGCCTGGGCATCCGCCTTAAGCCGGAGGGCGCCGAGCCGGTCATCGCCACCGTCTTCACCGACAGCCCCGCCCAGGCCGCTGGCCTGGCCCCGGGGGATACCCTGGTGGCCCTGGATGGCCTGCGCGTCAGCCGCGACAACCTGGACAAGCTGCTGCTGGCGGCGGGGGAGGGGGCCGAGATCGAGATCCACGCCTTCCGCCGCGACGAACTCCAGGTCCGCCGGGCCCGGCTGGCCCCAGCGCCCCTGGATACCTGCGAGCTCTGGCTCCTACCGGACGCCCCACCCCAGGCCCAGGTCCGCCGCGCCGCCTGGCTGGGTGGCCAGCACTGAAGCCAGCATGGAGACCTATCTCAAACTGGTGCGTCATCTGGCGGACGGCCACTATCACTCGGGCGCGGCCCTGGCGGAACAATTGGGCCTCAGCCGGGCGGCGGTGTGGAAGGCGGCGCGCAAGGCCGGCGAGCGCCTGGGGCTGACCATCGAGTCCCGCCACGGCACCGGCTATCGCCTGAGCGAACCCCTGGAACTGCTCGACCCGGTCCAATTCCTCGGTGCCCTGAGTCACCCGGCCCAGTCCCATATCGCCCGGCTGGAGATCCTCGACGACATCGACTCCACCAACGCCCATCTCCTTGCCGCCGGCCATGCCGGCGCCCCGAGCGGCACCCTCTGCCTGGCGGAGCGTCAGTCCGCCGGCCGCGGTCGCCGGGGCCGGACCTGGGTCTCGCCCTACGGGGCCAACCTTTATCTGTCCCTGCTATGGCGTTTTCCTCAGGGCCCCGGCCATCTGGGTGGCCTCAGCCTGGCGGTGGGCGCGGCCCTGGCCCAGGCCCTGGAGGCCGCCGGGGTGGCGGGCCTTGGCCTCAAATGGCCCAACGACCTGCTCTGGCGGCGGCGCAAGCTGGGGGGCCTGCTGATCGAGGTCGCCGCCGAGGCCCAGGGCCCGAGCCTGGTGGTCGTCGGCCTGGGGCTCAACACCCGCCTGCGCGGCGCCCAGGCCCAGGGCATCGACCAGCCCTGGGTGGACCTGGACGAGATCCTCGGTCCCCAGGGCTATGGCCGCAATCGCATCGCCGCCCGGGCGACCGAGGCCCTGGTCACCACCCTGGAACGATACGGCCGGGAGGGCCTGGCCCCCTTTCTGCCGCTATGGGAACGCTACGATCGCTACCGAGGTGAACGGGTGGAAATCCGCCAGGGGGAGCGGCTGATCACCGGCACCCAGGCCGGCATCACCGCCGAGGGGGCCTTGAGGGTGGAGGTGGCCGGCGAGGACAGGATCTTCACCGCCGGCGAGGTAAGTTTGAGGCCAGTCGGTTCGCCAACCCCTTGAGTTTTAATAGTTGCCACTGCTAAGACGGCAGACTAAACGACCACCAGCTAAAGCTGGTGGGTTTGCGCCGGGCGCAGAGGACTGAAAGTCCACCCAAAATTGCGCCCGGCGCTAGAAGATGAGTTACCTGAGAGGCTTGAGCCATTTTCACAACCTGATCTGCGGCTTCAACACGAACCGCCCAGAGGATCGTAGCTGAAAGCTAACCGGCTGAAAGCCGGTGGTTTCAACCTTGGATATGGAAATGAACCGGCTCAAGCCCTAATTGTTCTTCAAACCCGAGGCGGTCAATGTGGTGGGGAATGTCGTCGGGCGGTGGTGGTGGCCAATCAGGGGCAGGCGACGGTGGCCAACCTGTGATGGCCAGGCCGACAAGGCACGACAAGGGCACGACACATGGATGTCGCGCTTCGCCATTCAGATCAACGCTTCGAGACCTTTGCGTTCAAGCAGGTTAAGCAGCTTCTGCGAAGGGCCACTGGGGTGCTTATCACCCAGCTCCCACTGGCGTACCGCGGACGGGCTGGTGTTGAGCAGTGCGGCCAGTACGGTCTGGCTGATCTGGTAGCGGTCACGCAGGGACCGAATCTTCACGCTGTCGTACTCAGGAATCGGGTCCAGGCACAGGGCGTCGTACTTGCGCATCTTGCGCTGGTCGATGAAGCCCAGACGATGCAGATCGGCTGCCGTCTCGTGCATAGCCTCCAGGATTCGGCTTTTGGCCTTAGTCTTTGTCGTCATGGCAGATCTCCTGTAGTGATCCGTCTTCAACCTCAGCATCGAGTTTCTTGCTGGTGCGGGACGGCAAATCTTGGGCCACTTATCCCAGCTGCGTGCCCCGGTGTCCGTCGTCTGCCTGAATCCCGGTCGACTCCCCAAACAGGAGGCTAACCGGCCAGGCTAAAGCAGCGCCTCACGCATGGCGGCGATCTGCTCCCGCAGCTCCTGGATGCGCTCCTCCCAATAGCGCGGGCTGTTGAACCAGGGAAAGGCGAGGGGGAAGGCGGGGTCCTCCCAGCGGCGGGCGAGCCAGGCGCTGTAGTGCAGCAGGCGCAAGGTGCGCAGGGCCTCGATGAGGCGGAGTTCCCGGTAATCGAAATCGCGAAAGTCCTGGTAGCCGGCCAGGAGCAGGTCAAGCTGGGCGGCCATCTCGTCGCGGTTGCCGGAGAGGAGCGTCCACAGGTCCTGCACCGCCGGGCCCATGCGGCTATCGTCGAAGTCGACGAAGTGGGGACCGGCGTCGGTCCATAGCAGATTACCAACGTGGCAATCGCCATGCAGGCGCAAGGGCCGGATCGGACCAGCCAGGTTGAAGAGGCGCCGGACCTCGTCCAGGGCCTGGGCGGAGACTTCCGCGTAGACGGCCTTGAGCTCCTGGGGCAGCCAGCCCTGTCCGAGGAGGAAGGCACGGGGTTCCTCGCCAAAGCTGGCGATATCGAGGCTAGGGCGGTGACGGAAGGGTAGCGTCTCGCCCAGGGCATGGATGCGCCCCAGAAAGCGTCCCAGCCAGGTCAAGACCTCCGCATGGCCCAGTTCCGGGGACCGCCCGCCCCGCCGTGGGCTGAGGGAGAAGCGGTAGCCGCCGTGGTGGTGCAGGGTCTGGCCGCCGATGACCAGGGGCGGCACCGCCGGGATCTCCCGCTCGGCGAGTGCCAGGGTGAAGGCATGCTCCTCCAGGATGGCGGCATCGCTCCAGCGCCCCGGCCGGTAGAACTTGGCGATGAGGGGCTGGCCCTCCTCGATGCCGACCTGATAGACGCGATTTTCGTAGCTGTTGAGGGCCAGCAACCGGCCGTCGGTGACCAGGCCGATGGATTCCACCGCGTCAAGGATGCGGTCCGGACTCAGGTCGGCATAGGGGCGGGGGTCTGCTGCCTGCTTGGCGGCTGTCGGGACAGAAGTCGGCCGCTTCATGCCAGAAGCTGTTCCAGGATGCGGCGGTAGATGGTCGAGAGCTGCTCAAGTTCCTCGACACCCACATGCTCGTTGACCTGGTGGATGCTGGCGTTGATGGCGCCCAATTCCAGCACCTGGGCCCCAGTGGGGGCGATGAAGCGGCCGTCGGAGGTGCCGCCGCCGGTGGAGAGTTCCGGCCGGTAGCCCATGACCTCCCCCACGGCCCGGGAGGCGGCCTCGACCAAGGCCCCGGCGGGGGTGAGGAAGGGTTGGCCGGACAGGCGCCAGGTCAGGTCGTAGTCGAAACCGCCCCGGTCGAGGATGGTGGCCACCCGGCGTTGGAGGTCCTCGGCCGTGACCTCGGTGGAGAATCGGAAATTGAATTGGGCCGTGAGGGTGCCGGGGATGACGTTCTCGGCGCCGGTGCCGGTATTGAGATTGGAGATCTGAAAGGTGGTGGGCGGAAAGAAGGCGTTGCCCTGGTCCCACTCCTCATCCACCAGTTCCACCAGGGAGGGGGCGAGGACATGGAGGGGATTGACGGCGCGATGGGGATAGGCGACGTGGCCCTGCCGGCCCTTGACGGTCAGGAAGCCGTTCAGGCTGCCGCGGCGGCCGTTCTTGAGGGTGTCGCCCAGGCGCTCCTGGCTGGAGGGCTCGCCCACCAGGCACCAGTCCATCTTCTCCCCCCGGGCCTCCAGGGTCTCCACCACCCGCACCGTGCCGTCCACCGAGGGCCCCTCCTCGTCGCTGGTGATGAGGAAGGCGATGGAGCCCGGGTGATCGGGGTGGTCGTGGACGAAGGCCTCCACCGCGGTGACCATGGCCGCGATCTCTCCCTTCATGTCGCAGGCGCCGCGGCCGTAAAGCTTGCCGTCACGCACCACCGGCGTGAAGGGGTCTGCGTCCCAGTGGTTCCGGGGACCGGGGGGCACCACGTCGGTGTGGCCGGCGAAACAGAAGAGGGGCCGGTCCACCCCGCGTCGAGCCCAAAGATTGCGGACCTCGCCGAAGGGCAGATGCTCGATGCGAAATCCAATCGCCGCCAGGCGCGCGGCAAGGAGGTCCTGGCAGCCGCCGTCCTCGGGGGTGACGGAGGGGCGGCGGATTAGCTCGGCGGCCAGGTCCAGGGTCGGTGTCATGAGGGGAAGATCTCGGTGTAGGCGGCCTCGGAGAAACCCAGATGGCGGGCCTCACCGGTATCGAGCAGGGGCCGGCGGATGAGGCTGGGATGGGCCAGCATGACGGCAATCGCCCCCTCTGCGTCCAACCCCTCCCGCACCTCCGCCGGCAGCTTGCGCCAGGTGGTGCCCTGGCGGTTGACCAGTGGCTCCCAGCCCAGTTCGGCGACCCAGCCGCGCAGCAGGGCCTCGTCCAGGCCCTGTTTTTTGTAGTCGTGGAAGCTATAGGCGATGCCGCGCTCGTCGAGCCAGCGACGGGCCTTCTTCATGGTGTCGCAGTTGGGAATGCCGTAGAGGCGAATCATGGCGTCGGTAACCGAGGGTGGACGGTCAGTAAGTCCGCCTCAGATATCCCGCAACAGTTCGTTGATGCCGATCTTGCCGCGGGTGCGCTCGTCCACCTGCTTGATGATGACGGCGCAATAGAGGCTGTGGCTGCCGTCCTTGGCCGGCAGGTTGCCGGGGACGACCACGGCCCCGGCGGGGACCCGGCCATAGAGGACCTCCCCGGTCTCGCGGTGATAGATCTTGGTGCTGGCGCCGATGTAGACGCCCATGGAGATGACCGCGCCCTCCTCGACGATGACCCCCTCGACGATCTCGGAGCGGGCGCCGATGAAGCAATGGTCCTCGATGATGGTGGGCGCGGCCTGGACCGGCTCCAGGACGCCGCCGATGCCGACGCCGCCGGACAGATGGACGTTCTTGCCGATCTGGGCGCAGGAGCCGACGGTGGCCCAGGTGTCGACCATGGTGCCGGAGTCTACGTAGGCGCCGATGTTGACATAGGAGGGCATGAGGACGCAGCCGGGGGCGATGTAGGCCCCACGCCGGGCCGTGGCGGGCGGCACCACCCGCACCCCGCCGTCGCGGAAGTCGCGGCTGTTGTAGTCCTGATACTTGGAGGGGACCTTGTCGTAGTAGTTGGTGAAGCCGCCTTTCATAAAGCTGTTGTCCTCGATGCGGAAGGACAACAGCACCGCCTTCTTGATCCAGTCGTTCACCACCCAGGCGCCGTCGCGCTTCTCCGCCACCCGGATCTCACCGCGGTCGAGGCGCTCGATGGTGTCGAGGACGGCATCGCGGACCAGGGTTTCGACGCTGCGGGGGGTGATCTCGGCGCGGCGCTCAAAGGCTGCCTCGATGATGGGGCGGTTGTCGCTCATGGGCTACTCCAGAAGTCGAGGAAGTAAAGGTTAGAAACGTTGCCCGCGGTTTGCGGTTTTCTGCTGGGTCCGGACGGGTTGGTAGAGAGTCGGGTAGCAAGACTGGTCATGCGAGGCGGGGCCAGGTCACAAGCCTTCGAGGTAACGGCGAATGCGCCAGGAGGCCTCGACGCACTCCTCCAGGGGCGCCACCAGGGCCAGACGGACACGGCCCGCGCCGGGATCGACACCGTCCACCCCCCGGGACAGATAGGAACCCGGCAGGACGGTGACATTGGTGGCGGCGAAGAGGCCCCGGGCAAAGTCGGGGTCCGCTATGGGCGTTCGTGGCCAGAGATAGAAGCCGCCCTCGGGCCGGCTGACCTCCAGGACCCCTCCCAGGATCGGCAGCACGGCGTCGAACTTGGCTCGATACAGGGCGCGGTTGGCCACCACATGGGCCTCGTCCCGCCAGGCGACGAGGCTGGCGTGCTGATGCTGGACCGGCATGGCGCAGCCGTGATAGGTGCGGTACTGGAAAAAGCGCTCGATCAGTTCCGCATCGCCGGCGACGAACCCGGAGCGCAACCCGGGGACATTGGAGCGCTTGGACAGGCTATGGAAGACCAGGCAACGGCGAAAATCGGTGTGACCCAGCGCGGCGGCGGCCTGAAGCAGACCCACCGGGGGCCGGGACTCGTCGTCGTAGAGCTCGGCGTAGCACTCGTCGGCGGCGATGACGAAATCGAACTCTTGGGCCAGTTCGATCAGCCGTTGCAGAATCTCTTGGGGGATCACCGCGCCGCTGGGGTTGCCCGGGGAACAGAGGAAGAGCAACTGGCAGCGGCGCCAGGTGTCGGCCGTCACGGTGCTGAAATCCGGGAGGTAGCCCTGCTCGGCGAGACAGGGCAGGTAGACCGGCTCGGCCCCAGCCAGCAGGGCCGTCCCCTCGTAGATCTGATAGAAGGGGTTGGGCATCAGCACCAGGGGTTGCCGCGACCGGTCCACCAGGGCCTGGGGCAGGGCGAAGAGGCCCTCGCGGGTGCCATTGAGGGGGAGGATCTGCCGCTCCGGGTCCAGGCCACCGGCGGGGAGCTGGAAGCGCCGGGTGAGCCAGTCGGCGATCGCCTGGCGCAGGGCTGGAAGACCCCGGGTGGTGGGGTAGCTTGACAGCAGGTGCAGGTGAGCGATCAGGGTCTCGGTGATGAAGTCCGGTGCCGGGTGCTTGGGCTCCCCGATGGAGAGGGCGATGGGCCCCAGGCCCGCGGGCGGCTCCAGGCCTGCCTTGAGGGCGGCAAGCTTTTCGAAGGGGTAGGGTTGGAGCCGGGCCAGATCGGGATTCATGCGGAACGGAGGGTCTCTGTGGGGTTAGGCCGCCGGTTAGCGCGAAAGTCACGGCAAATAATTACATGATCAGGGGTATGGCGCGCCCCTCATGACAGTTGGCGTGAAATTCACGGCAAAGCTTACATCTTCGAGGGTGTGGCACACCTCCCCTGGCCGTTTGTCTGCCCAGGCCAGGCTGGAATTGCATTAGTATATCAGCCTATGTCAGACATCCTGGGTATTCACCACGCCAGCCTGCTGGTCACGGACACCGCCCGTGCCCTGGGCTTCTATCGTGACCTGCTAGGGCTGGAGGTCATGGCCGAGCGACCGGATCTGGGCTTTCCCGGCGCCTGGCTACGGGTCGGCGCGCAGCAGATTCACCTGCTGGAACTGCCCAATCCCGATCCCCTCAGCGGTCGCCCCGCCCACGGGGGGCGAGACCGCCACCTGGCCCTGCATGTCGCCGACCTGGAGGTCCTCGCCAGTCGCTTGGAAGCCGCCGGCATCCCCTATACCCGCAGCCGTTCCGGCCGCACGGCCCTCTTCTGTCGGGACCCGGATGCCAATGCCCTGGAATTTCTACCTGCCAGTAAGGGGGTGGCGCCGGGGTAGATTCGGCAAGGGTGGCCCCAGGAAGTCCGGGTTCAGGTCTTCATGGGGTCGAGGGCCACCCTTCCAAATTGGTCATCTCTAACCATCTTCCCCATCTGACGACCCACCACGGCACCAGCGGATAGTCATCCCGTGACTTTATGATCCGCCACGGTGCAAGCGGATGATCATCCCCGGACTTTGGATGGTAGAAGCCGGGGCTGGGTACCGGAGAGGCGATCATGGGGGGCGAGGCGCTCCGGGTCGAAAGGGACCCAGAAGAGCCCCAGGGGGGCCGGGATCAGGGTGGACCAGAGGAGCCGGCGGCGGACGTCCGCGGAGGTCAGGGGCTGACCGTCGGTGCGGACCAGCCGGAAGCGCCAGGAGCGCATGCCCAGGGTCTGGCCGCCGTAACGCCAGAAATAGGCGAAAAACCCATAGCCGACCAGGATCAGGTAAAGCTGGAAGAGGTGCCTGGGCCATCCCTCGATCCAAATCTCATGCCCGCTCAGGGCGGAGGCCGGGACGATCAACAGGGTCGCCGCGAGCAGCAGCATGCCGAACAGCAGGATTACATCGTAGAGCAACGCCGACAGGCGCCGCAGTAACCCCGGGGGGCGGGCGGGGGCGAGATCGTCAGCATCGGCCACAAGGCGGCTCCAAATCAAAACAGCCAGTACAAAAGGAGTAACCGTTCAGACCCCTCACGTACATCATGCAGCTTCTACAACATCAACCGCTGCATCTCTTACTCCCTCCCCCCTGGTGGGGGAGGGTTGGGGAGAGGGGGCTGAAGGGTTACTCATGGGTAAGAATGCCGTGACGGACGGGAGGCGTCCCCGGCATTGTCCCAGGATCGGGGCAGGGCGTCATGCCCCGAAGCACGAGAAGGTTAGCAGCAGGCTTGGGGGCAAGCCTGTTGGGGCGGGGCCTCATGCCCCGAAGCCCCGACGCCTTGGCGTAATATGAGGGGCATCATTCCCGATCTGGTCTGGCGCGGGTCCGACCGATAGCGGGGACGCCGCGTTGGACCTTCGGCCGCCTCTGACCGGTTTCCGGCCGCTCGGGCGGCCTGGGGATCACTCTTCAGGACCAGGCCGTGATTCGCATTGATCTCAAACCCATCCTCTTTCGCCTACTGCGCGGCGTGCCCATGCCGCTCATCGCCATCCTGGTGGGCCTGGCGGCTGGTCTGCTCGTCTGGGGGGTCCTGGAACAGATCCAGAGTCAGCAACTGGCGCGCATCTTCGGTCAGGAACTCGCCACCCGGCTGGACCAGCGCGCCCGGGAGAGCCTGATCCGCTTCGATCAGTACCTGTCCCAGTACACGGCGACCACCCGGCTGGTCGCCCATTACCGGCGTCTCGCCGAGTACCTGGAGTCCCGGACCTGGCGGGCTGGCGAGGCCTTCACGCCGCGCCACCGCGTGGGCACGCGACCGGGCTGGCTGCCCGATTATCTGGAGCGTGAGGGTCTTGTGCCCCCCGCCCATGTGCTGCTGGTCGATCGGGCCGGGGAGGTTCGGGAACACTATTCCCTTGAAGACCGGCCCTTGCCGGCCGATCTCGCCCCCGGCGTGGACCCGCCGTTGCGTGATGACGACGAGGCCCGGACGGTGCTGACCAGCCTCGACAATCAGCCCTATCTGGTGGTGACCAGCCCCATCGAGGATCGCCAGGGGGAGCCCCTGGGCAGCCTGGTGGTCCTCGTTCCCCTGGACGAGCGTTTTCTGCTCGCCTCCCAAAGGGGCCTGCTGGCCGGGGACAGCGCCATCGCCCTGGTGAACGCCGACGATCAGCGGATCCTGGTCAGCATGGACCCCTCCTGGCTGACCCTCGGCAGTCCCCTGTCCCGGTGGCGGGAGGATTATCAGGTCACCTCCCAATCCCTGCCGGGCTACGAGGGCTCGGACCTGAACCTGCTCTTCACCACCCTGGTGTCCTACGTCGACGTGGAGCGCATGTCCCGTCATGTCAGCATCTTCGAGCGGCGGCAGCGGGGCATCGCCGCCCTGGTCTTCATCACCACCTTCACCCTGGTCATCTACCTGGTTTCGGCGCGACTCAACAAGGTGATGCGGCGCCTGTCGGGCTTCGCCCGCCGCGCCCTGGAGATCGAGGACCCTGGGTTCAGTCAGGGCGCCAATCAGTTGATCCTGCTGGAGGACTGGGTCCAGCAGTTCACCCAGTTGGTCCTGCGGGCGCGGGAAGAGACCAGCCGTCGCCATGAGATCGAGATGCGCGAGAGCGAGGCCCTCAAGGCGGCGGTCATGGAGGCCGCACTCGATTCCATCGTCACCCTGGACCGCCACGGCCGGGTGCGGGAGCTCAATCCCACCGCGGAACGGACCTTCGGCTATGGACGGGGGCAGATCCTGGGACAAAGTTTCAGCCGCCTCCTGCTGGCGGGTTCCGCCCGCGCCAACTTCTACGCCCTGTTGCGGGAGGGGCGTCGGGCCCAACGCCAGGGGCGCCAGCCCCAGACCCGCAGCGAGCTGCTGGCGCGGCGCGCCGATGGCCGACTGATGCCCCTGGAGGTCTCCGTCGTCCCCCTGGAACTGGGCGACGAGCTCTTTCATACCCTGTACCTGCACGACATCACCCAGCGCAAGGCACGGGACCAGGAGATCCGAAGTCTCGCCGGCTTTGCCAGCGAGAGCCCCATCCCCATGCTGCGCGTCAGCCCCGGCGGGCGCCTGCTGTATAACAACCGCGCCAGCGAGCCCTTGCTCAAGACTTGGGCGGGGGAGGGGACAAGCGCCCTGGCGAAGCCCCCGCTGGGGGAGCGGATGAGCGCCCTACCCAAACCCTGGCTGGCCCTTGCCCGGGAGGCCCTATCCGCAGGCCATCAACGGGAGGCCGAGTTCCCCGAGGGGGAGCGGATCTACTCTAGCCTCTTCTTCCCGGTGAGCGAACTGGGTTACGTCAACATCTATGCCCGGGATATCACCGCCGTGCGGCGTGCCGAGCAGGAACTCCGTCGGCATCAGGCGGAGCTGGTCCATGTCTGCCGGCTCAGCACCATGGGCGAGATGGCCACGGGCATGGCCCACGAGCTCAATCAGCCCCTGGCGGCCATTGCCAACTATGCCAGCGGTTGCGAGCGCCGCCTGCGTCGGGGAGATGCCGATCCGGAGGACCTGGCCCAGGCCATGGACCGGATTCGCAGTCAGGCCCAGCGGGCGGGGGAGATCATCAAGCGCCTGCGGGCCCTGGTCGGCAAACAGGCGCCGGTGCGGGTGTGGTCGGATCTCAACGAACTGCTGACGGAGGTGAGCGTCTTTGCTGAGTTCGAGATCGCCAAACTGGGACTGAGTATCGAGCTGGATCTGGCGGCGGAGGAGATTCCGGTCCTGGTCGACCGGGTGCAGATCGAACAGGTGCTGCTCAATCTGGTGCGCAATGCCCTGGATGCCCTGGAGGAGGTCCCGGTCGAACGGCGGCGGCTCGCCCTGCGCGTCCGCCGCGAAGGTGACCGGGCCCTGGCCCTGGTGGAGGACAGCGGCCCCGGCATCCCACCGGAGGCCATGGCGCGGCTCTTCGATGCCTTCTTCACCACCAAGCTCACGGGGATGGGCATGGGGCTGCCGATCAGCCAGACCATTCTCGACAACCATGGCGGCGAGTTGCGCGTCACTTCCGAGGTGGGCGTCGGGACCTGCTTTCAGGTACGCTTGCCCCTGGCACCGGTCCCGGCGGCTCCCTGAGACGGCGTCGGGAGCGATCAGCAAGTTGCTTCAAGGAGTTAGGGAGAAGGCCGATGCACAGCGAACCCACCGTCTTCGTCGTCGACGATGATCAGGCCATGCGCCATTCCCTGGAGTGGCTCATCGAGTCCGCCGGGCTCCGGGTCAAGACCTTCGGCTCCGCCGAGGCCTTCCTGCGGGCCTATTACCCCGGCCAGGCCGGCTGTCTGCTGCTCGATGTGCGCATGCCAGGCATGAGCGGCCTGGAACTCCAGGCCTATCTGGCGCGGGAGGCGATCCGCATCCCGGTGGTGATCATCACCGGCCACGGCGATGTGGGCATGGCGGTGAAGGCGATGCGCTCCGGCGCCCTGGACTTCATCGAGAAACCCTTCGACGACGAGGCCCTGATCGTCAGTCTGCGCCAGGCCCTGGAGGCCGACAAGCAGCGCCGAGTCGATCGCCAGCAGCGCGCCGAGATCGCCCGCCGCCTGGCGGAACTGACACCCCGGGAACACGAGGTGATGGTCATGGTCACCGATGGCCGTTCCAACCGGGAGATCGCCGCCGCCCTGGGGGTCAGCACCAAGACGGTGGAGGCACATCGCGCCCGGGTGATGGACAAGATGCGCGCCGCCTCCCTGGCGGAACTGGTCCGGCTGTGCCTGACCGCCGGCATCCTCGCCAACGAGACCCCGGGGACCGAGCCTTGACCGGGACCCCGACCCAGGGCGGAAACGGCACCGGGGCGCAACCGGAAGGTGCCGCCACGCGGGAGAACCGCGCCCGGTCCGATGGGAACCGGCCCGCGGTCAGTGCCTCCCGCCGGACGGTCCTGGCCTGGGCCACTTACGACTGGGCCAACTCCGCCTTCGCCACGGTCGTCATCGCCGGTTTCTTCCCGGTCTTCTTCAAGCAGTTCTGGGCCGCCGGTCTGCCGGTCACCGAGAGCACCTTCTGGCTGGGGATGACCAACACCCTCGGCAGCGCCCTGGTCGTGCTGTCCGCCCCGCTGCTCGGGGCCCTGGCCGATCAGCTCGGGGCGCGGAAAGGTTTCCTGCTGGTCTTCACCGCCCTGGGGGTCCTGGCCACCGGTGCCCTCTGGCTGGTCGCCCAGGGTCACTGGGGGCTGGCCCTGGGCCTCTATCTCCTCGGTCTGCTGGGCTTTTCCGGTAGCAACATCTTTTACGACGCCCTGCTGGTGGTGGTGGCCAGGCCGGGGGACTATAACCGGGTCTCGGCCCTGGGCTATGCCCTGGGCTATCTGGGCGGCGGGTTGTTGTTCGCCCTCAATGTCCTCATGACCCTCTTTCCCGCCCGCTTCGGCTTCGCCGACGCGGGGGAGGCGGTGCGGGCCGCCTTCATCGGCGTTGCCGCCTGGTGGACCCTCTTCGCCGTCCCCCTGGCCCTCTGGGTGCGGGAGCCCGATGGCCGCGGCGACCGGCCCCTGGGGGTGGCCGCCCGCGCCGCCTTCCGGGAGCTGCGCCAGACCCTGAGGGAGATCCGGCAGCGCCGCGATGCCTTCCTCTTCCTGCTGGCCTACTGGTGTTACATCGACGGGGTGGACACCATCGTCCACATGGCGGTGGATTTCGGCCTCGCCATCGGGCTGGCGGCGGACGGTCTCATGGTCGCCCTGCTCATCACCCAGTTCGTCGGCTTCCCCTCGGCCCTGGCCTTTGGCTGGCTGGGGGAACGCTGGGGGGCCAAGCGCGGCATCTTGCTGGCCATCGGCGTCTATGCCCTGGTGGTCCTGTTCGCCGCCGGCATGACGCGGGTCGAGGAGTTTTATCTCATGGCGGTGGTCATCGGTCTGGTCCAGGGCGGCATCCAGGCCCTGAGCCGCGCCCTCTTCGCCGGCTTCGTCCCCGCGGGGCGTGAGGCGGAGTTCTTCGGTTTCTACAACATGCTGGGCAAGTTCGCCGCCGTCCTGGGGCCAGGTCTGGTAGGCGTCGCCGCCCTGGTTACGGGCGATCCGCGCCTGTCCCTGTTGCCTATCCTGCTCCTGTTCCTGCTGGGCGCCCTGCTGCTGTGGCGGGTGCGTGGCTGACGGTCAACCGTTATCTGTTCAGCGCCCCCGGGTCGGGTGGCGTCTGGCGGGGGACGCCGTGAATACGTCCCTGTAGGCTTGGCACCAGCATCCCTGCTGGCGACACCCCCGCCAGACGCCACCCGACCCTCCTCGACGCGGCTAAAAAGTCGGCTACATCCGGAAGATCCCAACTTCATCTTGCCCATCCGGGAGCGGGGGGAGTTACGAGCGCACTACCGCCTACCCAACCACAGCACCGCCCCAATCCCCAACCCCACCGCGAACCAGAGCGCCACCCGACCGGACACGCTCAACGCCCGGCAAGGTTTTGAGATACGCCATGATCGCCTGGCCAGAGGGCTGATACAGCCGTATCTGGTCCAGATCGATCGAGATGCCGTTGAGGAACTGAAGTTCCAGCATGTCATGGCCGCCGGGGCCGCTCTCCGGGAAGATGCCGGAGTAGAAGAATCCCAGGTCCTCCGCCGCGGCGGTGAGGGCCGGCGTACCGGGGTCCTCGAGGTCGAGGGCGAGCTGGATGCAGGCAATCCCTTGTTCGGTCAGGAACTCGGTAAAGGCGGCCAGTTTATAGCGCACCCCCTCCCCGCCGGCGGCGTCGATCAGGGCCCGGTTCCAGGTCAGGTCGCGGTGGCAGTGCAGGTAATCGCCCGGGCCTTCCGCGGGGCTGGAGGGGAGCGGGGCTTCGGGGTCCGGGGTGGTCACGCTCAATCCCAGCCAGCCATAGCTGCGCAGGATCAGGTCCCGATGGCGGGGTGGCGGGTAGATGATCCGGCTGGGCCGGGTGGCGAGCTGATCGTAATTCAGGGTGGTGGTGATGCGCTCCCCCGGCCTGGCCCCCTCGACAAAGATGGCCGGCGTGGACCCCAGGCGCAGGCCGACGGTGATGCGGCCAGCCTCCTGGCTGATCTTCTGGGTGGCGATGTGATTGGTCACCGACAGGGAATAGAGGGCGCGCACCCCACTATGGCGCGCATCGGCGTGGAGGCGGTCGGAAAGCTGGCGGAAGACCCCGGCCTGGCGCGCCTCCGGCAGGACGAAGGCGGCGCCCATCTCCCCCAGGGGGTCGTCGGGGCGGTGCCGCAGCATGGCGTAATGGCCCAGGATCTGCCCCGCCTCGTCGCGGGCGATCCAGGACAGGAGCTGGCCGGAGCGGACCTGTTGCAGGACCAGTTCCGGGTAGTAGATGACCTCCTTGTAGCCATAACCATAGAGGTCCCAGGCGGCGCTGGCCAGGGCGAGGGCCTCCTCGGCGGTTTGCAGGCGGCGGTAGCTGATGGCGCCCTGGATGCGCACGCCCACTCGCTCGGGCTGGAGTTGGCTGTCGTCGCGGTCCGGGGCGAGCGCCGCCGGCAGCCGCTTGATCATCTCGAATTCCTGTCCTTCCTTGGCGACATAGCGCCAGTTGACGCTGTCCATGACCTGTTCGATGAGGAAGGTGCCCAGGCCCTGGGGGGTCTCTTGCAGGGAATGGGGGGCCTGGTAATGGGGCAGGTGGCTGAAGTCGAAGGGCCGGCCCGGGGCCCTGGCTACCAGGCGGATGGCGTCCGGTTGGAATTCGATCCGCAGCTTGACGGGCGCATCCACCCCCGCCGGCATGGCGTGTTTGAAAAAGTTGGCGATCCCCTCCTCCAGGGCCAGCTCGACCTGTCGACGTATGCCATCCGAGATCCCTAGGCTGGCGCACAGCGAGGCGAACAAGGCCTGGAGGGCCGGGATGCTGGCGTCATGCCGGGGGACTTGCAGGTCGGTGATGTAGGGCAGGGACATGGGGCTTCGTAGTTTGGGACTGGAGGGCTACCGGTGACTGGAACTGAAAGGTTCCGGTGACGGGCACTGCCCCTCAGCCCGGCGTACGCTTGGGTGGGGTGAGGCCGGCCTCGGTACTCCCCTCAGCCGCGGGCCGGGAGGGCAGGCGGCGCTTGCCGATGTTTTTCCGGTCGCGGTGACGTTCTTTGACCTTGGGCGCCTGGGTGGTGGCGGGCTTGGGGGCCTGGCCGTGGATCTTCTTTCGCGGTGAACGGGAGCGGGTCGGCCCCTGGTAATGACCCGCCAGGCCGGGAAGGCTCAGGGGGTGCAGGTCGAGCTGGAGATAACGCTCGATGCTCTCCATGCGGTTCCATTCCGGCGGGCTGACCAGGGTGATGGCCAGGCCCGGGGCGCCGGCCCGCCCGGTGCGGCCGGTACGATGGAGATAATCACTGCCGCTGCGGGGGACCTCGAAGTTGATCACCAGGTCCATGCCGGGGACGTCCAGACCGCGGGCGGCCACGTCGGTGGCGACCAGGATGCGAATCCGCCCCTCGCGGAGCAAGTTCAATACCCGGACGCGTTCGGGCTGTTCCAGTTCGCCGTGAAGAATCGCGGCCCGCTGGCCCTTGCCGATCAGGAAATGGCCCAGGGCCGTCGCCTGTTCGCGGGTATTGCTGAAGATGAGGATCTTGTCTGGTATGCCGTCAGACCCCGCATGGGCCAGGATGGCGGCGGTGGCACGATCCGCTGCTTCTTCTTCTCCCTCTTCTATGACGGGGGAGAGTTGGGGAGAGGGGGGGGTAACGGTTATTTGGTCGCCCGCTTCGCTCTCGCCCTGGGTGAGATAGGCCAGCAGCAGGGTCCGCTTGTGGTCCAGGTCATCCGCCAGCAGGCGCTGGTGACGGATGTCGGGGTGGGCGGCTCGGTGATGGTCCACCTGGACCCGCTGGGGGTCGCGCAGGGCGGCGTCGATGAAGGATTGCAGCCCGCCGCGGCTCAGGGTGGCGGAGAAGAGCAGGGATTGGCGCTCCTCGTTGCAGGTCTGGATGATCTGCATCACGTCCGGGGCGAAGCCCATGTCGAGCATGCGGTCGGCCTCGTCCAGGATCAGGAACTCCAGGTCGCCCAGATCGGTGGCGCCCCGCTCCAGGTGGTCGAGCAACCGCCCCGGGGTGGCGATGAGGATATCCGGGTTGCGGCGCAGGGTATTGACCTGATGGCTGGCGGCCACCCCACCGACGATGACGCCGGCGGTGAGGCGGGTGAAGCTGGCGACCTGGAGGAAGTGCTCCTGGATCTGATAGGCCAGTTCCCGGGTCGGAACCAGGACCAGGGCGCGGATGCCCGTCCGGGGTGCTGGCGCGGCCAGAAAGCGCCGCAGCATGGGCAGGAGGAAGGCCAGGGTCTTCCCCGAGCCCGTGGCGGCGGTCACCAGCAGGTCGGCGCCGTCGTTGGCCAGGGGGATGACCTGCCGCTGGACCGGCGTCGGTTCACTGAAGCCCAGTTTGTCCAGGCCCCGCAGCAGAGGCTCCGGGAGATCGAAGGTGGCGAAGGGGTCACTCATGGGGCGCTAGGTATCCGGGGAGCAGCGGTGGTGCTCGATAGGCAGGCGAGTTGGTCGAAACCGTCAACAAGCGAGTGGCGGTCATGGGGGAGCTTTGGAACAGGATGGTCAATTGTTGCACGCCGGGGTCTCCCTCACCCGGCCTTGCCGCGCCAGGTGTAGACGGCGGTGACGGCGTAGTTCCAGACGGCCCCCACCAGGATGCCGGCCAGGGCGGAGAGGACCCAGCCGGTGTCGCCCTCGAACAGGTAGGTGGCGATGCCGACGTTGGCGATGGCGCCGATGCTGCACGCGATGACGAAGGAGAACCAGCCCCAGAGCAGTTGCCGGCCGCGCAGGCGCATGTCGCGGTAGGTCAGCACGTTGTTGAGGAAGAAGTTGGTGGTCATGGCCACCAGGGCGGCGACGGCCTGGCCGATGAGGAAGGAGGTGCCGAGCAGGCGGTTGAGCAGCCAGAGTACCCCCAGATGCACCAGCACGCCGGAGCCGCCGATGAGCGAGAAGGCAATGAAGCGCACCGGGATGCGTGGGCCGATGAGCTTTTGCAGCAGCATCAGCGCGTACTCCCAGAGCACGGCGTTGTCGAGCTTGCTCTCGCCGTGCTCGCGCTGGCGGAAGCCGTAAGGAAGCTCGGCGAATTTCAGCGGCCGCGGGGAGGAGGCGAAGAGGTCGAGCAGGATCTTGTAGCCAACGCCGCTCAGGTCGCCCACGCAGGCCGCCAGCACTGGGGCCCGCAGCATGAAGAAGCCGCTCATGGGATCGGCGAGGTCGGCGTGGATCAGGCGCTGGGCCAGACGGCTGGCGAAGCGGCTCATGGCCTGGCGGTGCTCGTTCCAGTCGCCGACGCTGCCGCCGCTGACGTAGCGGCTACCGACGACGATGTCCAGGTCCTCGGCCTGGAGACATGCCAGCATCCGGGGCAGCAGGGTCTCGTCGTGCTGGAGGTCGGCGTCGATGACCGCCAGGAAGGGAGCGGTGGTCGCCAGCATGCCCTCGATGCAGGCGGAGGAGAGGCCGCGCCGGCCGACCCGGCGAAGCAGGCGGATGCGGCTGTCCGCGCGGGCGAGTTCGCGCACCCGCTCCGCCGTGCCGTCGGCGGAGTCGTCGTCGACGAAAATGATCTCCCAGGCGATCCCTTCCAGACTGGCCCCGATGCGCCGGGCGATCTCCGCCACGTTGCCCGCCTCGTTGAAGGTCGGGATGACGATGGCCAGCTCGGGGGGAGGGCAGGGGCCCCGGGTCGGGGACGGATCGGACATGGCGGCGGATTCCTGTGGCGAGTGCCGGCGGCTCTCCGCGGGCGGGACTATTGTAAGCTATGCCCCTGATACCGGACAGCCGGCCTCCCCTGGTCCCTGGACCCGGCTTGGGGCCTGACCGCCGGACCCACGGCCACTGCACCTTTCGCGATGGGTAAAACCAACAGCTCTTCACCCGACCTTCCGCCCGCGAGCCGACCGCCGCCCTGGGCCGCGGATCCCGCCATCCGCTGGCTGTGGCTGGCCTTCGCCCTCATCAGCCTCTGGCGGCTGGGGGCGGCCTGGCTGCTGCCGGTGACCCAGGATGAGGCTTATTACATCGATTGGGCGAGCCGCCTGGACTGGGGCTATTTCGATCACCCCCCGGGGGTTGCCCTCCTGGCAATTGGCTCCTGCTTGGCCCCCGCCTCGGCCCTGGCGGGCCGGTTGGGCAATCTGCTCGCCGCGACCCTGACCCTGTGGGTGCTGATCCGCTTCTACCGCGCCTGCGGCTTGACCCCGCAACAGCAGTTTCTGGCCCTGGTGGTGACTGCCGCGACTTTCGGTGGGCTGATCTCCGGTGTCCTGGCCACCCCGGACACCCCCCTGGCCCTGGCCTGGGCCCTGGCCCTGCACGAGGCCCTGGCCGCCCTGCGCGGTGACCGCCGCCGCTGGGTGACGGCGGGTCTCGCCACCGGGCTGGGCCTGCTCGGCAAGTATGGCATGGCCCTGATCGGTCCAGTCTTTCTCTGGGCCATCCTCTGGGCCGACCCCCGGGCCCTGCGCACCCCCTGGCCCTACCTGGGGGCCCTGGCGGCCTTGCTGGTCTTCGCCCCCAACCTGGTCTGGAATGCCCATAACGACTGGCTGGCCCTGCGCTTCCAGTTCGGGCACGGCTTTTCCACCAGCGCCGGGGTGGCCGATGCCGCCACCGGGGCGATCATGGCCCTCCCCACGCGCGTCTCGCCCTTGGCGGGAGCCGGGCTGGGGGAGCGGCTGATGGCGGTCCTGAGTTTTCTGGGCATTCAGGCCGCCCTCTGGGGCTGCATGCTCCTGCCGTTGCTGGCGGGGATCTGGCTGTCCTGGCGCCGGCGTTCTCCCAGGGTCATCCCGGTCGAAGTTCCGCCGGCTGATTTCATCCCCGCGGTCAACGTGCTTCCCGGCATTCCGGGCACCGTGGCGGGAAGCAACCTCAAGGTCCAAAGTCTGGATCACCCCGTCTCCAACCAGCGCCCGGATCGTCACGCATCGCTATGGAGCCAGGCTCTTCCTGCGTCCTCCCTGGGCACACATGATGCTCATGCCGTCTCATCCGGCCACATGCATCATTCCGTACCCCTAGGTCTTCAGGATCGTCCCGCCCGGGCCCTGCTGGTCGCCGGGACCCTCTTCCCCCTGGGCTTCTTCGCCCTGGTGGCGGCCTTCAGCCCCGTCCAGCCGAACTGGGCCATCCTCTATCTGCTGACGGCCATCCCCCTGCTGGCCCTGGTCATGCAGCGCGTCGCCAAGGCCATGCTGATCGCGGCCCTAATCAACCTGCTGCTGGTCAGCGTCTATGTCTTCCATGCCCGCACCGGCCTCTTGCCCCTGCCGGACAAGCAGCAGCGCATCCTCTACGAGACCCATGGCTTTGCGGCCCTGGCCGAGGAGGTGAAGGACCTCCCCGGCCCCCTGTTCGCCGACCGCTACCAACTGGTGGCGATGATGCGCTTCCATGCCCCGGGGCTGGAGATCAGCCAGTGGCCGGGCCTGTTTCGTCCCTCGGAGTATCTGCGCGGCCGCCTGCGGCCCACGGTCGATCCGGCGGCGGTGGCCAGGGCCGGCGGCTTCTGGCTGCTGAGCCGCGATCCCTATCGTCCCGGCATTCCGGGGTTTCAGATCGAGCGGCAGCGTCTCCTCTATGACTGTCTGCGCGAGGGCCTGCGGGAGGCCGTAACCGAGCGGCCGGAACCCTGTGCCGCCCCCCTTCATCGTTGGTGGCTCGTGCGCTATGTCCCTGAACCAATCCTCTGAAGCCGATCCCTCGCAGGATGCTGCTGCCGTGTCACCTCCCCGTTGGTCACGATGGCTGGGACGCCCCTTTTTGTACGCTCCCCGCTGGCTCTGGCTGGCCTTTCTCGGCATCAGCCTGCTGCTGGTCCTGTTCCCGGGGATAGATCTGGCCGTCTCCAATCTCTTCTACACCCCAGGGGTGGGCTTTACCGCCCGGGGGACCTGGTTCGAGCGCCTGGTGCATGAATCCACCTACTGGTTGCTGATCCTGGGGGTGCCGGCCCTGATCGGCCTCTGGTGGGTCAATCGCAAGGTTGGGGGCCGTGTTCCCAATACCAGCCCCCGTCCCGGCCGATTCACCCTGAGCGGGCGCGACCTGGCCTATCTGCTCCTGGTCCTGGCCCTGGGTCCCGGACTGATCGTCAACGGTCTCCTCAAGGAGCAGTGGGGCCGGGCCCGGCCGGTGAACTGCGAGGACTTTGGCGGCACCCAGGTCTTCACCCCGGCCTTCGTGGTCAGCGATCAGGGCGGAAAATCCTTCAGCTCCGGTCATGCCGCCGGCTCTGCCTACTGGGTGGTGGTCGCCTTGGTCCTGGCCCAGGGGCCCCGGCGGCGGTATTGGCTGGGTCTGGCGGTTGGCTACAGTCTGCTGGTGGCCTGGGCGCGCCTGGCCGCCGGGGGGCATTTTTTCAGCGACATACTTATCTCCTGGTTCATCCTCGCCCTGTTGGCCTGGGGGTTGTATGGATCCCGCTTGTCAGTTTTCGGCATGGATAGGGCGGGTCGGGGAAACCGAATCTGATGCGCGATGACGACAAGGGCGGTTACGGCGGCTCAAGGCGTGCCCCCGGGGTGAGCGCCGCCTTGCGGTTCGTCGATCCGCACGCTGAACCAGTCGCTTTCCGGCCGGATGTCGGCGGGTGGGTTGCCGTTGTCAAGCAGTGCCTTGCGGGCACGCAGCACGCCCTGCCCATATCGGTTGACATAACCAAGGGCGCGCATGGCCTCGGCAATGACCGGGTTGCGGTAATCATTGCGTTCGGGAAAGTGACCGATCGCCTCCCCGTACAGGCCACCGGGGTTGGTGATTTCGATGTGATCGGCATACCAGTAAAAGCGCACCGGCGCATTTGACTGGTAGTTGCGGTGCATGATGGCATTGAGCAGCAGTTCGCGGACGGCCGTTTTCGGGTAATCGGCGAAAGTTTCCTCGCGCAGGCTCGACACATAAACCGGACGCTGGCGAATGTTGACGTCGATCAGCAGATCAAGGGTCTGCAAGACGGTGATGAGGTCACCAGCGAGACGCTTTTCGTCGATCACGTCGCTGGTCGGCTCGGTTCCCGCCAGGCGCAGGAACTGGACATAGGCGCCCGGCAGGAAGAAGGTCGGCGCGTTACCGAACAGCAGCACCCCCGCATGGGTGGGACAGTTGCGCCGCAGGTCGAAAAACCGCAATCCGGCCAGTTGTTGCGCCAGTGTGCGCCCGTTGGCGGCGATGACGTCCTCGGCGATGACCCGTTTGCGGTAGCCGAGGAGGAATCGTTCATCGTTGAGGTCGCTGAGGGCCGCTTCCACGCAAGGCTGGGCATCGAAGCTGCGGGCCTGGGCAATGCGACGCTCGATCAGGATACGTTCTTCCTGTTCGCTGGCGATGGCCTTGCGTGGCCCGACCCGAATCCAGACCTGGCCTTTGTAACGAACGGGTGGCAGATCGGACGGCCGGACTTGGACCACCGCGACGTCGCCGCCCGGCAAGGAAACCTTACCCACGATCAGGGCCGGCAGTGGCTGAATATTCCCATCCGAGCGCAGGGCGCCCAAGTTTTGCAGGAGCTGATCGGTGACTTCGAGACCGGATGGCCGCCCTTGATCGTTGACGCCAATGACCAGAAAGCCGGGTTGGTCATGATTGGGCAGATCATTCGCAAAGGCACAGACGGCCTGAGCAAACTTGTCGGTATCCTTGGTCGATGTCGTGCGCTCGATGCGATCGGACTCGAGATCCGCCAGCAGGGTTTGTAACTGTTCTGGTGTCAGCATGCTCTTACCGTCTGGTTATAGACGAGGTATCTCCGTTTTCGGCGTCGATGGGGAAGGGCGGGGCACCCTCATGCATGCGGTTGATATCATCTAGCTTGATAACATCCATCCTATCCCATCTCGTCTCCTCCTGAGTTGTCCAATCACCATGCCTCCCCCTGCATCCCTGCCATCATCCAGTGACTTTCCCCATCCGGAACGGCTGGTCCTGGCGCTGATCGGCTTCTTCCTGGTCTTTCGCCTGCTGATCGCCGCGACCCTGGGACTGGGGGTCGACGAGACCTATACCCTGGCCAGCGCCCGTGACCTGTCGCTGTCCTATTTCGATCATCCCCCGCTACATTACTGGCTGATCCATGCCATGACCCCCTGGCTGGGGGAGGGACGGGCGGCGCGACTGCCCTTCGTGCTGCTCTTTGCCGGCTCTTCCTGGCTGCTCTTTGCCCTGACACGGCACCTGTTTGGGGCCCAGGCCGGGGTGTGGGCGGTGATCGCCCTCAATCTGTCCGCCTTCTACACCCTCTCGGGCGGGGGACTGGTGCCGGATGGGCCCTTGCAGTTCTGCTTGCTGGCCGCCGCCCTGACCCTGGCGAGGGGGCTGTTACCCAATGCCGCGGGGGCCACCGATTTCGCCGATTCCGCCCATCCCGCGGGTCATGTCCGTCCCGCCGATCCCACTGATCTGGTCCATCCCGCGGATCAAGCCCGTCCTACCAACCCCCCCGATCGCGCCAATCGCGCCCATCCCGCCGATCAAGCTTATTCCGCCAACCACGCCCATCCGCCTGGCTCAACCCTTTCCGTCCCCTCCCCCTGGAGGACCTGGCCCCTGGCCGGTCTCTGGCTCGGTCTGGCGGGCCTGTCCAAGTACCACGCCGCCTTGTTCGCCCTGGGACTGCTGGGCTATCTCCTCAGCCTGCCGTCGCGGCGTCGGCTGCTGCGCCACCCCGCCCCCTGGGTGGGGGCGCTCATCGCCCTCCTGGTGGTGTCACCGGCCCTGGTGTGGAATGCCCAGCACGACTGGGTCTCCCTGGCCTTTCAGTCGGGGCGTGGTCTGCCCCAGGGGATTCGCTTCGACCAGGTGCTGGCGAACATCGCCGGTCAGATGGGGTGGATCCTGCCCTGGGTCTTCGTTCCCCTGGTCATCGCCGCCTGGGGCGCCCTGCGTCGGGGCCCTGGGGTCGAGCGCTCCTGGTTTTTGCTCTGCCTGGCCCTGCCCACCCTGGCGATTTTCACCCTGGTGCCGCTCTGGGGGAGCCGAGGCCTGCCGCATTGGCAGATGCCCGGCTGGCTGATGCTCTATCCCCTGCTCGGGGCCTGGCTGGCGACGGCGGCACGCCGGGCCACCTGGCCCCGGCGCTGGGCCCTGGCTTCGGGGGCGGCCCTGGTCGGTCTGGTGTTCATCGCCGTGGGCCATGCCGCCACCGGTCTGGGACGGGTCTGGTTCCCCACGCTCCTGGCCAAGGACCCGACCCTGGAGGCCCTGGAGTGGACGTCCCTGCGTCCGGAACTCCAGGCCCGGGGCTTGCTTGAACGTCCGGGGCTCTTTGTCCTGGCACCGCATTGGATCACGGGTGGCAAACTCGACCATGGCCTCGGCGGTGCCCTGCCGGTGGTGGTCTTTGGTCCTGACCAGCGGCATTTCGCCTTTCGCCAGGACCTGGGGAACTTCGTTGGCCAGGATGCCCTGCTGATGGGCCCCAGCGAGCAGGTCGCTCGGGTCCTGCCGGCCCTGGCAGACTATTTCGAGTCGCTGGAAGAGCTGCCAACCACCGCGGTGGGCCGGGGCGGGCGGCCGGAGATCGAGTTGCGCCTGTTCCTCGGCCATGGATTGCGCAGGCCCCTGCCGGCGGTTTATGGGCTCTGGACCGAACGCTAGCAGACCCTGGGGTGAGTTGGCCCGGTTGCCCGGGGATTGTTTCCGCCCCGTAAAGACCGAATTTTGTCCAATCCCACCCACACCCCGTGTCAAGGACGCCGCCCTCAGGCACGGGTTGCCCTGTCTTGATTTGCCGTTGGAGATGACATGAAGCTCAGATTTTGGAAAAAGAACGTCCCTCAGGGACCGGGGCCGGGCGAGCCGGGCTGGGAGCAGGGCCTGGTGGAACGGGTGGTGACCGAGAGCCTGCGGGAGCAGCGCCGTAGCCGACGTTGGGGCCTGGCCTTCAAGCTGCTGACCTTTGCCTATCTCTTCGCCCTGCTGGGGCTCTTCTGGGAGGACAAGGTGGTGGAGGGCCTGACCCCCGCGGAGAAGCATACGGCGGTGATCGACATCAAGGGCGTCATGGCCGCCGGCACCCCGGCCAGCGCCACGGAGGTCATCACCGCCCTGGGCAAGGCCTACGAGGACAAGAACACCAAGGGCATCATTCTGCGCCTCAACACCCCGGGGGGCAGCCCGGTGCAGGCGGGTCAGATCAACGACGAGATCCGTCGCCTGCGGGAGAAGCACAACGACATTCCGGTCCATGCCGTGGTCGCCGACCTCTGCGCCTCCGCCGGCTACTATGTCGCGGTGGCGGCGGAGGCCATCCATGTCGACAAGGCCAGCCTGATCGGTTCCATCGGGGTGCGCCTGGATGCCTTTGGCTTCGAGCAGGCCATGACGGACCTAGGCGTCGAGCGCCGCCTCCTCGTCGCCGGGGCCAACAAGGGGATCCTCGATCCCTTCTCCCCCATGACGGAGGCGCAGAAGACTTTCCTCCAGGGCCAGTTGGATCAGTTGCACCAGCAGTTCATCACCGCGGTGCGCGAGGGACGGGGCGAGAAGCTCACCGGGGGTGAGGAGATCTACAGTGGCCTGTTCTGGAATGGCGCCGAGAGCCTCAAGCTGGGTCTGGCGGATCACCTCGGGAGTCCGGAATCCGTGGCCCGGGACGTCATCGGCGCTGAAAAGCTGGTCGAGTTCACCGCCAAGAAGGACCTCCTCGAACGGCTCGCCGACCGGATGGGCACGGCCTTGGCCAACAGCCTGATCGCCGTGACCGGGCTGGGGCAGCCCCAGGTGCGCTGATCTCGTAACGCGTTGGGCTTGACGTAGTGACCACGATTGTTATGGGGGTAGGCGCCACTGGTATCAGTGGGCGGCCTCCAGTTCCTTCAGGGCGCGCCGGTGGAAGACTCGCATCTCCTTGGCGGCCTGGATGTCGCCCCGCTCCTCGGCGACCTGGATACCCCGGTCGAGGATGGCGATGGCCTCGACCGGTCGACCGGCGGCCTGAAGGGCCTTGCCCTGGAGTTTCCAGGCGGCGGAATAGCGGGGATCGAGGCGGGTGGCGGCGGCCAGATGCTCGATCGCCCGGTCCAGATCGCCTTGTTTGAGATATTCGTTGCCCAGGCTGTAACGTAACAGGGCCGTATCGGGCCCTTTCGCCAGCAAGGCCTCCAGTTGGGTGGCGGCATTGGCGACGGCAGTCATGAGCTTTTCTCCTGAGGATGTGATCGCGAATGAGCAGGAAATGGGTAGCCAGGCGTCTGGCGTCAAGGTGGCGCGGGATTTCAGGGACCAGCCCCGGGGGTGGACAAGGGGTGGTTCGTGGAACGAGGCCCGGTCGCTGTGAAACGAGATCTGAGCCTATGGCGCGACGTTGGATACCCCTGGCGCCTCATCCCGGCACGCCCGGGCCACCGGGCACGAGCCTGTGGGCACGCTGGACCTGGAGCGAGCGGGACGGCCTGTTAGTGGATTACCGCCTGGCGGCGCCGCGGCGGGCCTTGATCATCCCGCCTAGGGCGGCGCCCGCTCGCGTCGACGGGCTCTGGCGTCATACCTGTTGCGAGGCCTTCATCGGGGCCCGCCGGGAGACCGGCTACCGGGAGTTCAACTTCTCGCCCTCGGGCCAGTGGGCGCTCTATGCCTTTTCCGAATACCGCACCACCCTGGCGCCGCCACAGGTGGCCGAGCCGGCAGAGGCACCAAGCTGTCATTGCGAGCGCCGCCGGCACCAGTGGCTCCTGCGTGCCAGGGTCCCAGCCGCGCTCTTGCCCGCCGTTGCAGCGGGACGCGACTGGGAACTGGGTTTGACGGCGGTCGTGGCGGACGCCGCGGGCCGGCTAAGTTACTGGGCCTTGCGCCATCCCACGCCCGCCCCGGATTTTCATCACCCCGAAGGGAGGCTGCCAGCCCGGGCATGACCCTTGCCGGTATCCCAACCCGTTGCGGTATGCCAATAGAGACTCGCGCTTCGGCTTTTGGCCTGGATAGGGAGGGTCGAGTGGCGTCTGGAGGGGGTGTCACCAGCAGGGATGCTGGTGCCAAGCCTACAGGGACGTATTCACGGCGTCCCCCGCCAGACGCCACCCGACCCGGAAAAACCGAGCATGGATGTGCCAAGACTTTGGATCTGTCCATTTCACGCCCTCTCCAGTTCGTGCCCTCCTTCGAACCAGGGCAGGACCGCTCAGGGGCTTTGGATTCCTGGCTGCCGCCACCAATTCCAGGCCATCGTCATTAGGGGGTGATCACCATGCAGGACAAGCCCGTCATCCGTACCGCCATTCCCAAGCGCCGTTATCAGATCGGCGACCATAGCGCCACGCTCCTGGGGGAGATCGAGAGCGGGGATGCCCGCGCCTTTCGCTACCTCCTGGCCTTCGTCCCCCTGGGGCAACGGGAGCCGACGCTCTATGTCGGTGCCGAGATTACGCCGCCCCGGGAAGCGGCGCAGGGCCGCTATCGTCTGTGGCTCATCACGGAGGCCCTGGCAGAGATCATGGACAGCGACGATCGCTGGGGCGATCTGGATACCTTCGCGGAACAGGCGATCAAGCTGGGCGTCCAGGCCCTGGGCTTGCAGCGGGAGGCGGTGATCAGGCTCCTCTGACTGGGTTTCTCCCGGAGTCCTGATCACTCCAGGGAGAGGATGAAATCCCATTGCGCCGGCGTCACCGGCATCACTGATAGCCGGTTGCCCTGGCGGACCAAGGGCATGCCGGCGAGGGGGCCCTCGGCATGGGTCTTGAGCTCGGTGAGGCTGATCAGCCGCTTGAGATGGCGCACATAGCGGACATCGACCATGAACCAGCGGGGCTTGGACGGGTCGCTTTTCGGATCGTAGTACTTGGCCTCGGGGTCGAAGGCGGTGTGGTCCGGGTAGGCCTCCCGGGCCACCTCCATCAGTCCGACGATGCCCGGCTCGGCGCAATTGGAATGGTAGAAGAAGATCTGGTCACCCTGGCGCATCTCGTCGCGCATCATGTTGCGCGCCTGGTAGTTGCGCACCCCATCCCAGGGCTCGGTCTGGTTGGGGCAGGCGACCAGGTGGTCGATGCCAAAGACATGGGGTTCGGATTTCATCAGCCAGTAGGCCATGGGGGTTCCTCACGTGGTTTTTCAATAGCGCCTGCCGGACCGCTCCAGGGCCGCGGCCAGGTGCAGAAAATTGGCCAGTCGCTCCGGATGCAGTGCTCCGGTAGTGATCGCCGCCTTGAGGGCGCAGCCCGGTTCGCGATCGTGGCGGCAATTAGCGAAGCGGCAGTGGCCGATGAGGGGGGCGATGTCGCGAAAGCCGCTGACCAGATCGTCCGGGTCGTCCAGGCTCAGGCGGAAACTGCGCACCCCGGGGGAGTCGATCAGGTAACCCCCCCGCGGGAGTCGGTAGCAACTGGCGGCGGAGGTGGTATGCCGGCCGAGGCCGGTGGCCTGGGACAGCCGGCCGATCTGGATCTCCAGGTCCGGCAGCAGGGCCTGGACCAGGGAGGATTTGCCGACCCCGGACTGACCCACCAGGATGCTGGTCTCCCCCGCGAGCCGCTCCGCCAGGGGTGCCAGGCCTTCGCCGCCGTGGAGGCTCAACCAGACCAGGGGATAGCCGATCCGGGGGTAGGGGGCCAGCCGTTCAGTCAGGGCCGCCCGCCCCGGGGCCGCCAGCAGGTCCATCTTGTTGCAAGCGATCAGGGCCGCGACCCCCATGCCCTCCGCGGCGGCGAGGTACTGGTCCAGCAGGTAGGTGCTGGGTTCGGGCTGGGGGGCCAGGACAACCACCAGTTGCGTCAGGTTGGCCGCCAAGGGCTTGGTGCGGCCGCTGTAGTCCGGGCGGGCGAGGCGGCTGGTACGGTCCTGGATGGCGGTGACCACCCCCCGGTCCGGTCCCGTGGCCTGCCAGACCACGCGATCGCCGCACACCGGGTGGCCGATGTGCTGGCGGGCCAGACAGTGCCAGACCCGTCCCTCCTGATCCTCCACCGCCAGGTCCGCCCCGTGGCGGACGACGACCAGACCGGGCTGGGGCTGGTCGACCTCGATTTCCGTTAGGGCTTCCAGGGCCCGCTGGTCCAGGCGCTGGCGGCGCTGATCCTGGATCTGCTGGATGCGCGCCTTCTGCCGCTCCGATAGCCGGCGGACCGGCATCAGGGTTTGAACTTGTAGTAATGGGTATCCAGATAGTTGGCCATGGCGACGATGTCATCGTCGAACCATTTGAGGCTCAGGGCCGTCTCGCACCGCCGGACCTGGCGCTCCAGGGCATCCGGGGAGGTCACCTTGCGGTCCGTGCGGGTATAGACCTCGGCCCCGTGGCAGGAGGTGCAGTTGAACTGGTAGAGCTCGCCGATATCCGCGTCCTCCGCAACCACCAGGGTCGGAAGGACCAGGACCAGGGCCAGGGCCAGGAGGCAGGTCAGGATCAGGGCGAGGCGGGGCAAGCGCCGGGCTGACGGGTGCGATAAGGGACTGAATGAGGGGCGGGGGGGCATCGGGATCTCCGTGTGGGTGAGGGTAGGGGATATCATGCATGATCAGACATTGACTATAGACTGAGGTCAGTTTCCCGACGATGCAAGACACGATCAAACCCGCCGACACCCATCTGGTCTGGCTAGACCTGGAGATGACCGGCCTGGAGCCGGCCAGGGACCATATCCTGGAAATCGCCACCCTGGTCACCGATACCCAGCTCAATGTCCTGGCGGAGGGTCCGGTCCTGGCCATCCATCAGCCGGAGGCGGTCCTGGCGGCCATGGATGACTGGAACCAGCAGCACCACGGGGCCTCGGGCCTGCTGGCGCGGGTGCGCGCCAGCCAGCTCGATGAGGTGGCTGCGGAGGAGGAGACCCTGCGCTTTCTCAACCAGTGGGTTCCGGCGGGCAAGTCGCCCCTCTGTGGCAACAGCATCTGCCAGGATCGGCGCTTTCTCGCCCGCGCCATGCCCCGGCTCGAGGCCTGGTTCCACTACCGCAACCTGGACGTGAGCACGGTGAAGATCCTCGCCCAGCGCTGGGCGCCGGCGGTGGCGGATGCGTTCAAGAAGGACTCGGCCCACCTGGCCCTGGCCGACATCCGCGAGTCGATCGCCGAGTTGCGGCACTATCGGGCGCATCTGCTGCGCTGTTGATGGCGGCCGGGCCTCGCCGGCGGTCGCGAAGGCGGTCCAGGGCCCAGGCGACATGCTCCCGCACCAGGTCGCTGAGGTGGTGGCGACGGGCCCTCAGGGCCGCCAGGGCGGCGGGGTGGGGGGGGCCATTGCCCAGGGCCACGGCGAGATTGCGTAGCCAGCGCCAATGACCGAGGCGGCGGATGGCGCTGCCCTCGGTGCGGCGCAGGAACTCGGCCTCGTCCCAGGCGAGGAGTTCGAGCAGGGTGGCGGTGTCCAGGCCCTGGCGCGGGTGGAAATCCCCCTCCGCCGTCAGGCGGGCGAAGCGGTTCCAGGGACAGACCAGTTGGCAGTCATCGCAGCCATAGACGCGGTTGCCGATCAGGGGCCGCAGCGGTTCCGGGATGGGGCCCTGGAGCTCGATGGTGAGGTAGGAGATGCAGCGGCGGGCATCCAGTTCGTAGGGGGCGAGGATGGCGCCGGTGGGGCAGGCGTCGAGGCAGGCCCGGCAACGGCCACAATGGTTGGCCGCCGGGCGGTCCACCGGCAAGGGCAGGGCGAGGTAGATCTCGCCCAGAAAGAACCAGGACCCCGCCCGGGTGTCGATCAGGTTGGTGTGTTTGCCGATCCAGCCCAGGCCGGCCTGTTGCGCCAGGGCCTTTTCCATCACCGGGGCCGAGTCGACGAAGACGCGGTAGCCGCAGGGCCCGATCTGGTCCTGGATGCGCGTGGCCAAGCACTGCAAGCGCTGGCGCAGGACCTTGTGATAGTCACGGCCCAGGGCATAACGGGAGAGGAAGGCCGTGGCCGGGTCCCTGAGCCGCGCCTCGCTCTGGTCTGGATTTTCGGGCAGGTAGTCCATCCGCGCCGAGATCACCCGCTGGGTGCCGGGTACCAGTTCCGCTGGGCGGGTACGCCGGGTGCCATGACGGGCCATGTACGCCATCTCCCCGTGACGGCCCGCGGCCAGCCAGGCCGCCAGCCGTGCCTCGTCCGCGGTGAGGTCCAGGTCGGCGATACCCACCCGCTGAAAGCCCAGCTCCCGGCCCCAGTCCTTGATCTGGACCGCCAGCCGGGCCAGGTCGTCCGCGGTCAGATCCCGGTGGGCGCTAGCCACGCCACGAAATTCCAGCTCCAAGTCGCGGTCCCGGTCTTTGGTCTGGCCTGTCAGCCGGGCCAGGTCGTCTGCGGCCAGATCCAGTTGGACGCTGGCCCCGCCACGAAAGTCCAGCTCCAAGTCCCGGGCGCGGTCCCGGTCCCGGTCTTTGGTCTGGCCCGCCAGCCGGACCCGTTCGTCGCCGGCGGGCATGTCGCCTGCGCGCTCCGCCAGTTCCGCGACGGGGTTGTAATCCTCCCCGCCTCCCCTACCATGGCGAGGAAGAGCGGCAATAAGTTCATCGGCACTGAGCGGAGAGGATTTCATGGATATCGTGTTCCTGCGCGGTCTGCGCATCGAGACTACCATCGGCATCTACGATTGGGAAAAGCAGATCAAACAGCCCGTGGTGCTGGACCTGGAAATGGGCGCGGATGTCGCCAAGGGCGCGGCCACCGACCGTATCGAGGATGCCCTTGACTACAAGCGGGTGTCCAAGCGCCTCAAGGAATTCGTGGGTGGCAGCCGCTTTGAGCTGGTCGAGACCCTGGCGGAACGGTGCGCGGCCCTGCTGCGGGAGGAGTTTGGCATTCCCTGGCTGCGCCTGAGCGTCAACAAGATCGGCGCGGTGACCGATGCCACGGACGTGGGGGTCATCATCGAGCGCGGGGCCTGGGTTGGGACGATCCCGCGTCGGGCAGCGGGCGATGCCTAGGGTCTGGGTCAGCCTGGGCAGCAACCAGGAGCGGGAGCGCTCCCTGGGCATTGCCGTCGCCGCCCTCCGGGCGCACTACGGTGAGTTGCGCCTGTCGCCGGTCTCCGAAAGCGCGGCGCAAGGCTTCAGCGGGGAACCCTTCCTCAATCTGGTCGCCGGGTTCGAGACCACGGAAGACGTGGAAGAGGTGCGACGCCGGCTGCGCGCCATCGAGGATGCGGCCGGCCGGGTGCGGGGCCCCGACAAGTTCGCCCCCCGGACCCTGGATCTCGATCTGCTCACCCATGGTGAAACGGTGGGGGTGGTGGACGGCTATGAATTGCCGCGGGACGAGATCCTGCGCTATGCCTTCGTCCTCAAGCCCCTGGCGGATCTGGCCGGGGACGAAAGGCACCCCGCCACGGGGCATAGCTATGCCGAGCTATGGCGGCAATTCAGCCACGAGGCGCCGGAGTTGACGGTCGTCGCGCTTCAGCTTGGTTAAGAGGGGGTGCTGAAGCTATGGACTTTGCATCTCAATTTTCGGTTTTTCCGACCCTCCCTATCGAGGCCGAAAACTGAAACGCGATATGTATACCTTCTGACCGCTATTTTCCCTGTGTTTTCGATGGGACGCTTCAATCGTTCAGGAACTCCTCTAGGGTCGCGGCGGTGAGGATACGCTCGGACCAGCGCAGCAGCATAGCGGCGTCGGCGGTCTCGATGCGCTGACGGAGGTCGCTGTCCGGGGGGCCAAATTTGAGTTGGATCAAGCGGAGGAGGACGGCGGCCTCGCCTTCCATGCGCCCTTCCTCGCGCCCCTCCTCGAACACCGCGCTGAGGCTGTCATAGCCGCGGCGTTGCAGGAGATTGCGCAGGACCACCTCGTGGGCGGTCTCGCGGTCGAAGAGGGCGCGGACGGGGACGGGATTGCGCAGGATGCCCGGGGCTTCCAGGACCTCACCGGCGGTGAAGGTCCGCGTGGGGGCATCGGGGCGGTGGACTTCGACGCGCTGGGGGCCCTGGAGACGCACCACCCAGATGAAGCGAGTGCCGGCGTCCAGTAATTCGGCGATCTTTAGTTGCAGGTCGGCCTCGTCCTGGCCGCGACCGGCGTATTCCAGCGCCAGAGGGGGGGCGGTGGTGAGCCAGCCAGTGGCGCTGGCATCCGCCGGGGCGGCGACGGCGACATCGGGGGCGCGCAGGGTGCCGGGCTCAGGGGTGAAGCCGGCATCGACCCCCGCCCAGGCCACGTCCGGGTCGCTGTCGATGACGTTGGCGCCGGTGAGGTTGGGGGCGGCATGCTCGCGCCGCGCCGGGGCGCAGTAAATGGGATGGCCGTGGGAGAGTTCGTAACGGTCACCCTCGCGCAGGTGCTCGACGCGAAAGGGGCCGGACTCCGGGATTTGGCGGGGCTGGATCATGGGCATCTCCGGGTCGGGTGCGCGCCTGGTCAGACCAAGCCGCCTACTCCACAAGTGTCAAGACGGGCGCTAAGCCAATTGGCGGACACAAGCGGACAGCATCGGTGGACAGAATAGCTTTCTCCCTCTCATCAGACTGTATAGCTGTTCCCGCCCATAAAAAAAAGGGGCATCCTGCCCCAGTTTTTTCTCAGGAGATCATCCGCCCCCTTGTGGTGACCTTCTCTTGTTCATTATCCCCCGGCGGAGAAGGATGCCCCGTCCCTGGGGCCGCGATAGCGTGCCGAGCTATCGGAACCCGGCTAACTGACATGATGGGGTCGCCACACCCCTGACATTGCAAGCCTTTGTCGTGACTTTCACGTTAAAGGCTGGGCCACTGGCCAGGCCTCCGGTGCCTGGCCAAATCCGGGCTAGACCTTGCCCTTGTCATGCACCACGAAGACGATGGAGGGCTTGGTCAGTTCCGGGTTGGCGAAGTTCTTCACCGCCCGTACCGGTTTGTCATTGGGACCCAGGGCCTTCGTCTCCCATTTGCCCTCGCGGAGCTTATCGATGGGGCCAATGTCCAGGGTGCGCATCATGCAGGCCATGACGCAGTAAGGCTTGCGGCCGGCCTCGATCTCGTCCACGCAGAGGTTGCACTTACCGACGATGTTGAGCTCAGGGATGAACTGGGGGGCGCCATAGGGGCAGGCGGCCTCGCAGCGGCGGCAGCCGATGCAGAGGGTCGAGTCGATGTCGACGATGCCGTTGTCCTTGCGCTTCCAGATGGCCCCGGTGGGGCAGGTCGGCAGACAGGCCGGTTCCGCGCAGTGGTTGCAGGAGACGTTGACCTTGTAGGCGTAGACCTCGGGGTAGGTGCCGCCCTCGATGTACTGGACACGCCGGAAGCGCGGTCCGGCGGGCAGGCCATTCTTGTCCTTGCAGGCGATTTCGCAGGCGCGGCAGCCGATGCAGTCGACATTGTTGTGGATGAAGCCGAGCTGCATGTCGGGCACGACCGGGGTGTAGGCCACCTTCTTTTTGCGCTCGACGGCGGTCTTGATGGTTGCGGTGTCTTTTTCGTTAGCCATTGGATCTGTCACTCCGCGCTGCGATTAGAGCTCGCGCCGATGCTCGCGACGGAAGACGTGCGAGCGGGCGGTGGCCAGTCTGTCCCATCCCGGGCGATGCTCCAGGTCGCTCTTGGCGATATTGCACAGCACCGTGTTGTAAGCGAAGGCCCCGGCAGGGCTGGGGGCGTCGAGGGTGAGGAAGTCCGGGTTGCCGGAACGGTCCACCCCGTTCTCGTCCAGATCCAGCCAGGACCCCTCGTGGAGCACCAGGACGCCGGGCATGCAGCGCTCGGTGACGTAGGCCGGCACCACCACCTTGCCGCGTTCGTTCCATAGTTCCACCGTGTCGCCGGTCTTGATGCCCAGCTTCTTGGCGTCACTGGCGTTGAGGGTGCACTCCTGCTCGTAGGTCTCCCGTAGCCAGGCGCAGTTGTTGAAGATGGAGTGGGTGCGCCACCGGGGATGCGGCGAGACCAGGTGGAAGGGATACTCCTTGGTCTTGGGGCTGTTGAGGGATTCCCAGGGCTCGATCCACTTGGGGATGGAGGGGACGTGCTCACCATACTTGGTCTTCTTCCAGTCCTGAATCCAGGCCAGCTCGTTGACCAGGATCTCAATCTTGCCGGAGGGTGTCTGGAAGGGCACCCCCTGTTCGATCTGGGCGCGGAAACCGACGTGGGGCTCCTTGAGCAGGAACTTGTAGATGCCGTAGCCCTTGAACTCCTCCCAGGGCATGTCGATGTGGTGGTGGGGCATGACCTTGGTGTTCCACCACTCGGCCAGGTAGGCCTCGTCCACGGCGTCGGGATTGAGGAAGTAGCCGCGGTCGGCCTTGGGGTTGTAGATCTTGCCGAACATCCCATAGCCCTGGGGGTCCAGTTCGCCGATGCGGTAGGCCAGTTCGGTGAAGATCTGGAAGTCGGTCCGGGACTCGCCCATGGGCTCGATGACCTTGGGCCGGTGGATGTAGTAGTGGCCCTTGTACCAGGGCAGGGCCACGTCGTGGCGCTCGAAGTGGGTGGCCACCGGGAGTAGGACATCGGCATAGAGGCCGGAGGGGGTGATGGTAGAGTCCATGCACACCACGAGCTCCAGCTTCTTGACCGCCTCGATCTCCTTGTTGATGTTGGTCAACTGGTTGAACCAGTTGGAGCCCTGCCAGAAGATGCCCTTGATGTTGGGGATGACGCCGTCGAGCTGGTCGTTGCGCGGCCAGAGGCCGACCTCCTCGCGCTTGACGTTGGGGTAGTTGAGGACGATGTGCGCCCAGCGGTCGGACTTGATGGAGGCGAACCAGATGTTGGCCCATTCATCATAAGGGTAGGCCACCGCCTCCGGGTGCCAGGCCTTGCCCACGCCCTCGGCGCAGCCGCCCAGGACGCCGATATTGCCGGTCATGGCCTGGAGGGCCGCCGCCATGCGGTTGTACTGCTCGCCGAAGGCATTGCGGCCCGGGGCCCAGGAGGCCTTGAGCGCGGCGGGCTTGGTCTTGGCGTACATATCCGCCAGCTTGACGATGTCCCCCGCGCTCACGCCACAGATCGCGGCGGCCCATTCGGGGGTCTTGGGGGTGCCATCGTAGGTGCCGAGGATGTAGTCCTTGAAATTCTCCTTGCCGTTGGGCGTGTCCTTGGCCCAGTCCGGCATGGTGCCGGCATCCATGCCCTGGCAGAACTTGTCGATGAAGGCCTGATCATGGAGGTTATTGGTGAAGATGTGATGGGCCATGCCCGCCATCATGGCGGCGTCGGTATTGGGGCGGATGGGAATCCACCAGGCGTCGTAGACGGCGGCGGAGTCGGTGTACTGGGGATCGACCAGGACGAACTTGCAGCCGCGCTGCTTGGCCAGGCGCATGTAGTAAAAGGTGTTGCCACCGTGGAAGGTGTAGGCCGGGTTCCAGCCCCACATGATGATCAGCTTGGAGTGGGCGAAGGCGTCGTCCTCGTTGCCGTCCTCGATGGTGCCGAAGGTCCAGCGGGAACTGGTGGTGGTGCCCTGGTAGGAGGGCACGGACCAGGAACTGGTGCGGCAGCCGAACATGCCGAGGAATCGGCCCAGCAGGCCCTCGATCTGGTCGGACTTGTGCAGCACGCCATAGGAGGCCCCGGCATAGCTCTGGTCGACCAGGGCCGTGGGGCCGTAGGTGTTCTTGATCGCCAGCATCTTCATGGCGATGAAGTTCAGGGCCTCGTCCCAGGAGACACGCTTGAATTTGCCCTCGCCGCGCTCGCCCACCCGCATCATGGGGTAGAGGAGGCGCTCGGCGGAGTAGAGGCGCTGGCGGTAGGAGCGGCCACGCAGGCAGCCCCGCAACTGGGGCTCTTCCTCGGTGTCCTTGCCGAAGAAGCCGTCCTTCTGGTAACGGCCGTCATCCGTGCTGATGCGGACGATGACGTCGCCCTTCTTGTGGGCGATGAGGGCGTGACGGGAGCCGCAGTTGTGGGCGCAACTGGTCACCACCGTCTGCAGGTCGTCATCGCGCGGGTAGGGTTCGTAGGCAAAGGCCTGGGCCTCCTCGGTCTTGAGCAGGCCTCCGGCGCCCACGGCCATGGCGCCCACGGCGGTGGTCTTGAGGAAGCCGCGGCGGCTAAGATTGAGGCGCGAGGCGAGATCCAGGTCGATGTCGCGGTCTGGGGTTGCGGTCTTGTCGGTCATGGTGGTGCTCCTCGGCCTATTGCTTCGCTGCCGGTGCCTTGACGCCTTCCAGGAAGCGCGCCTCGGAGGTGGAGGGACGATCTTTGGCCCAGTCCGGGGTGCCCGGCGGCATGTTCGGCCAGGCGTGGCGGGGGTAGGGGAAGGAGATGCGGTACCAGCTCCGGCCGCCATGGCAACCGTAGCAGACGTCGCCATTCTCACTGCCGGCCTTCTCGATGGCCTCCGGTTTCAGGTAATTGACCTGATGGCGCACGGTGCGGAAGACGGCCCCGTGGCAGGCGGTGTTGCAGTTGTCCTGAAAGATGTTACCGAACTCGCTCCAGGGGCCGGGGAGGCCGGCCATGTTCTGCCAGGGGAACTGGCCATGACACATGAGGCAGATGTCGGGGTTGACGTGTTTGCGCTGGATCAGGTCCGGTAGGCCAGTGGCCGAGGAATTGGCGGTCTCCTCCCGCGGGTCGTTGCCCTGGTGGCAGGTGTTGCACTTCATGGCCATGAGTTCCTGGGCCAGGGGGGTGACCAGGTGGCGGCGGTGGAAGGTCTCCTGGTCGCCGCTATAGGTACTCAGGGTCTGATACCAGGCCAGGGTCTCGCTGGCCTTGACCCCGGCGGGTGATTGGGGGCTGATACTGGGTTCGAGGACTTCTTTATGACACGCGAGACACTGCTCATCGGTGGCCGTGGCGATGGCGGGCTGGAAATGGATAGGGTCCCAGCGGGCTTGATGATAGGTGGGGGCTGTGGCCGCCAGGGCCTGGGTACTGGCCGTCAACCCGGCCAGCAGGGTGGTGAGAGCGAGTAGGGGCGTTGCTCGATTCATGCCTCGGCTCCAGATGGTGATCCTCGGGGTTCTTGTCGCACAGCGTCCGCGGTGGCATGGCTCGCCATCGGGAACATCGCCGGTGGGGGCGATGCCGCTGGGAACTCCCGTCCGCGCTCCTGGCGCAATGGCTGGTGATGAGTCCCAGGGTCGGGTCGGCATCCGGGCTCAGTAACGGCATTCCTTCGCCAGCCGGACCCTCGCGTTAAGGCGGGCGGGGCAACTCGTCACCCCGTCGCCTCACGTCGGGAACTTTCCTGCCAGTCGCACCGGCCTGTGGTCGCTGGTCAGGACCTCATCATTCAGTCTTTCCCGACAAAGCAATTATCTTGCCATTCTTTTTCGGCGCGGCCACTCCTTTCCCTGGCGAGGTGGTTAGATCTTGTTATAACTGATTAATAATCCTTATTGATTTGCTCGGATTCAGGCCATGATTCACGTTCCCCCCTGAGGTGAATCGCGTCACTGGCTGACAGAATGACAGAGAGGAAGGGAATCACCCGAGCGGGCTTCCGGGAAGGTCAAGGTTCGCGCCCGGGTGGGGGGAGACTTGCAGGCGGAGCGCGGGCGTGGGAGGGCCGACCTATCGGGGATACTGACCAAGTTTCATTGCCGAGGATGAGTCCAGTATCAGCAAGTGATTGATTATATTATTGATAACAAGCTGGCGAGGGGGCGAGGGCTCATTCCTGTTCATCGGGCTCGACCGGATCAGCCAACCCAAGCGCCGGGCATCCGGGATCGGGCGGGCCGAGCGGACCTGACAGCTTGTCAGCCGTCGGTCGGGCCTGCCCGGCACCCCCTTTTTTGTCGCCTCGGCCCCTTTCATGAGCGGAAGGACACCATGCCGATAGGGACTCTGGCGGCCGCGCTTTACGCCAGGACCTGATAGAGATGGCGCTGGTGATCGACCTGGAAACAGATCGGACAGCGTAACGGGGCCGTGGCGCGCCGGTCTTTGGTGGGGATTTCCCCTTGGGGGAGGTGAAAGGTCACCCCGCAGGAGCGGCAACGCTGCTCGATCAAGGGGATGCGCGGCTGAGGCAAGGGCACCCAGCGCTGGATGCGGATGGCACGCGTCGGACAGACATCCACGCACAGGCCGCAGCCGTTGCAGTCCTCGGCGGCGATGACATAGGCCTGGGCCCGGCCATCCCGTCGGTCGAGTTGGATCACGTCCTGCGGACAGATTCGCAGGCAGGCATCGCACCCAGAACAGAGCAAGGTATCCAGGTCCAGGGCCAGGGGGACCGGGTCGCCGGGACCGGCGGGGGGGAGGAGCCGACCAGGCCGGTGATCCTGCTCCTCCGCCTGGTCCAAGGCCTCGCTGACACGGCGCAGGGGGACGGCCATGGCCGAGCGGAAGAAGGCGCGGCGGTCGAGGGTGGGGCGATTGTCGGGGTCGAACGCCGCCTGCCAGGCGCGTGCCCAGGCCTGGGCGCCGAGGGTTTGGTGAGCCAGGATTGGCAGGCCGCGGGCCGCCAGCAGTTGGTTGACCGCCGCCAGGCGATGCCCCAACCCCTCACCCTGGCCGCGGGGACAACGGGAACAGTCGCCCGCGGCGGTCAGTAACTGGTCGATCCCCGCGTGGACGAGGCGCAAGAGATCGAGGACCCCCAGGCTGTTGAGACAGGCGACCAGAGGCCGGTCGCCGTCTGCCGGGTCCTCAAGGTTCGCCAGGTTGGCGAGGTCGCTGAAATGGCAGGCCACGAAGGCGGAGGCCCCGTGGCGGGTCCGGCGCACCGCCGGGCGAAAACGGGGGGCGAGGGCCCCTGTCGGGCAAACGGGGACGCAGAGGTCACAGCCATCGCATCGGCCGGGGTCGATGCCCAGGCGCTCGTCGTCGATGACCCAGGCCCCGGTGGGACAGGCATCGACACAGGCCCGGCATTGAGCCTGGGCGATGCGGCTGTGCACGCACCGGTAGGCATGCAGGCGGGGCAGCAGGTCGGCCATGGGCGAGAAGAGGCCCGGGACGCTCAGGCAAGCGCTACCAGCCGGGCCCTTCGCTGGGGCGGTAGGGGAGGGGACCCTTGACCGCCTGGCCCAGGACCTCCCGGGGCGGACGCAGACGTTCCTCGATCTCGGCGGCACTGGGACGTGGACAGGCCAGCAGGTCAGCGGCGAGATCCCGGAACTCCTCCAGGTAGGCGGCGGTGAGACTGGCCAGCCCCGCGTAGAAGCGGGTGCGGGAGCGTGCCGCGATCCGACTGGCGAAGGCCCCGATCCAGCGCAACAGGTGTTCGTCCAGAAAGCGGGCGATTTCCTCCAGGCGCGGGGTGCTGGCATCACCCTGAAGCAGGAAGGCGAGGAACTGCAACTGGCTGACCAGGTGGTCATCCGTGCGCAGGCGCCAGTTGGCCACCGTCAGGCCATAACGTTGGTACCAGGCGCGGATCTGGAACATGGGCTCCTGCATGATGAGGCCGTCCTCATCCAGCCAGACGGACTCACAGGGCGAGGCCTCGAAGGTATGGTTGAGATAGATGTCGGCGTATTCGGCCGCCAGGATGTCCAGGGTCTGGGCATCGGGTGGATGAGGGATATCACTCAGTCCCTGCCGCAGGAGGTCCAGGGCCTCCCGCGCCGCGGGGGATGCCAGCCGGAGCCCCAACAGGTCTCCCACCCCGTCCTGGCGCAGGGCGTCGAGGGTCTGGGCCGTCAGCTCCCGGTCGTGGAGCAAGGCCAGCAGCAACAGGTCTTCGCCGACGGCCTGGCACAAGACCCGAAGGTCCGGCGCGGAGGGGGTTGCGGGTTCGGGAGCTGAGGTCATGCCGGCGCCCCGCCTCCTTGGCGTAGGTGGGGAATGCTCACTGGTGCCAGCCGCGCAGATCGTAGGGCGGCAACATGCCGGGCCGATCGAAGGGTGTGTACCAGTTCCCCTGATTCCGAAGAAACACCAGGCTATCGGGGTAGGGCTGACTAACACCGGTCAAGGCGAAGGCAAACCAGGCGGGATCATGGCTGACATGGGCGATGACCGGTGCCCCGGCGGGCCGCTGGTAGGGGGCGGTGCCCGCGATGGGGAACCCCCCCTCCGCCGCGAAGGTAGCGGTTGGTCCAAGGGCCAGACCGCCGATCAGGAGGGAAATGAAGGAATGCTTGATCATAGCGTTACAATCTCCCGCGAAGGATGAGGGGTTGGGGATCGGGGCGGAGGGCAGCGCGCAAGAGCCGACGGTGGCAGGGACCGCCCCTGAAGGGCACCCGATGTTCGAACTCACCCCGCACATCGCGACCTCGCAGCTCATTCTCCGGCATCGGTAGGGGGCGGGGGAGCTGGGGGACAACCGTATTCGTCCCGGCAGGGCTGATGACAGCAGCCTTGCGAACGACACCCATCCCAGGTGCCACCCGAACCGAAAAAACCGCAAATTGACCTGCGAGGTCTGTGAAGCATGTGCGATGCCAAGCGGCCTTTATCTCCGCCAATCGGGATAGTTAGCGCTCACACGCGGCAAGCGGCACCCTCACTATGTCCCGAGGGTGTCGCTGAATCACTGACCTTTTGTCAGAGTCAGGCACTTCAGGTCCGTTACGCTACGATCTGGGTCGGACTTGGCCGGCCAAGGCCCCATGGATAGGGTGGGGATTGCCGGTTTCCTCCACCAGGGTGAACTGACAAAATGACATTCAGTCCCCAACCCAGGGTGGTGCGGTACGCTGGGCAGGGGTCTCCATTCACTGTGCTGGAGGGGGCGGCGCTGGCAGCCACCCGCGGGAGGACACGATGACTTGGCAGGGGGGATTGAATCGCAAATTTGCCCTGGGCACCGCAGCGGGCCTGCTCTCCAGTTCGCTGATCTTCCTGCTAATCTTTACCTGGCTTTACCGGCTCGAGCTGGAGCGGGAACGGTCCGCGGCCGCCGGCCAGGTCACCCGTCTGTTTCAGACCTCGCTGGAAAACGCCATGTTGAAGCGCGACCTGGATGGCCTGCGGGCCATTGTCGGGCGCCTGGGTCAGACGGAGGGGGTGGCGGGGGTGCGCATCATCGCTCCCCAGGGCGAGGTCCGCTTTGCCAGCAATCCCGCCTGGCTGGGAGAACGGTTACCCGTACCGTCGATCGCGGCGGATACGCCCACCACCGAACTCCTGGAGAACCCCAGTGGGGAACTGGTGCTGCGCACCATCAATCCGGTGGCCAACAAGCCCCCCTGTCAGGAGTGTCATGGCCCCCTGGACCAGCACCCGGTCAACGGCATCCTTTATGTGGATTTCGTCGCCGAGCCGATTCGCGAGCAGGCCTGGCGCACCACCCTGTTGCTGACGGGCTCCGGGTCCCTGATCGTGCTGATCAACCTGGCGGGGGGCTGGTGGTTCATGGGGCGGTATGTCATCCGACCCATCCGCCAGCTCACCCAGGTCAGCGCTGGCCTGGAAAACGGCGACCTGACGGCGCGGGTGGACCTCCCGGGCACGGACGAACTGGCGGAGCTGGGGCGGGGCTTCAATCGCATGGCGGCGGCCCTGCAAGACAAAATGGTGGAGCTGAAAGACCAGGAGCGCTTCCTGGAACAACTCCTGGACGCCTTTCCCGATGGGGTCCGGGTGGTGGACGCCAATTACCACCAGGTCCTGGCCAATGCCGCCTTTCGCCGCCAGGTGGGCCTGGCCGAGGGGCAGCCCATGCCCAGATTTTGCTTCGCCGCCAGCCATGGACGGGATGTGCCCTGTCCGGAACATCTGGTGACCTGTCCCCTTGCTGAAATGGTCAAGGATGCCGCACCCTTGCGCTTCGTGCAGCGCCGGCCACGCTTGGATGGCGGTACCCTGGACGCGGAGATCTACGCCGCACCCTTGCGGGTGATAAAGGGCGGGGTGACCCAGGACTATGTGGTGGAGTCCATCAGGGATCTGGCCCAGGATATCCACTTCTCCCACGAGCAAAAGTTGTCCGAATTGGGGCGTCTTGCCGCCGGCGTCGCCCATGAGATCCACAACCCCCTCGCCTCGGTGCGCATGGCCTTGCATGCCGCCCTTCAGGCCCTCGCCAGCGATCCCCCGCGTCTGGAACTGGCCGGCGAGTACCTGGTCCTGGTCGACCAGGAGGTGGACAAGTGCAACCAGGTCACCGAGCGGCTGCTCAAACTGAGTGTCCCTCCGCCCAGTCAGCCGGAACTGGTCAGTCTGGAACAGGTGGTGGACGACAACCTGCGCCTGTTGCACTGGGAGGCCGATACCCTGGGAGTCGAGATTTGCCGCGACTTCCCCCCGGGCGCCTTCCGGATCCTGGCCAGTGACAGTGAGTTGCGCATGGCGATCCTCAATCTCTGCCAGAACGCCCTGCATGCCATGCCCAAGGGCGGTCGTTTGAGCGTCAGCCTGGGGCGTGAGTCGGGCCAGATCCGGATTCGGGTCGAGGATACGGGGATTGGCATCCCCCCCTCCAATCTGCAACGGATCTTCGAGCCCTTCTTCAGTCGCCGTGCCGATGGCGTCCGGGGAACGGGTCTGGGACTCGCCATCACCAAGGATATCGTCAGCCGCCATGGCGGCGGTATCGCCATCAACAGCGTCCTGGGGCAGGGGACTTGCGTCAGCCTGCTGTTTCCAGATGCGGATGCCAACGTCAGTGTCCAGGCCCCTGACGAGGGTGAACGGGCCAGTTCACTCTTCCCGGAAGACATTGACGCTCCCGGAAGGGATAGGGACGATGCCGCTCGGTTCTCGGCATCGACCGGAGTCAACCCCGACCCTGTACCTGAGGTGTGACCATGCCCAAACGCATCCTGGTCGTCGAAGATGACAACGTACTCAACCGGTTGCTGGTCGGCCAGTTGCGCGACCAGGGCTATGACGTTACGGGCGTCATGAACTGGCGGGATGGGGAACGCTATCTGAGCCGGCATGAACCCAGTCTGGTCATCACCGATGTGCGCCTGCCCGATGGCGACAGCCTGGAGCGCCTGCCGGAACTGGCCAAGAGCCAGCCGGTTATCGTCCTCACCGCCTTTGGCTCGGTCCGTGATGCCGTTCAGGCCATGAAGGCCGGGGCCTTCGAGTACCTGCTCAAACCCGTGAGCCCCGACGAATTGATCCTGGTGGTGCAGCGGGCCCTGGCCGACGCCCTCCTGCGCATCGACCATCAAGTCTGCCGTCATCAGCTCCAGGCCCGCGAGGCGGTCTCCAACTTCATGATCGGGGTCAGCACCCCCCTGAATCGCATCAAGGAGGTCATCAAGCACGTGGCGCCCGCGGATATCACCGTCCTGATTCAGGGGGAAAGCGGGTCCGGCAAGGAATTGGTTGCCCGCGCCATCCATGATCAGAGCAATCGCGCCAAACGTAACTTCGTGGCCGTGGACTGCTGCACGCTGCAGGAGAAGCTCTTCGAGTCGGAGCTCTTCGGTCACGAGCGCGGGGCCTTCACCGGCGCGGACAAGCAGAAACGCGGCCTTATCGAGGGCGCCGAGGGGGGGACCCTGTTTCTGGATGAGATCGGCGAGATCGAGCCTGGGATTCAGGCCAAGCTGTTACGGGTATTGGAAACTGGGGTCTTTCGTCGCCTGGGGGGGACTCGCGACCTGCAGGCCAATATCCGCGTCGTGGCGGCGACCAACCGCGACCTGGCGCAACTCTGCGAGCTCGGCAGCTTTCGCGCCGATCTCTATTACCGGCTCAGCGCCTTCGTCATCGACACCCCACCCCTGCGGGAGCGACGGGACGATATCCCGTATCTCGCCAACCACTTCATCCGCAACCATAATTTCAGTCGGCGGATCAACAAGAGCATCGCCGCCGAGGCGATCCGCAAACTCACGGCCTATGATTGGCCCGGTAATGTCCGGGAACTCAAGAATGTCATCGAGCGGGCGATTATCCTCTCCCGGGACACCAGCCTGATTCGCCCCGAGCACCTGGCCTTCGATAATCGCCCGGCGGTCGAGTTCAACCTCAAGTTTGACCACGACCCGACCCTGGAGGAACTTGAACTGGAGTATGTACGCCTGCTCCTGAGCAAGTTCATGGGGCATCGCGGCAAGGTGGCGGAGGTCATGGATGTCAGTGAACGCAGCATTTATCGCCTCCTGAAACGCCACAAGCTTGAGGAACTCTAGTCCTGGGTGGCCATCGCACATGGCCGGCTGGTCTACCCGCAGCTTCCTGAGCCGACCGACATCCCTGACATGGCCGCTGCCCGTAAGGCGGCGGGTCTGCCTTGCCGCGAGCGCCGCCTCCTTTCAGTTTGCCGCGAGGGCGGCCTACTGGAAGAGGTCGTTCGCCCGTTTGAGCAGTTCAGCGGCGCTTGTGGCACCCGCCGTGCCGCTATGGCGATCACCTGGGTCGAATAACTCACAGAAATTGGCCCGTTCCTTGTCCAGCACCTCCTCCGCCATGGGTTCCAGACAGGCGTTGGGCCTGCCCGGGGCATAGTGGCGACAATTGCGGCATACCCGGGTCGCCTTGCCGCAACCCAGGCAGAGGGTCTCACGGCCATAATCCGTTTTGGTCAGGTCGCGGCCACAGTGCCAGCAGCGACCGATGACGTCCTGATTCATGGCTGGATTCTCCACGCGAGGTTCTCAGGGGGGGTGACGTGCTGGCCCAGATGTAAACCATCCGACCCGGGGATACCGAACATTGAGGTGCGATGACTGTAATCGTCAATGAGTTAGTGGGCGCAGATAAGCCTGGGCGGCCGCCAGAAACTGCTGGCGGCCAAAGAGGATCTTCCAGCGGCTGCCGCCCATCTGCCGCCACAGCCAGGCGGCGCGGATCCCCGCCAGCAACAGGGCGCGGATGCGGTTCTGGTTGTCCGGATTCTGCAAATAGGCGGGGTCCCCCCGGACGAGGATCCGCGGCTGGAGCTGGCTGACGGTCTGGCTATAAAGCTCGGCGATGTGGGCCAGGAGATTGGGGTGGAGGAGGGGGAAGTGGTCCAGTTTGGCGCGGGCCCCCTCGATCCCCTGGGCGATCCGCTCGACCAGGTCCGGGCGACGGTTGAGGACGGATTCCAGCTTGAGCAGGGCGAGCAGGTAACGGGTGAATTCCAGATCTCGCGCGGTCTTGCCCGAGAGTTGGTTGGCGAGTTCCCGGACCCCGGGGGCCAGGGCGCCGGGTGGTCCAAAGACCTCCGCCGGGGTGGGGGCATCCTTCTGGAAGAGACTGTAGATGCAGGGCTCCATGAGTTCCGTGTCCACCGTACCTTTGGTGGCAATGCGGCGCACGCACAGGCTGGCCTGATAGATGGCACCCAGCGCGATGAGGCGATCTTGAACGGTGTAGGTCATGACTTGGCCGTTGAGGGGGATGGAATGGATGGCGATAAGGGTGGCGAGAGGACACCCGTCAGGGGGTTGTCCGGTGTTGAGGCGATGACACCGCCGCCCAGGCATTCCGCGCCGAGGTACAGGACCGCCGACTGGCCGGGGGTCGCGGCCCGTTGGGGGTGCGAAAAGCGCAGGCGCGCCTGGGTGTCGTCCAGGTACTCGACTCGGCAGTCTTGCAAGGGTTGGCGGTGCCTGAGACGTGCCTCGCAAGCGAAGGGCGCCTCCCGGGGCGGCTGGCCGGCGATCCAGTGGAGACCGGTCAGGGTCAGGGCCTGGCTGAACAGGAGGGGATGGTCGTGACCCTGGACGACGATGAGGGCATTGCGTTCCGGGTCCTTGCCAGCCACATACCAGGGTGCCTCCGGGCCGCCGGCCTGGCCGCCGATACCCAGTCCCTGACGCTGGCCCAGAGTGTAATAGGCCAGACCCTGATGTTCACCCAGTTGGATCCCCGCGGGGGTCAGGATGGGCCCCGGCTCCGGGGGCACGTAGCGGGCGAGAAAATCGCGGAAACGGCGCTCGCCGATGAAGCAGATGCCGGTGCTGTCCTTCTTGGTCGCCGTGGTCAGACCGGCGCGCCGGGCCAGGTCCCGCACCTCACCCTTGCGCAGGTCGCCGAGGGGGAACAGGGCGCGGCCAAGCTGTTCCTGGTCGAGGAGGTGCAGGAAGTAGGTCTGATCCTTGTCCGGATCCTGACTCAGGCAGAGGTGATGGCCCCGGTCATCCGTCACCCGTCGGGCATAGTGGCCGGTGGCGATGGCGGTGGCCCCCAGACCCCGGGCATGGTCCAGAAAGGCGCGGAATTTGATCTCGCGGTTGCACAGGACGTCCGGATTGGGGGTGCGGTGGGCCCGGTACTCGGCGAGAAAAGCGGTGAAGACCTGGTCCCAGTATTCGGTGGCGAAGTTGACGCTATGCAGGGGGATGCCGAGTTGCCGGGCGACGAGGGTCGCATCCGCCAGATCCGCGGCGGCGGCGCAGTAGCCAGGTTCGTCGTCCTCCTCCCAGTTCTTCATGAACAGGCCCTCCAGGCGGTAACCCTGGTCGCGGAGCAGCAGGGCGGCCACGGAGGAATCGACGCCCCCCGAGAGGCCGACCATGATCCGGTCCGATGCGGTTGGGCCAGGACCAAGAGCCGTGTCAGTACCAAGGCCAAGACTAAGACCAGGGCCAGCATCGAGATCTGGGCAAGGACCAGGCACTATGCCAAGACCAGGGCCAGGATCAGGGCCCGAGGTGCGGTGGGTGGCTGAGGGGTCTACTCCCGATCCTCCCGCGGGGGAGCCAGGGGGTGAGGGCATGGGATATTACTGTTTAAGAATATGTTTCTGAATTAAAAAACCAACGGGAGGAGCCATTCAGGTCCGCGAAGTCCTATAATTCCCCCGGCTTCACTCAGACCTCCTGCGGGGGCTGGAAACTTCCCCTTTATCAATCGCGATGAGATAGACGACATGGCCTACGACAAGATTCAGGTGCCCGCCAGCGGCGAGAAGATCACTGTCGGCGAAAATTACGCCCTCCGCGTCCCCAACCAGCCCATTATCCCCTATATCGAAGGGGATGGCACCGGGATCGACATTACCCCGGTCATGATCAGGGTGGTCGATGCCGCGGTGGCCAAGGCCTATGGGGGGAGCCGGCAGATTCAGTGGATGGAGGTCTATGCCGGTGAGAAATCGACCAAAATCTATGGCGATGACGTCTGGTTACCCGACGAGACCCTGGACGCGGTCCGGGAGTTCGTTGTCTCCATCAAGGGGCCCCTGACCACTCCCGTCGGCGGCGGCATCCGGTCGCTGAATGTTGCCCTGCGTCAACAGTTGGATCTCTATGTCTGTCTGCGCCCGGTACGCTATTTTCAGGGTACCCCCAGCCCGGTCAAGGAGCCGCAGGACACGGACATGGTGATCTTCCGCGAGAACTCGGAGGATATCTACGCGGGCATCGAGTGGGCGGCGGAAAGCCCCGAGGCGCGGAAGGTGATCGATTTCCTCCAGAAGGAGATGGGGGTGACCAAGATCCGCTTCCCGGGCACCTCGGGGATCGGGATCAAGCCGGTTTCCGCCGATGGCACCAAGCGGCTGGTGCGCAAGGCCATCCAGTACGCCATCGACAACGACCGTAGCTCGGTGACCCTGGTGCACAAGGGCAACATCATGAAATTCACCGAGGGGGCCTTCAAGAACTGGGGCTACGAATTGGCCCAGGAGGAGTTCGGCGCCGAGGAGATCGATGGTGGCCCCTGGTGCAGCCTGACCAACCCCAAGACCGGCCGCGAGATCATCATCAAGGACGTCATCGCCGACGCCTTCCTGCAGCAGATCCTGTTGCGTCCCAAGGAATACGATGTCATCGCCACCCTCAACCTCAATGGCGACTACATCTCCGACGCCCTGGCAGCGCAGGTGGGGGGTATCGGCCTGGCCCCCGGGGCGAACCTTTCCGATTCCGTCGCCATGTTCGAGGCGACCCATGGCACCGCGCCCAAGTATGCCGGCAAGGATCAGGTCAACCCCAGCTCCATCATCCTCTCGGCCGAGATGATGCTCCGCCACCTCGGCTGGACCGAAGCCGCGGACCTCATCATCAACGGGGTGGAGGGCGCCATTTCGGCCAAGACCGTAACTTATGACCTGGAGCGTCTGATGGAAGGGGCCACCAAGCTGAGCTGTTCCGCCTTTGGCCAGGCGGTGATCGACAAGATGTGAATCCGGATCTGGCTGGCCTGATGTTCAGGCCGGCCAGCACCCTGCCGGCGAGTTTCCCAAATAACCATGCCGCCCGAAGGCGGCGTGGTTTTTTTTGCGCTGGAATCAGCGGGGGTTAATTGAGCCGGTTAACGCGGGCGGCATGCAGTCCCTTCGGGCCCTGACTGATTTCGAACTGAACCTTTTGTCCCTCCTTGAGGGTCCGATAACCATCCATGTCAATGGCGGAGAAGTGAACGAAAACGTCCTCTTCATTGCCGTCTGATCTGACGAATCCATATCCCTTGGCGTTGTTGAACCATTTCACGATACCGGTCATCATCGCTGTCACTCCTCCTGGGAGATTTTGGGGGTTTTCCCCCATTTGTTTTCATTCCTGGCTGAGCCCGAATCCGGTTTGTGCCAGGCGACTACTCAGGGCCTTGCCCTACTGACGTCTATGTTATGGTGCGGTAATGGAAACGAGCAGTTCGAGGAAGGCCTCTCTCCGCGAGATTTCATGAAGAGCCTTGCCCGCAAGAAGCCTGCGCCACCTCTTCAGCCCCTTGCCTGCCCTGCCGAAGACGGATCTGGCTTCGCCGGTCGCCTTCTTGAGGGTCAAGTATAATGACCCCATTCTTGGGGTCAATCCAAAAATGACAGCTTCGTGGGAATTCGCATTGACATGAGTGGTTCGGATGTGACACAGGAACACGCGGCGGGAGCGGCCGTCCAGGAGGCCAGGCCCGAACTCAAACCCCCGCCGAGATATAGGGTTTTGCTGCTCAATGATGATTTCACTCCCATGGATTTTGTCGTTCAGGTCCTGGAACTCTTTTTCCACCTGAGCCGGGAGAAGGCCACCCAGATCATGCTCCATGTCCACACGCGGGGCGTGGGCGTCTGCGGGGTCTTCTCGCGGGACGTCGCCGAGACCAAGGTGGCTCAGGTCAAGGACTTTGCCCGGCGGCACCAGCACCCCCTTATGTGTACCATGGAAGAGGCCTGAAGCCCCTCCCGGACCGGTGATCCCTATGCTGAGTAAAGATCTTGAATTCACCCTGACCCAGGCCTTCCACCAGGCGCGAGAACAACGGCATGAATACATGACCGTCGAACACCTGCTGCTCTCGCTGATCGATAATCCGAGCGCCGCCAAGGTGCTGCGGGCCTGTGGGGCCGATGAGGGCCGGCTGCGTTCCGACATCGCTGCTTTCATCGAGGAAACCATCCCCCTCATCCCCCAGGGGGATAAGCGGGAGACTCAGCCGACCATCGGCTTCCAGCGCGTCTTGCAACGCGCCGTCTTTCATGTCCAGTCCGCTGGCAAGAAGGAGGTCACGGGGGCGAACGTCCTGGTGGCCTTGTTCGGTGAACAGGACTCTCAGGCGGTTTATCTCCTGAACCGTCAGGATATCAGCCGCCTCGATGTCGTGAATTACATCTCCCACGGGATCTCCAAGGTCCCTGGTGAGGGGCAGGACGACGAGGCTGCGGGCGAGGCGGGCGAGGAGCGGGAAGGCCGGGGGAAGGACAACGCCAGCCCGCTGGAGAATTTCACGACCAACCTCAACGAGCAGGCGCGCCTAGGTCGTATCGATCCCCTCATCGGTCGCGACGCCGAGGTCGAGCGCACCATTCAGATCCTCTGTCGGCGGCGCAAGAACAATCCCCTGCTGGTGGGCGAGGCCGGGGTGGGCAAGACCGCCATCGCCGAGGGTCTGGCGCGGCGGATCGTCGAGGAGGCGGTGCCGGAGATCCTGGGGGACGCCGTCATTTATGCCTTGGACCTGGGCGCCCTGGTGGCCGGCACCAAGTACCGGGGTGACTTCGAGAAGCGCCTGAAGGCGGTCATTGCCCAACTCAAGCGCCAGCCCAAGGCGATTCTCTTCATCGACGAGATTCACACCATCATCGGCGCTGGTTCGGCCTCGGGCGGGGTCATGGACGCCTCCAACCTGATCAAGCCGGTCCTGGCCTCCGGGGAATTGCGCTGTATCGGCTCCACCACCTACCAGGAGTTTCGTGGCATCTTCGAAAAGGATCGGGCCCTGGCCCGGCGCTTCCAAAAGATCGACATCAACGAGCCCAGTGTCGAAGATACGGTGCTGATTCTCAAGGGCCTCAAGAATCGCTTCGAGGAGCACCATCAGGTCAGCTATACCCAGCCGGCCCTGCGGGCCGCGGCGGAACTGGCGGCCAAGCATATCAACGACCGGCACCTGCCCGACAAGGCCATCGATGTCATCGACGAGGCCGGCGCCCATGTGCAACTCATGCCCGCGGCCCGCCGCAAGAAACGGATCGACGTCGCCGATATCGAACGCATCGTCGCCAAGATCGCCCGCATCCCTCCCAAGCAGGTGTCGGCCTCCGACACCGAGTCCCTGCGCAATCTGGACCGGGATCTGAAACTGGTGGTCTTCGGCCAGGAACCGGCCATCGACACCCTGACCGCCGCCATCCGCATGAGTCGCTCCGGCCTGGGGCAGGAGGAGAAACCCATCGGTTCCTTCCTCTTCGCCGGTCCCACGGGGGTGGGCAAGACCGAGGTGACCCGTCAGCTCGCCCGGATCCTGGGCCTGAAACTGATCCGTTTCGATATGTCGGAGTACATGGAGCGCCACACGGTATCGCGCCTCATCGGCGCCCCGCCGGGCTATGTCGGCTTCGATCAGGGCGGGCTGTTGACGGAGGAGATCAACAAGAATCCCCATGCGGTCCTGCTGCTGGATGAAATCGAGAAGGCCCACCCGGACGTCTTCAACCTGCTGCTCCAGGTCATGGATCATGGCACCCTGACCGATAACAACGGCCGCAAGGCGGACTTCCGCCATGTGGTGCTGGTGATGACCACCAATGCCGGCGCCGCCGAAACGAGCCGGCCCTCGATCGGCTTCACCGAACAAGATCATGCCAGCGATGGCCTGGAAGTCATCAAACGGATGTTCACCCCGGAGTTCCGTAACCGGCTCGATGCCGTGGTCCAGTTCGGTGCCCTGTCTCCCGCGACCATCGCCAGCGTGGTGGATAAATTCCTCTTCGAACTGGAACAGCAGTTATTGGAGAAAAAGGTCAGCCTGATCGTGGACGACCAGGCCCGCGCCTGGCTGGCAGCCAGGGGTTACGACCCCCGCATGGGTGCTCGCCCCATGAGCCGGATCATCAAGGACCACATCAAGAAACCCTTGGCCAACGCGCTCCTTTTCGGCGAGCTGGTCAACGGGGGGGAAGTTCGAGTGACCGTGGAGGGAGAAGAGCTAGGCTTTGATTACAAGATCAAAGCATTTCCAGTAGCTGCCGCCTGCGCGTGACCCACCCGGCGCTATCGCATCGCGGTAGGGGGAGAAGATGCCCTGACGGGAGTGAAGGATGGCCGCAGTGCCCTCGGTGGAGGGCTAATGGGTGGACCCTCCGAGGAGGGTTATTCAGGGCGGAAGGTTTGTGGCTGAGTTAAGGTTTGTGATTGGGATCTTGGCGCGAAAGACGCCACCTCAGGTGACGACTTCTCAACAAGATCTTTGATTACCAGCGGTGCAATGACGCCCTGACAAGATTGGCCAGGGGCTGGGGTTAGTCGGGGGAGCGGGGGAAAACAGACCCTTTCAGCGCGCCCGGTAGGTGATGCGCCCCTTGGTCAGATCGTAGGGTGTGAGCTCCACGGTCACCTTATCCCCGGTCAGGATGCGGATGTAGTGCTTGCGCATCTTCCCCGAGATATGCGCGGTCACCACGTGACCGTTCTCTAACTCGACACGAAACATGGTATTGGGCAGGGTATCGATCACGGTACCCTCCATGGAAATGACGTCTTCTTTGGCCATGGATGCGTTGCTTGGCTCCTCAGGGGCGCTCCTCACGGTGAACTGACAAAGTATAGCATGAAGGCCCGCGAAGTAGCGGGCCGCAAAACGGGTAGCTGGCGGGTGTCAGAACGCGGCACCGGAGGGTTTGCCAAGCTTCTTTAGAATCACGGCCAAGGGGCAGAAGCCGGTAAAGGCGGACTGGAGCAGATTCAGACCCACAAAGGCCGTGAGAAGGAGCCAGAGTTGATTGCCGGTCAGATAGGTCAGCAGCACGGTGACAAGAATGAAGGTGCCGGCAACCGCCAGTACGATGCGATCGATGGTCATAGGATTTACCTCTCGGGTTGATGTGATAACCGGTGGTGACCGCGTCAGCCAACGGGTGGTCTGGTGACCCTTAGGGGGCGGCTGGCCCGGTAGTGATAGGGTAGTTCCGTGGGCGGTAAGGGGGTAAAGGCCTCTGAGAGCACTTATCCGCGCATGGAATCGAAGAATTCCCCATTGGTCTTGGTCGCCTTGAGCTTGTCATGGAGGAATTCCATGGCGGCCAGTTCATCCATGGGATGCAGGATCTTGCGCAGGATCCACATCTTCTGCAATTCGCCCGGGTCCATCAGCAGTTCCTCGCGACGGGTGCCGGAGCGGTTGATGTTGATGGAGGGGAAGATGCGCTTCTCGGCGATGCGCCGATCCATGTGGATCTCCATGTTACCGGTGCCCTTGAACTCCTCGTAGATGACGTCGTCCATCCGCGAGCCGGTGTCGATCAGCGCGGTGGCGAGGATGGTCAAGGAGCCACCCTCCTCGACGTTGCGGGCGGCGCCAAAGAAGCGCTTGGGCCGCTGCAGGGCGTTGGCGTCGACGCCGCCGGTGAGGACCTTGCCGGAGGAGGGCACCACGGTGTTGTAGGCGCGGGCCAGGCGGGTGATGGAGTCTAGCAGGATGACCACGTCGTGCTTGTGCTCGACCAGGCGCTTGGCCTTTTCGATGACCATCTCGGCCACCTGGACGTGGCGGGTGGCGGGCTCGTCGAAGGTGGAGGAGATAACCTCGCCGCGCACCGAACGGGTCATCTCGGTGACCTCCTCGGGACGTTCATCGATGAGCAGGACGATCAGGTAGCAGTCCGGGTGGTTGTGGCCGATGGACTGGGCGATGTTCTGCAGCATCATGGTCTTGCCCGCCTTGGGCGGGGAGACGATGAGACCGCGCTGGCCCTTGCCGATGGGGGCCACCAGGTCGATGGTGCGGGCGGTGATGTCCTCGGTACTGCCGTTGCCCAACTCCAGCTTGAGGCGTTTGTTGGCGAAGAGTGGGGTGAAGTTCTCAAAGAGAATCTTGGTCTTGGTCGCCTCGGGGCGGTCAAAGTTGATGTCGTTGACCTTGAGCAGGGCGAAATAGCGCTCACCCTCCTTGGGCGGCCGGATCTTGCCGGTGATGGTGTCGCCGGTGCGCAGGTTGAAACGGCGGATCTGGCTGGGAGAGACGTAGATATCGTCGGGCCCGGCCAGGTAGGAGGAGTCGCCGGCGCGTAGAAAACCGAACCCGTCTTGCAGGATCTCCAGGACCCCATCCCCCGAGATTTCCTCGCCCTTTTTGGCATGCGCCTTGAGGATGGCGAAAATCAGGTCCTGCTTGCGGGACCGGCCCACGCCCTCGATGAGCATGGCCTGGGCCATGTCCACCAGTTCGTTCACCGGCATCTTTTTCAGTTCGGTCAGATTCATGTTTTTTCGGGCGAAGAGGTAGGATCGGTTCGCTCCAACCCGGTCAGGTTGCGCCCCGGGGGGTGCGGGAGGGGTGGAGGGGGTTGGGAGGGCGGGGGCGGGGCGCCCGGCGGGGCGCCCGATGCGGATTGGTAAGACGCTTTCCGATAGGGAAGGTCAGAGATTGCTGTCGATAAAGGCGGTCAATTGAGATTTGGAGACGGCCCCCACCTTGGTGGCCTCGACCTCGCCCTGCTTGAACAGCATGAGGGTGGGAATACCGCGGATGCCGTAACGCGGGGGGGTGTCCGGATTCTGATCGATATTTAGCTTGGCGATGCGGACCCGGCCTTCGTATTCGCCGGCGATCTCATCCAGGACAGGGGCGATCATCTTGCAGGGGCCGCACCAGTCGGCCCAGTAATCGACAAGTACGGGTTCTGCGGACTTGAGGACATCTTGTTCAAAGGATGCATCCGTCACATGCATGATGCGATCGCTCACTGGAGTCATTCTCCCTTACTTTGTGATGCTGGCGGGGCGAGGCCCCGAAGGAGGCCGGCGGCAGGCGTGGCGCGGAAGGTGCGTGAAAGGGTGCCGGGTGGCGCCGGGAACCGGGCTTGAGTAAGATGCTATTTCAGCCAAGATTCCGAAAATTTGCAAGCCCTTCGCGGCAGCGTCGCGCATCCGGGCCGGAGAGCCCCCGAATACATGACCCAGACACATCTGACCGCCACCCGGTTTTCCAGCTTCGATCTCGATCCACGCATCCTCCAAGGCCTCGCTGACGCGGGTTTCGAGTACTGCACCCCCATCCAGGCCGAAACCCTGCCCATCGCCCTGGCGGGGCAGGATGTCGCCGGGCAGGCCCAGACCGGCACCGGCAAGACGGCGGCCTTCGTCGTCGCCACCCTGCAACGCCTGTTGACCCAGACCCCGGCCCCCGAGCGTAAGCCCAACGAGCCCCGGGCCCTGTTCGTGGCGCCGACCCGGGAACTGGCGGTGCAAATCCACAAGGACACCCAGGCCCTGGCGGCCCACTGCGGCTTTCGCCTGGGCCTGGTGTATGGCGGCACCGGCTATCAGCAACAACGGGACGAGGTCTTCGCCGGGGTCGACATCCTCATCGGCACCCCGGGCCGGCTGATCGATTATTTCAAACAGCGGGTCTTCGATCTGCATCAGGCCGAGGTGGTGGTCATCGATGAGGCCGATCGCATGTTCGACCTCGGCTTCATCAAGGACATTCGCTATCTGCTGCGGCGCCTGCCGCCCCCAAGCCGGCGCCTGGGGATGCTCTTCTCCGCCACCCTATCCTACCGGGTTACGGAACTGGCCTACGAACACATGAACGACCCGCGCCCGGTAGCGATCGAACCGGACCGGGTGACGGCCGACCGGGTGGTCCAGCGCTGCTACATGGTCGCCAACGAGGAAAAGGTGCCGCTGATCATCGGCCTGCTGCGGGGGTTGGTGGAGGCGCGGGTGATCATCTTCGCCAACACCAAGCGCGTCACCGAAGGCATCTGGGGTTTCCTGGAGGGCAACGGCCTGCGCGCCGCCATCCTCTCCGGCGACGTGCCGCAGAAAAAGCGCCTGAGCCTGCTCAAGGCCTTTCAGCACGGCGAGCTGCCGATCCTGGTGGCCACGGACGTGGCGGCGCGGGGCCTGCACATTCCCGGCGTGACCCACGTCATCAATTACGACCTCCCCGAGGACGCGGAGGATTATGTCCATCGCATCGGCCGCACCGCCCGCGCCGGGGCGACGGGTGAGGCCATCAGCTTCGTCTGCGAGACCTACGCCTTCTGCCTGCCGGATATCGAGCGCTTCATTGGCGCCAAGATCCCCGTGGAGCCGGTGACGGCCGAGATGCTGGTCCACGTCAGTCCCCACAGCCGGGTGCGCGTGCCCCACCATGGTGACTGGCATGAGGGCGAGGGACCCCGTCGTGGCCGGGGTAGCCGGCGTGAAGGCCCCCCAACCGGTGGCCGGCGCGGCGGCGAGCAGCGCCGCGCCAACCCAGCAGCGGGCGGTGAGGTGTCGGCCGTCCCTACGGTGCCGGAAAGGACCCCATACGCCCCGGACGGTGACGCGGCGATATCCCGGGCCCAGCACCAGTCCCAGCAGCCGGCGGAGGCGGGGTCGGAACCCGGACCACATCCGGAAGGTGCGGCGATGGGGGAGGGGCCGCCCAAGCGACGCCGGCGGCGGCGTTCCCGTCGCCCAGCCGTCCTGGCCCCGGAGGCGGGGGGTGGTGGTCAGGAGGGGCGGACCCCGCCGTCCCCGGAGTCCTGAGCCCGGAGCGCTGTCCGCAGTCCGGGCAGCAACTCGCCGAAGCCGTGGATGGCCAGGTAGCGTTCCGCGTCACGGGGTGGAGCCTTGGAGTCTGGCGCCAGCACCTGCACCAGATGGCGAAAACCATAGTCCAGGGCGGCATCCAGGACCTCGAGGCTGTCGTCGATGAAGAGGGTGCGTTCCGGGTCGAAGGGCTCAATGGCCTGGACCCGGTGCCAGAACCCCGGGGTCTCCTTCGGCAAGCCCAGGTCATGGGCGCTGATGATCCGCTCCAGGTGGCCCACCAGGGGCGTCTTGCGCATCTTGAGGGCGATGGCCTTCTGATGGGCGTTGGTCACCAGTACGCGCCGCCAGGGGCGTTCCGCCAGGGCCTCGAGAAATTCCAGAACCCGGGGATGGACCGCGATCAGGTGCTCGATCTCTTCCTTGAGCAGGGCGATGTCCAGGCCCAGTTCACGACTCCAATGGTCGACGCAGTACCATTCCAGGCTGCCCTCCCGGTCGCGGTACCGGGCCATGAGTTCCTCCCGGGCCTGCGCCAGCTTCAGGCCCCGGGCGGCCGCGAACCGCGCGGGGACGTGCTCCCGCCAGAAGCGGTTATCGAAATGCAGATCCAGCAAGGTCCCATCCATATCGAGGAAGACCTTGTCGATTTGGCTCCAGTCGATCATCGTTGGCTTGTCGCCTCCTGAACTGCCGTGACGAGACGACAGCATAACGCCTCGACCGGATATTTTTCATTTGCAACCCTGCCCTGGCCATGAAGACCAAGCCCCGCATTCTCTCCCGGCGGATCGCCGCCCGCACCCGCATCTTCCAGGTCGAGGCCGTCGATCTGGAATTCGCCAATGGCCAGCGCCGGCAGTATGAGCGCCTGCTGAGTAGCGCCAGCTCCATCCTGGTGGTGCCCCTCCAGGGCGAAACCCTGCTCCTGACGCGCGAATATGCCGCCGGCTTCGACCGCTACGAACTCGGCTTTCCCAAGGGGGTGGTTGATCTGGGGGAGCAGCCCGCGGCGGCCGCCAATCGCGAACTCCAGGAAGAGGTCGGCTATGCCGCCCGCCGGATCGACCACCTCCAGACCGTCTCCCTGGCCCCCGGCTACATCCAGCATGTCACCCACATCCACCTGGCCCGTGACCTTTATGAGCAGCGGGCGCAGGGCGATGAACCCGAGCCGGTGGAGGTAGTGCCCTGGCCCCTGGCGGAGGCCGAGGCCCTCCTGACTCACCCCGAGTTCAGCGAGGCACGGGCCATCGCCGCCCTCTGGCTGTTACGACGCTTTCTGGGGTCAGGAGGCTGATATGTCATCGCCCATCAATGTGCGGTGTTTTAGAGTAGGGTGGCGTCTGGCGGGGGACAACCTGAATCCGTCCCTGGAGGCTTGACGACCGCCTCCCTGCGTTCGACACCTCCGCCAGACGCCACCCCAACCAGACGCCACCCGATCCTCCCTTTCGATGCCGCATACTGAATAATGTCCCTACTGCCGATGGGCTGGCATAGTCAAACTTCCCCCATCCTGCTGTGCTTCACGCAAATGGTCAGGACCATGAACACTGCCCTTATCCGCCTACCCACCCTGTTTCTGGCCTGCGTCCTGGTGACGGCGGCAGGCGCTTCCGCGGCCAGCCCGGTCAATCAGGTCAACCAGGTCAATCCGGTCAGTCAGGCCCTGTCACAGGCGGACGATTACACCTTTGACGACAACCCTCGTCCCTCAGCGGCGGAACTGCCGGACTGGTTCAAGCAGAGCTTCCTCGACCTGCGCGAGGACCTCAAGGAGGCGGTTAAGGCCGGCAAGCAGGGGATCATGGTCTATTTCGGCCAGGACCATTGCGCCTATTGCCACCGCCTGTTGCAGGTCAACTTTGGCCTGGAGGATATCTCCGGCTATACCCGCCAGCACTTCGATGTCATTGCCCTCGATGCCCGGGGGCCACGGGAGGTTCGGCTGCTGGACGGCTCTCGAATGACCGAGCAGGAATTCGCCCAGGCCATGGATACCAACTTCACGCCCTCCATCATCTTCTACGACCGGCAGGGCCAGGAGGCCTTGCGCCTGCGGGGTTACTACCCGCCCTACCAGTTCCGCGCCGCCCTGGAATTCGTGGCCGATGGCCACTACGACGAGGAAAGCTTTCGCGACTTCCTGGCCCGGGGCGACAACCGGCGGGTTTTCGATGCCGAAGACCTGAATGAGGAGGACTTCTTCATCCCCCCGCCTTTCAACCTGAATCGTCGCCAACGCCCCGGGGAGCGCCCCCTGGTGGTGTTCTTCGAACAGGGCGATTGTCACGCCTGCGACGTGCTCCACGGCCAGCTCCTCCAGGCCCCGCCCATCCGCAGCCTCGTGCAGGAACTGGATGCCGTCCAGATCGACCTCCAGAGCCAGGTACCCGTGGTCACCCCGGATGGCCGGCGGCTCCAGGCGCGGGAATGGGCCGCGGAACTGGGCCTCTTCCATGTCCCCACCTTGATCTTTTTCGACGAGCAGGGGCGTGAGGTCCTGCGCCTCGATTCCCTGGTCCGCTTTTACCGCCTGGATCAGGTCCTGCGCTATGTCTCCAGCCGTGCCTACCGGGACCTGAGCTATCCGCGGTGGCGCGCCAGCCAGTCCGGGTGACCCCCTACCGGATCGCAGCCGAGGGCCTGAGGTCCACCAGGTTGGGGTGGCGGGGTCAGGCTCCTTGCCGTCAGGCTCTGGCCGGCGGGGGGTAGAGCAAGGGTGGAGCAAGGGGGGAGAGCAAGGGGAGGAATCCGCCGACTCAAAACGGATTTGTGCGCCGCAGCATTTCAGGCTATGGTGGACTCCTGTCACCGTGACCGACCTCCCGCCCGGCGGGCGTCGCCCTATCCGCCCCTGAAGGCGCGGCACCACCGTCGCCGTTGAATGCAGGGGGTATTGGGCGCTTGCAGCGTCAGCAAAGCGTCATGTTTTCACGGCATCCTACCCTCATGACGGTGCCGTGACACCGGTCCGGTGCACTATTCCCGAGCCGGCCCTGCTTGGGCCGAAAGTGGTACTCCAAGGAATTTCCCATGCAGATCAGTCTCTATGTCGCCGGGGCCGGTGTCGGCACGGGTAAGTCCGTCGTGGCCCTGGGCCTGATGGAAATGCTGTCGGCCATCAACCGCAAGATCGGTTTCTTCCGCACCGTCGTCCAGTCCTCGCCCCAGGACGATGCGCAGATCGCCCTCATGCGCCAGCGCTACAACCTGCCCTTTGCCCCCGAGATGCTCTATGGCTGCACGGCTGATGAGGCCAAGCACCTGCTCGGCAGTGGCCAGTACGAGGAGCTGATCAAACGGATTCTCAGTAAATTCAAGGCTCTGGAGGAAAAGTGCGACCTGGTGGTCTGCGCTGGCACTGATTATGACGGCCTGGTCCCCTCCCTGGAGTTCGACTTCAACGCCGATCTGGCCAACAACCTGGGCTGTCTGCTGATCGCCGTGGTCAAGGGCTTCCATCGCGATCCCGAGGAGATCCTCGATGCCGTGCGTCTGGCCCAGGAGTCCCTCCTGGACCGCGGCAGCGATGTCTGGGCGACCGTTATCAACGGCGTGGCGCCGAATCAGGCAGTCGCGCTGCGCGAGCGGGTGCGCGCCGCCTTGCCCGACTCCTCGGTCTATGTCCTGCCCGAACACCCCTTGCTGGGCCAGCCCACCATTGGCGAAATCGCCCACACCCTGGGGGCCCAGCCCCTCTATGGCGACGAGGATGCCCTCAATCAGGTGGTGTCGCATTTCAAGATTGCCGCCATGCAGGTCCCGGACTTTCTCAACCACCTGGAAGACGGCTCCCTCATCATCACCCCGGGGGACCGGTCCGACATCATCCTTGCCAGCCTGGTGGCGGATGCCTCCACTACCTTTCCCCGGGTGGCGGGTATGCTCCTGACCGGTGGCCTGGACATGGGGGAGAATCTGCGCAAGCTCATGGGGGGCCTGCGCCGCGCCAAGGTGCCCATTCTCAGCGTCGACACCGACACCTACCGGACGGTCATGGACCTGACCCGGGTCCATGCCAGCATCCTGCCCACGGACGAGCGCAAGATCGCCGCCGCCATTGGCCTGTTCGAGGCCAATGTCATGAACGAGATGCCCCGGCGGCCGCCGGAGCGGCACCTGGAGCGGCGCACCCCGCTGATGTTCGAGTACGAACTCTTCCGCCGCGCCAAGTATCAGCGCCGTCACATTGTCCTGCCCGAGGGGGAGGAGGAGCGCATCCTGCGCGCCGCCGAGATCCTGGTCCTGCGCGATGTGGTCGACCTCACCCTGCTCGGCAACCCGGAAAAGATTGGTCGCCGGGTCCGCGAACTGGGCCTCAAGCTCAACGGCATCCGCATCCTTGATCCCGTCACCGCCCCGGAACGGGAGCGCTACGGACGAACCTATTTCGAACTGCGCCGACAGAAGGGCATCTCGGAGCAACTGGCCTTCGACCTGATGCAGGATGTCAGCTACTTTGGCACCTCCATGGTCTACCATGGCGACGCCGACGGCATGGTCTCCGGCGCGGTCCACACCACCCAGCACACCATCCGCCCCGCCTTCGAGATCATCAAGACCCAGCCCGGGGTGCGGATCGTCTCCAGCGTCTTCTTTATGTGCCTGGCGGACCGGGTCCTGGTCTATGGCGACTGCGCCGTCAACCCCAACCCCGACGCCGAGGAACTGGCCGACATCGCCATCTCCTCCGCTGCCACCGCCGCTGCCTTCGGCATCGAGCCGCGGGTGGCGATGCTCTCTTATTCCACCGGAGAGTCCAGCAAGGGCGCGGATGTGGAGAAGGTCCGGGAGGCGACGCGCATCGCCCACGCCCGCCGGCCCGACCTCAAGCTGGAGGGGCCCATCCAGTACGACGCCGCCGTGGACGCCGAGGTCGCCCGGTCCAAGATGCCCGGCAGTCAGGTCGCGGGCCAGGCGACGGTCTTCATCTTCCCCGACCTCAACACCGGCAACAACACCTACAAGGCGGTGCAGCGCAGCGCCGACGCCATCGCCATCGGCCCGGTCCTGCAGGGGCTCAACAAGCCGGTGAACGACCTGAGCCGCGGCTGCCTGGTGGCCGACATCGTCAACACCGTGGTCATCACCGCCATTCAGGCCCAGACCACCGCCTGACAACCTCCCGAAACCTACCGATTGACTCGGAAAATACGGATTTGCCATGAAGGTCCTGGTCCTGAACTCCGGCAGTTCATCCATCAAATATCAGCTCTTCCACGCCGCCAACTGGCGGGTCCTGGCCGCGGGGGCGGTGAACCGCATCGGCGAGCCCCGGGGCGAGTTCTCCGGCCGCTGGCGCGACGCGGACGGGGAAGAGCAAGGCTTCGCCCTCGATCAGACCATCGCCAATCACCGCGAGGGCCTGGGGCGCATCGTCGCCCGGCTGCGCGAGACCCAGGTGCTGGCGGGGGAGGGGGATCTGACCGCCATCGGCCATCGGGTGGTGCATGGGGGTGAGGCCTTCCAGCGCCCGACCCTCATTGACGGGGCGGTGATGGCCGTCATCCGCGGCATGAGCCCCCTGGCGCCCCTGCACAATCCGGCTAATCTGGCGGGCATCGAGGTCGCCCTGAACCTTTTTCCCGGGGTGCCCCAGGTGGCGGTCTTCGATACCGCCTTCCATCAGACCATGCCCCCGGCGGCCTACCGCTATGCCCTACCTGAGGAGCTGTACAAGGCGCATCGGGTGCGGCGCTATGGCTTTCATGGCACCTCCCATGCCTATGTGAGCCGCCGCGCCGCCGCCCTACTGGGCAAGGCCCCCCAGGAGTGCAACCTGATCACCCTGCACCTGGGCAACGGCGCCAGCGCCACGGCGGTGCGTGGCGGCGAGAGTATCGATACCTCCATGGGTCTGACCCCCCTGGAGGGTCTGGTGATGGGGACGCGCTGCGGGGACCTGGACCCGGCCATCCATTTCTATCTGGCCAACAACCTGGGCATGGACATCCAGGCCCTGGATGACCTCTTCAACCGCCGCAGCGGCCTGCTCGGCCTGTGCGGGGTCAACGACATGCGGGAGATCCACCGCCGCATCGGCCAGGGTGACTCGGCCGCCGCCCTGGCCCTGGAGGTCTTCTGCCACCGGCTGCGCAAGTACCTGGGCGCCTACTGGGTGGAACTGGGGCGCCTGGACGCCCTGGTCTTCACCGGCGGCATCGGCGAGAACGACGCCGAGGTCCGGGCGCGCACCTGCGCCGGTCTGGAGGGGATGGGGATTCTGCTGGACGAGGCGGCCAATCAGGCCCGCGGTCAGGGTGAGCGCCGGGTCACCCGGGCGGAGAGCCCGGTGGCGGTGCTGGTTATCCCGACCAATGAGGAATTGGAGATCGCCCGTCAGACCTTGGAGGCCATTGAGAGGATTGATTCCCGATCAGGAATGTTTCCGGCCTCTAGCACTGTCTCGTAGGGAAAATTCCCGATCGGGAAATGTAACTTGCTTCAGTCTTATTTCCGGCCGAAAATTTCCCGGACGGGAAACAATGGCGCCGATGATCTCCATACGAACCGCAGAACAACTTGGTGACACCCTTCGTGCTGCACGCAAGCAATTGGGGCTGACTCAGCCTCAGCTGGCCTTGGCGGCAGGGGTTGGTGTGCGCTTCATTGTCGATCTTGAAGCAGGCAAGCCCACCTTGCGGCTTGAAAACGTAATGCGCGTGATCGACGCCTTGGGTGGAGAGCTTCAACTCAGCGGGTTGACATCGACAGCCCCCATGGCTCATCGCGAGGGTAACGACCATGGTGCGTGAGTTGGAGGTCTGGCTGTTCACTGACCAAGTTGGCACCCTGGCACTGGTCAAGGATCGGCTGAACTTCCGTTACAGCCCGGATTGGCTGTCCCGACTAGATGCCGTGACGCTGTCGAGTTCATTGCCTCTGCAAGCGGAATCGTTCAACGATCACCAAACCCGCCCCTTCTTTGCCGGGCTGCTGCCAGAGGGTCGGTTGCGCCGCCTCATCGCACAGCAACTCCAAGTCTCGGGTCAGAATGATTTTGCGCTGCTGGATCGCATCGGTGGGGAATGTGCTGGGGCAGTGACCTTGCTGGCACCCGGGCAGGCGTTGCACCGTCCTGAAGTGGGTGAAGATATACAGTGGTTGAGCGAGGAAGAGGTCGTCGCCATCCTCGATGAGCTTCCGCACCGGCCGATGTTAGCTGGCAAGGTCGGTTTGCGGCTCTCGCTAGCGGGGGCACAAGATAAATTGCCGGTGGTTTTTGATGGCGTCCGTATTGGCTTGCCCCTCAATGGCACACCCAGTTCCCACATTTTGAAAGCCTCAATCCATGCCCTTGCAGACACGGTCACCAATGAAGGCTTCTGCCTGGCGCTGGGCGAGGCCCTGCAACTCGGACCTGCCAAGTCACAGGTGCATTGCGTGCTGGGGCGGCAGTTTCTGTTGGTCGAGCGTTACGACCGGGTCGTAGATGCACAAGGACATCGGCAGCGCCTGCACCAAGAGGACTTCTGCCAGGCGCTGGGTGCGGTTCCGGAAATGAAATACCAGAACGAAGGTGGTCCGGATCTGGCGCAATGCTTCGATCTGGTTCGACGTGTCACGCGCCCCAACGCACCGCAGATCCTACGTTTGCTCGACCACGTGATCTTTAACGCATTGATCGGTAATCACGACGCGCACGCCAAGAATTTCTCGCTGCTGTACTTCGGCAAAACGCCCGTCCTGGCGCCGTTCTACGACACGCTATCGACGGCGGTCTACCCGACACTGACGCCGAATATGGCGATGAAAATCGGTAGCAAGTACAAGTTCAGCGAAGTCCAGGCCCGGCACTGGGATCAGTTTGCTGAAGATGTTGGACTTGGCAAGGCGCAGGCCAGGAAGCGGGTTCTGGCGCTGGCAAAGTTGTTGCCCCCGACGGGGCGCAAACTCCAATCCGACCCCAATCATGGCTTTGCCGGCCAGGCCATGGTTGAGCGAATCATGACGCTAATTGAGCAACGCTGTGCCATGACGATTCGACGATTCAGCGGAAAGGCCGACGATGCAGAGGATGCCTGACATCGACCAGACGATGGCTCTGTGGAAGACTACAAGCGCCGCAAGGCATCAACCCCGCAAGGAGCGAAGTGACATGGCATTGCCCCGTGACTTCAAGGAGACCGTGGCCGCGCGCGTACAGAACGATCCGGCTTTTGCGCAGGCCCTTCAGGAGGAGGCCATCACCCTATTCGTCAATGGCGAGCCGGAATCGGCCAAGCGGATCCTGCGCGATCTCGTCAACGCCACCGTGGGTTTCGAGGCACTGGCCGTGGAAATTCAAGAGCCAACTAAGAGCTTACATCGGATGCTGTCGCGGTCTGGAAATCCGACTATGAGCAATATCTCGGCGGATTTTGCCGCCATCAAGCATGCACTCAAGGTCGAGGTCCACACCCAGATCGGGATGGCCTGACCCCAGAGGATTCTTGACTAGCTTTAGGGAGGATTGCTACACGTTCCTCGAAGCACCGACCGCCGGCGCGCGCAATTTGCGCACAATGGCCATGGCCATCTCCAGTGCCTGCTCGTAGTTGAGGCGGGGATCGACCTGGGTACGGTAGGCGCGCTCCAGGCCGGATTCGTCCAGGCCCCGGGCGCCGCCCAGGCATTCAGTGACGTCATCGCCGGTGAGTTCGAAATGGACCCCGCCCAGTCGGCTGCCCTGGTCCCGGTGGATATCGAAGGCCAGGCTCAGCTCGGCGAGGATCTTGTCAAAGCGGCGGGTCTTGTAGCCGCTGGCGGTGGTCTCGGTGTTGCCGTGCATGGGGTCGCTGACCCACAGCACCGGGATGCCGGTCGCCCGGACCGCGGCGATCATCTCCGGCAGCTCCCGGGCGATCTGGTCGGCGCCGAAGCGGTGGATCAGCACCAGGCGCCCCGGCTCGCGGTCCGGGTTGAGCCGCCCCACCAGGGCCTGCAGCCAGTCGGGCGTGGCGCTGCTGCCGACCTTGACGCCGATGGGATTGGCGATGCCGCGCATGAATTCCACGTGGGCGCCCCCGGGGTCGGCGGTGCGGAAACCGATCCAGGGCAGGTGGGTGCTGAGATCGAACCAGCCGGGAAAGCGCCGCACCTGGCGGGTCAGGGCCTGTTCGTAGGGCAGGTGCAGGGCCTCGTGGCTGGTGAAGAACTGCACCCGTGCCAGTTCCCCCGCCGCTCCGCAGCCCACGGCGCGCATGAAGCGCAGGGATTCACCCAGTTCCTCCACCACCTTGCGATAGTCCAGGGCGCTGGGGGACTGGGCGACAAAGGCCAGGTCCCAGTTTTCCGGATGGTGGAGGTCGGCAAAGCCCCCCTCGGAGAGGGCGCGGATGAAGTTCAGGGTCAGGGCCGCGTGGCCATGGCCCTGGAGCAGCCGCGCCGGGTCCGGGGTGCGGGCCGCGGCGGTGAACTCAGGTCCATTGACCAGGTCGCCGCGATAGCTGGGTAGGGTGAGGCCCTCGCGGGTCTCCAGGTCCGCCGAGCGCGGCTTGGTGTACTGACCGGCGATGCGGCCGACGCGGATCACCCGCTGCTTGAGGCCCAGCACCAGCACCAGGCTCATTTGCAGCAGGATCTTTAGCTTATTGGTGATGACCTCGGGGTTGCAGTCGGTAAACCCCTCGGCACAGTCGCCCCCCTGCAACAAGAAGCCATCACCGGCCTCGGCCCGGGCCAACTGCTTGCGCAGGGACTGGATCTCCCAGGAAGTGACCAGGGGCGGCAGGGTGCGCAGTTCCGCCAGGGCGGCCTCCAGGGCCGCTGGATCGGGGTAGTTGGCCTGTTGCAGGGCGGGGTAGGCTTGCCAGGAAGCGGGGGACCAGTCAGTCATTCAGGAGGCCGCCTGGGCCGCCCGTCCCGCCTCGAAGGCGGTTTCGTTGACCGCCACCAGGTCCGGCTTGCGGGCGCGGAAGCGGTGGACGATCTCCTCCTTGAGGATTTCGGCGGGGAAGGGCAGATAGTCGGCGATGGCCCCGAGCATGACGGTATTCACCAGCTTGAGGTTGCCCAGCTCACGGGCGATGGCGCCGGCATCGAAGGCGTGGACCTCGATGCCCCGGGCGCGCATCTCCGCCACCGGGTCATCCGGGTAGGTGAAGAGCCCCAGGGTGACCACCGGCGGTTCCTGCCGCACCCGGTTGACCATGGCCACGCCGTCGGGGCGCAATTGGCCGCACCAGCGCAGGGCCTCCGCCGGTTCGAAGCCCACCAGGATGTCGGCCTCCCCGTTCGGGATGGCCGGCGAGAGGACTCGCCGCCCGAAACGCACATGGGAGGTGACGACCCCACCGCGCTGGGCCATGCCCGCCACCTCGGTCTTCTTGACGTCATAGCCCTGGGAGAGGGCGGTCTGGGAGAGGACCTCCGCCGCCGTCATGACGCCCTGACCACCGATGCCGGCGACGAGGATGTTGGTTACCTGATCTTCACCCTTCATGATCCTGCTCCTTTTGCGTGGGCCACCGGGGCACTGGCTGAATGACGAACGACGGCCCCGCGGGCGAGGGCCGACCGGAGCTTCCCGTCTGCCGCTCTTCGTCCAATGCGCTTGCTCATACCCGGGCCCCCGCGCGATTGAATTCCGCCAGCGGCCGGATGGCCTCGGGCCCGCAGGTGCCGGGACAGAGGTCGCAGCCGGTGCAGGCGGCGCTGTCGATGGCGACGAAGGTCAGTTCCTTCTCGCTGCCATTGGGCTTGATGACGGTCTCGCGCCGGGTGACGGCGATGGCCGGACAGCCTACCGCCAGGCAGTTGGAGCAGCCGGTGCAGAGTTCCGCGTCCACCGCGTAGGGCGGCTGGTGGCTGTAACGGTCGGTGAGGACGCAGGGCTGATTGGTGATGATGACCGAGGTATCCTCGACCTTGACCTCCTCGCGCAGGGCCTTGAACAGGGTCGGCAGCTCGTAGGGGTTGACCTCGTGGATGCGCTCGGGCTTGACCCCCAGGCTTTCCACCAGCTTGCGGAAGTCGACCTGGGGGGCATCCATCCCGCGGATGTCACGGCCGCTGCCCGGGTGCTCCTGACCACCGGTCATGCCCACCGTGCTGTTATTGAGCAGCAGGATGGTGACATTGCCGCGGTTGTAGACAATGTTCAGCAGGCCCTGCATGCCCATGTGCAGGAAGGTGGAGTCGCCGATGACGGCGATGACCCGCTTATCCTTGTCGGCGGGACTGCGGCCCTTGTCCAGCCCCAGGGCCACGCCCATGGAGGCGCCCATGGCGATGCAGGTGTCGAGGGCGTTCCAGGGGTGACCGGCGCCCAGGGTATAACAGCCGATGTCGCCGGCGATCTGGGTGTTCTTGATCTTGGACAGGCAGTAATAGATGCCCAGGTGCGGGCAGGCCACGCACATGGTCGGCGGCCGGGGGAAGACCTTGACCGGCACCGTGAATTCCAGGGTGCGCCGGGGGGCGGGCTCGGGCTCCACCGCCTCGCCCAGAAAGGCGCGGATGGCCGGGCGCAGGACGTGGGGCGCCAGTTCGCCCATGCGCGGCAGCAGGTCCTTGCCGTGGACGGGAATGCCGGCGGCGCGGATCTCCTGCTCCAGCAGCGGCTCCACCTCCTCGACCACCACCAGGTGCTCCACCTTCTCCGCCAGGGACCGGATGAGGCCCAGGGGCGCCGGGTGGCTCAGACCCAGTTTGACCAGGGGGGCATCCGGGAAGGATTCCAGGATGTGCAGGTAGGTCGGTCCCGAGGTGACGAAACCCACGCGCGCGTCCTTGCCATCCTCGATGCGGTTGAGGTCGGTGACCTCGGCGAACTCCCGCAGCTTCTCCTCCCGCTGGAGCATCAGCGGGATGCGGCGGCCGGCGTTCAGGGGGGTCATGACCATGCGCGCCGGGTCCTTGCGGAAGCCCAGGACGGGGCGCTCCTCGCGCTCGCCCGGCACCACCACCCCCTTGACGTGGCAGATGCGCGTGGTCAGGCGCAGGATCACCGGGGTGTCGAACTGCTCCGAGAGGGCGAAGGCCTCCCGGGTCATCTCGTAGGCCTCCTGGGCGTCGGCGGGCTCCAGGACCGGGAGGTGGGCGAAGCGGCCCCAGTGCCGGGAGTCCTGCTCGTTCTGGGAGGAGGACAGGCCGACATCGTCCGCGACCACCACCACCAGGCCGCCACCGACGCCGATCAGGGTCTGGGTCATGAGGGCATCCGAGGCCACGTTCAGCCCCACGTGCTTCATGGCGCACATCGACCGGCTGCCGGCCAGGGAGGCACCGATGGCTACCTCCAGCGCGACCTTTTCGTTCACCGACCACTCGGCGTAGAGGTCGGCGTAGGTCGCGGCGTACTCCAGGATTTCCGTCGAGGGCGTGCCCGGGTAGGCCGCCGCCACCCGGCAGCCGGCCTCCCAGGCGCCGCGGGCCACGGCCTCGTTGCCGGACATGAAGCGGCGTTCAGGTTGGGGTAGAGGATTCACAGCGCTCAAGGCTGGGCTCTCCGAGTGTTCGGTTGGGAAAATATGGCATTATACGGGCAAAGCCCAAGCCCGAGACAGCCCCCGACGGAGCCCCGCATGTCAGCCGTACAGACCGAAAACCTCAACGTCACCGCCTTCGATCACATGCCGTCACCGGACGAGATCAAGGCCCGGGTGCCGCTGACGGATCGGGCGGCCGAGGTGGTGGTGGCCGGGCGTCGCGCCCTGACGAACATCCTGGACCGTCAGGATCCGCGGCTGTTTGTCGTCGTGGGCCCCTGTTCCATCCACGATCCCGTGGCCGGCCTCGATTACGCCGCGCGCCTCAAGGCCCTGAGCGATGAGGTGGCGGATGTGCTGCTGCCAGTGATGCGGGTCTACTTTGAAAAGCCCCGTACCTCCACCGGCTGGAAGGGCTTCATCAACGACCCCTTCATGGACGACTCCTTCCGTATCGACGTCGGCATGGAGAAGGCCCGGCGCTTCCTGCTGGATGTCTGCGAACTGGGCCTGCCGACGGCCACCGAGGCCCTGGACCCCATCGCTCCCCAGTATTACGGCGACCTGGTCGCCTGGACCGCCATCGGCGCCCGGACCTCGGAGTCCCAGACCCACCGCGAGATGGCCTCGGGTCTCTCCACCCCGGTCGGCTTCAAGAACGCCACCGACGGCGATCTGGACGTGGCGATCAACGCCATCATCTCCGCCGCCCACCCCCACAGCTTCCTGGGCATCAACAGTCAGGGCCAGTCGGCGATCACCCGCACCCGGGGCAATCCCTATGGCCATCTGGTGCTGCGGGGCGGTGGCGGGCGGCCCAATTACGACACCGTTTCCATCTCGCTGGCGGAAAAAGCCTTGGCCAAGGCCGGGCTGCCAGGTAACATCGTCATCGACTGTTCACATGCCAATTCTTGGAAGCAGCCCGATTACCAGCCCCTGGTGATGCGGGATGTGATGCATCAGATCCGCGAAGGCAACCGCTCGGTCGTCGGACTCATGATCGAGAGCCACCTGGTGGAGGGAAATCAACCCATCCCCGCGGATCTGTCCCAGCTTGTTTATGGCTGTTCGGTTACCGATGCCTGCGTCGGCTGGGAAACCACGGTTGCCATGATTCGGGATGCGGCGGCGGTCCTGAGGGAGGTGAGCGCCGCCCGCCATCACCAGACCACGGCGCCGGTTGGTTAATAATGGCGCCTAAAACCTGGGTATTCACGAGAGACGAACGAGCCTGTACCTTTCACAGGCCCGATCACAAAGGCTGACGCCGGCACCCTGCCGGCGTTTCAGCAATAACAACGAGAGAGACGAGGTCTTGAGACATGGGGAACAACATGAAGCTGGCGGGGGCCTTGCTTGCCCTGGCCTCGGCACCGGCGCTGGGCGCCGAGGGGTTTTCCTGGGGAGGGGATTTTCGCTTCCGGATCGAGGCGTTGAACCACATCCCCACCGATCGGCCCCTGAATGCCGAGCTCTACCAGCTCTATAACCGCGACCGCACGCGCCTCTGGGCCAAGTACGGCTTTAACGACAACATCGACTTCTTCGCCCGCCTGGCCAACGAGTTTCGGTTCTACGACACCAATGACGGTCGCCAGGACCCGGGTACCTGGGAATTCCTCGGCGAGGTCACGCCCGACCAGTTCTACCTGGATGCCCGCAAGTTGTTCGACGGCCTGATCGACACCCGACTCGGTCGCCAGGACTTCGTTTACGGTACCGGCAAGATACTGGCCGACGGCACGCCGCTGGACGGGTCCCGGACCTTCTTCGCCGACGGCGCCAAGGTCACCTTCAACTTCGAGGGTCACAGCCTGGACCTGCTGGGTCTATACACCGCTCAGCAACCCCAGCCCGTCATCAACAATCAGGACACCAACCTGATCGAGACCGATCAGTGGGCCGCGGGTCTCTACGGCAAATACAACCGCTTCGAGCAGGTGCCCTTCGAGTACTACTGGATTTACAAGCACGAGGACGACACCGCCACCAGCTACAAGGTGGCGGGTAAGTACGTCCTGGCCGACGCCAACTTCAGCACCTTCGGTTTCCGGGTCATGCCCAAGTTCGGTTATGGCTTGACGGCTAATCTGGAGGTCGCCACCCAGGTCGGCGACCAGGGTGAGGATGATGTCAACGGTACCATGGTGGATACCAGCCTGTCCTTTGCCCCGCCGGGCTTCCTGTCGGATTTCAAGCCACTGCTGAAGGTCGGCTACTGGTATCTCTCGGGCAACGAGCCGGATTCCACCAGCAACGAGGGCTGGCATCCCGTCTACGGCCGGCAGCCCCAGGACAACTGGGGCGAGTTGCTGGGCTACACCCTCATCGGCAGCCAATACTCGGTCTTCGGCTGGAGCAACTTCTCGACCCCCTTCGTCACCCTCGAGGCCTCGCCCCTGCAGAAAACCCGCCTGATCCTGCGCTACTCCTGGGTCGGCGCCGAGCAGGATGACGGGCTTGGCGGTGGCGATGGCACCAATCGCGGTGGCCTCTTCTTCGCCCTCTTCACCTTCGATATCAACCCCCAGCTCAAGGGACATCTCTGGGGTGAGTGGTTCGATCCGGGTAACTACTACGCGGACACGGCGCGGGGCGACAGCTTCCTGCGCCTGAACCTCGAGTACAGCTTCTGACGGCCGGTTTCCAGAGGGTCTTAGCACATGAAATTCACCCAGCTTATCTCCTCCATCGCCTGCGCCGGCCTGCTGGCCTGGGCGGCCCCCTCATCCGCGGCTGATACTATCAAGATCGGCTCCTTCCTGGCCGTCACCGGTCCCGCCTCCTTCCTCGGCGATCCGGAACTCAAGACCTTGCAGCTCTATGTGGATGAAATCAACCAACAGGGTGGCCTGCTCGGCAAGCCGGTGGAACTCATCCATTACGACACCGGCGGCAACGCCAAAGAGGCGGTGAACTTCTTCAAGCGCCTGGTCAAGAAAGACAAGGTGGACATCATCCTGGGCGGCTCCTCGTCCGGTGAGTCCCTGGCGGTCATGCCCCTGGCGGAGGAGGAGGAGATCCCCTTTATCTCCATGGCCGGGGCGGTGAAGATCATCGAGCCAGTGCAAAAGTGGACCTTCAAGACCCCCCATACCGATCGCATGGCGGCGGCCAAGATCTACGAGGACATGAAGCGCCGCGGCATCACCAAGGTGGCCCTGATCACCGGTGACGGGGGTTTCGACAAGTCGGGACGGGAGGAATGCCTCAAACTGGCCCCGGAGTATGGCATCGAGATCGTCGCGGATGAGTCCTACGGCAACAAGGACACGGACATGACCGCCCAGCTCACCAAGATCCGTAACAGTGGCGCCCAGGCCATCCTCAACTTCGGTTTCGGTACCGGCCCGGCCATCGTCACCAAGAACGTCCGCCAGTTGGGTATCGAGCTGCCGCTCTACCAGTCCCACGGTGTCGCCTCCAAGAAGTTCATCGAACTGGCGGGCGAGGCGGCGAATGGTGTCCGCCTGCCGGCCGCCGCCCTGCTGGTGCCGGAAAAGCTGTCGGACGATGATCCCCAGAAGGCGGCCCTTCTGGCCTACAAGCAGAAGTACGAGGCCGCCCATGGGGATGTCTCGACCTTTGGTGGCCATGCCTACGATGCCTTCGTCATCGCCGTCGAGGCCATCAAGCGCGCCGGCACCACCGACAAGGCCAAGGTCCGGGACGCGATCGAGCAGACCCAGGGGCTGCCCGGTACCGCTGGCATTTTCAATCTGAGCGCGACGGACCACATGGGTCTGGGCCTGGACGCCTTTAAAATGTTGCAGATCTGTGGTGCCGACTGGGTGATCGTCGACGAGACGGCCGAGGGCGCAGGCCTGGCTGCGGCTGGCGGCGACAAGAACTGCGGCTGAACAGGCGGCCCTCCGGGCTTCAGCCCTGAGGGCTCGGCCCCAGTCCCTTTCCAGGCCCCTATCCAGGCCCATTTCAAGGTAACTGACGTACCCCCCTATGTGGGACCAGATCCTCCAGTTCCTCCTGACCGGCGTCACCCTGGGCTCCACCTATGCCCTGGTGGCTCTGGGCTTCGCCATCATCTACAACGCCTCGGACGTAGTGAACCTCGCCCAGGGGGAGTTCGTGATGCTGGGGGCCATGAGCGCCATCGCCCTGTCGGCGGGGGAGGGTCTGGCCCTGCCGCTGGCGATCCTGCTGGCGGTGGGGGTGACGCTGGTCGTGGGCCTGATGCTGCAACGCTTCGCCATCGCCCCTGCCAAGGGGATCACGGTGGTGGGGACCATCATCATCACCATCGGGGCCTCCATCTTTCTGCGGGGTCTGGCCCTGCTGCTCTGGGGCAAGGACATCCATGCCTTGCCGCACTTCTCTGGGGAGACCCCCTTGCGCCTGGGTGAGGTTACCCTTCTGCCCCAGAACCTGTGGGTGATGGGTGGCACGGCCCTGCTGGTTCTGACCGTGCATCTCTTTTTCAATCGTACCTTGGTGGGCAAGGCCATCCTCGCCTGTTCCTGCAATAAGACCGCAGCCCAACTCGTCGGGATCAACGTCGGGCGCATGCTGCTGGTGGCCTATGGCCTCTCGGCCCTGCTCGGGGCCATGGCCGGGGTCCTGGTGGCCCCCATCACCTATACCTCCTACGACGCTGGCATCATGCTGGGTCTCAAGGGTTTCGCCGCCGCCGTCCTGGGCGGCATGGGCAACCCCATGGGCGCCGTGGCCGGGGGGCTGTTGCTGGGGCTGGTGGAGTCCCTGGCGGCGGGGCTGATCTCCTCGGGCTACAAGGACGCCATCGCCTTCGTCATCCTGCTCCTGGTCCTCTTCCTCCGTCCCAGCGGCCTGTTCGGGCGCGCCACGGCGGAGCGGGTCTAGCCGGTCATGAAGCGCCTGCGGGGCTGGTGGCTGCTGGCGGGGGTGCTGATCGCCCTGCCGCTGCTCTTTCCCGAAAACTATTACGTCACCGTGGTGGGTGCCGCCGCCGCCCTGCACGCCATCCTGGCGGTGGGGCTGAATCTGCTGATGGGTTATGCCGGGCAGATCTCCCTGGGGCATGCGGCCTTTTTCGGTCTCGGGGCCTACAGCTCCGCCATCCTCACCACCCGCTACGGCTGGAATCCCTGGCCGGCCCTGGGGGCGGGGCTGGTCCTCACCGGCCTGGTGGCCTATGGCATCGCCCGCCCGGTGCTGCGCCTCAAAGGCCACTACCTGGCCATGGCCACCCTGGGCTTCGGCATCATCGTCCACATCCTGCTGGTCCAGACCGGTGACCTGACCGGCGGACCCGATGGCATCGGCGAGATTCCCCCCCTGAGCCTGTTCGGCTGGACCGTCGATACCGACGAGCGCTGGTATGCCGTCCTGGCCGCCGTGCTCCTGCTGGTGGTGCTGCTGGCGCTCAATCTGATGGACTCGCGGCCCGGCCGCGCGCTGCGTGCCCTGCATGGAGCGGAGATCGCCGCCGGGCTGATGGGCATCGACACGGCGGCGGCGAAGACGGCGGTGTTCGTCCTCGCCGCCCTGACGGCCGGGCTGGCCGGGAGCCTGTTCGCCCATCAGCAGGCCTTTGTCAGCCCCGACTCCTTCAACTTTTTCGTCAGCATCGAACTGGTCACCATGGTGGTGCTGGGGGGCATGGCCTCTACCTGGGGGGCGATCCTCGGGGCACTGATCCTCACCCTGCTGCCGGAGCTGCTGGTGGTGTTCGAGGACTATGAGGTGCTGATCTTCGGCGCCATCCTGATGCTGATCATGATCTTCCTCCCCCAGGGGCTGGCCGGGGGGCTGCGCGACCTGTGGGCGCGGCGCGCGGCACCTGACGGGACGCTGCCGCCCGCGCCGCCGGCGCCGAGCGGTGGATCGGGCTCCGGACCGGTTAGCCCAAGCCATACCTCTTTATCCCCACCGGTGAGCCAGGATGCTGCTTGAGGCCCGGGGGCTGACCAAATCCTTTGGCGGCGTCACCGCCATCGCCGACCTGGACTTTGGCGTCCCGGCGGGGCTGGTGTACGCGGTGATTGGCCCCAATGGCGCCGGCAAGACCACCCTCTTCAACCTGCTCTCCGGCCTCTACCGCCCGGACGAGGGCCGGGTGCGCTTCGCGGGTGAGGACCTCACCGGTCGCGCCCCGCACCAGATCGCCCGGCTGGGGCTGGCGCGGACCTTTCAGAACCTCCAGATCTTCTTCAACATGAGCGCCCTGGAGAACGTCATGGTCGGCGCCCATGGCCGGGGGCGCGCCGGCCTGGCCGCCGCCCTGCTGCGCACCCCACGCCTGCGCCGGGAGGAGGCCGAGATCCGCCACTGGGCGGCGGAGGCCCTGGCCTTCTGCGGCCTGGCGGACCTCGCCGACCGCCCGGCCAGCGCCTTGCCCTATGGCGCCCTCAAGCGCCTGGAGATCGCTCGCGCCCTGGCCGCCCAGCCCCGGCTGCTGCTGCTCGACGAACCGGCGGCGGGGCTCAACGACACCGAGACCCTGGCCCTGCAGGGGTTGATCGGCCACATCCGTGACCAGGGGATAACGGTCCTGCTGGTGGAGCACCACATGGGCCTGGTGATGGCCGTGGCCGAGCGCATCCTGGTCCTGGACTACGGCAGCCGCCTGGCGGAGGGCACCCCGGCAGAGGTCCGCGCCAACCCGGCGGTGATCGCCGCCTACCTGGGTGGGGAGGTGCATTATGCCGTGGAGTGAGCTCGGGCCAGGCGCCACGGGACCGGGAGGGCAGGCATGAGCGCCGGCGCCCCCCTGCTGGAAGTCCGCGGCCTCCGCGGCCGTTACGGCCCGGTCGAGGTCCTGCACGGCCTCGACCTGGAGGTGGCGGCGGGGGAGCTGGTGGCCCTGGTGGGCGCCAATGGCGCGGGCAAGACCACCCTGCTGCACCTGCTATCCGGCCTGCTGCGACCCAGCGGTGGGACCATCCGCTTCGACGGTCAGGACCTGGGGCGCCTGCCGCCGCACCGCATCGTCGCCGCCGGGCTGTGCCAGGTCCCCGAGGGACGGCAGGTCTTCGCCCCCCTGAGCGTCGCCGACAACCTGCGCCTGGGGGGCTACGCCCTGCGCCACGACCCGGCGTGGCTCGCGGCGCAGGAGCGACGCATCTATGAGCTGTTCCCCATCCTCGCCGAACGCCGCCACCAGCTTGCCGGCACCCTGTCCGGTGGCCAGCAGCAGATGCTCGCCCTGGGCCGCGCCCTGCTCGGGCGGCCGCGGTTGCTGCTGCTCGACGAACCCTCCATGGGCCTGGCCCCGCTGCTGGTCGCCGAGATCTTCCGCGTCATCGGCGAGCTCAACCGCCAGGGGGTGACCATCCTGCTGGTGGAACAGAACGCCCGCGCCGCCCTGGGCATCGCCCATCGCGGCTATGTGCTGGAGACCGGCCGCGTGGTCCTCGCCGCCCCCGCCGCCACCCTGCTGGCCGATGCCGGCATCCAGCGCGCCTACCTGGGCTACTGAGCCCGCCGCGCACGGCCCTACCCACCGCCGAGAGGGACAGCACCCCAACCGCCAGCCGTCACTGAGCCCGCCGCTCGCGGCCACCCCCACCGCCTCGTGCCACCCCGAGACCAACCGCGCCCAGCCCCCAGATCCTCCCGATCCCCCCAGGACCCGCCATGTACGTCGAAACCATCATGAGCCGGCCGGTGGACACCGTCACCGCCGAGATCAAATTGAGCCAGGTCGCCCATGAGATGCGCGCCAAGGGCCGGCGCTTCCTGCCGGTGGTCGACGCCGCCGGGGTGCTGATCGGCCTGCTCTCCCATCGCGAGGTGGAGCGCGCCGCGCCCTCGGCCATCACCACCCTCTCCGTGGGCGAGGTCAACTACCTGATGGCCAAGGTCACCGTCGGCCAGGTCATGCGCCGCGCGGTGATCAGCTGCACCCCGCGCACCCTGGTCGAGGTCGCCGGCCAGCTCATGCGCACCAAGGGCATCGGCTGCCTGCCGGTGATCGACGACCAGCGCCGGCTGGTGGGCATCATCACCGACGACGACATCCTCGACTTCTTTCTCGCCATCACCGGCTGCGGCCTGGACGACACCACCCGCCTGGCGGTGCACCTGCCGGACCGCACCGGCGAGCTCAGCCGCTTCCTCGGCGCCATCAACGCCCAGGGCGGCTACATCGCCACCGTGGTCTCCCCGGTAGCCCCCGACGCCACCGGCATGCGGGTGGTCATCGCCCGCTACCGCGCCGCCGACCCGGCGGCGGTGGACCGCCACCTGCGGGCGCTGGGGATCGACATCTTCACCGAGGAGCTGGCCACCGCGGTCGCCCGGGTCCCGCCCGCGGCCGCCGCGCCGTTGGCGCCCGACGCCCCGGTGAGTGCCGCCGGCGACCGCGCCCCTGACGTGGCCCGGGGTGAGGCCGCCGCCCGCCCAACCGCGGTGCCGGCCGCTGCCGCCCCGGTCCCGGCGCCCGGCCCGTCCCCCGACCCCCAGGCCGAGGCGGCGCGCATCGGCGCCTGGATGGCCCGCGACGACCGCCTGGCGCGGCTGCTGGGCATGGAACTGACCGCGGTGTCCCCCGGGACCTGCGAAGTGCGGCTGGTGGTGCGCGACGACCTGCTCAACGCCGTGGGCCTGACCCACGGCGGCGCGACCTACGCCCTGGCCGACTTCGCCTTCGCCGTCGCGTCCAACAGCCATGGCGAGGTGGCGGTGGCCCTGAGCACCCAGATGAGCTACCCCGCCGCCAGCCGGGTGGGCGACACCCTGATCGCCAGTGCCACGGAGCTGAGCCGCGGGGCGCGCACCGGGCTCTACAGCATCGAGGTGCGCACCGCGACCGGCAAGCTGGTCGGGCTGTTCACCGGCACCGTCTTTCGCCGCGGCGAGCCGCTGGCCGCCTGGCTGCCCGCCTGATCCCCCTGACCCTCAGCCCCCTGGGAACTGACCATGATTCTGCACCCCAAAGTCGAGACCCTGCCGCGCGAGGACCTGGAGAAGCTCCAGCTCAAGCGCCTGCAAGCCACCGTCGAGCGCTGCTACCACACCGTCAGCTTTTACCGCGACGCCATGGACGAGCTGGGGGTGCAGCCGCGCCACATCCAGCGCCTGAGCGATACCCGGCTGCTGCCCTACACCAAGAAAGAACACCTGCGCGACGGCTACCCCTTCGGCCTGTTCGCCATGCCCCTCGACCAGGTGGTGCGGGTCCATGCCTCCTCCGGCACCACCGGCAAGCCGACGGTGGTGGGCTACACCGCCCGGGACATCCGCACCTGGGCGCAACTGGTGGCGCGCTGCCTGATGGCCGCCGGGCTCCGCCCCGGGGACCGGCTGCACAACAGCTATGGCTATGGTCTCTTCACCGGCGGCCTGGGGCTGCACTATGGCGCCGAGGAACTGGGGGTGATGGTCACGCCCATGTCCGGCGGCCAGACGCAAAAGCAGATCATGCTGATCAAGGACTTCGAGGTCACCGGCCTGAGCTGCACCCCCTCCTATGCCCTGAACCTGGCGGAGGAGGCCGAGGCCCTGGGGGTGGACCTGCGCAAGCTGCCGCTGAAGGTCGGCATCCACGGCGCCGAGCCCTGGAGCGAGGAGATGCGCTATGAGCTGGAGTCGCGGCTGGGGATCGACGCCATCGACATCTACGGCCTGTCGGAGATCATGGGGCCGGGGGTGGCGGTGGAGTGCGTCCAGGCCAAGGAGGGGCTGCATGTCTGGGAGGATCACTTCCTGGTCGAGTGCGTGGATGTCGACACCGGCCTGCCGCTGCCCTATGGCGAGGCGGGGGAGGTGGTCTTTACCTCCCTGACCAAGGAGGCCTTCCCGCTGATCCGCTACCGCACACGCGACGTGGCGGCGCTCAACCCCGCGCCCTGCAAGTGCGGGCGTACCCATGTGCGCATGAGCCGCATCACCGGGCGCACCGACGACATGCTGATCATCCGCGGGGTCAACGTCTATCCCTCCCAGGTGGAGTCGGTGCTGATGAAGACCGAGATCCTCTCGCCCTTCTACCAGATCGAGGTCTTCCGCCAGGGCAGCCTGGACACCCTGGTGGTCAATGTCGAGGCCAGCCCGCCGCTGGCGGAGCAGGGCGAGGAGGCGATGCGCAAGGTAGCGGCCAAGGCGGTGCGGGACATCAAGGACTTCATCGGCGTCAGTTGCCAGGTGGTGGTGAAGAAGGTCGGGGAGATCCCGCGCTCGCAGGGCAAGGCGGTAAGGGTGGTGGATCATCGAAGGGAGAAGCGCTAGGGGGGTGACGGGGCTGGGGCTGAGCCCCCGCGGCGGTGAGCGGGGGGGCGGGCTGTTGGGCGGGGAGGATCGCGACCCTGGCCGAGAGGTTGCCGGGTGGGCCGGGGTCGGCAATGGGGCTGAGTCCGCCTGAGCCGGCGCGCAGCGCGGGCTGGTCTTCTTGGGGGGTGATGTAGACGGGATGGGGGCGCCGAGCCAGGTGGCGTGCGATGTTTGCACGCGACCTGGCGACTACGGGGCGGTGAGGATCGCGGCGCGAAGGAAGTGGGTGGGCGGCGTGGCCTGGCCGGTGGTGATCAGGGGGCGTCCCAGGGGTTGAGCAGCCTCAAGCCGCTGGTGGAGAAATCCGCGATATTGCGGGTGACCAGGGTCAGGTCATGAGTCAGGGCCGTGGCGGCGATCAGGGCGTCCCGTTCCGCGCGGGGGTCGGGGATATGCAGGTGGGCGCAAGGGCGCGCGACCGCGATGTCCACCATCAGGATGCGTTCCTGGAAGGCCGGCAAGACCTGGTGCTCCAGCCAGGTCCGCAAGTGGCGTCCCTTGGTGCGTATCGCGCCGCTCGATGCGTAAGATGCCCATCTCGAGTTCCAGAACGCTGATGACGGATAAGTAGAGTTGCGCGGGCACCACGCCCCGCGCCCAATGGAGGATCTGGGGGTCCACCTTGCCGGTGTGGGCCTTGCGCAGTTCCGAGACGACGTTGGTGTCGAGGAGATACATCAAGCCAGATCGGCGGGCTGAAAGTCGGGACCCGCCAGACGCGGCGGCTCGAAGTCCACCGCTTCCGCCGCGGGCATGGCCAGCAGATCGGCGATGCTGGTCGGGTGGCCCTGAAGGCTGTGGTAGGCGTCGATGGTCATGAGGACGAGGGCGGGGCGCCCCCGGTCGGTGATGAACACCGGACCTTCCTGGGCGGCGCGCTTGGCGCGGGCCGTGTAGTTATTGAACTCGCGGCTGGTCAGGGTGGTCGGCATGGCGGCATCCCCCCGAGGCAAGGTAGCTACATGGGGTTCGATGGTAGCAGGGTGCATGGGGCTTCGCCAGGCAGGCGAACCGGCGCTGGGGGGTGAGCCTGGGGTACTGCTAAGAGGGAGCCACTGCCTTGGGAAAGCGGGAAGGCTGCCAGCCGGCGGCGCGTAGCGCGGCCGGTCTTCAGGGTGCTGATGATCCAGAGGGCTCTACGGAGCCAGGTGGCGTGCGGGGTTGGCAGGCCACCTGGCGACTGTGGGGCGGGGAGGGTCCCGACTCGGCGCTGACGGCGGGGGTCAGGTGCGGGATACTCCTACCAGGTACAGGGACCGCGGCCCCGGCTTCCGCCCGCCCCTGTCGTAGGGGGCGGATTACCTGACCTGCCTTGAGATGTGGGTGGGGAGATTGACGCTTGAGGGCCACATTTCCCTTGATGCGGCGGTGGCACGGGCCCATGGCTGGGAGGACTAGACCCCGGAGATGGCTGACTCGGTTTTGGGATCAAGCAGTTGCATGGCGGGCTCCGGGTGATGCCGTCATTCTCGGCACTCCTCGGTGGCATAGGAAGGCATAAGAGAGGATGGTGGTTGGGTACGGCTGGGTGCGGCCGGCTGACGGATTCCGCTACACTCTACCCAGAACTGGATGACTCCCTTTTTTCTTCATTCACCTATCAGACTGACTGTGGTTGCTTCTGAGTGGTTGATCACGCATTGATGTCCAGGCTGACTCGGGCAAGCGAAGAGTCAGCCGTCCAGGACTGGAGAGTGTTGGACAATCCCGCGGCGGTGGCGGCCGAGGCTGTGACCTGTCTGCTGGCCGCCGCTCACGAAGCCATCGCGGCGCGGGGACGCTTCCGGTTGGTGTTGGCCGGAGGGCGGACACCAGAACTGGCCTATCGGTTATTAGCCGAGAGGGAGGCGGACTGGGCGAATTGGGAGTTGTATCTTGGGGATGAACGATGTCTACCCGTGGATCACGCCGAGCGCAACCAGCGGATGGTGGAGCAGGCCTGGCTATCGCGCTTATCTGGTGATCTGCCCCAGGTACACTTCATCGCGGCGGAACTGGGACCGGTGGCGGGCGCCGCGCGCTACGCGCCCCTGATCGAGACCGCGGTGCCGTTCGATCTGGTGCTCCTAGGGATAGGGGAGGACGGCCATACCGCCAGTCTGTTTCCGGGCCAGCCGCTGGATGCCGAGGCCTGGGTCGTGCCGGTCTTGGGCGCGCCCAAACCACCGCCGGAGCGAGTGAGTCTGGGTTTGCGCGCCTTGCGCAGCGCCCGGCGGCTGTTGGTATTGGCCACCGGCACGGACAAGCGGGTGGCCCTGGAGCGCTGGCGGGCGGGAAAGGAACTGCCGATCGCTCGGGTCTGTCGGGGATTATCGGTCAGCGTTCTGCTCGATCGGGCCGCCGATCCAAGTCCTTGATCCTAAGAAAATATCGACCCCGTGGCCATCCCTTGCTTTCGCAGCCGCATCAATTGCGCGATAGCAGCTTCTTCGGGACCCAGGGTTGCCATGCCGACCGCTTCGCCATGCCCCTTTCATAAGGCTTTCCCTAGCAGCCTGTCGGATTTCGCTAAGCTGCCCCTAGATTGGACAAGAACTGATTAATTTTGGTGCTCCTACGCAAGAATTGCGGCTCCTGCTCAGCTCGCATCAGCCCGGACGGCTCCGATTTCGCGTAGGAACACGACTACACTCTAAGTCCGACAGACTCCTAGGGAACCCTGGTCCCACTCAGCAAAGGTTCCAGGCCCGGCCAGACATTCTCTAGGATCAGGGGTTGCGCCGCGGTATTGGGATGCAGGTCGTCGGCCTGCATCAGGGCGCGGTCTTCGGGGATGCCGGCGAGAAAATCCGGAATCAAAGGCACCTGTTCGGCGTTGGCGACCTCCCGGAACACGGCTTGAAAGCCGTCGGTGTAAGCCGCACCGTAGTTGGGTGGTAGACGGAGGCCGGCGAGCAGCACCTGGCTGCCAGCGGCGCGGGCCTCGCGGATCATGGTCGTGAGGTTGTCACGGAGTACCCCGAAGGCAAAGCCCCTGAGGCCGTCGTTGGCACCCAGTTCCAAAAGGACCAGGCTGGGCCGATGCTCCGCCAACAGCCGCGCCAGGCGGGCGCGGCCGCCGGCGGTGGTCTCGCCGGAGATACTGGCATTGACAACCCGATAGGCCAGGCCCTTCGCCCGCAACCGTTGTTCGAGCAGACTTACCCAACTGTCGTTCTGGTCGATACCATAGGCGGCGCTGAGACTGTCGCCAAGGATCAGGATGCGGGGCGCGGTTGCCGTGGCCGGTTCCGATGTGGATGCTGGCTCCATGGCCATTGTCGTTGCGGTCGTACTTATGGTGGCCAATGTCGATGTCCATGTCGGTTGGGAGGTAGCCACCGGAGTGGCCGTCAGGGTAGCCATCGGACTGGCCGTGAGGCCGGTCATGGGCGGTACGCTGGCGGCGAGGGCGGCCACCGCCGGCCATGTCGGCACAATCAAACCTAGCAGCAGGAGTAAGGGGATCATGGCAGTACCCATGGCCGAAGCCGTTTCCAAGGCGAGTGGATTGAGTAAACATGTTACCGGCCCGGCTGGCGACTTGACCATCCTGCAGGGGCTCGATCTGGAGATCCAGAACGGGGAGGCGGTGGCGATCCTGGGCGCCTCGGGGTCCGGCAAGTCCACCCTGTTGGGGTTGCTGGCCGGGCTCGACAACCCCTCCGCCGGGCAGATCTGGCTGTGCGGCCAGTCCCTGGCGGGCCTGGACGAGGATGGCCGCGCCGCCCTGAGGGCCGGGCGGGTCGGCTTCGTTTTTCAGAACTTCCAACTCCTGCCCAACCTTACCGCCCGGGAGAACATCCTCCTGCCCCTGGAACTGACCGGCTCCGACGAGGCCCCGCGTCGCGCCGACGAGGCCCTGGAGCGGGTTGGCCTGGCGGCCCGAGCCGGGCATTACCCCCGTCAGCTCTCGGGGGGGGAACAGCAGCGGGTGGCCATCGCCCGTGCCTATGCCCCCCGGCCCCAGGTCCTGTTCGCCGACGAACCGACCGGCAACCTGGACCAGGCCACGGGGGAGCAGATCATCGACCTGCTGCTGGATCTGCGTCGCCAGACCGCCGCCGCCCTGGTCCTGGTGACCCACGATCCCCGCCTCGCCGAGCGTTGCGATCGCCGCCTGCGCATGAGCGGTGGACTCCTGGAGCCCCTGCCATGATGCCGATCCTCCAGACCTGGCGCATCGCCCTGCGCCTGCTGCGCCAGGACCGGCGCAGCGGCGAACTGCACTTGCTCGGTGCCGCCCTGATCCTCACCGTCGCCGCCATCACCGCCGTGGGCTTTTTCACCGATCGGGTGGAGAGCAGCATGAACCGCCAGGGCGCGGACCTTCTGGCCGCCGACCTGGTGCTGGAGAGTTCCACCGCCCTCCCGCCCGACTATCGGCAGCGGGCGGAGGCCCTGGGTCTGGCCGTGGCCCAGACCATCGCCTTTCGCAGCATCCTGATGGGGGAGGCGGGGCCGCAACTCGTCGAGGTCAAGGCGGTGGACAGCGCCTATCCCCTGCGGGGTCAGCTCCGGCTGCGGGAAACCCCGCCCCAGCAGCCGATCGCCCCGGGGGCGATGTCCGCCGAAGCGGCCCAACCACCCCCAACCGAACGCCTGGTGACAAGCGAGGCAGCTAAGCCCTCCCTAACCGAACGTCTGGTCGCCTCTGGCCCCCCGACTGGCCAGGTCTGGGTGGAGTCCCGCCTGCTGCACCTGCTCGGGACCGAACTGGGGGCGACGGTGGGGCTCGGCGCCGCCCATCCCGCCCTGGGCGCCATCCTGGGCGAGGAGCCGGATCGGGCCGGCGCCCTGTTCGCCTTCGCCCCGCGGGTGATGATGAACCTGGACGACCTGCCGGCGACCGGCCTGGTCTCGGCGGCCAGCCGCGCCGAGCACCGCCTGCTGGTGGCCGGGGACCCCGGGGCCCTGGCACGTTTCCAGCGTGAGATCGCCCCCCTGCCACCCACGATCCGTCTGATCGACAGCGCCAATGCCCGTCCCGAGTTCGCCGCCGCGGTGGAGCGCGCCGGGCGCTTCCTGAACCTGGCGACCCTGGTCACCCTGCTGGTGGCCGGGGCGGCCATCGCCCTGGCCAGCCGACGCTTCGTCGCCCGGCAGACCGACGCCGTCGCCATCCTGCGCTGCCTGGGGGCGCCCCATCACCTGCTGTGGCGGGTCTTCGTCCTGCGCCTGCTCCTCTTCGGCCTGTTCGCCAGCCTGGTGGGTTGCCTGGTGGGCTGGCTGGGGCAGGCCGGATTGCTGGCGGTCCTCGGCGACTGGTTTCCCGCCGACCTGCCGGCGCCCTCCCTAAACCCGGTCCTGGCCGGGATCGCGACCGGGCTCGTCGCCCTGCTGGGCTTCGCCCTGCCACCCCTGCTGCAACTGGCCCAGGTCACCCCCCTGCGGGTCCTGCGCCGGGACCTGGGTCCCGCCCGCGGCTCGGCCCTGGCCGCCGGTGGGGCGGCCATCCTGGCCTTGGCCCTGCTGACCCTGTGGCAGGCCCAGGATGCGCGGCTTGCCGGCTGGCTGCTGCTCGGGGTCGCCGGGGCCATCGCTAGCCTAGCCGTCAGCGTGCTGTTGCTGGTGCGCCTGGCCGGCGGGCTGGCGGGGCGGGTGCGCGGGGTCTGGCGGCTAGGGCTGGCGGGGTTGACCCGGCGCCCCGCCGGGGCCGTGCTGCATATCACCGGCCTAGGGCTGGGCATCCTCGCCCTGCTGCTGCTGGCGGTGGTGCGGGTGGACCTGCTCGCCTCCTGGCAGGAGCGGCTGCCCCCCGGGGCCCCCAATCAGTTTCTGATCAACATCCAACCGACGGATGTCGCCCCCCTGGAGGCCTTTCTCCTGGAGGCCGGCATCCGGGTCGCCGCGCTTTACCCCATGATCCGCGGCCGTCTGACGGCCATCAATGGCCGGCCGGTGGAGCCATCGGACTATGCCAATCCCCGCGCCCAGCGCCTGGCGGCGCGGGAGTTCAATCTCAGCCAGGGCGCCGACCTGCCCCGGGATAACCGCATCCTCGCCGGCGCTTGGTGGACGGCGGGCGAGGCGGCGCCACCGGAGTTCTCGGTGGAACAGGGCCTGGCCGAGACCCTGGGCATTGCCTTGGGCGACGAGATCACCTTCCTGGTCTCAGGCCGCCCGGTCACTGCCCCGGTCACCAGCCTGCGCGAGGTGCAGTGGGACAGCTTCAACGTCAATTTCTTCGTCGTCGCCTCCCCCGTCCTGCTGGCCCAGGAGCCTGCCACCCATATCACCAGTTTTTATCTGCCCGCGGAACGGGAAGAACTGATCCCGGAACTGGTGCGCCGCTTCCCCAGCGTCACCCTGTTGGACGTCAACGCCATCCTCGACCAGGTGCGATCCGTCGTCGACCGCGGCGTCATGGCCGTGGAGTACGTCTTTCTCTTCACCCTGGTCGCCGGCCTGCTGGTGATGTTCGCCGGCATTCAGGCCAGCCTGGAGGAGCGACGCCAGGAACACGGCATCCTGCGCACCCTGGGCACCGGCCGGCGGGCCCTGCTCACTAGCCTGGCGGTGGAGTTCACCGCCGCGGGGCTTCTGGCCGGTCTCCTGGCCTCGTTCTTCGCCGAGCTCACTGGCTGGCTGCTGGCGGAGCGGTTGTTCGGCCTGGAATTTGGCTTCAACCCCCGCCTGTGGCTCATCGGCGTCCTGGGCTCCGGCGCCTTCATCGGTCTGGCGGGGACCCTGGCCACCTATCCGCTGCTTATCCGCCCGCCCCTCACCACCCTGCGGGCGGCGGACTAGGTGCTACGCTTGAATGGAAGGACCGGGGCCGCCGCGCCCCGAACCTGGTGATTGTCGTCGGTTCCGTTCCGGGTCTCTGCTTGACTCCACCGCCGTGAGCTTCCGCCTCAAGACGATTCTGGGGATCGCCCTCATCGAGGCGGTTCTGCTGGCGGTGCTGATCGTCAGTGGGCTCAAGTGGCTCCAGGACTCCAATCAGGCCCAGTTGCTGCAGCGGGCCGAGACCAGTGTTCACCTCTTCGCCGCCCTGGCCAAGGATGCGGTCCTGGCCGCCGACCTGGCGACCCTGGAGAGCTTCGTCCAGGAGGTCCGCGCCAATCCCGGGACCCTTTATGCCCGGGTCCGCGACGCCCAGGGAAAGGTGCTGGCCGCCGCCGGGGATGAGGTGGTCCTGGCCCGTGCCTTCGTCCCCGATACGGAGCCCACTCAGGCCCAGGATGGTGTTTTCGACACCTTCGCCCTCATCGAGGTGGCCGGCGTCACCTTTGGCCGGGTGGAGATTGGCCTGGAGGTGGCGGCCTTCCGCGCCCTGCTGGATGAGGCGCGGCTCGGGGCCACCGCCATCGCCCTGCTGGAGATGGGGCTGGTCGCGCTCTTCTCTCTGATGCTGGGGACCTACCTCACGCGCCAGCTCCGGCAGTTGCGTCGGGCGGCGCACCGGGTCGTGGAGGAGGGGCCCGGCTTCCAGCTCCCGGTCACCGGCCGTGACGACCTCGCCCAGACCCTGATCGCCTTTAACGACATGTCGGCGCGTCTGGCCCAGGCCATGGCCGAACAGGACCGGGTGCTGGCGGAACTCCACCATCAGATCGCCCAGCGGGAGGCGCTGGCGGCGGAACTGCGGCTCACGGCCCAGGCCTTCGAGACCCAGGAGGCCATCCTCATCACCGATCTCCAGGCCCGCATCCTGCGGGTCAACCGGGCCTTCACCCGGATCACCGGCTATGCCGCCGCCGAGGTGCTGGGCCTGACCCCCGCCATCCTCAAATCCGGGTGCCATGACCAGGCCTTCTATCAGCGGCTGTGGACCACGCTGCTGACCGAGGGCCACTGGCAGGGGGAGATCGAGAATCGGCGCAAGGACGGCGATATCTATCCAGAGTGGCTCAGCATCTCCACGGTCCGCGATCTCCAGGGCCGGATCACCCACTTCGTGGCCCATTTCATCGACATCACCGAGCGCAAGCGTACCGAGCAGGCCCTGGTCGTGGCGCGCCAGCGGGCGGAACTGGCCAGCGAGGCCAAGTCCCGCTTTCTTGCCACCATGAGCCACGAGATCCGCACGCCCCTCAATGCCATCATCAACAGCAACGATCTGCTCCAGGAGACGGACCTGAACCGCGAGCAGGCGGGTTACGTGGCCATGGCCGGCGAGGCGGGGCGAAATCTGCTCTCGATCATCAACAGCGTGCTGGATTTCTCCAAGATCGAGGCGGGGCGGGTGGAGGCGCGTCCCGAGCCCTGCGACCCCGTCGAGCTCACCGCCATGGTGGCCCGGCTCCTGCTCAGCCGGGCCACGATCAAGGGCATCACCCTCGACCTCTTCATCGCGCCGCGTCTGGGGCCTGGCTTCACCACCGACCCGGGGTTGCTGCGGCAGATCCTGCTCAACCTGGTCGCCAATGCCATCAAGTTCACCGAGCGGGGTGGGGTGCGTCTCCAGATCCTTTATGAGGAACCGCGGCCGGACGGCCCGGGCGCCGCCGGGGAGCAACCGGGAACGGGCTGGCTGCGCTTTGAGGTCATCGACACCGGTATCGGTATCCCGGCGGAAAAAATGGATGAGCTGTTCAAGGAGTTCAGCCAGTTGGACAGCTCCGACCGGCGCCGCTTCGGCGGTACCGGCCTGGGACTGGCCATCAGTCGCTCCCTGGCCCGTATCCTGGGGGGCGAGATCGGCTGTGACAGCCCGCCGGGGGTGGGGAGTCGCTTCTGGTTGCGGTTGCCCGCGGGCCAGATGGAGGTTTTCCCAGGTCTGCCCGCGAATCTGGCGGCCGGGGCGGGCATGCGCCGGATCAGCCTCCAGGAACCCCTTTCCCTACCGGCCAGGCCCACGCCCCTCGCGCCTTCCGCAACCCCGGCCGACAGCGCCCGCCCAGTCGGCGCGTCGGGTTCCACTTTCCCGGCCAGTTCCCCCGCCACCGCGGGATCTACCGCAGCGACAAGCTCCCTTGGCGCGGTGGGCCCCACCGTTCCACCCATCCTGGTGGTCGACGACAGCGAGGCGAATCGCCTGGTCGCGACGGCGATCCTGGCCAAGGCTGGCTACCCGACCGAGATGGCCGAGAACGGCCGCGAGGCCCTGGCCGCCGTGCGACGCCGGCCCTATGGGCTGGTGCTCATGGATGTCGCCATGCCGGAGATGGATGGGATCGAGGCCACCCGGGCCATCCGCGCACTGCCTGGGGAACGGGGCCGCCTGCCCATCATCGCCACGACCGCCGCGGCCTTCGTCGAAGACCGGCGACGCTGTCTCGAGGCGGGGATGAATGATTATCTAAGCAAACCCCTGGTCCGGGCGGATTTGCTGGGGATGATCGCGCGCTGGCTGCCCCCTGGGAGCCCAGGATCAGCGGTCAAGGCGGCTAGCTACCCGGCTGAACCATACCGGCAGGCTGGCCCCGCCGCCCAGACGGCGCCACCGGTGGCGGACTTGGCGACGGCACAGGCTGGCTCAACGGCATCGGCTGTTGGGGGCAATCCCCTGTTGGATGAAGCCTGCCTGCGCAAGCTGGAGCAAGACGTGGGGCCCGAACTGCTGACCACCCTGGTGGCGAGTTTCACCACGGAGCTGGAACGCCGGCTAGGCCGGGTGAAAGCGGCGCAGGCCAATGGCGACCCGGGGACCCTGGCCCTGGAGGTCCACGCCATCAAGGGGTCCGCGGCCACCTTCGGCGCACCGCCCCTCAGCGCCCTGGCCCTGACCCTGGAACGAGCCGCCAGGTCCGGGGAAGCCGATCTGGCCTGGGACACTCTGCCCGATTTCCTGGCCGTGGCGGAGGGAACCCTGACCCTCCTGTATCGGCGTTTTGGCGGTCACCCGGAGATTCCGGGTGAGGATAAGAGGATAAATCTTGATACAGATCAAGGATAAAGGTTGGACTTAGAACGATAAAGCGCATTCCCCACGGCGACTTGGGGCAGATCTGAGCACAATGGTGAGGATGTTATGAAGATTCATATCTGGGTGATGGTGAACTGCCTGATCGCCTGCCTTTTGGCCAGTCCCCGCCTGGTGGCGGCCATGGAAATGGTCTTTGACGGGGTCGACTTGCGCAACGGCAAGGATATCAACGAGGTCTGCGCCGGTTGTCATGGCGAATTCGGCCAGGGAGGCAAGGAAGGGGAATACCCGCGGCTGGCGGGCCTGCCGCCGGCCTTCATCGCCCGCCAGCTCGACCTGTTCCGGGACCGCAAGCGGACCAATCTGGCCATGGTCGAGTCCGTCGACCACCGCCAGTTGCCCGATGCCGATGTCCTGGATGTCTCGGCCTATCTCGCCGCCATCGAGATCCCCAGCAAACTGCCGCCGGTGGACGAAACGGCCCCGGGTTTCAATGCCTACGAACGCCTGCTCGCCAGCAAACGGGTCGTCCAGATCCCCATGACGGAGGGAGACGCGGAGGCCGGCAAGGCCCTGTACCGACGGGAATGCGCCTCTTGCCATGGGTCGCGGGGGGAGGGGGACCTCAAGGACGCCGTGCCCTTCCTGGCCGGCCAGTACACCAGTTACCTCTGGCGGCAGGTGCCCAAATACCTCGATAAGCGCCGTATTCACGACCCCTCGGCCCCCGAGGAGCCGGAACTCCTGGCCAGCTTTTCCGAGACCGACTTGCGGAACATCTTCGCCTATCTCTCGATCCTGGATGATTAGCGTGAATCACACCAGCGGCGTCTTCATCTTTGGGGGTGTGGCAGACTCTCTCATGACGGTTAGCGAGAAAGACATGGCAACGCCCTACCATTTCCGGGGCGTGGGGCGTTCCCTCATGGTGATTCTCATTGCTCGGGCAGTCATTTGCCGTCCCTATGGCGACTCCTGATTCGCCACGGCATCGGTCTTGGCCGCCATGATGAAATCGTTGCGGTGTAACCCGCGGATCTTGTGGCTCCACCAGGTCACGACCACCGAGCCCCACTCAGTCACCAGCTTCGGATGATGTCCTTCCGCCTCGGCCAGCGCGCCGACGCGGTCGGTGAAGGCCAGGGCCTGAGCGAAATCCGGGAAACTATAGATCCGCTCCAACTGCATGATCCCATCGCGGACCTCGACAGCCCAGTCCGGGATCTGCTTGATCAGCGCTGCCAGTTCATCCTCGCTCACCCGCGGCGCGTCGGCGCGGCAGGCCTCGCAGATCTCTTTTGTCAGCCTAGTCATGATTCGGGACCCCCCTGTGGGTGGCCAATGCCTGTGGTGCAAAATTTTCCTGTCCTCGCGACATGGGTCTCTTCATCGCCCAACACAACCGCTGGGACCCTGAGGAAACCGGTCGCGCGGTCGGGAACGGGAAGGGGTTTTAAAACGGAATCCCCCGACCACTGCCAGAACGCGGAGGTCAGGTGGCGTGGACTCGTCTTCTGTTAGCCCGAGCGGGATACAATCGCGGCCTTCTCCCCCTTATCCCCCGTCTCCTCGCATCATTCAGAATTAGAACGTGCGTATACTTTCAGCTGGCATCAGGGGAGGCTAGCCGTTCGTCCCGCTCACCCGGCGATGCGATTCAGCCTGTTGGCTTTATCTGGAGCAGAATGGACACCAAAACCCTGATCACCGCCGCCTTAGTGGTCGCCGTGGCGACCAGTTTGAGCATGGCCATCGTCTTCTGGACGCGCCGCACCTACCCTGGCTTTGGCTATTGGCTAGCCGGCTGGAGTTGTCGGATGGTGTCGGGGGTGCTTTTTCTCTTGCCCCGGGATCATTTCCCCTCGTGGCTGACCATCATTCTGGCCAATTACCTGCTGTTTGCCGAAGTAATCCTCTATTTGCGCGGGACCCTGATTTTTCGTGGTCAGCCGGTCCAGGACCGCTGGGATCTCGCCGGTTCCCTGGTCTTCTTGGCCTACTTCTTCTGGTTCACCTACGCCGCTCCCAGCCTCAATGCCCGCGTTGCGGGTTCCTCCCTGCTGAGCGCCCTATGGATGCTCCGTTTGGCATGGGTTCTCCTCAGCCGCCGCCCGCCTTATTTCGGTTCCTTCGACCGTTTGCAGGCGGGTGTCTGGTTGGTCATGAGCACCGCCAATCTGAGCCGGGCCTATTTTGTCGGTTTCCTGGCGTCCCCGCTGCCGGACTATCTGACCGCACCAGGCTATCAGAGTGAGTGGATCCTGCTGTTGATCCTGACCTCACTCCTGGTCGCCCTGAGTCAGGTGGTCATGAACACTCAGCGGCTGGAGTATGACCTGCGGCAGACTCGGGAAGCGCTGGAGGAGGATATCCGCGAGCGCGAGCGTGCCCAGGGCGAGTTGCGGGAGGCCAAGGAGCGCCTGGAGGCGACGATCAACGCCCTGCCGGATCTGCTGTTACGGGTGGATCGCGCGGGCCGGGTTCGGGAATGTCACACCGTGGACCCGGGTCGACTCTACCTGCCACCGGCCGCGTTCCTGGGCCAGACGGTCGCGGAGGTCCTGCCGCCGGAGGCCGGGCGGGTGATCCTCGCCGCCCTGGAGGCGGCGGAGCGGCAAGGCTTTCACCACGGCGCCAGCTACTCGTTGCTCACACCCCAGGGACCGAAATGGTACGAGTTGTCGATTGCCCGGCTGGGGGGGCCAACCGCGGACAATGGGGAGTTCATCATGCTGATCCGTGAAATCACCGACCGCCAACTGGCCGAGGAGCAGTTGCGCATCAGTGAAGAGCGGCACCGGCTGCTGGCCGAGAATGCCCTGGATGTCATCTGGACCCTCGAACCTGACGGCACCCTGTCCTATCTCAGTCCCGCCGTGGAGAAACTGCGGGGCTTCACCCCGGCCGAGGCGTTGCGCCAGGCACCGGAGGAGGTTCTCACCCCGGCCTCCCTGGCCAACTTCCGCCGTTATTTCGGGAAAGTACAGACCTGGGTCCGGTCCGGTCTTCCCCTGGAGCCCTTCCGGAGCGAACTGGAATATTACTGCCGGGACGGCTCGACCGTCTGGGGCGAGGTCATGGTTTACCCGCAGCAAGATACCGACGGTAGGCTTCGCCAGTTCTTGGGGGTATCGCGGGACATCAGCGAGCGCAAACGTCATGAGCTCGAAATGCGCCAGGCCCGTGACCTCACGGAACAGGCCAACCAGGCGCTCCAGGCCGCCAATGAGGAGCTCCAACGCCTCGCCATCACCGACACCCTCACCGGGGTCTGGAATCGGCGCCACTTCGAGCAGGTCGTGGCGACGGAGATCCAGCGCAACCGGCGCTATGGCGAGCCCTTGTCCCTGTTGTTGTTCGATATCGACCACTTCAAGGCCATCAACGACACCCATGGCCACCTGGTGGGCGACCAGGTGCTGATCGGCCTCTGCCATCGGGTCCGAGAACACCTGCGCGGCGTCGACGTGCTGGCCCGCTGGGGTGGCGAGGAGTTCGTCGTCCTGCTGCCACATTGTGACGGGCCCCAGGCCCAGCGCCTGGCGGAGAAGCTCCGAGCCCTGATCGCCGCGGAACCCTTCCCCGGGGCCGGCCGGGTCACCTCCAGCTTTGGCGTGGCGGAATTTCGTCCCCCGGAAAGCGCCGATGCCTGGCTCAATCGCGCCGATGATGCCCTTTACCAGGCCAAGTCGGCGGGACGCAATCGGGTCTGGGCCGCCAGGTCCTAACCATTGGGCGCGACGGGAACTGATTCCAGGAACTGCTGCGGGGACCTGCTTCGAGGAAATTTTCGAGATACCCATTGACCGGTAGATGGATACCAAAACCCTGATTCTTGTCGCCCTGATGGTGGCCCTGGCGATCACCCTAAGCTTGGCCGTCATCCTCTGGACGCGCCGGACCTATCCCGGTTTCGGGTACTGGGTCGCCGGGGCGGCCTGTGGCTGTCTGGCGTCGGTGCTCTTCCTGCTGCCCCGGGAGCAGTTTCCGCCCTGGTTGACCATCGTCCTGGCCAATTACCTCCTGCTGGCCAAGGGCATCCTCTTTCTGCGCGGCACCCTGCGCTTCCGGGGACTTTCGCCCCCAGTGCGCTGGGACATCGCCGGCTCCCTGGGCTATGTGGCCCTGTTGCTCTGGTTCAGCTATGGAGACCCCAACCTCCAAGCCCGCATCATCATCAACGCCTTGTTCAATGCTCTCTGGATGCTTTGGCTGGCCAGGGTCCTCCTGACCCGGCGGCCGCCATACTTCGGTTCCGCCGATCGCCTGCAAGCGGTCCTGTGGCTGGTACTGGCGACGGGCGACCTCGGCCGCGCCCTCCATGCCGGTTTCTTCGCGCCCCCCCTCAAGGATTTTCTCGCCGGGCCGGCCTACCAGGACCTGTGGATTTTGCTGCTGATTTTGGCCTCCTTCCTGGTTGCCCTGAGTCAGTTACTCATGAACGCCCAGCGACTGGAGTACGACCTGCGGCAGGCGCGGGAAGCGCTGGAGGAGGACATTGCCGAGCGCGAGCGCATCCAGGGCGCGCTGCGCCAGGCCAAGGCGCGCCTGGAGGCGACGATCAACGCCTTGCCGGATCTGCTGTTACGGGTGGATCGCGCGGGCCTAGCCCAGGAATGTCACACCGGGGACCACGGTCGACTCATCCTGTCCCCGGCTGAATTTCTCGGTCGGCCCGTCACGGAGTTCCTGCCCCCGGAGGCCGCGGGAGTGATTCTCGCCGCCCTGGAGGAGGCGGAACGGGAGGGCTATCACCGCGGCGCCAGCTACGCGCTGCCCTCGCCCCAGGGACCGATCTGGCACGAGCTGTCGATTGCCCGGCTGGGCAGGCCGGAGGCGGCCGAGCCTGAGTTCATCCTGCTGATCCGCGACATCACCGCTCGCAAACTAGCCGAGGAACAGCTCCGGATCAGTGAAGAGCGGCACCGGGTGCTGGCCGAAAACGCCCTGGATGTCATTTGGACCATCGAACCCGACGGCATCATCTCCTATGTCAGTCCCGCCATCGAGAAACTCCGTGGTCTCACCCCGGCCGAGGCCATGCGCCAGCCGCTGGCGGAGATCCATCCCCCGAAGTCACTGGCCAAGAGCCAGGGCTACTATCAGGAGTTACACGCCCGGATCCTGGCCGGTCTCCCCCTGGAGCCCTTTCGGGGGGAGTTGGAGTATTGGTGTCAGGATGGGTCCACCATCTGGTGCTATGTCATGGTCCTCCCTCTGGTGGGTCCGGACGGTCGTCTCCGCCAACTCCTGGGGGTGTCGCGGGACATCAGCGAGCGCAAACGTCATGAGCTCGAATTGCGCCAGGCCCGGGACCTCACCGAACAGTCCAACCGGGCGCTCCGGGTCGCCAACGCCGAGCTTGAGCGCCTCGCCACCACCGACACCCTCACGGGGATCTGGAACCGGCGCCACTTCGAGGAGCTCGTGGCGGCGGAGACCCAGCGCGGGGGGCGCTACGGCGAGCCTTTGTCATTGCTGTTGTTCGATATCGACCACTTCAAGACCATCAACGACACCCACGGTCACCTGGTGGGTGACCAGGTGCTGATCGCCCTCAGCCACCGGGTCCGGGATCAACTGCGCGGCGTCGACGTGCTGGCCCGCTGGGGTGGCGAGGAGTTCGTCGTCCTGCTGCCCCATTGCGACGGGGCCCGGGCTCAACAACTGGCGGAGAAGCTGCGCGCCCTGATCGCCGCGGAACCCTTCCCCGGGGCCGGCCGAGTCACTTCCAGCTTCGGCGTGGCCGAATATCGCCCGCCAGAAAGCGCCGATGCCTGGCTCGATCGTGCCGATGGTGCCCTTTACCAGGCCAAAGCGGCGGGGCGCAACCGGGTCTGGCTGGGTGCATGACTGCCCTAACCCTAACGGCTGCACTGATCTCCATAAACGAATGCAAAGGCCTGCCCCATCTTTTTATGTTACGGTTTAGTGTCTAAGCTAAGCTGGTATCCATGAAGATCCACCCCAGCCATCGCGACGAAGCCCGGCCAGCGGCCTGGACCTTGGCCCTGCTCGGCTTTCTGCTGTTGCTGGCATGGGTCTTGCCGGCCCCCGGGGAACTCGCCGGCATCGCCCAGTACCTGCCCCTGCACACCGCCCTGGAGACCCTGGCGATTGTGGTGGGGGGGCTGATCTTCGCGGTCGGCTGGAATACGCCCAGGTCGGAAAGCTCCCGCAACATCCTGCTGTTGGCCTGTGCCTTCCTCGGCGTGGCGCTGCTGGACCTGGCGCATACCCTCTCCTACTCCGGGATGCCGGACTTCGTCACCCCCTCGGGGGTGGAGAAGGCCATCGATTTCTGGCTGGCGGCACGAGCCCTGGCGGCACTGGCCCTGCTTGCCGTCGCGATCCTGCCTTGGGGGCACCCCATCTCCCAGCCGCAGGCCCTGGGCCTGTTGGGGGCCGTCCTCGGCCTGGTGGTGGCCATCAACCTGCTGATCCTTTACCACCAGGACTGGCTACCGCGCACCTTCATCCCCGGCGAGGGATTGACCCTGTTCAAAATCGCCGCGGAATACCTCTTGATAGCCATCTATTTTCTGGCTGCCATCCTGTTCTGGGGGCATCTCCGGCGGCCGCGGACCTTCGCCGCCAGTAGCCTGCTCGCCGCGGCGGCGATCATGGCCATGGGCGAGTTCTGTTTCACCCTCTATGCCCACGCCACGGATATCTACAACCTGACGGGGCATCTCTACAAGGTCATGGCCTACCTCTTCCTCTACCGCGCCCTGTTCGTGGACACGGTGCTGCAGCCGTACGAACGGCTGAACGCGGTGCGCGACCAACTGGAGGTCACGCTCCAGGCCTTGCCGGATCTCTTGTTCGAGATGTCCCGGGATGGGCGCTACCTAGCCGTCCACGCCAGCCAGAGCGGGAAGTTAGTGCTAACCCCCGCGGACCTGATCGGCAAAACCCTGGCGGAGGTCATGCCCGCCGCCGCGGCACAGACCTGTCTGGCGGCCATCGAGGAAGCCAGCGCGACGGGCCATAGCCAGAGCCAGGTCATTGAACTGCCACTGGGGGATGGTCCTCACTGGTTAGAACTTTCGGTCGCCAGAAAGCCCCAGAGCCGTGGTGAGGAAGAGCGCTTTCTGATCATCTCCCGCGACATCACCGCCCGCAATCGGGCGGAGGCGGTCTTGCGTGACAGTGAGGAGCGGTTCCGTACCCTGTTCGAGGATAGCCGTCTGCCCACCCTGCTCGTGGAGGACGGACGCTTCACCGCCGCTAATCGCGCCGCCCTGGCGATGCTGGGCTTCGATCACCAGGAGCGCCTTCTGGGCCTGACCCCGGCGGATATCTCCCCGCCCCTGCAACCGGATGGCCGGGGGTCCGCCGAGAAAGGGGAGGAGGTGATCCGTATCGCCTTCGCGCAGGGGGCGAACGAGTTCGAGTGGGAGTTCCGACGCGCCACTGGTGAGTCCTTCATCGCCCGGGTCACGGTGACGGCGATCCGCCAAGATGGCAAGAGCCTGCTCCATGTGGTCTGGAACGATATCACCGAACAGAAACGGGCCCGGGAGCGGATCGAGTTCCTCGCCTACAAGGACCCCTTGACCGGTCTGCCGAACCGCCTCCTGGGCCAAGACCGCCTGCATCAGGCCCTGGCCAGCGCCCAGCGGCGTCACGCCAGCCTGGGCGTGCTCTATCTCGACCTGGACAAATTCAAGTACATCAACGACACCTTCGGCCATGCCACGGGGGATCATCTGCTACAGAGCGTGGCCCACCGCCTGAGCCAGAATCTGCGCGCCGAGGATACCCTGTGCCGACTCTCCGCCGACGAGTTCATGCTGATCTTGCAGGGCTTGCCAGTGGACAACCCCAGCATGCACTTGGCGGAGGTTTGTGAGCGACTCCTGGAGAGCATCGCCGAGCCCCATGAGGTGGATGGTCTGCGGCTGTTCTCGGCCATGTCGATCGGGATAGCCCTGTTTCCGCAGGATGGGGATGATCCGGAAAGCCTGATGCTCAATGCCCACATGGCCCTGAACGAGGCCAAAAAGGTCGGGCAGAACAGCTACCGTTTCTTCGAGCCGAGAATGAACGCGGCCATGATCCGCTTCGTCCTGACCCGGGAGGCCCTGCGCTCTGCCTTGGTCAACCGGGAATTCGAGCTGCATTACCAGCCCCAGGTGAATCTGCATACCGGGCAGGTGGTCGGGGTCGAGGCCTTGATCCGCTGGCGCCGACCCGGCGAAGGATTGAGGCTGCCAGCGGATTTCATCTCCGAAGCGGAGGAGAGTGGCCTGATCGTGCCCATCGGCCGCTGGGTCCTCCACGAAGCCTGTCACCAGGTCGCCGCCTGGCAAGCCGCGGGCTGGCCGGACCTGGTGGTCGGGGTCAACCTGTCGGCGGTTCAGTTTCGCCAGGGCAAGGTGATCGCGGATGTCCAGGCGGCAGTGGCCGCCAGTGGCATCGACCCGGCCTCCCTGGAGCTGGAACTGACCGAGAGCATCCTGCTGCAACACGAAGCGAGCCTCGTCGACGTCGTGGCAGGGTGGAAGGCCCAGGGGATCAGGCTGTCCATCGATGACTTTGGGACCGGTTATTCCAGCCTGGCCTATCTGAAACGCTTCAAGGTGGACAAACTCAAGATCGACCGTTCCTTCGTCATCAACATCGCGCGCGGTGCCGAAGACCGCGCCATCGTGCAGGCGATAATCGAGCTTGCCCGCGGCCTCAACCTCAAGACCATCGCCGAGGGGGTAGAGGACGCCGCCCTGGCGGAGCAATTACGGCGCATGGGTTGCGACGAGGTCCAGGGTTATCTCTACGCCAAACCCCTGCCGCCGGCGGAATTCCAGCAGTGGCTGGACGAGTACGCCCCGCGGGAGGGGCGACGCGGCGGCGACTAGGGCGAGGGACCGATCCGCCGCCTTACCCGGGGCAAGCCCAAAGGGCGGGGGGGTAGGTCATTAGCGCCCTCAGGGCAGATCGCTGCGCTTGAAAAGCGTGAAGCCCGCCCAGGCGCTCAGGGTGCCGAGCAGGATGGGATAGAGGAGGGCGTAGGCGATGTATCCGGCCTGGCCAAAGGCGTCGAGGATGACGTAGGCCGAGGGGCCGAGCATGACCAGGTGCTGGTCGAGGAGCAGCATGGCGGCGGTGCGGAAGACTTGCAGGGGATTGACCAGGGCGATGGCGACGGCGGTCTCCGGGGGGAGCTGGCCGCGGATCATGACGCCGAGCAGGATGAGGTCGAGGAACAGCAACAGGGTCAGCCAGAGGACGAAGGCGGAGGCCTGGGCGACGTCGGCGGAGCGGGTGAGGGTGGAGAGCAGCATGGCCAGGCCGAGGAAGCACCAGGCCAGGGCCATGAGCAGGCCGGTGTAATAGACGAACAGGATCCAGGGGATCTCGGCGCCGCGGCTGGCACCCCAGACGATGGCGGCCACCATGGCCAGGAAGACCGGCAGGAAGACCACCAGGAAGCGCCCGCCAATCTTGCCCCAGTACCAGGGGGCCAGGCCGATGGGTAGCGACAGCAGGTACTCGTAGATGCCCGCCTCGCGGTCGCCCGCCACCGAGCGCACCGTGGTGACCAGGACGAAGACCGGCAGGATGGCCATGGCGAGCTGGATGTAGGTCACCATGAGACGCGACAGCCCGGTGAAGCCCATGACCCGGGACTCGGTGAGGCCGAAGACGAAGAGCAGGGCCACCAGGCCGCCGAAGATGAAGGTGTAGGCCAGGAACCACTTGGCGCGCAGGGATTCCAGGATGTCGGTTTGCGCGGTGAGCCAGAAGTTTTTCATTCGGTGATATGCAGGTGCGGGTGGCGGTCCTGGGCACGGTCGGGCGGGCCAGGAATCGGAGCGACGGTTTCGCTAGCGGCTGAGGTCGAATTGGTCAGGTTGACCGCGCTCGCTCCCGCTTGCGCCCTGGCGTCAGCATGGGCGGCAGTATGGGCGGCAGCGGGGCCTGCCCCGGTGGAAATTGGAGCGGACGCTTCGCCGCTGGTTTGGGGACTGGCGGTGGCGCCGGGGTTGAAGATGGGCGCGTTGAAGCGCTCCTCGACCGCGTAGACATGCTTCCTGGCCGCCGCGAAGTCGATGGCCCCGGATGCCGGCTCGGACTGGGCACCCAGTCCGTATTGCATGGGGGTCTCCTTGCCGGGGAGGTAATGGGCGGTGCGGGCGTCGATCCAGGCGCCGTTGCGCCAGTCGGTCACCCAGATCTGGGTGCGGGGGTCCTCCCGCCAGGGTTGTCCGTCCAGCCAGATGAGGGCGCAGCCGATGTCGTCGAAGAAGTGCAGGCTGGACTTGCCGTCCGCCTTGAAGGCGCGGATCTGGGCGGAATAGGTGCGGGCGGAGAGGACCATGCGGCAGCGGTCGCAGGTGATCCGGTCCCACTTCACATCCACAGGGCCGGTGCCCGGGTCACCGCAGCCGGACAGGCCCAGCAGGCTCGCTAGCAGCAAGGCGGTGATGGCCACCATGATTGGTGATCGCGAATACAGGGGACTCCGGTACTTTGGGGGAAGCTGGGTGGTTCTGGTCCTGGAGTGTTCATGCCATCGCCAAGGGAGGGTACCCCGATACCCTGAGACGTGCGGGGGGGGGCTGGTCTCGGACTGCTCAGACAAGATCATCCTAGGGTTCCAGGTCCGGTTCATTGGCTGCGAACTTCCCGTATCCATGGTTGGCCGCGTCAGACCAGAGGATCTTCTGGCTTGCCGTGGGCCTCTTCGTCCAGGCTGAGACGGCCAATCAGGGCGGCATAGCGCGACACCATGCCGAGGAAACGCAGCCGATCGGCCCCGGGCACCTGACCCCGCCAGGTCAGGCCCTGATCCGGGGAGGTGAAGCCCCAGGGGGCGATGGCTCGGGCGAAGGCCTCGTCAGCACGGGTCAGGGTCAGGTGGCAGTCCAGGCGGCTGCTGAGGTCCACCAGGTCCGCCACCCGGTCGTCTAGCACCACCTGGCCCTGGTCCAGTTCGATGACGCGGTTGACCAGGGCCGCCACCTCGTCCAGGCGGTGGCTGGAGATGAGCATGGCGGCGCGCTCCTGGCGCTGGGCCAGGAGGTCGAAGAAGATGCGGCGCGCCTGGGGGTCCAGATTGGCCGCCGGCTCGTCGAGGATCAGAAGATCGGCCTCCCGCCCCAGGGCGATGCTGATCAACAGTTTCTGTTTCTGGCCGCCGGAGAGCTTGACGAAGGGGTGACGACGGAAGCGCGCCACATCCAGCCCCAGGTGGCCGGCGACCTCGATCATCCGCGCCGGGTCGGCCTGACAGACCCCGGCGGCGAAGGTCAGGAGCTGGCCCACCGGCATGCGCAGGGGCGGCGGGAGTTGGGGCACGAAGCCGATGCGGGCCAGGACCTGCTCCCGCTGCTGGCGGGGATCGAGGCCGCCAATCAGGACCCGTCCCTGATACTGGTATTCCCCCAGCAGACAACGGATGAGGGTGGTCTTGCCGGCGCCGTTGGAGCCGATGAGGGCGACGCGGTGGCCGCGCTCGATCTCCAGGTCGATGCCCTGGAGGACGGTCTGGCGACGGAAGCGCTTAACCAGTTGTTCAAGATGGATCATGAGGCCCCCGATTCCGCCTTCTTCTCCTCCCACCACGCGAGGGAGGGGTTGGATGGGAGGGGGTCAGTCAGCAGCAACTTCTTCCCCTCCCCCCTCGCGGGGGAGGGGTGGGGGGAGAGGGGGTCATTCATTCGCGGCAACATCAGAGTACCTTGTCCAGCCCCTTGACCGTGAAGTTCAGGGAATCGGTCGGGCAGATATCGACGCACAGGCCGCAGCGGGTGCAATCGGCGCCGATGTCGGTGAGCAGGGTGCGCGCCCGGCCACGTATGGTGACATCCAGGACATGGGGCACCATGCAGATGGCGCGGCAGTCGCCCTCGTGGTGGCAATCCTTGACGCTGTACTGCACCCGCACCGGTGACAGGACGCCGACCAGGCCATAGGTGACGCCGATGGGGCAGATATAACGGCACCAGGCGCGTCGGGAGAGGAAGACCTCGAACAGCAGCAGGGCCAGCACCCAGAGCAGGGCCAGGCCGGGGCCGTAGATGAGGGCGCGGCTGAGGATGCCGGTGGGGGAGATGGTCTCGAAGAGGGTGTAACCGGTCACCACCGTCAGTACCACGAACAGGAGGTAGAAGAAGATCCGACCCAGGCGGTGAAACTTGAGGTCCAGGGCCCAGTGACGCTTGGCCAGCCAGAGATGGATCTTCTCCGCCCCTTCCGCCAGGAGGTGATAGGGGCAGGCCCAGGAGCAGAAGGTGCGCCCCCCCAGCAGCAACCAGAGAATGAAGACCGTTACCGTGCCGATGACCAGGTTCAGCACCACATGTTTGTAGGCCAACATCACCTGGAGCGCTGAGTTGAGATCGGCCAGGTGGAAGCCGATCAAGCGCGAGGCGGTCAGGGCGCCCTCCAGGAGTTGGACATCGAAATAATAGGAGACGACGAACAGCAGGTTGGCGATGATCAGGGTCGTCCAGCGGCGGTTGCGCCATTTGTGCCGATCCGCGGCCAAGGCCCGTCCGGCCTCCGCGGCGCGGAGCCCTTCCCTGGTCAGCTTTTCCTTGCGTTTCTCCGTCATGATCTCCACCACCTCGGGGCGGCGGTCGTCGGGGCCGGGCTTGGCGGGCTCCAGGCCGATGATCTGGCGCAGGGAATCGACGATGTAACTCATGGCGGCGACCTCAAACGGCGGGTGCCACGTCGGTGACGCGGTCGATGTCGATGACGATGGCGGCGGGTTCCACGGGACAGATCATCTCGCAGACGCCGCAGCCGACGCAGCCGTCGAGGACGACGGGCCGGGCGCCGCCCTTGGCCTGGGGTTCCAGCCGGATGGCGGCGCGCGGGGGGCACTGGTTGGCATCGCCGGAGGGGGGCTTGCCCGCCGCGCACTGGGCGAGACGGATCTCGATGGGGCACTGCCGCAGGCACAGGTCACATGAGTCCAGGTCATAGGGCTGGTCGGCGACCTGGGTGGGGTTCCAACGATCCACCTCCTCGTAACGCAGCTTGCCGGTAAAGCCGGGGCCCCGGGCCTGGCCCTTGAAGCCCTGGCCCCGGACGGCCAGGCAGGACTCGGGGCGGGCCAGCCGGGCCAGGCCCATGCGCGCCTGGGCCGGATAATCGATATCGTGGGTGAGGGCGCCGGTGGGGCAGGCCAGGACGCACTGCAGGCCGTCGCAGGAAAAATCGCAGGCCTGATCCCGGGCCTGGATGTAGGGGGTGCCGACCCCGACCCCGTCGATCAGGTCGGCGAGGTGGATGGCCTCCACCGGGCAGACCTGGACGCACTGGCCGCATTTGATGCAGGCGGCGAGGAATTCCTGCTCCTCCAGCCGGTCCTTGATGGCCCCCGGCGGGCGCAGCCGGGCCTGGGCCCGACTGGCCAGGGGGATGAGGCCTGCCAGGGTCGCCCCCAGGACGCCAAGGCCGAGGATGCTGGTGCGGATGAAATCGCGGCGGCTTTGCTCGCGGCGCTTGGGGCTGACCGGCGGGCGGGACCGGGGTGGCGCGGGCGTGGCGGCGGAACCTGAGCCCGGGGGAGTGACGGGGGTGTTAGCTGCTGACATGACTTACTACTCAAATCATTCGCGGCCGAGGGACTCACGCAGGGCCTTCAGGGCATCGTAGCCGCCGCCGGCGGGGGCGGAACTGTTAGCGGCAGTCCCGGCGGAGGCGGGGGCGGGGATGGAAATGCCCGCGGCGATCGTGGTGGGGGCGAAGGCCCGGCCCGGGGCGGCAGCCGGCGCTGTATCCTCGTCGTCGTACGCCGCGTCCGCGCCGTCTTCATCCTCATCCATGACGATCCCCTGGGACTTGGGGGCATGGCGGGCGAGGGTGGCGAGGATGTCGATGGGGGTATCCGCGGTCCGGATCGGCCGCTCGTCACGGGCCAGGAGCTTGGGTTCGCTCAAGGGGGCCAGGCGCTCCAGAAAGTCGATGACCTCCAGCATGGGGGAGCCCTTGAAGAACTGGGCCTCCGGCAGGTCCATCCACAGACGGTCGGCGTAGGCGTATTGCTCCAGCGGGGTGTCGCCGATGCCGTCGCCATCCCGGTCGAAGCCCTCGTACTCGTCCCAGTAGTTGCCCTCCCAGGAATTGAAGGTCGCGCCCTTGCCGGCACCGCCCTCGAGGACGGTGGGGGTGATGTTCCCCTCGAAGCGGTTGCCGACGAAGATGTTGCCATCCCGCCCTGGCAGCCAGCGCACCCCGACGGCATTGAAGGCGATGAGGTTGTTGGTGAAGCGGTTGGTGGTGCCGGGCTGGTAGGGGGAGAGGTCGAGATAGATGCCGGTGGCGCTGTAGAGGACCTTGTTGCCGCTGATCTCCACGTCGGAGGAGTCCTTGAAGCCGATGCCCACGCCAGTCGGGCCGGAGGCGTTGACGATGGTGTTGTCGCGCAGGATGACGCCGTCGCTGTACATGACGAAGATGCCGACGCTGTTGTCCTCGTAGAAGTTGTCTTCCACCAGGTTGACGTGGGAATACATGAAATGCAGGGAATAGCGGCCCCCGCGGGCGTCGTTGCGGGCGATGACGTTGTCCTTGGAGTACCAGACCACCGTGTCCCGGGAGTCGCGGATGACGTTATCCGTCGCCTGGTTGTTGTAGCTGTACCAGAAGCGGATGGCGTCGCCGCGAATCCCCAGGTCCACCGGCTTGGAGGAGATATGGTTACGGCGGACGATGTTGTTGCTCGACTGCTGCAAGTCGATGCCGAACAGGCAGTGGTCGATGACGTTGTCCTTGATGACGTTGAAGTTGCCGCGGACCTGGACGCCGGCGTCGATGTCGTTATGGGAATCGCCGGAGTTGGTCAGCCGCAGATTCTTTAGGGTAGCCCCATCGGTCTGGAGCAGGATGACGGTACCCTTGCCCCCGCCGTCGATGGTCACCTGGTCGCGGCCGTCCAGGGTCAGGGGCTTGGTGATGACCAGGGGACCGGCGTAGGTGCCGGGTTCCAGGGTCAGGGTGTCACCCGGCTTGGCGGCGTCCACCAGGGGTTGCAGTGGGGGGGGAGCGGGCTGGTCCCCCTGGCAGATCAGGGGCAGGACCAGTCCCGCGATCGCGACCAGGCGCGAGAGGGGGTTCACCGTGCCTCCCGCATCCCCTTGCGTCTGACCAGGGCCAGAACCGCCAGCACCACCGAGAGCAGCATCATGAGGCCAAAGCCCAGGGAGGGGTAGGAGTGGGTGGCGAACTGGGCGACCTTGCCGTCACCGAAGACCGTGGGCATGAAGGGCTTGACGGTAAAGGCGCCCATGTCGTTCAGGGTGTGACCGTACCACCAGAGCCAGGCCGCGTAGTCGATGATGAAGAAGAGCGGCAGGGCCAGGGGCGCCAGGACCAGCAGCCAGAAGAGGAGGCCGGCGCCCTTCCAGGCGCCCCAGAGTAGCAGCAGCATGGCCGCCACCAGGACCCAGAAGAAGGCATGGGTGGCGATCGCCATGCCCTGGACCATGGGAGCGATCAGGACCGGATCGTTGAAATAGCGCCCCAGGCTGGTCTCGTAATGCCAGAGCAGGGTCTGGATGCCACTGCCGGTCCATTCCTGGCGTTGAGCCGGGGGCAGGCGTTCCTGGGTCTTCTCGAACCGGCTCTCCAGGCTCTCGATCAGAAACTCCTTTTCCGACTCGCGCTCCTTCTTGGCCTCGTCATCCTTGCCCGGGGCGGCAGGCTCACCCAGTTCGGCGCGCATCCGCGCCAGCAGCGCATCGGCGGCGGAGACCTTGGGGGCCTCCTTCTCCATGCCCCCCTCCTGATCCAGGGCGGTGACCAGGGCCGTCAAATAGCCCAGGTTCTGATACTCGAGCCCATCCTCGCTGTACAGGGTGAGCCCCATCCAGCCGAGGATGCCGGCGAAACCCAGGCCCATGACGATGAGCCGCAGACCCCGGCCAGGGATGGCGAACCCGAGGACCATGACCCCCAGCAGGGTGACGATGAAGGGGGAGAAGGCCCGTTCCACCACGCCACCGGCGGCGATGGGGTACATGCCGACATAGTGGTTGATGGTGTCCATCTCGTGGACGCAGTCCAGGGCCTCGTCCTCATGGATCTCCGCCTTCTCGACCTTCTGGCAGCCGTTGAAGACGCCGTTCATGTGGAAGTGGATACGTACCCCGTCGGGGAAGGATTCGGGGGGGTAGTTGGGCGCGGTGAGGGAAACCCACCAGATGGGGGAGAAGTAGATGGCTGCCAACAAACCGATGGCGACCAGTGCCAGGAGGCCGGCCAGGAGGCCCCGAGAGGCATTTGTCTGCGCGTTCATCTTGGTTACCGCTAATGACTGATGAAGGCTTGATCGGCCACCGGACGCCGCCGGCAGGTCGAGGGAAGGTGGGTCAACCCGGAGGCTGGCCGGGTCCCGGCCGGTGTGACACCGGTCGGGAGCCGTGGATGAGGAGGGAGTGCCGCCAGCCCGGGAAGATCCCGGTTACTCGAAGTCCGGGTTCTTCCAGTCGATGGACTCGGCCAGCAGTTCCTTGGGTGGCTTCAGCCGGGAGGTGTAGTCACTCACCGCCAGCACGTCGCGCTCGGTGAAGTTCTTGACCTGCTCGACCATCTCCGGGTTGGCGTTGCGGCGTTGGCCACCCTTGATCTCCCGGAATTGGCGGATGATGTACTTGTAGTGCTGACCGTGGACCCGGGGATAGTACTTGTCGTTGTCACCCTCGCCAGTGGGGCCATGGCAGCGCACGCAGTTTTCCTCGTACAGCTTCTTGCCATGCTCGAGGTCATCGCCGGGGCCGACCCCATTTTTCGGGGTCATGGGCAGTTTGGCCGTATAGGCGACCACGTCGGCCAGGGCCTGAGGCCCACCGATCTGGGAGGGCAGGGCGAAGGGATACATGGTCGGATTGTCACGGTTCTGGGCCCGGATGTCCGCCAACTGCTTGATGATGACATTGTGGTGCTGGCCGGCGAGCTGCGGGAAGGTGCCATCATCCAGGCCCCAGCCCTCGGGTAGGTGGCAGGCGGCGCAGACTTCGTAGACGTCACGGCCATTCTCGGCATTGCCCTGCAGATGAAGGGCCTCATCCTGTTCACCACCACCTTCATTCCAGGCCAGGGCGGCGCCCGAAAGACTGACGGCGATGGCCGCAACGGCCAGGCGAAGCGTCATGTTACTCATATTCGATACTCCTGCATGCGATCTGGGACTGTCGGGCCCGGGGATGCCGATGGGCGCCACCGGTGCCACTGATGATCAGACTAGAGCCCCAGCGCGGCTACTACTTTGACCAACATCAACTAACCACGGGTTAAAACCAGGGAATTATTTCAGGGTGCCCAGCCAGTTGGCGATGGTGCGCAATTCCTCGTCGGTAACCAGATGCATGATGGCCTTCATGGCCACCGTCTGGCCGTTGTTGCGCGCCCCGCTCTGGATGTCCTTCATCTGATTGTAGGCGTAGTCCGGATTCTGGCCAGCGAGCTTGGGGTAGACGGGAAGGATGGGCGTATTGGCGTCTTTGCCGTGACAGGCGACGCAGGTCTTCTTCGCATAGAGCTCTGCCCCGTCCATGGCCAGGGCATTGCCGGCGACGCCAAGCCCGAGGGCGAGGCTGAGGGCGGGGAGGAGGGCCTTGAGGCTTTTCATGGTGCGGTACCCTTTACTGACATGAAATGAGGGTGAGTGTTGGTGGGACTGTGCTTGGTTGGAGGCGGTATGGACGTCGCATTCGACTGTGGTAATCACACATCAATTTTCGGTTTTTCCTCCCTTGCACAAGGCCGAAAACTGAAATGCGATCCGCATCCATTCCCAGACCTGATGACCGCTTCCCTGCGGTCGATGGCGCCCAGGCTCCGTGGCCGATCCTCCGGCTCCGATCCATGGAGCGGAATCGGGAGGGAGGACCTGGGGTTGACGGTGGATCAGGGCTTGGTCGGCTTGGCGCCACCCTCATCGAGCAGGGCCTTGGCACGCAGGCCCAGATCGGCGGCCTTCACCTGGTACTGCCACCACTGGTTGGCCCAGAGCATGGCATTCTGCCAATCCTGCTTGGCGGCGGCGTCCTCGGACTTCTTCTTGGCGTCCTGGGAGAAACCGAGCTGGTCGGTGGCGTCCTCCACGAGCGAGACGACGGTGGGGAAGTCCTTGAAGTTACGCCCGGTGATGTAAGCGACCACCTGGTCGATGACGGCCTGGGTCTCGTTGTTGGTCTTGACCTGGGTCTGATAGTCCGCCTGGGTGTAGGCGGTGCCCTCGACCATCTTGGCGGCGGTTTCCTGATAGCCCTTGGGCTTGACCAGCAGATAGCCCTGCATCTCCAGGTGCAGCGCCGAGCAGAACTCGGTGCAGTAGTAAGGATAGACGCCGGGCTGGTCGGCGACGAAGGTCGCGGTGGCCGTCTTGCCGGGTTCGATGGAGAGCTGGACGTTCTGGCCGTACATGGCGAAGCCGTGGACCTGGTCCTGGGCCCGTTCCAGGTTGGTCAGGGCGATGCTGACCGTATCCCCTTCCACCGCCTCGATGATCTCGGGGGTGATGTGGGAGCGGATCACGGTGCCTTTCACCAGGGTGGTGCACTTGCCCTCGGCGTCGCAGGTGCGCTCGGTGGTCTCGCGGCCGGCGCGGGTGGCGTTGGGATGCTTCTGGTCGGTACGGCTGTCGGTGCCGGACTTGTAGCGCACCTCCGGCTTCAGCTTGTCGGCGGCGATGGCCACGGCGTAGTGGGGCTCACCCAGGGGCAGCGGCATGTCATAGAGGAGCTGCATCTTGTCGTTGCCGATGTCGATGAGCTGATGGTTCTGGGGATGCAGGGGGCCCACCGGCTGATGACGGTCAATGGACAGCTTGTTGAGCGCCACCAGGTACTTGCCATCCGGCTCCACCGTATCGCCCTCCATGGTCATGAGGTGGCCGATGTTGTAGTGGATGGACAGCTTGTCCAGCACCTTGCCCTCGCAGTAGTTGTACTTGGCGACCTGGGAGTCGACGTAGAGGGAGGTGTAGGCGATGCAGGGCTTGCTGTCGAACTGGGTGTGCAGCGGGCCCAGACCCAGGTTGACCTGGGTGTGCAGCACGTCCTGCATGGCGATGATGGGCACGCCATAGGGGTCCTTGCCCTCGAATTTGCCCTCGGCGATGGCCTTCTGGATCTTCTCGAAGCTGTAGACCGAGACGTGGCTGTCCAGCTTGCCGGAGACGATCAGGTATTTGCCGTCCGGGGTCACGTCCACGCCATGGGGGCTCTTGGGCTCGGGGATCAGATAGAGCAGCCCTTCGGCGATGGCCTGTTCCATGGGGATGAAGTAGTAACCCTTCTCCTGCTTGACCTTGCCGGCCTTGACCAGCTCCTCGGCCTTCTTCCAGTTGGTCACGTGCAGGAAGTCGGTGTCCTTGGAGGAGCAGCCAGCCTCGAAGGGCGGGCGGCCGCGCTCGATGCCGCCGACATAGCGCTCGGAGCAGAAGGAGTTGGTGAAGCCCCAGCCATAGCTGGGTCCCTTACCCGCATCGGACAGGTCCTGGCTGTAGGGGCCCAGCTCGAAGGTGAAGGAGTTTTCGGGCTCGATGCGGCCCTTCTCCTTGTTGAACTTCCAGTAGGTCACACCGCCGCGGTACTGGTCGTTGAAGGCCTCCAGGGGGACGAAGCCGTCCTCGAGGAGGGGCGCAGCATACTGGACGGCCTCCATGACATATTCGGTGTTGGGGGTGACGAAGGCGCCGCCATGGGCGGACTTGAAGAAGGGGTTGACGACGATCTGCTTGGTCTCGAAGTCGTGCAGGTCGATGACCGCGATGCGGGGGTTGGCCTTGTCGTTGATGAACAGGTAGCGCCCGTCATAGGCCCCCTCGGTCTCCGAGATCGAGGGGTGATGGGTATCGCCATAGACGATGTCCTTGCCGCGGATACGTCCCTGGGCCAGCACCGCCTTGGACTCGTCGTCGAAGCCATAGCCCTGCCAGGGTTCCGGGGTGAAGACGCCGATGTACTTCATGATGCGCATCGAGGGGATGGCATAGACGATCACCTGACCCGACTGACCGCCGGAGGCGAAGACGACGTACTCGTCACGGCCACCACTCGGTACATAGGTCTTGGCCGCCGCCAACAGGTCCTTTTCGCTCAGGCCCCGGCGCTGCATGACATCCTGGAGGGATTCCGCCGACCAGGCCGCCGAGGCCGCACCCATCGTCAGGATCGCCCCGATCGCCGCGGACAAGCCACGCCTGGAAAACTTGTTCATAGAACTGCCCTCGTAAAGCTGGGTAAGGAGTGATAGGCAGGGGCGCCTGGGGCCCACCGCTCTTTACAACCTAGTCCAAGAATTGGGAATGGGTTTTGATAAAGGTCAAATGCAGTCCCGTGATAAGCGTTTCCTTTGATCTGAGTCAGATGACACGGTGATTGAGGCAAATGCCCCATCCGGCGCGCCATCGCGGGGTAAGTTTCCCGTCATGCCGGGTCAGGGAGGGCAGCCAATGCCGGGCGTGGGGGCATCACCGACATTTCCCAGGGCGGCGACTTCCTCCAGGCCCTTGAGGTTCAGCACGTGGATGCGGCTTCCACGCACGGCGATGATGCCCCGGGTGCTGAGTTCCTTCTCGATCCGGGAGAGGGCCTCGGGCTTGATGGACAGGCGGGAGGCGATGAGCCCCTTGCGCAGATCCAGTTCCACGGCCAGTTTGTAAGGGGGCAGGCGGGAGAGGAGATAGCAGGCGAAGCGACTGCTGGCGGAGTGCAGGCTGAGGTGCTCGATCTCCTGGACCAGCCCATGCAGTCGTTGGCTCAGGGCGCCCATGATGAGGAAACAGGTCTCCACCGACTCCTGCAGCATCTGGGCAAAGTCCCGGGTATCGAGACTGATCAGGTCCACCGGCTCCAGGGCCGAGGCGCAGACCGGATAGCGCGCCTGAGCGAGGAACATCAGGGCCTCGGCGAAGGTCTCCCCGGGGCCAATGATCTCGATCACCTTCTCGGCGCCATCCACCGACAGGCGGGACAGCCGCAGGCGACCACTCAGCACGAGGTAGAAGTGCAGGGCGGGATCGCCCTGATTGAAGAGAAACTGACCTTCTTGTAACCGCAGGCGGGTGGCATGGCGCTGGACGCGCTCCAACTGCTCTTCGGAGAGGCGGGACAACAGCAAGGCCCCGCGCAGTGCTTCGATCATGGTCAAGACCTCGAAGATGGAATGTCCCACGCGGGACGGTCAAGACCCCCAATGGGGCGCGACCCACGATAACCAACGATAAAGATAACTTATCGGCTGGCGGCTGGGCAGGCCTTGATCAAGGTCAAAAGGGCGGGGAGGCTGCTGATTATTCAGGCTTCAGCATGTTACCGGCGAGGGGCGGGAGGATGGTGGCGAGGGGGTAGGCCATGCAGGGCCATGACCCCATGGTGAGGATCGGGATACGGACATCGCGTTTCGGTTTTCCGCCTGGCTGGCTGGGGCCGGGAAAACCGAAACTTGATCCGCGATGACTGGAGAAAGACGAGCGTCCCTCGCCAGGGGCGTCTAGGGGCAGGCCGCCTTATCCCCCGCCACCTTGCCGGTGAGCAGCAGGAAGCTGTCAAAGGGTCCCATGACCCCCATGGCCTCGCCCTTGGGGCCTTTGAAATTGAGCTTGCCGGTCATCATCGCCCCCATGGCGCCGCAGCCAAACTTACCCTCGCCCATGCAGGTCCAGTCTTCGTCCGTGGCAAACATGAGGTAATCGACCTCCGGCTTGAGGCTGGCGGACTTGACCTTGCCACCATAGGTGCACAGCGCCTTGCCATCCTTGTCGCTGATCTGTAGTTCCACCCGGCTAGCCTCGCCGCACTTGTCGCGATAAAGCTGGATGACCTTATAGCCCCGCCCGGCGTTGTTGGCGGCCCAGGCGGAGCCCGCCAGCCCGCCGGTCAGTTCGGCGGACTTGTTCCAGGCATCACAGGCCGCCTTGGCCCAGTCGGCGTCCATGAAGGTGGCGGCCTGGGCCTGGGTCGACAGGGCCAGGGTGAGGGAGACGACACTCAGGGTGGTTTTCATGAATTTTCCTCGGATTTGGTGGGTTAGGAAGGCTTGGGGACAGCCTGGCGGGCCCGGCCTCATGCAGAGGCCGGGCGTATTGAGCTTAACCGCGATCCGAGGTAGGGAAAACCCGCCAATGTGTCCGGGGATCCTGTGGTGGATCCCTCGGGGTGTCCTCCGGGGACTCAATCCACGGTTGCGGCGGCCCGGGCCCGCTCCCGGGTAGGGGGGGCAACCTCCACCGGCGAGACCGTCAGAGCGTCGATCTCCTCCTGGCTGAGCTGATCCTTGCCGCCGCCGCAGGCCATGATCTGGACGTTGACGTCGTTGAGGTTGGGTGAGGGCGGGTTGACCGTCAGGGCATCGATCTCGGCCTGGGAGAGCTGGTCCGGGCTGCCGCCGCAGGCCATGATCTGGGCCTGGAGGTCGCCCTTGATCTTGCGGGTGTGCTTGCCCTTCCAGTCGGTGCCGCCCTCGGCCACGCGGGTCTTGCTGGTGTCAAAGTGGAAGTCGACCTTCTTCTTGGATTGGGGACCCCAGTAGTTGACCTTGCCCAGGTCGTAGAAGGTGCGCTGGAAACCGGCCTTGAGGAAGGCCTTGAGGCAACCCAGCAGGTAGCGCCGCCGCTCGCCGCTCCCGGCCCAGGGGTAGGAGAAGAAGGCCTTGTACATGTAGAAGCGGCGGTAATTGTGCATCACCCGGTCGAGCAGCTCGGCACGGTCCATGGCCGCCGGCTTGATGATCGGGGTCACGAAGTTGTACTTGTCGTAGTCGAAGATCTCGACCTTGTCCCCCAACTCGCGGAAGAGGTCGGTGAAGGGCCAGGGGGTGTACATGGCCCAGTTGGCCAGATCCGGGTTCCAGTCCCGGGCCATCTGGTAGGTCTCTTCCAGGGTCTCGCGGGTCTCGTTCTCAAGACCGACGATGAACTGGGCCTCGGTGAGGATGCCGGCGTTACGCAGGAGTTCGATGGCTCGCTTGTTGTCGGCGACGGTAGTCTCCTTGTTGAAGCGGTTGAGCTTGAGCTGGGCCGCCGCCTCGGTGCCCAGGGAGACATGGATCAGGCCCGCCTTGCGGTACAGGGGCAGCACGTCCTCGTCGCGCAGGATGTCGGTTACCCGGGTGTTGATGCCCCAGAGAATGCCCAGGTCGCGGGCGATGAGTTCCTCGCAGAAGGCGATGAACTTCTTGCGGTTGATGGTCGGCTCCTCGTCGGCGAGGATGAAGAAGCCGACATCGTGGTCGCGCACCAGGGCCTCGATCTCGTCCACCACCTTTTGCGGACTGCGGATGCGGTAGTCGCGCCAGAACTTCCACTGGGAGCAAAAGGAGCAGGTGTAGGGGCAGCCGCGGGCCATGTTGGGGATGGCCACCCGCTTGCCGAGGGGGATGTAGTTGTACTTGCTCCAGTCCAGGATGCTCCAGTCCGGGGTGATGCCGTCCAGGTCCTTGATGGTCGGGGCCGCCGGGGTGGCGATGATCTGGCCCTCGTCGATGTAGGCGATGCCCTTGACCTGCTCCCGGTCCGCGGGCCAGCGGCCCTCGTCGACGGTGCGTGCCAGTTCGACCATGACCTCCTCGCCCTCGCCGCGGACGATGGCGTCGATCCAGGGGGCCTCGCCGAGGACCTGCTGGTACATGAAGGTGGCATGGACGCCGCCGAGGAGGGTGACGATGGCTGGATCGATCTCCTTGACGATCTCCAGCACCCGCTGGGCCTTGTAAATGGAGGGCGTGATGCAGGTGCAGCCGACGATGTCCGGCCGGGCCGCGGCGATGAGCTCGCGCAACTGCTCCTCGGGGATGTTGTCGGTCATGGCGTCGATGAACTGGACGTCCGTGAAACCGGCGGTCTTCAGCGCACCCGTTAGATAGGCGACCCAGGCCGGTGGCCAGGTCCCGGCGATCTCGGCGCCGCCGGAGCGATAGTTGGGGTGGATGAAGAGAATGCGCATGGCCTTAAAGTCCCGATCGTAGATTGCCAGCGACGCACCATAGCATGTGCCTGCCCGTTCCTCCTTGATTCAGGTCAGGATTAGGGATTGGCGTGAAACTGACATGCGGTGGGTAACCATTTTCGAGTTGAGAGGCCTTGTCGATACGATCTCTCAGCCGCCGTGGGTCACCCGGTCGCGCAGATAGACGGGGAGGGCCTGCTCCGCCGACACGGCCAGGCCCTTGGCGAAGCCGGCCACGGCGAGGGGGATCATGTCCTGGGCCTCGCAGCGAGCGGCGGGGTCGACGGCACGCAGCCGGTCCCCTAGGCGCTGGCTGAGCCGGTCACCATAGGCCTCCCAGCCACTGCCCACCCCCTCCCAGTCGCCATCCGGCGGGAGTTCGACCTGCTCCGGGGTGATGACGACCTCCGGGCCGTCCGGCTGCATCAGGCCCTGGCCATCCAGCAGGTAGCGGCCCCAGTAAACCTCGCCCATGCGGGCATCCAGGGCGGAAAGGCAGCGGCGAGAGCCCTGTCTGCGGTGGCGCCCCTGGGCCAGGCCGGCCAGGGTGGAGACGGGTACCACCGGCAGGTCGGCGCCAAAGGCCAGACCCTGGATCACGGCGGTGGCGATGCGGACGCCGGTGAAGGAACCGGGGCCGCGACCGAAGGCGAGGGCGTCCAGTTCGGTGAGTTTCAGGTCGGCCTCCTGGAGCAGGTTCTCGACCAGGCCGAGGATGAGATCCGCGTGGCGGCGGGGCTCGGCGATCAAGTGCTGGTGCAGTCCGGTCCCGGTGAGGAGGGCGGCGGAACAGGCGTCGCCGGAGGTGTCGATGGCAAGAAGGCGCATGGGTGGGTCGTCTGGGGAAGGAGGGAAGTTAAACAGGCGCCGGGGCCTCCGCGGCGAAGAAGCCTTCCACCACCGCCAGGTCCCGGGTGCGGGCCATGGGCGGCAGGCTCTTGAGGAAGGCATGGCCGTAGGACTTGGACAAGAGGCGGGGATCGCAGACCACCAGCAGGCCCCGGTCATGGGCGTCGCGGATCAGGCGGCCGGCGCCTTGCTTGAGGGCGATCACGGCCTGGGGCAACTGGAAATCGCGGAAGGGGTTGCCGCCCCGCTGGCGGAGGGCGTCCATGCGGGCCGCCAGCACCGGGTCACCGGGGGAGGCGAAGGGCAGTTTGTCGATGATGACGCAGGACAGGGCCTCGCCGCGCACGTCCACCCCCTCCCAGAAGCTGGAGGTGCCCAGGAGGACGGCGTTGCCCAGGTCACGGAAGCGTTGCAGGAGTTCCCCGCGGGGGGCCATGCCTTGCACCAGCAGTGGGTAGTCGAGCTGGTCCGCCAGGCGCTCGGCGGCCTGGCGCAGGGCGCGGTGACTGGTGTAGAGCAGGAAGGCGCGACCCCGGCTGTGGCGGAGAATGTGGGAGGCCAGGTCGGAGACGGCGTCGCCGTAGGCGGGGGTGTTGGGGTCGGGCAGGCCGCGGGGGACGAACCAGAGGGCCTGACGGGGGTAGTCGAAGGGACTGTCCCAGCAGGCGGTGCGGGCGTCGGCGATGCCGAGCTGGCCTGCGAAATGATCAAAACGCTCGGCCACCGCCAGGGTGGCGGAGGTGAAGATCCAGGCGGCGCGGTGGCGGGTCATCTGTCCCTGGAAAATGTTGGCCACCGAGAGGGGGGTGAGGTGTAGGCGAAAGCCCTTGCCCTGGGTCTCGAACCAGCGGATGTCGGCGGTATCCGCGCTGGGCTCGCTGATCCGCGTCAGGCCCGTGGCCAGGTCGTTGGCCCGGGCCAGACAGGAGTCGAGCCCCTTGCCGCGGCCCTCCAGGATCGCCAGGGCCCCCTGGACCTCCGCCAGGCGCTGGCGCAGCTCGTCCAGGCCCGCGGCGGCCGTGGCGTCGGCGGTGATCTCCTGCCAGGGACCACGGCGGGCCTCCTCCCCCAGGGCGAGGCGCAGGTCGAGGGTGGCGAGGCGCAGCTTGGCCAGGCGCTCGGGGAATTCCGGGACATCGCCGGCCTCCCGGGTATATTCCATCTCGGCATCGCGGACCAGTTCGAGGAGCTGGCGACTGCTGACGGCGGAGCCGAAGAAGTTGCCGGCCACCTCCGGCAACTGGTGGGCCTCGTCGACGATGAAGGCGTCGGCGCCGGGGAGGATCTCACCAAAGCCCTCGTCGCGCAGGGCGATGTCCGCGCATAGCAGGTGGTGGTTGACCACCACCAGGTCCGCCTCCTGGGCGCGGCGGCGGGCCTGGAGCAGGGGGCAGCGGTCCCAGTCGGGACATTCCTGGCGCAGGCAGTTGTCGCTGGTGGAGGTCACGGCCGGCCAGACGGGGGCATCGTCGGGGAGGGGCAGTTCGGCGATGTCGCCGCTCCGCGTGGCGCTGGCCCAGTCGCGCACGGCCAGGAGCTGGTGGCGGAATTCGCGCGAGCCGCCGCGGTGATCGGCGAGGGCCAGCTCCAGGCGATAGGGGCAGAGGTAATTACCCCGGCCCTTGAGCAGGGCGATGCGCACCGGGAGGTCGAGGGCCTCGCGCACCAGGGGCAGGTCGCGGTGATAGAGCTGGTCCTGGAGGGCGCGGGTGCCAGTGGAGATCAGGACCTTGCGCCCGGCGAGGAGGGCGGGGACCAGGTAGGCGTAGGTCTTGCCGGTGCCGGTGCCGGCCTCGCAGATGAGGGTGCCACCCTCCGTCAGGACCTGGGCCACCTCTTCCGCCATCGCGGCCTGTTGGGGGCGATGGTTGTAGCCCGGTAGGCGTTGGGCGAGCAGTCCGCCGGGGCCGAGAATGTCACTGACCTGGATCACGGTCGTGGCGCCGCCGCCAGCGGGGTGAGATCAGCCCCGCCCCTCACCGGCCGCCGGCCTTGGCCTCCGCATCCTCGGCCCCCTTGGCGTCACCGGTGGCGCGGCGGGTGGCGGCGATCATGCCCCAGTTGTCTTCCTTGATCTGGACCTGGTCCTTGGAGAGGGCATTGGACTTTTGGGCCAGCGAGTTGGCCTGGGTATAGTTCTTCTGGTCGAGGCGGACCCGGGCCAGGCGGTTCCAGAGATAGGCCTCCCGGGGCTGGATGCGAATGGCACGCTCCAGGGTCGCGGCGGCGGCGACATAATCGCCCCGCTCACGCTGCTTTTCCGCCTGGCTGGCCAGGGAGGCGGCCGCCGCGGGCAAGTCGGGAGCGGGGGGCGGGGGCGCCGTATACCTGACCTCGGGTGGTGGGGGCGGTGGAGGCTTGGGCGCTGCCGACGGCGTCAGGGAGGCGAGGGTGGTTGGGGTCGCGCCGGAACTCCTGCCGGTCGCCGGCCCCAGAGTCGGGGAGGGGGTGCCGGACTGGGCGGGTGGCGAGCCGGCCAGGGACCAGGGACCCGATGTCTGGGCTTTGGGCGGCGCTTGGCTTGGGGTCTGGGTTGGGGTTTTGCCCTGGGTTTGAGTCTGAGTTTGGGTCGGGGTCTGGGCCGCGGGGGATGCCGGGGCGGGGGTGGCCCGTGAGGCGTTGGCCGTGCTGGCAGGCGGCGTCCAGGAGATGGCGGAGGCCAGACCCGGGTCGATGTCGGGAGACAAGGTCGAGGGGCCCCGGCCACTGGCGGTGCCTGGACCCTCCGCCACGGGCGGGGTTAGGGGTTCCTGACCGTATTCGGCCGCCACGGGAACGGGGGCCGGGGGCGGGGTCGTGTTCGGTGCCCGGTAGGCATAGACATCGACCGCCGGAGCTTGGGGGGGGGCGGTTTGCGACCTGGGCTTCAGGGCGTTTTCGACCGGGGCCGGGCCGCCCTGGCGAGGCTGGCCGGCGCATCCGGCAAGCAAGGTGAGAGCAAGGAGGACGATCAGGGCTTTGTTCATCAGTTACCTAGAAAATCTCGCAGGAAGCTCCCGATACCGCCCTCATTGGCTTTCTTTTCTTCCTTGGGTGGGGGTGGCGCCGCGGGGGCGGCCTCCTCGGCGGCCGGTTCCGGGGGCGGGGCGGCGCCGCAGTCCGAGGTGCCGGTGGGCAGGGCATCGTCGTCGAAGGGCATGGTGAGGGCGCGGCCACAGCCCTTGGGCGCGCGGCGGCCGTTGTAGCGATCGACGCTGACCATCTCGATGCCATCCGGCGGATAGTCCGGCAGGGGCTGGGTGTCGATGCCGGCCATGATATCACCCCAGATGCGCAAGGCCCCCGTACCCCCCGTCAGCCCGGTGGGCTGGTTATCGTCCCGCCCCACCCAGGTGACGATCACCTTGTCGCCGCTAAAGCCGGCGAACCAACTGTCACGCAGTTCGTTGGTGGTCCCCGTCTTGCCCGCGACGGTGAGTTCCTTGGGCAGGCGTTCCTTGAGCCAGGTGGCGGTGCCTTGCTGGATGACCTCGCGCATGGCCCAGGTGAGGAGATAGGCCGCCTGGGGACTGGAGGCGGGCTCCACGGCCAGGGGGTAGCGGTTCAGCGGCTCGCCCTGGGTGTTGAGCACGTCGCGAATGGCCCGCAAGGGGGCGCGGAATCCGCTAGCGGCGATGGACTGGTAGACCTGGGCCACCTCCACCGGCGACAGGGAGATGGACCCCAGCAGCATGGCGGGCACCTTGGGGAAGTCGCGCTGGACGCCCAGCTCCTGGAAACGGCGGGCGACGCGGTCGAGACCCAGATCCATGCCCAGGTTCACCGTCGCCAGGTTGTAGGACTTGGCCAGGGCCAGATAGAGGGGCACCTGGCCATGGGTCTTGCCGTCATAGTTCTTGGGTTCCCAGCGCTTACCGTCTCCCGCGTTCAGGCTGACCCCCTGATCCCGCAAGGGCGTGGCGATGTTGTACTTCTTGGGCTCGCTCAGGGCCTCGATGAAGATCATGGGCTTGACGAGGGAGCCAATGGGCCTGACCGCTTCCAGGGCCCGGTTGAAGCCGGCAAAACCGGCCTCGCGTCCGCCGACCAGGGCGAGGACCTCGCCCTGGGCCGCGGAGACCACCACCGCCGCCCCTTCCAGGGTGCCGGGTTTGAATTTGCGTAGTTTCTCCAGGTCGGGCAGGCGCTCCCGCACCGCCTGTTCCGCGACCCCCTGGATGGTGAGCGAGAGGGTGGTGAAGATGATCAGGCCCTCGGAACGTAGGTCTTCCTCCCGGTAATCGCGCTTGAGCTGACGGCGCACCAGGTCGGTGAAGGCCGGATAGATGCCCAGCGGCCGGCCGCCCTTCTCGCCGACGCCGAGGGGCGCCGCCTTGGCGTTATCGGCCTGGGCCGGATCGATGACCCCCTGGTCGGCCATGACGTCGATGACCAGATTGCGCCGTTCGCTGGCCCGCTCCGGGTGACGCCGCGGGTCATAGTAAGAGGGGCCCTTGATCAGGGCGATGAGCAGGGCGGTTTCCGGAATACCCAGCTCACTGAGGTCGCGATTGAAATAAAACCGGCTGGCGAGACCGAAGCCATGGATGGCCCGGCTGCCATCCTGGCCCAGGTAGATCTCGTTGGCGTAGGCCTCCAGGATATCGTCCTTGGGATAGCGCAACTCCAGGAGGATGGCCATCAGGGCCTCGTTGAGCTTGCGCTCCAGGCTGCGCTCGTCCGTGAGGTAGAAGTTCTTCACCAGTTGCTGGGTGAGGGTGCTGCCACCCTCCACGACCGCCCCCGCTTGGAAATTCTTGATGGAGGCCCGCAGGATGGCCAGGGGGTCGACGCCGAAGTGGGTGCCGAAGGAGCGGTCTTCCACCGCCTTGAGGGTGTCGATGAGCAGCGGCGGCAGGTCCATGGCCCGCACCAGGATGCGGTCCTCGTTGTGACTGGGGTAGATGCTGTCGATGAGGACCGGGTCGAGGCGCACCAGGGCCGGGTCCTCGCCACTGCCACTGGCATCGGTGAGACTGATGATCTGGCCGTCGCTGATGTCGAGGGCGATGAAACGCTCGGGCTCGGTGCCGTCCCAGAAATGGAAGGCGCGGGTGCGGATGAGGAAGTGGCCATCCTCGCGCTCGAAGGTCCCGGGGCGCAGGGGCTGGGCCAACTGCCGGTAGTCGAGCCGGGTCAATTCCGCCACCAGCTCCGCGGGGTTCAGGGGCGCGCCAGTGTAAAGCTCCAGGGGCCGCGCGTAGACCCGCGCGGGCAATGCCCAACGCTTGCCCTCGAACTTCTCCCGCACGGTGCGATCGAGGGGAATGACGTAAAGGACCAAGGCCACCATGCCCGCCAGTCCGGCCAGCAGCAGCGTTCCCCCCAGGATGCGAAAGATACGCCCAAACCAGCCTCGGCCCTGGCGCGGTGTCCCCTCCTCGGGGGGGTAGTCTTCCTCGTCCTGGTCGTGATGGGGACGGCTCAAGGGGCTGAATCCTCACGGCGAACGGTCGCCGGGATCTGAAGTGGCAGGCGGACAGGCACCTTCGCGGCTACCTGGCCGAAAAATGGCTTATAGTCCCATGGGCGGGGCGGGGCGGCAACCATTCCACTTCAGGTTGTGCCACTACAGGTCCATTCCATTCCACTTCAGGTCTTGATCCCCACCCCGCGGTCCAGTAGGCGCAGGCTGTAAAAGGTCAGGGCGACGATAAAGCCGAGGATGATGGCCAGCGCCAGTCCGAGATCGATGTCACTCACCCCCAGGAAACCGTAGCGGAAGGCGTTGACCATGTAGAGCACCGGATTCGCCTGGGATAGCCAGCGCCAGAATTCCGGCAGCAGGTCGATGGAGTAGAAGACGCCCCCCAGGTAGGTGAGCGGGGTCAGGACGAAGGTGGGGATGATGGAGATGTCGTCGAAGCTGTTGGCATAGACAGCGTTGATAAAGCCGCCGAGGGCGAAGAGGATCGCCGTCAGGGTGAAGATCATTAGGCTGGTCAGGATGCTGTGGATCTGCAGGTCAGTGAAGACCAGGGCGACCAGGGTCACCGCCAGGCCCACCGCCAGGCCCCGCGCCACGCCCCCGGCGACGTAGCCGGCGAGGATGATCCAGTTGGGCACCGGCGCCACCAGCAGTTCCTCGATGAAATGGGAGAACTTGCTGGAATAGAAGGAGGAAACGACATTGGAATAGGCGTTGGTGATCACCGACATGAGCACCAGGCCGGGGACGATGAAATCCAGGTAGGCGAAACCGCCCATGGGGCCGATGCGCTCGCCGATCAGTCGGCCAAAGATGACGAAATAGAGGGCCGTGGTGATCACCGACGGCAGCAGGGTCTGGATCCAGATCCGGGAAAAACGCAGGATCTCCTTGGTCAGGATGGTGGCGAAGGCGACCCGGTAACGGGTCCAGCGGCCCATGACCCGGATGCTGGCGGGACTGGTCAGTGGTTTCACCCCCGGTCCTCCCCGCGCCGCTCTACGGTTTCGAGGAAGAGCCGCTCCAACCGGTTCTGTTTGTTGCGCAGACTGGCGACCTCGATGCCCCGCCGCGACAGGGCGGCAAAGAGGCTGTTGACGCTCTGGCCCCGGGACAACTCCACCTCCAGGGTCTGGTCATCCAGCAGCAGGCTGGGAAAGCCCGGCAGGTCGGGGGTGGCGCTCAGGGGGTGTTGCAGATTGAGGACGAAGGTCTCGGCCTCCAGGCGTCCCAGCAGCCGGGTCATGCCCTCCCGCTCCGCGACCTGGCCGCGGTTGATGATGGCGATGTGGCGACAGAGGTTTTCCGCCTCTTCCAGGTAGTGGGTGGTGAGAATGATGGTCGTCCCCTGCTCGTTGAGTTCCCGCAGAAAATCCCACATGCCCCGCCGGATCTCGATATCCACCCCGGCGGTGGGCTCGTCGAGGATCAGAAGCCGTGGGCCATGGATGAGCCCCCGGGCGATCATCAGCCGGCGTTTGAGGCCCCCGGAGAGCTGGCGCATCTCCGTCTGCCGCCGGTCCCACAGCTCCAGCTTGCGCAGGTAGAATTCCGCCCGCTCCAGCGCCTCGCCCCGGGGAATGCCATAGTAGCCGGCCTGGTTGAGGACCACCTCGATGACCGGCAGGAAGATATTGAAGTTGAACTCCTGGGGGACCAGGCCCAGGCAGGCCTTGACGGCCTCCGGTTCCCGGTCCAAGTCATGACCGAAGACCTTGACCTCCCCGGAGGTCTTGGTGACCAGGGAGGCGAGGATGCCGATCAGGGTCGATTTGCCGGCGCCATTGGGACCCAGGAGGGCGAAGAAATCCCCCTCGTCGACGCTCAGGTCCACCCCCTTGAGGGCCTCGAAGCCATTGCGGTAAGTCTTGCGAAGCTGGCGGACGCTGAGGGCGGGCATGGGATCGGTCGGGGCGGTCGTAGGAAAGTGCCCTAAACTAACGACCCTGGCTCCCTTTATCAATGCGCCGATTTATCAATGCGCCGATGGATCCTTGCCGATGGAGACCGAACTCCTGCTCTTCAGCCTTGCCCTGATCGCCGGGCTGGTGGATGCCATCGCCGGCGGCGGCGGCCTGATCACGGTACCGGCCTTGCTCTGGGTGGGGCTGGGCCCCCTGGAGACCCTGGCCACCAACAAGGCCCAGGGCGTCTTCGGCACCGCCTCCGCCAGCGTCCATTTCTGGCGCCAGGGCCTGATCGACTGGCGGACGGCGGGTCTGGCCTTCCTCTGCGCCTTCGCCGGCGCCGCCAGCGGGGTGCTGTTCATTCGCCACCTTGGCGGGAATATTCCCCCCTGGCTCATCCCCGGACTGCTGATCGCCTTCAGCCTCTATTTCCTGGTGTCACCCCGGGTCTCGGACTTCGATGCCCGCCAGCGGCTGGGCCAGGGGACCTTTGCCTTTCTGATCGCCTTCCCCATCGGCTTCTACGACGGCTTCTTTGGTCCCGGCACCGGCACCTTCTTTGCCATGGGCTACATCGCCCTGCTGGGTTACAACCTGCGCCGGGCCACGGCTCACACCAAGCTGCTCAATTTCGCCAGCAACCTGGCCGCCATCCTCTTTTTCATCCCTGGCGGCCATGTCCTCTGGCGCTACGGTCTGGTCATGGCCGCCGGCCAGTTCATCGGCGCCTGGCTGGGCGCCCACCTGGCCATGCGTCATGGCGCCCGACTGATCCGCCCCCTCCTGGTCATCGCCTCCCTGGCCGTGTCGTTAAAACTGCTGTTGTATCCCTCCTGACGATTCCCCGCCCGGCCCTCCCTGTCGATGCCTGTGGATTGGCGCTCAGGTGCAATGGATCGGATAGGCCGATCAGTGATGTCTGGAAAGGTTTTGACCGCCCAGATAAAGGTCCCGGTAGCAGGGCACTTCGCCGACGCTCTCCGCCTGAAGGATGGCATGGACGATGGCCCGGCTCAGGGTATCCGCCGCGGCGGCGCCGGCGCGGATGAGGGCGGCGGGGACCGGACCCCAGGCGGCCTCCGCCTGGAGGCTTGCCAGGGGGACCTGGCCGGTGGCGAGGGCGAAGACGGTATCGCCGTCGAACAGGGTATGGGCTGGACTGATGGCGCGGGCCAGGCCATCCTGGGCCATCTGGGCCAGCTTGGTCGCCTGGGCCTTGGTCAGTTCGAGGTTGGTGGCGACCACGGCGATGGTGGTATTGCGGACCGGCGTTGGACTGGGGGTCAGGGGTGCCGGAATAGCCGTGGGACGGGGCAGGGGACCGAATTCCCCGTCGATTTCCAGATGGGCCGCCAGCAGTGCCCCGGTCCGCGGATCGACCACGCTGCCAAAGGGATTGACCGCCACCAGGGCGCCAACCCTGACCCCCTGGCCCAGGTCGAGGCTGGCGGAACCCAGCCCCCCCTTGAGCCCCCCGGCAATGGCCCCGGCCCCGGCGCCGACATTGCCGAGGGCAAAGCCGCCGCTGGTCAGGGCCTCGCAGGCCCGGCGACCAAAAGCCGCCGTGGGCCGGTCTTGAAAGTCCCGGCCGAAGCGGTCCAGATCGAAGAGCACCGCCCCGGGGACGATGGGGACCACCTGGCCCGGGGGGCCCAGCGGCCACCCCAGGCCCTGCTCCTCCAGCCAGGCCACGACCCCATCCGCCGCCGCCAGCCCAAAGGCGCTGCCGCCGGACAGGACGATGGCGTTGACCCGGTCGACCAGATTGACTGGATTGAGCAGATCGGTCTCGCGGGTCCCGGGGGCCGAGCCCCGGACATCGACCCCGCCCACCGCCCCCGCCCGGGCAAGGATGACGGTGGTCCCGGTATGGTTGGCCTGATGGTTGCCCACCTCGATACCGGGCACGTCGGTGATAAGGTTCAGGGGGCCAGGTCGGAGGACGGTGGCGGGGGTGTCATTCATCGTCGGTCAGGGCTTACTATCAGGCGGCAGGCGACGATCAAGCCCGCCCGGAGCGAGCGGGACTGATCAGAGGTCAGTTATTTTATCCATTGCCAGACGATCGAGGAGAAAGGGCATGCCCTATGTGAATATCAAAATCACCCGGGATGGGGTGACGGCGGAACAGAAGGCCCGGTTGATCAAGGGCGTGACGGACCTGCTGGTCGAGGTGCTGGACAAGAATCCGGCGACGAGCATGGTGGTCATCGACGAGGTCGAAACGGATAACTGGGGCATCGGCGGGGAAAGTGTGACCCTGCGACGCCAGCGGGGTTGAACCACCCGCAAAAAGTGACGCCGGGTTGAGACCCGGCGCCAGGTGTGAGCCTTGACAGGTTCTGCGCGGGCCTGCCGCGCCGAACCCGGGGTTGCCTAGGGCGTGCCGATCATCTTCTCCGCCTCGGCCATCAGCACCGGTTGCTTGAGTTCCTCGGGCAGTTGGGTGAACTTCTTGACCAGGGAGGGCCAGAGTAGGTTGTAGTAGAGCTCGCCGCGGACCAGGACGACGCCCTTGGCCGGGATCTCGTAGCTCAGGACCCGGGTCTCGTGGGGCTTGAGACGGGAGTCGGCCCCGGCCTTCTTGGCCTCCGGGGGCGGTACGGGCTTGCCTTCGTCATTGACCAGGGTCAGGAACATGTAGGCCTGGGGATCATCCTCGCTGGGGTGGCCCTTGGTGCTCTGCCAAACGACCTCGCCCTTGGCGTCATAGGCCGTGACCTTGAGGTAGATGTTGCGGAAGGGGGCGCCGGTGGGCAGGACGTGGGGCTGCTGGTTGGTCAGGCTGGCGTCGACGGCCAGTTTGTCCCCTTTGGGGGTGACGCTGAGGTCGAAGAGGACGGAACGCTCCAGCATGGCCTGATCATGGCCGCCGCCGAGGCTGTGGTCCGCCATGCCGCCGGCGATGGGCATGTGGCAGGAGATGCAGTTCACCTGGGTCCGGGATTGCACATACTCGTCCCCGGTGCCGCACAGGGCGACGCCATGGGGATTGTTGCGCTTGTCGTGGCAGCCCATGCAGGCGTCGTTGGAGCGCATCAGCTTGGGATTGCCCTCCATCGGCAGGCCGGGGATCTTCTGGCCCTCGAACTCCACGGGTTCACCCAGGTGGGGGTTGGGCTTCTGGTCGCCGCCGGCGCTGGCGCCGCCGAAGGGGTCATCGCCCGCGGTGAGCTTTTGCAGGCCCAGGTTCAGGCCAGTGGGGGCCTGAATCTTATCGGCCAGTTCGTAGGAACTGATACCCAGGCGGAGCTTGCCGCCCTCGTCGTTGATGCCCTTGTATTTGGCCAGGGTATGGCACGCGACGCAGTTGACGCCCTCGCTGTAGGCGGGCTTGGCGTCAAGCTTGGTGGTCTTGTCGCGGGCGGCGTTGGGGGCATGACAACCCAGGCAGACCGGATACTTCTTGTTGGCCTTGGCAACCTGGCCCTCCTCGGTGGGCGAACCCACCTCCGACTGGTAGAAGGCCGCGTGGATGGGATCCTTCATCGCCGAGGATTGGGCATGCATGGACCCGCTCCACTGCTTGTAGATTTCCTGGTGACAGTTCTTGCAGACCTCGGCGGACACCTGGTGGATGGGTTCGCTGGCCAAGGCGAAACTGGCGCTCAGGGCGCACAGCAGGGTGACCGCGGCGCCAGGGATGAGTCGGGTGGGGAATGGCATGGTCGTTTTGTCTCCTCGTTTCTCTGGGGGGCGACGGTTTTTCGCGCCTCCTGTCTATACTTGTCGCCAATGGCCAGCCCGTCAACCAAGTAGTTTAGTAAGGTACTGATTATCTGAATATAATTAATATGCGAAATGCTAATTTGATTGCCAATCAGGTTTTGGTCAAAGGATAATCCGGAAAACAAGGCTCAGTCGGTCTGGGTGCGCTGGGCACAATAACGAGACGACATCGCTTCGTCGCACTTGAGGAGGTTTCGCGGATGCCCAAGGTCTCCTGGCAGCAGAGGAAGGTGATTGTCCTCGGGCTGGCGTTGATGTCCCTGGCCGGCCCCCTGACGGCGGCCAAGGTGACCCTCGACCCCAGCAACTGGGGTCATGCGGCGGGGGAGGGGTGCGTGAACTGCCATACCAAGTCCTCCGCCGGCCTGGCGCAGGAGTGGCGGGAGAGCGCCCATGCCAAGGCGGGCGTCAACTGCATGGATTGTCATCAGGCCCAGGCGGCGGAGCCGGATGCCATCAAGCATGAGGGGGAGATCATCGCCACCATCGTCTCACCCAAGGATTGCGCCCGCTGCCACGAGACCGAGTTCAAGGAGCAGCAGGGCTCGGTCCATGCCGAGGCCTACAGCCTGATCAAGGAGCGCATCCCGGCCATGGCCGCCAACCTGACCGGCCCCGCGGTCCAGGCCGCCGGTTGCGACCAGTGCCATGGCTCCCGGGTCAAGGTCAAGGGGGACGGTACCCTGGACCCGGAGACCTGGCCCAACTCCGGTATCGGCCGGATCAATCCCGACGGCTCCAAGGGCTCCTGCTCCTCCTGCCACGGCAGGCACCTCTTTTCCAAGGCCCAGGCGCGGGAACCCGAGGCTTGCGCCCGCTGCCATTCCGGCCCCGATTCCCCGGACGCCGAGATCTTCGCCGCCTCCAAGCATGGCATGCTCTTTTCCTCCCAGCGCCAGCGCATGAACCTGGACGCCCCCCAGTGGGTCGCCGGCAAGGACTACACCGCCGCCCCCACCTGCGCCACCTGCCACATGGGCGCCGCCGGCAAACTGCCCTCCACCCATGACGTCGGCATGCGCAATGCCTGGGCCCTCAACTCCCCCGTGTCCCAGCGCCAGTACCTGGTGCTGCTGGAGGATGGCGGCAAGCTGGAGATCCCCGCCGGCGACCCGGTCCCCAAGCGGGGCGAGGAGATCACCAAACTCGACGGCAGCCCGGCCAAGGTCAAGTCCGTCGTCACCCCCGAGCGCCGGCGGGAGGCCATGAGCCTGGTGTGCCTGGAGTGCCATAGCAAGCCCTTCACCCAGGGTTTCATGCGCCAGTTCGACAACTTGGTCGAACTCTTCGATACCAAGTTCGCCGTGCCGGCCAAGGGCATCATGGCCGACCTCTATGCCGGGGGTTACCTGACCCCCTTGCCCTTCGACGAGCCCATCGAGTTCACCTACTGGGAGCTATGGCACGACGAGGGCGCCCGCGCCCGTCATGGCGCCTCCATGGCCAGTCCCAACCATGCCTGGTGGGAGGGTATGTACCTGGTCAGCCGGAATTTCTACGGCAAGTTCCTGCCCGAGGCGCGGCAGGCGGCGGGGGCCGCGGCCCAGGCGATCCTCGACCGGCACCTGACCCCTGACGCGGGCCATGAGTGGCTGAGCCATCCCGGTCAGACCAACCCCATCCTCGGCTTCGGTGGCGCCTACGGGCCGGAGGAAGGCCAAAGCGGTCCCCAGGACCAGGACCGGGAAGCGGTGACGCCGGCGGTGGAAAACCCCGCGGCAAACCCGACCCCGGCCCCGGCCCCGGCCCCGAGTGCGCCGTCGTCTCAGCCTCCCGGGGAGCCGCCTGGCACCGGGCCGGTGGCCGCCCCCCCGGCGGAGACCGGTCTAGGCACGGAGGCCGAGCGCGATGGCTAACCTCCTGTCCGCCATTCCCATCACCCGGCCGATCCTGATCGCCCTGGTCATCGGTGGCCTGGGCGGCATGGCCTTCATGACCTTCCTGATCGAGTTCGACCACTACACCAGCACCAACGCCTTCTGCACCAGTTGTCATTCCATGACCTACATGGAGGACGAGTACCGCAAATCGGTCCATTACAACCCGGTCTCCGGCGTGCGTGCCGAGTGTGGCGACTGCCATGTCTCCGAGGGGGTCTTCGCCGCCACCTGGGATCACATCAAAGGGGGCAAGGACCTGTGGAAGCAGCTCTTCGGCGCCGACTACGACGATCCGGTCGTCAACGCCCTGCACCTGCCGGATGCAGCCTTCGCCACCCGCCAGTGGTTCCGGGACACTGGGTCAGCCACCTGCCAGCGTTGCCATGTCATGGAGGCGATTCAGGGTAAGCGCGCCGACACCGCGGCCATCCATCGGGAGGAGACCGCGGGTAAGAGTTGCATCGACTGCCACCAAAACCTCGTCCACCGCCCGGTCCCTAGCGAGGAAACCTTCAAGCGAGAGGCCTGGAACCAGATGATCGAGGAAGAGTTTGGCCTGGAGCCGGGCACGGCGGAGAAATTGTTAGCCCGGTAACAGGTCCCCTTTGCGGCATTCGGCCAGGCGCCGGGCGCTTCCCGGCAGCAGGGCGGTGACGAAGGTCACGGCCAGAAGGGCCAGGGCCGCCAGCCCCGAGAACAGGGCCAAGCCCATCACCGGGGCGGGGAAGGCGAGGGTGCGGCCGGTGAATTCCAGGACCAGACCGACGATGAGCAGGAAGGCGGAGAGGAACACCGCTGCGCGGAGGCGTTGGCAAGTGAGCATGGGCTGTCTCCGATGAAGAGTAGATAAGTAAATACTAATACTCTTATCGGTTATCCGCAAGGACGATCCGGATAATTTCAGGGCCGGACGATTGCTGGCCTGGATGATTGCAGGCCCGGATAGTTGCTGGACCGGACGATTGCAGGCCCGATGATTGCCGGACCGGATCAGCTCGGGTCGGCAAGGGGCAGTTTGCGCAGCTCCGGGTAGTTGCGCAGCTCCAAGAGGCGCCGGGCCTGGTCGAGCAGGGCCGTCTGGTAGGCGGGGAGGTCCAGCGCGGCGAGCCCGTCGATGGCCTCCCGGCATTTGCGGGAGTTACCGGCCCCGGCCTGGTGGTGCAATTCCCGGAACAGGATGGCGATGGTTTCCGGGTTGGCGGCGGTCTTGGGGCACGGGTCGGTCAGGGGCGCAGCGGAAAGCGCCGGGGGGCTGGCGGCGGGGCCTTGGCGCGGCAGGGGAATGGCGGAGATCGCCTCCAGCGCGGTCTCGGCCTCCGTCACCGCCATTTCCTCCGCCCGGACGCCAGGCGGGGCCTCGATCTCGAAGCTGAAACAGCTCCCATGCCCCGGGGTGCTGTCGACCTCGATGTCACCGCCCATCAGTTCGGCCAGTTGCCGGCAGATTGTCAGGCCCAGCCCGAGACCGCCAAAGCGGCGTCTGGTCCCGCCCTCCACTTGGGTGAAGGCGTCGAAAATCTCCCGCTGCCGGGAGGGACTGATGCCGATGCCCGTATCCCGGACCGTGAAACGCAAGCGACCGGGGGCGGGCCGGTGGACGAGGAGGCTGACGGACCCGGCGGCGGTGAACTTAACCGCATTGCTCAGCAAATTGATCAGGACCTGAGTGATGCGCCGGGGGTCGGCGAAAAAGTAGCGCTCGAGGTCGGGCTCGACCTCGTGGCTCAGCGCCAGGCCCTTGTGCTGGGCCTCGATCTCCACCAGGTGCATGGCCTTGGCGACCAGTCCGCGCAGGTCGAAGGTCGTCCGCTGGATCGCCAGACTGCCGGCCTCGAGCCGGGAGAAATCCAGCAGGTCGTTGAGGATGCCAAGGAGGGACTTGGCGGCGCCATCGACCTTGCGCAGATAGTCCTGTTGCCGCGGGTCCCGGGCCAAGCCCAGGGCCAGATGGGTCATGCCGAGGATGCCGTGCAGCGGCGTGCGGATTTCGTGGCTCATGTTGGCCAGAAACTCGCCCTTGGCGCGGTCGGCGGCCTCCGCTCGTTCCAGCGCCACCAGCAGTTGGGCCTGCTCCGTCCCGAGTCGCGACATCTGTTCCAGGATCACCGCCTGATCGGCGCGGTTCTGGAGCAGGGCGCCGACTTGCTGGGCGAAAACGGCCAGGGATTCCCGATGCCCCGGGCCGAGTCCGGGGTAAAAATCGGCGCCGGCCTCGCTGATCCCGGCAATGAGCAGGGCCAGGGGGGGACCAGCGGGACCCGTGCAGGCGCGCAGGGCCAGTTGATGCAGACCCGCCAGGCCCAGGTCGGCCAGTTCCCCGGCGGGCCAGAGAGCGGCGCAGCTGGTCTGACAGCGCGCGGAGTGCATCAAGGTCTCCAGCTCCCGCTGGCCCAGTCCCAGTCCCAGTTCCGGTCCCGGTCCCTGGTCAGGGATACCAACCATCGCACTGGGCGCTTCCCGGGGATGGCCCTGGGGGTCCGTGGGCCAGAGCAGGGCGAACTCCACCTCGAACAGCTCCAGCACCGTCTCGAGGGTCACCTCGGCGAATTGGTCCGCGTCCTGAATGGCGATTGCCCGGGTGTTATAGGCCTGGATACCGGCAAAGCGCTCCAGCTCCTGGTCGAGCTGATTGCGCGCCGCGATGAGCTGTTGCTGGACGAGGGTGAGTCGCGCCAGGTGCTCCTGGAGCCGGGCAATCTCCGCCCGAAGGGCGACCGGGTCGTCGGGGTTGGCCAATTTTCCCTTCCTGTGGCAGTCAGCGGCTACCGTGGGTCGGGGTCGCCGGGTCCAGCTCCCGTCGGTCCAGTGTCCCCGTCTGCTCTGGCCCCAGCAGGGCGCGGATCTCGTCGAGCACCAGGGACAATTCCTGGTGGAAGCTGGCGAGGAGGACCGGGTCGTTCTGCTTCTCCAGGGCCGCCGCCAGTTCCTGCAACCGGCTGGCGCCGAGATTGCCGCTCAAGCCCTTCAGGCTATGCAGGTTGCGGCGGTCCTCCGGGTTGTCGAGATCCAGGCGCAGGTTGGCATAGGTCGCGATGAAACCGGCCAAAATCCGATGGTAGAGTGGCACCTTGCCACCCATCAGGGCCAGTCCCAGCTGGGAGTCGAGATGGCGCCCCCCGGTGACGTTTGCCACGGTATCGTCTGGCAAGGCCGCCGACTGGGCTTGGTGATCAGGGTTGTCGTATTGAGTTTTCATGCGGGTATCCATCGACATATCCAAGTGCTTTGACAGGACGGCCAATAGTTGCGCTCGATCCATGGGCTTGATGAGATGCGCATCCATGCCGGCACGGCGGCTCTTTTCCATGGCTTCGGGGAAGGCGTTGGCGGTAAGGGCGATGATCGGGACCCGGGGGTCGAGGGCGCGAATGCGCCGCGCCGTCTCGTAACCATCCATGACCGGCATCTGGATGTCCATCAGGATCAGGTCACAGGGCAGGCGCTGAAAAAGTTCCACCCCCTGCTGGCCATCACTCGCAACCTCGATCCGCAGGCCAGTTCCCTGGAGGAAGCCTTTGATGATCTCCTGATTGATAGCGTTGTCCTCCACCAGGAGCAGGCGCTTGCCCCCGAAGTTGGGGCGCTCGAGGGCAAGCGGGGTCCCGTCCCCGGGCCGGGCGGGCGCAGCCCCCAGGGCGGCGGCCTCGCCCGGGGATTTCTGAACCAGCTCCTCCCTGGTCCTGACCGGGCCACACGCCGGTGGGAGGCAAGGCTGGATGGCGATATCGACGCGGAAACAACTACCCTGTCCGGGCGTGCTGCTAACCTCGATGTCCCCTCCCATGAGTTCAACCAATTGCTTGGTGATGATCAGGCCCAGGCCGGAGCCGCCGTATTTACGGGCCGTGCTGGTATCGGCCTGGACGAAGGGCTGAAAGAGGTGTTCCCGTTCTTCGACGGTCATGCCGATGCCCGTGTCACCGACCTCGAAGCTCAAGCGCCCCGGCCGGGGCTCGCGGATGCCGAGGTGAACGGAGCCGACCTCGGTGAACTTGATGGCATTGCTCAGCAGGTTGGTCAGGATTTGGGTGATGCGCAAGGGGTCACCCTTGTAGTCCCGGCTCAGGCCAGGGGCATAGTCGACGCTGAGGGACAGCCCTTTGTTCTGGGCGGAGATCTCAAGAATGTTCAGTACCCTGTGGACCAGTTGGTGCAGATTGAAGGGGGCCTGCTCGATCTCCAGCTTGCCGGCTTCGATCTTGGCCAGATCCAGGATATCGTTGAGGATACCGAGCAGGGAGCGGGCGGAGACCTCGATTTTCCGCACATAGTCCCTGGGTAGCGGGTGCAGATCACAGGCCAGGGCCAATTGCGCCATGCCGATGATGCCGGTCATGGGGGTGCGGATCTCATGGCTCATGTTGGCCAGGAAATCGCTTTTGGCCTGATTCGCCGCCTCGGCGGTAGCGCGCGCCCGCTCGATCTCGCGCTCGTAATGCTTGCGGTCGGTGATGTCACGACTGTTCAGGAGCACACCGCGCAAGCTGGGGTCCCTGGTCAGGTTGGTGGCGAGGGTCTCGAGGTGCCGCCAGGTGCCGTCGGCATGGCGGATGCGCCACTCACTGTTCAGGGTGACATCCTCCCGTCCCAGCATATCGGTCAGGAAGGCCCTGACCCGGGGCTGGTCATCCGGATGGATCCAATCGAGGAGTGATCGGCCGGTCAGGTTATCTGGGGCCAGGCCCAGGACGCGCTCAACGGCGGGGCTGACAAAGTCCAGGCGCAGGTCCGAACCCAGCAGGGCGATCATGTCCGAGGAGTGGCGCGCCAGGGAGGCGAAACGCGCCGCGCTCTCCTGGCTCGCCCGCTCCGCCCGCAGGCGACCAATTTCCAGGGCCGCCACCGTCTGGCGCACCATGATCAGCATCACGATGATCACCGCCGCCAGGATGAGCCCGCTCAGGACCGAGTCCCCCGGACCCTGCTGCGGTTCGGTGGGCCAACCGAAGGCGGTCGGCACCAGGAGCCCATGGACGGCGACGATGACCAGGTAGGGCAGCAGGAGCAGTCCCCATTCGGCCAGATCCGGCCCCTTTGCCTCGACTCCCAGCCGGGGCAGGGGCCTTGGCCGGGTCCGGAATTCCAGAAAAGCCGCGAAGGTGATCAGGCTGTAGGACAGGAGATAGAGGGCATCCGTGAACCCTCCGGTGACATAGGTATCCTGGAAGTTCTCATGGGCAAAGCGGGTATCCCCCAGAAAAAAGAAGAGCATCCCGAGCAGGAGCCAGGCGATCGGGGCCCCGCTGCGGTGGCGCCGCCACTTGAGCGCGATCGCCGTGACCCCGACCAGCAACACCGTGTCACCGAGGGGATAGGCCTGGGTCAAGAGGCGTTCGAAGAGGCTGGTTTGACTCTCCTGGGCCATCGGCCAGAGGAGGAAATACCAGACCAGGGTGCCCGCCCCGATGGCGATGATGGCCAGGTCGAGCCAGTGCTGGAGGCGCTCGGTCCGGGCCTCCCGAGGGCGGACAAAGTGGAGGAGACCTGCCAGGGTCAAGGGATAGTAGGCCAGATAGGCCAAATCAGCCAGGGAGGGGAAGGGGCTGATGCCCAGCACGGATTCGTAATAAAACAACGGTGTCCGGTTAACGTCATAGGTAAGCCTTCAACATTGGCCCTAGCTCGCGTTCGTAGAGCCCTGGCGAGGCAGGTTTGAGAAAGCAATGTTTGAAGAAGCGCAGGACCTGGCGGCTCACCTTAGCGCTATAGC
>JAHDND010000203.1 GCA_018435665.1 Candidatus Thiosymbion sp. | reverse complement strand
CGTGGCCCGGTCCCACATGAGCCCTTACGCCTTTCTTCTGCATCACGACAGCTTCCGACGCTTGCAGGACTATCGCGTCCAACTCACCGTCCAGGGCCTGGCGACGGCCGGGGGCCGGCTGCGGGCCGCGCTCCATGGCCAGGACCTGGGCACGCTGGATGACGAGGCCTTTCTGGAGCACCTAATCAATACCAAATCCCCGCGGATCTTCGCCGAGAGCGCGGTCCATGGCGACGGGCGGGACTGGAATCTCACCGAGCTGGGCCTGCTCGGCGACCTGGGTCTCGCCGTCCCGGTACGCATCTTCGACGATGGCCGCCATGGTATCCCCCAGGTCCACGAGGAACCCCTGAGCGGGACCTTGCTCTTCACCCCCGGGGCCCTCCTGCGCAATAACCAGGGCGGGGTCGCCGGCGACTGGGCCACGGTGACCCAGGGGGGGCGCATCGACTCGGCGGGCTATCGCAACCTCTACGAACGCCGCCTGCTGCCACTCTTGCTCCACATCGACACCCAGGCCGCCGCGACCGGCCGCCGGGCCTTGGTGACCCTGCCGGGCCTGGGCTGCGGCCAGTTTGCCGGGCCCTTCCAGGGCTCCATGGGCCTGCATCTCAAGGATGCCCTGCTGACCCTCCTCGGCCGGCACGCCGCGCGCCTGCGGCAGATCCGCGTCATCCATTTCGACCCCTTCGACGAGTGCGCCAACGAACGCCACGACTTCGATGGCCTCTCCTTGCGGGTCCGGCCCCTCACCCAGGGCAACCATCACCGGCCACAACTCTGCCAGCCCCAGGCCTACGCCGAGGAGGGCGAGGACTTCAGCGCGCTCGATCTCCACAGCCTGGTGGCCTGGGACCCGGTGTCCTGGCCGGGCAATGACTTCTGGGGCGGGGCCCGGGCCACCGATGATGGCGTCAAGGCGGCGGCGACCGATGTCATGCGCGCCCTGACCGGCATCGAGGGTCAATATGACCCCCGGACGCATGGCTACCAGCCCCCCGCGCCTTACCAAACCTGGGAACAGGTAGTTCGCTCCTTCCGGCTGCGGTTGCGGCTCGCCGGCAAGCTGCGCGTCCTGAGTTGAGGGGTTATAGAATTCCGCCCTTGCGCCTCCACCCGCCCCTCTCCACACCTCCCATGACCATTCATCCCTGGACCGCTCGCTTCCGGGATCCCGCGACCGAGGCGGCATTCAGCACCACTCAACTCGAGGAGCGCCTGCGGCGACTGAGTTTCCTCGCCTGGAGCCTGCTCGCCCTGATTGGCGGTCATCTCCTCGCCGAGGCCTGGGGCGGCATCACCCCCTTGAGCCGGCAGGCGGGCCTCGGACTGCAACTCCAGTTGCTGATGTTCATCTTCTGCGGCGCCTATCTGCTCTACCTGCACTCGTGGGCCACCCAGGCCCGGATCCTCGTCCTGGCGCTCCTCCTGGTCGCCATGATCATCCTGGCCCTGACCCCGCTCATCGCCACCGATCACCACTATGAATTCGGCGCGCCCCTGGTCTTCATCTGCGGCACCCTCCTTTGTTATGTCTACCTGCCCCTGGACCTGATCCCGCGCACCCTGCTCTGCCTGATCGCCAGCCTAACGTTATGGGGAAGCTGGATCTTTTTTCGTCACCCGTCCCCCCCGGAAGCGGATTTGATCCATGCCACG
>JAHDND010000006.1 GCA_018435665.1 Candidatus Thiosymbion sp. | reverse complement strand
GGTGGGGGTGTCAGCGGGTGCTGTCAGTGAAAAAGGCGCCGATGAGGCCAGCGATGGCCATACCGGTAGCGGCAATCGCCGCCTGTTGGTCGGGACTGACGGCGAGACCCATGGCGGTCAGCATCCAGACCAGGCCGCGCCAGGTGCTCGGCTCGGCGATGAGGTTTTTCCAGTTCATGCGGAGTGCTCCCGGTCGAAAAAAAGGGGACAGGGCGGTGCCCGGCGTCCGCTGCCGGGGCCGCCGTCTGTCCCGCAGGCACGGAGAAAGGGGCTCATGGGGCGAACTCGCCCCGGATCATGGCCAGGGCCGCGCGGCGGTGGCGCATGACGCGGCGGGTCCAGCCAATGCCGTAATGCCGCCAGTGGTCGAGGCCACGGTAGTAGTCGAGTCGCGCTTCGGCGTAGCGGGTGATGAGGTCCGCGATGTCCAGCCCGTCGAGGCTGGCCAGGGTGATGGGACCCATCCGGCCATCCTCGGGACAGCCGGTGAGCTGTTGCAGGAGGCGCACGGCACGCGCTGGCCCGGCATTGACGGCGTGATCGAGGAGCATGAGGTCCAGGCCGCGCGGCAGGTCGTCCCCGTGGATCGGGGTCCAGTAATCGCGCTGGTAGATGGCGCGGGCGTCGTCCAGGGTCAGGGCGCGGATGTTGAGGGCCGGATAGGTGCGCTGGGAAATACCGAACTGGGTAAGGCCGCCCGGGTCCTTCGGGTCGTTGACCAGGCCGCCCTCGGCGGCGATGACGTGTTTTATGCAGTCGGAAAAGTTACTCATGGCTGGCTCCGTGGGAATTAGGGGCCATCTTTCATGAGCCGGGCGGATAGGGCGTGTGGGTTATGGACGGATTGGAAGGTAGGGAGGAAAATCACGCGCGTGGAAAGGCGCGCGCGGGGCTGACGCCCTGATACAGGCTGCCTCCCGCCCCCAGCGGGGCGACGCTGTTGGCTGGGTCGGGGCTGGGGACGATTGGGGATGATGATTAGGGGGCGGTAAACAACGGCAGGGGGCGTGACAGGTCACATCACATTGGATTCGAGGCCGGTCCCCCCGACCGCTGGTAACGGAAGGTGCGGGGTTCGGCCTGGCCGGGTGCGTGCCAATGGTGTGAAGAGTGAACGCCATACCCATCCGAGTATGGGGCTTGGGCACCACTGGCCCCACCATGGCCACTGTCGCAATCGCGAATCATCGGCCTCGACGGCCAAATTATTCAGACTTGGATGTCAAAAAAAACTAACATTGGGCTGAAAGGGCATCATTTGGATGTTAAGCGATTTCAACCGGGGCGGACCGGGCATGGACATCAAGAACCTGATGGGAGCGCGCGCACTCAGCGCACGGGAGGCGGCCGGCCTGGCACAGTCGGCCGTGGCGGGACGGCTGGGCATCGCCCGGCAGACCCTGGCCAGTATGGAACAGGGAAAGGTCCCGTTCGATGGCGTGCAGTTGGTGACGATGGCCGATCTCTACGGGCGGCCGGTGACCTATTTCTACGACCTGCGGGAGACCGAGGGTCTCGCGCTGGCGTTTCGTGCGGATGATCCGCGGGCGGTCGATCTGGCGCTGAAACAGCGCCTATTGGACCGACTGGCGGCCATTGCCGACCTGGAAATCGCCGCTGGGCGCGAGGCGGACCGCGGCCGGGGCCTCCCACCCACCGAACCCTTGTCGAAGGCCGGTCCGCGCGAGTTGCAGATCGCGCGGGCCGTGGCCCAAGAGGAGCGCGGGCGCTTGGGGATCGGCGATCGCGCCCCGGTGAGCGACCCCGTGGCCCTGCTGGAAAGTCTCGATATCCGGGTGATTCCCTTCGCCGCGGAGCCCGTGGCGGGTAAGGTCCTGTCCGGCTTTTCCGCCTTCAGCACCGCGTTGGGGGCTGGCATCTTCGTCAATACCCACCCGGGGCTGTCCATCGAGCATCAGATCTTCTGCGTGATCCATGAGTACGCGCATCTGATCTTTCACCGGGAGATCTACCGGGAGCCGGGGGCGCCTTACCGGACCCGCGGCGCGGCGGCCTCGCCCGAGGAAAAGATCGCCAACACCTTTGCCGGCGCCTTCCTGGTCCCCGATGGCGCCCTGCGGCAGCACGCCGGCATCCTGGGGCGGATCACCCCGACCGACGTCATGCGGCTCAAGCGCCTGTTCCGGGTCTCCTTCACCGGCCTGTTGACCCGTCTGTGGCAAGAGGGCTATCTGACCAAGGCGGATAACGCCCGCCTTTGGGGGATCACGAAACAGCGCGGGTGGGATC
>JAHDND010000087.1 GCA_018435665.1 Candidatus Thiosymbion sp. | reverse complement strand
TGGTGAAGTACCTGCGGGGGCGCGAATTGCAGCCCCCAACCCCCTTGCCGGCACCGGCATAGCCAGCATCCGCAACCCCTGGCTCCCGCTCCGTCAGCTCGCAACGGGCTGGCGTAAGGGGCTAACTGCCGTTTTTAGGATAAGGGGCTGATTCCACTGCCGGAGAAGGAGCGTAAGGAGGTCGCCAAGGCCGCCCGGGCCCTGACTCCCATGGCCAAGCCCTGATCGCTCTGGGGCCCTCTCCGGAGTTGGCGGCCTGGGGATGGCGCCTGTCATCCCCGGGCCGCGTGGCTACAGGTCCGGTGCCCAGAGCGCCGGACCTCCCTTTCGGCAGGGATGCCGACCCCCACCCGCGCCCGACCACCCGGTTGGGCGCGGGCCTCGTTGCTTTGGCCCCGGAATCCAGCCATGTCGATTTCCGCCCTCTTCCTCGCCCTGTTGGCCTTGATGGCATTGGCCTATCACGCGGGCGTCAAGCGCGCCGTCAGCGCCGCCGGTGGCCATGCCGGCATCAAACACTTGCACTCCCTGCCGAGTTACTACGGTTTTTACGCCGCCCTCTGGGCCGGATTGCCCGCGCTCCTGTTGCTGGGCCTCTGGGCCGGACTTCAGGACCATCTCGTCATCAGTCTGGTCATGGCCCAGTTGTCGCCGGATCTGGTCGCAGGTCTGTCGGACGGGCAGTTGAGCCTGCTGGTCAGCGACATTCAGAACCTGGCGCGGGGCAACATCGTCGCTGGCGAGGTCACCCCGGGGATCCAGGCCGCCGCTGCGGACTACGAACGCTTCCAGGACATGGCGACGCTTATTCTCTGGCTCCTGGCCCTGGCTATCGGTCTTGGCGGCCTGACCCTGGCCTGGCTTCGCATTGCCCCCACCCTGCGCGCGCGCAACCGGGTCGAGGGCGTGGTCCGGGTCATCCTGGTGGTCTTCTCCTCCATCGCCATCCTCACCACCCTGGGGATCCTGCTGTCGGTGGTGTTTGAGTCCCTGCTCTTTTTCCAGAAGGTCTCGGTGATCGAGTTCTTCTTCGGCGCTGAATGGAGCCCGCAGATTGCCTTGCGCAAGGATCAGGTCGGCGCCAGCGGGGCCTTCGGTGCCGTGCCCCTCTTCGCCGGCACCCTCATGGTGACGGTCATCGCCATGCTCATCGCCGTCCCCATCGGCCTCATGGCGGCCATTTACCTCTCGGAATACGCCAGTAGCCAGGTGCGGACCTGGGCCAAGCCGATCCTCGAAGTCCTGGCCGGTATCCCCACCGTGGTCTATGGCTTCTTTGCCGCCCTGACCGTGGCGCCCCTGATCCGCGACCTGGGGGACGGCCTGGGTCTGGACGTCTCCTCCGAGAGCGCCCTGGCGGCGGGGCTGGTCATGGGCATCATGATCATCCCCTTCGTCTCCTCCCTGTCGGACGACGTCATCAATGCCGTGCCCCAGTCCCTGCGCGACGGTTCCTATGCCCTGGGGGCGACCCCCGCCGAGACCATGCGGCGGGTCATCTTCCCGGCAGCCCTGCCGGGCATCGTCGGTGGGGTGCTGCTGGCGGTCTCCCGTGCCATCGGCGAGACCATGATCGTGGTCATGGCCGCCGGCATGTCGGCCAACCTGACCTGGAACCCCCTGGAAAGCGTGACCACGGTCACTGTGCAGATCGTCGCCCTGCTGACTGGTGATCAGGAGTTCGATAGCCCCAAGACCCTGGCGGCCTTCGCCCTGGGGCTGGCCCTGTTCCTCGTCACCCTGGTCCTGAACGTCATCGCCCTGCACATCGTGCGCAAGTATCGGGAACAATATGAGTAATTCAGTCACCCCCGGCGTACCCGTCAATCCTGGTCCCGGCGGCGCCACCGGCCCGGACCGGGCCGGCCAGGACGGTCGGCGACCGACCATCGAGATCGTCAACGCCAGCCTCGGGCGCCGCTACCGCGCCGAGCGCCGCTTCCGCTTCATCGGCATGAGCGCCGTCGTGATCGGACTGGCCTTCGTCGCCATACTCTTCGCCGATATCATCGGTAAGGGCCATAGCGCCTTTCAGCAGACTTACATTCGCCTGACGGTGGACTTTTCCGCCGAGGTCATCGACCCCGAGGGTACCCGTGACCCGGCCGTCCTGCGTGACGCCAACTACCTCAAGCTGGCCCGTGACGCCCTTGCCGCCCGCTTCCCCGAGGTCACCCGGCGCGCCGACAAGCAGGCCCTCTACGGCCTCTTGAGCGCCGGGGCGCCCCAGCAACTCCGGGAACGGGTACTGGCCGACCCGGGGATCATCGGCACCACCCAGGAGATCTGGCTGTTGGCCGATGACGATGCCGATATGTTCATGAAGGGCCGCTCCACCCCCATCGCCATCCAGCGCGGCGTGGGACTGGCCTCTCTGGTCCCGGTCGAGGGGGGCGAGGACAACCAGGTCCAGGTCCTGTCCACGGCCAACGACTTCAGCACCATCCTCAGGGATCTCGCGGACTACCGGGAGGAGGGTCGGGCCCCGGCCCCAAACCCAGGCTCAGCCCCGGAATCAGGTCCATCTCCGCAATCAGTCCCAACCCTGGAATCAGACCTGGCCGGCCAGGAAGTCCTGGGCCCCGATCTTCCCAGCCATCTGGTGGCCATCAACGGCGGCCTGGTCAAGGTGGAGCGGGCGACGCCCAGCGCCGTCATCGGCACCCTCCTCAAGCCCCTGACCTCGAACGTGGATGCACCGGCCGAACAGTGGGAGATCTTGCGCTTCGCCACCCCGGAGAACGATCGCCGGCTCAAGGATCGGGTGGTGGCCTGGCTCCATGACCTGGGCGCCGCCGGCGACATCGAAAAACGCTTCAACACCGGCTTCTTCACCCAGGGCGCCTCGCGGGAGCCGGAACTGGCGGGGATAGCCGGTGCCATCATGGGCTCCTTCTACACCCTGGCCCTGACCCTGCTGCTCTCTTTCCCGGTGGGGGTGGGGGCGGCGCTCTATCTGGAGGAGTTCGCGCCCCGGAACTGGTTCACCGATCTCATCGAGGTCAACATCAACAACCTGGCGGCGGTGCCCTCGATCATCTTCGGTCTGCTGGGGCTGGCGGTCTTCATCAACTTCTTCGGCATTCCCCGCTCGACGCCCCTGGTGGGCGCCCTGGTGCTGACCTTCATGACCCTGCCGACCATCATCATCGCCAGCCGCTCGGCCTTGCAATCGGTGCCGCCCTCCATCCGCGAGGCGGCCCTGGGCGTGGGCGCCTCACCCTTGCAGACCCAGTTCCACCATGTCCTGCCCCTGGCGATCCCCGGCATGCTGACGGGGGCGATTCTCGGCATGGCGCGGGCACTCGGTGAGACCGCGCCCTTGCTGATGATCGGCATGGTGGCCTTCATCGTCGACACCCCCTCGGGCTTCCTCTCCCCGGCCACAGTCCTGCCCGTGCAGGTCTATCTCTGGGCGGACAGCCCCGAGGTTGGTTTCGTCGAGCGCACCTCGGCGGCCATCCTCGTCTTGCTGGCCTTCCTCGCCGTGATGAACCTGGCCGCGGTCCTGCTGCGCCGCAAATTCGAGCGTCGGTGGTAAGCCGCCTCTCCGGTGAGATGCCGGTTGCCCCCGGCCCCGCCCCGAACTCAGGAGTTCCCTGTATGAACGCGATCGCTGAAGACATCACCCGCATGACCGGCGCCATGACCGCCGACGACCTGGCCCCCCTCCGGGATTTTTCCGGGACCGTTGGTGACTTCACCTCCCCCAAGGCGCGCATGATCTGCCGCAACGTGGACGTCCACTATGGCGACAAGCACGCCATCAAGAATGTCAGCCTGGATATCGGCCGGAATGAGGTGGTGGCCATGATCGGCCCCTCCGGCTGTGGCAAGTCCACCTTTCTGCGCTGCCTGAACCGCATGAACGACACGGTCCCGGGTTGCCGGGTCCGGGGGCGGATCACCCTGGATGGCCAGGATATTTACGATAAGCAGCAGGATGTCGTGCCCTTGCGCGCCCAGGTCGGCATGGTCTTCCAGAAGCCCAATCCCTTCCCCAAGTCGATCTACGAGAACGTCGCCTATGGCCCGCGCATCCATGGCCTAACCAATGACAAGGTCGAGCTGGATGCCCTGGTAGAGACCAGTCTGCGCAAGGCCGGCCTCTGGGACGAGGTCAAGGACCGCCTCCAGCAGCCGGGAACCGGCCTCTCCGGCGGCCAGCAGCAGCGGCTATGCATCGCCCGCACCATCGCCGTCTCCCCGGAGGTGATCCTCATGGATGAGCCCTGCTCGGCCCTGGACCCCATCGCCACCGCCCGTATCGAGGAGCTGATCGACGAACTGCGCGAGCAGTACAGCATCGCCATCGTTACCCACTCCATGCAGCAGGCGGCCCGCGTCTCCCAGCGCACGGCCTATTTCCATCTGGGCGACCTGGTGGAGGTCGGCGAGACCAGTCAAATCTTCACCAACCCCAGCCACAAGCTCACCGAAGACTACATTACCGGGCGCTTTGGCTGATCCGTTTCCAGATTGAGACACAACCTTATGCCAGACATTGCCAAGGGTCATACCGTTCAGCGTTACGACCAGGAACTGAGCCAGGTCAGGGACCAGGTCCTGGCCATGGGCCGACGGGTGGTCGAGCAGGTCAATGCCGCCGCGGGCGCCCTTACCGAGGGGGAAATCGCGCTGGCGCGGCAGGTGGTGGACCGTGAGCGCCACGTCGACCGCCAGGAAATGGCCGTCGACGAGGCGATCTTCAACCTCATCGCCCGGCGCCAGCCAGCGGCGATCGACCTGCGACTGGTCATGGCCCTGTCGAAGTGTACCGGCTATCTGGAGCAGGCTGGTGACAAGGCGGAACAGATCGCCTGGTGCGCCTTGCGCATCAAGGATCGGGAGGCACGAGGCGCGGTGCCGCGCACCCTCCACCACGTCCGGCGCCTGCATCGCATCGCCAGCCGCCTGCTGGACCTGGCCCTGATGGCGCTGGCGGACATTGACGTCGACCGGGCCCTGGATGTCTTTCGCGAGGAGGGCGAGCTGGAGGAAGAATTCGACGCCGCCATGCGCCATCTCATGACCTTCGTCTTCGAGGATGCCGCGCTCCTGGGGCAGGTCATCGACGTGGTGTTTGCCCTGCGCGCCCTGGTGACTATTGGCGACAAGGCCTCCAACATGGCCGAACAGGTCATCTTCGTCGCCAAGGGTACCGACGTGCGTTACCGCAACAAGGAGATCCTGATCGCCACCCTCAGCCAGGCATCATCCTCCTCGGCCCCTGGCGGAGGCCCGGAATGAGCGCCGGGCGGACCAGTCGCCGCGGGAGAGCCGCTTCTTACGGGTCTGGCCATGCCATGCCCGGCAATCACTTACCTATTTTGGGAGTCTCCGACGTCATGAAATTATTGGTGCAACAGAAACGCGAGGCCTTGCGGGAGGGGTTGCTGGGAATGGGGGAGATGGTGGTGGCCGCCCTGCGCCAGGCCATTGATTGCCTGCGTGGCCGCAACCTGGAACTGGCCCGGGAGATCGTCATTAACGATAACAAGATCAACCAGTTCCGCCGGCTGGCCGAACAGCAGGCCCTGGTAGCCCTGGCGGCCTATCAGCCGGCGGGTGACGACTTCCGTGAGATCGGCGCCACCCTGGAATTGGTCTCCGAACTCGAGCGCATGGCCGATCATGCCAAGGACGTGGCGCGACTGGTGGAAGAAATGGCCGGGCGGGAGATTCCTCCGGCGCCTCTGCTTCAAACCCTGGACCTGGCGGAACAGGCCCTGGCGATGCTTACGGGCATCCTGAAGGCCTATGGCGACCAGGACCCGCAACAGGCCCTGGCCCTCGCGGCCCAGGACGACCAGGTGGATGTGGCGCAACGGGACCTCATCCGCGCCACGGTCGCCCTGATCCAGCAAGACCCCGGCTACGCCGAGGTGGCGATCCGCCTCCTCTGGGTGGCTCACGACTTCGAGCGGGTCGCGGACCGGGCCCTCAACATCGCCGAACAACTGGTATTCATCACCACGGGTCAGATACCCGAACTGGAATAGTTCCATGGGGTCCTCCTCCACCGGCTTCACCGGGTCCTGCCGCGCCCGACTAAACGGGGCTGCGGGTGGGCCTGATTACCCGCAATATTGCCCACGAACCCCAAGTCACCCTGGCCAAACTGTTCCGGCGTCACGCCATCGATCTCGACGCACTGGACTTCTTCATCCATGTCCCCTTGAAAAAGACCAAGCTGGATTATTTCCGCGCCATCCGCAACTCCCTGGCAATCAATCCCGCCCGTGCCTATGCCTGCGGCGACGAATACCAGGATTACGCGGTCGCCCTGGCCAGGGGTTCGCGTCTCCAACATTGCGCATGGGTTATCCTCGGTGTTGACGGAATTTAAACGATAGGGATAACCCATTGCCTGGGCTTTGCCGGTTAGTTAATAGTTGATTAATTTTCCGGTCCTGGTCTCGGCGGACAGCGATTGAGATCCCCTGGTCGTCCCATGTTTCAATCGAGGGTGAGGGGTTCATTTACTCGTGGGATAATTTGATTTCACTCCACCCCAGGGTGGCGCCTCACCCCGTCCTGCCAGCAGAGCCAGTCCCCCCATGCCTCAACCCAATGATCCGCAAGAGCATCTGCGGCAGGTCCAGGAATTGCTGGCCCGTCAGCGTCTGGTGGAGAACCTGGTTCACCGCCAGACGATGCCGCGTCACGAGCTGGTGGAGGGGCTGCTGCACAAACAACACCGCGTCGAGTTGCAGCAACGACTGGATGCCCTGCATCCCGCCGACATCGCCTACATCCTCGAGGCCCTGCCGATCGAGGACCGGCTACGGGTCTGGGAGATGGTCCGCGCCGACCAGGATGGCGACATCCTCCTCGAGGTCTCGGACGCCGTGCGCGGGACCCTCATCGAGGACATGGAGCCTGAGGAGCTGTTGGCCGCCGCCGAACACCTGGACGCCGACGAACTCGCCGATCTGGCGCCTGACCTGCCCCCTGAGATTCTGCGGGAGGTTATCGACGGCCTCGACCATCAGAGCCGCCGCCAGGTCCACGCCGCCATGTCCTATCCCGAGGACCAGGTCGGGGCATGCATGGACTTCGACATGGTCACCCTGCGCCACGAGGTCAGTCTGGAGGTGGTGCTGCGCTACCTGCGACGGCGCAAGGCCCTACCAGACCATACGGACAAACTCTTCGTCATCGATCGGCACGAACGCCTACTGGGCATGCTGACCCTGGAGGCCCTGCTGACCCGGGACCCGGAGCGGACGGTGGGGGAGGCGATGGACCCGGGCGCCCTGCCGCGCTTTCATCCCGAGGAAAAGGTGACGGACGCGGCTCATGCCTTCGAGCGCTACGACCTGATCTCCGCCCCCGTCGTCGACGGCCAGGGCCGGCTCATCGGTCGTCTCACCGTTGCCGACATGGTCGACGTCATCCGCGACCGTTCGGACCAGGAGATCCTGGGGCAGGCCGGCCTCCAGGAAGAAGAGGACATCTTCGCCCCAGTCTGGGGCTCGGTGCGCAATCGCTGGATCTGGCTGGCCGTCAACATGGCCACGGCCATCCTCGCCTCCCGCGTCATCGCCTATTTCGAGGATGCCATTGGCCAGTTGGTGGCGCTGGCGGCCCTGATGCCCATCGTCGCCGGCATCGGCGGCAACTCGGGTAACCAGACCATCACCCTGATCGTCCGCGCCCTGGCCACGGGCCAAGTCGGCCGCGGTGGCACACGCCGCCTGCTGCGCAAGGAGGTGGGGGTGGCCCTGATCAACGGGCTCTTCTGGGGGGGCTTCCTGGGTCTCCTGGCCTGGTGGCTCTATGGCAAACCGGAGCTTGGCCTGGTCATGACCGCCGCCATGCTCCTCAATCTGCTCCTCGCCGCCGCCGCGGGGGTCCTGATCCCGATGCTTCGCCATCGCTTCGGCCAGGACCCGGCCCTGGGCTCCTCGGTGCTGATCACCGCCCTGACCGATTCCGGGGGGTTCTTCATCTTTTTGGGGCTGGCTAGCGTCTTTCTGCTCGGATAGGCCAGGCTCCCCTGACGGTTACCAGGGGTTACAGGCGGCGGCTGGCTTCCCCGCCTCGCCCCGATCCGCCTCTGGGAAGTTCGTCATGGTCAAGACCCGCGCGCGGTACCTTGACTGCTTGGCGAAGCGGTTGTTCTCAGCGTTCATGATGCTGTCATCAACTGGTTATTTTCCCTTCACGTTAACGTCATGTCATCCGGGTAAAGTAATTACAACTAATAGAAGTGGCTCTCCTGCCCTGGTCAGAAATGGAACCAGAAAGGGGGATATCCACCTAAACCCGAGATGAGGTCTCCATGTACCGCATTAGCATTCACACCCGCGCCCATGACTTCGCCATGCTGATCGCCAGCCTGGTGGCCATCATTCTGATTGGCGTTGGCCTGATCGTCGCCTCGATGGCCGCGGATACCACCGAACAAGACCTGTCCCAGCGGATTGAATCCCCGCATGGGCCTCTGCATCCGGTCAGTTCTCCGGGGCGCGACTGATCGCTAGCGCTCGGGGTCCCCTACGGCCCCCCAATCCTTCCGCTGCCGATTTCCCTAATGCCACGGAAGGCTGATCCAGCCCCTGATACCAATTCAGGATTGCACAAATCCCCGCGAGGAATAGTTTCATGTCCATTCATATCAAACGCAATCAGAAAATCGGTTCACCTATGGTAGGTGCAGGCTTGATTGCCCTGATTCTCTTGGTCACGGGTTTTACCCTGGTGTCAATGCATTCCAATGACCAAGATCAGATGCGCTCATCGGTAGCGTTAAACTCGACTGCCAACAGTGAACAACGTATTGATCGCTAGTTAAATTCCTGTCACGGTGTGCCCAGGTTGAGGTAGCTGATCAAGTGTTAGGATTGGCTTGAGGTTGAAAAAGATATGATTTTTTAATATCATGAGCAATTGTTAACCCTGATTGTCAATTGCTGTACCAGATGATCAAAGCTCGCAAACCCATTCAAGGCCAACCCTTCAACGACGTCCTGAATGAGCTTCATGCTCATGCCATTACCGGGGTACCGGATGAGTCCGATCCCTTCGTCTTGAATGAGATCGAGCGCGAATACATCGCCTACGCCCTCGCGCTCTATTATCACTGCGAACACTGCAGAATCCATCACGGCCGCGCCATCGATCGCTTGCGCGCCGAACGGAATGACCCGTCCTGGAATTGGCCGGAGGAATTCGTCAAGACCATCCTCTTCCTGCGGACGGATCGCCGCGATGTCTCCGACACCGAATGGGAGGGTTGGCTGAAGTCCTGGCGTCGCTTTACCGTCCGCATCCACTTCCGCTATCCCGGTCTCGCCTGCTATGTGGCCTATGCCATCGGCATCGCCCGTCATGACCAGTTCTTGATGGACCTGGCCTTCACCTCGATCAATGCCAGTACTCCGGATAATGACGATCTCATGGGGGTCGTGCGTGACATCGACCGCCTCGTCGTCTTCATGAAGGCCGCGACATCCAAGAACCGGACCGATCCGATCATCCTCGACCAGTTGCGCGCCCGCGGCGTCGCCGTCTGACCTCTGCCTGGAGTGGCCAGGGTTGAAAATGGGCCAGATTGCCAAACGAAGCCATTTTCGCGCTTAGGTCAAGACGCATAAATTTTCGAAAAAACAGCTTTCTACGTCATGTGGGCGACATCTGGCAGGCTTCTGGTCCCATGACCCTGGCTCTCTTGTCCTGGTTTCTGGCCTCAGGGAAGCGAAGCTTCCGCGCGGAACCCCAACTGGTCCGCGCGGAACCCCAAATGGATTGTCCTGACCGGCGCTATCCGACTGGCTAGCTGGTCAGTATCTGGGGTTTATGCCTCACGATGGCACCGCGGCCCGGGAAGCGGCATGCAAAGGTGGAGCCCTTGCCCGGATCGCTGGCGATGATCAGTTGGGCATCGTGGCGGTTGAGCACGTGAATGACGATGGCCAGGCCCAGGCCGGTGCCGCCCGAGGCCCGGGAGCGGCCCTTGTCGACCCGGTAGAAGCGTTCCGTCAGCCGTGGGATGTGCTCCTGGGCAATGCCCTCGCCATCGTCCTCGACGGCGAAGACCGGTTGGCCCGCCTTCTCGCGCCAGGAGATGTGCACCCGGCTGCCGTCGGGGGTGTGCTGAATGGCATTGAAGACCAGGTTGGAAAAGGCGCTGCGCAATTCCACCGGGTTGCCGACCAGGAGCAGATTCGGGTCCAGGTCCAGGTCGATGGCGTGCTGGCCGGCGCTCAAGGCCTCGGCCTCGTGGACGATGGCGAGGATTTCCGCGGGCACATCGGCCGGTTCGGTGTGCTCGGACTGGAGGCCCATCTCCAACCGGGACAGGGTCAGCAGGTCCTCGACAATGGAGCGCATGCGTCTGGTTTGGCTGACCATCAATTCGATGGGGCGACGGTGGACGACGGGGGTCAGAGGCGAATCGCCCAGCGTTTCGAGGAAACCGGCGATGACGGTAAGGGGGGTGCGCAATTCATGGGAGGCGTTGGCGACGAAGTCCCGCCGAATCATGTTGAGGTGATAGATGGCCGTGATGTCCCGCACCACGACCAGGCGTTGGCTTTTGCGCTCGCCAAAGGGGGAGATGCGCAGTGACAGCTTGATCGCCTGGTTGTGGGGCGGCGTCAGCTCCAGGGAGTGGCCATAATCCGCCCCCTCGATTAGCGGCGCCAGGTCCGGGTGGCTAAGGAATTCGCCGATGTGGCGGCCCGCGTCTCGCGGCCAGGACAGGTTTAGCAGGACCTCGGCACCCCCGTTCGCCCAATCGATCCGCTGGGCCTTGTCCAGCATGATGAGACCATCCGGGACCGAATTGGCGGCCTCGCGAAAGCGCAGGGCGAAACGCGCCTGGCGCTTGCGCCAGCGGCGCGCGTCCTGCTGGTAGCGATCAAGGGCGCGAAAAGTATCGCCCCAGGCCCCTCGGGGGAAGGGCGAGGTGAGACGACCACCACGGGCGATCAACCGGCTCAAGCGGACCAGCAAATAGAGATGGCGGGCGATGAAACACGCCAGACCCAGGATCAGGGCACGGTCCAGGGTGCCACCGGCCAGGTGATATAGAAGCCCGGTCCCGACGCAGCCCAGGGCATAGGCCAGTTCAAAGGCCAGAGAAGGGGGGATCAAGGCTTCCAGACCCCGGTTCGCCGGACAAGGGGGCAGGATGCGGAACGCCATGGTGGGTCATGGCGAGACCAAAATGGATGGGAGGCCAACGTCATGGCAGGGGAGGCTGTCAGGCTGGGCACGGTAGGCATGCGGGCGAGTCCTCGGGGATTGTGAGGGACCATTTGGAAACCCATCAGCATTTTATGAAGCTGCCATGACAAAGCTGTGTCCGTGGCAAGTGGCTTTTGCTTTCCAGCGTGATGACTGCCGTAAGTGGTTTTGCGGGTAGGAGCGAAGCTTGGTCCCTGGAAGCAAACCACCTGCAGACCAGGCCAGGAGCCGGTGTCAGCAGCCGGCTTTGTCCGAATTTTACGGCCCAACATTCCGGATTTCACGAGCCTTCCTTCCGGGATTTACGTTATTATCACGGCATGAATACCCCTGTCCTCTACCCGCGCCAGATCGAGTCGCGCATCGCCGAGGCGCTGGAAGACACGCCAGTGGTTTTGCTGGCTGGCCCTCGCCAGGCGGGAAAGACGACACTCGTTCGGCAGCTTGCGACGGGCGGGCGGCGTTACCTGACGTTGGATGATGAGCTGACATTTCTGTCAGCGCGCGAGGACCCGGTTGGGATGATTCGCAGCCTGGACCGAGCGGTAATCGACGAAATTCAGCGTGCTCCCCAATTGCTGCTGGCCATCAAGAAGAGCGTGGACGAAGACCGGCGTCCAGGCAGGTTTTTGCTGACGGGCTCGGCCAACCTGATGACCCTACCCACCGTGGCTGATTCTTTGGCGGGGCGTATGGAGACCTTGTCCCTCCTGCCCTTGTCCCAGAGCGAGATTGAAGGGCATGCGGCGAACTGGCTCGATGCCGCGTATGCGGGCTGCCTGCTCGAACCGGGCGAACCGACGTTTGGGGGTGATCTGGTCGATCGGGTACTGCGCGGCGGGTACCCGGAGGCGGTCGCTCGTCCCACGAGCAGGCGCCGGGTGACCTGGGCCCGGCAGTACCTCGACGCCCTCATTCAGCGCGATGTCCGCGACCTTTCCGGGATCGAAAAGCTCGATCAGTTGCCGCGTTTTCTGCGTGCCTTGGCACAGACCGCTGGGCAAATGTGCAACTACACGCAACTGGGTGGCCAGGTGGGCCTGGATGGCAAGACCGCCGCGCGGTACATCGGCGTCTTTGAGCAGATGTACTTGCTCGAACGTATCGATGTCTGGGCGCGCGACCGCCTGAATCGGGTCGTCAAGACGCCGAAGCTGCAATTCATCGATTCCGGTTTGTTGGCTAGCCTGCTCGACTTGACCGCCGATGAGATCCAACGGGATCGCGCCCGGTTCGGCAAGGTGCTGGAGACCTTCGTGTTCGGAGAACTGCTCAAGCACGGCACCTCGGCCGACGGCGATTACCGCTTGATGTATTACCGGGATGCCGACAAGTATGAGGTCGATGTGATCGTCGAAAACGCGGCTGGGCAATTGGTCGGCGTCGAGGTCAAGGCAGCCGCCACGGTCAACGGGAATGATCTGCGCGGACTGAGGAAGTTAGCCACCCTGGCGGGTGAGCAGTTCAGGCTAGGCGTGCTGCTCTACGATGGCGCTGAAACCCTGCCGCTGGGTGACGGTATCTGGGCGGCGCCGCTTTCGACCTTGTGGGGGAACTGAGAAGGGCCTCGATCATCCCTCGGTCCACCGTCCCCACGCCATAACCGGCAGCAGGCATGGCAATATGACGGAAGGTTTTCGTTCCTCCCGTCCTGGGCGGAGGGGTGACCAAGCCAGAGGCGGTGATCGCGCGGTAGCAAGTTTTCTCCGTGAGTTTGAGGTTGAGGTGAGAAATGATTCCATTGCAGGCGCTGATTTTTGATGTCGATGGCACCCTGGCGGATACGGAAGCGGACGGCCATCGGCCGGCCTTCAATCTCGCCTTTCAGGAGGCGGGGCTGGATTGGGAATGGGATCGCGCCCTCTATGGTGAGCTACTGGCGGTGACGGGCGGCAAGGAACGCATCCGCCATTACCTGGAGCGTTGGCGGCCCGCGGAGCTGGAGCGGCCGGCGCTGGCGGACTTTATCGCCGGGCTGCATCGGCGCAAGACCACTCATTACCTGGAGCTGTTGCGCTCGGGGGCCATTCCCTTGCGCCCTGGGGTGCGGCGTCTGCTGGAAGAGGCACGGGCCGCCGGTCTGCGCCTGGCCGTGGCGACGACCACGACCCCGGAGAATGTCATCACCCTGCTGGAGTGCGCCGGGGGACCCGAGTGGCCGGGCTGGTTCGAGGTCATCGCCGCGGGTGACGTGGTCCCAGCCAAGAAGCCGGCCCCGGACATCTTTCATTACGCCCTGCACCGCCTGGGGCTGCCGGCCGCGGCCTGCGTCGCCATCGAGGATTCTGGCCATGGCGTACGGGCGGCCTTGGGGGCCGACCTCAGGGCGCTACTGGTGACGGTCAGCACCTATACCGGGGGGGAGGATTTCCGGGGCGCGGCCCGGGTAGTTGAAAGTCTTTGCGAGCCCGGCGATTCAGCCGCTGCCACGGCAGAGGAGGGGGAAGGAGAGTGCATCGATCTGGCGGCCCTGATGGCCCTGCATCGCGAGGTCTACGGCCCTGAATGAGGGGGTTGCCAGCCACCCGACCCGGAGAAACCGAAAATCGCGGTGCGATGTCTATGACTCCGATGCCTCCGGGCTGGTCAGACGCTGGATGATCCCCGTGGTGCTGCGGTCCGCGACCAGGGGGATGAGCGCCACCTGGCCGCCCCAGGACTTGACCTCTGGGGCTCCCACGACGGTCGCCTCCGTGTAGTCGGCGCCCTTGGCGAGGACGTCGGGGCGCAGGGTGAGGATGAGCTCGAGGGGCGTCTCCTCGTCGAACAGGACCACGGCATCCACCGCGGCCAGGGCGGCGAGGACCCGGGCGCGGTCGGCCTCGCCGATGAGGGGGCGCAGGGGGCCCTTGAGGGCGCGCACCGAGCGGTCGGTGTTGAGCCCCACCACCAGCCGTTGGCCCTGGCGGCGGGCCCCTTCCAGATAGGTGACATGGCCGACGTGGAGCAGGTCGAAGCAGCCGTTGGTGAAGACCACGCGCTCGCCGGCGGCCTGCCAGGCCTGGACCCGGGCACGGGCACCCGCCCAATCGAGGACCTTGGCGGCCTGCTCCCGGGCGGCCTCGCCGCTGATGGCCGCCAGCAGCTCATCCCGGCTGATGGGGACGGTGCCCACCTTGCCCACCACCACCCCGGCGGCCAGGTTGGCGAGGTGGGCGGTGTCGTCCCGGGTCAGCCCGGCGGCGAGGCCGGCGGCGAAGGTGGCGATGACGGTATCCCCGGCGCCGGAGACATCGAAGACCTCCCGCGCCAGGGCGGGGATGCGGCGGCTGCCCCCGTTGTCCAGCAGGGCCAGGCCCAGCTCGCTGAGGGTCAGGACCAGCAGGCCCAGGTCCAGGGCGCGGCGCAGCTCGGCCCCCGCGGCCAGGAGGGCCGGCAGGTCCCCCCGCGCCTGGCGGGTGGCCAGGGCGAGTTCGGCGCGGTTGGGGGTGATGAGGTCGGCCCCGGCGTATTTGCCGAAGTCCTGGCCCTTGGGGTCCACCAGGACCGGCAGGCCCTGGGCCCGGGCGGCGTGGATGAGGCGCCGGCAGAGGCCGGGGGTGAGCACGCCCTTGTCGTAGTCGGAGAGCACCAGGGCCGCGAGGCCGGGTAGCAGCGGCTCGGTGGCCGCCCAGAGGCGGGACTCGTCCGCCGGGGTGAGGGGCTGGGTGGACTCGGCGTCGATGCGCAGCATCTGCTGATGGTTGCCGATGACCCGGGTCTTGACCGTGGTGGCGCGATCTCCGGCCGGGATCACCGCCGGGGTCTGGATGCCGTCCATGGCCAGGGCGGCGAGCAGGGCGGTCCGCTCCGCGTCGTCGCCGGTAAGCCCCCCGAGCTGCACCGACAACCCCAGGTGGGTCAGGTTACGGGCGACGTTGGCGGCGCCGCCGGCGCTCTGGGTCTGTCGCGCCAGGCGCACCACGGGCACCGGGGCCTCCGGGGAGATGCGCTGGACCTCGCCCCAGAGGTAGCGATCGAGCATGAGATCGCCCACCACCAGGACCCGCCGGGCGCCGAAACCGGAGCGGACCGCCGCCAGGAGGGCCTCGAGATGTGCGAACACCTGCTAGTCTCGGGCCGTCCGCGGGCTCGCCGGGGGAGGGGAGAGCGCCGCGAAGTGGGCCTCCACCAGGTCGCAGAGGATATGCCCGGCCAGCAGGTGCGCCTCCTGAACGCGCGCGGTATTGTCCGTCGGGGCGATCAGGCAGGCCTCCGCCAGGTCCTTGAGGCGGCCGCCATCCCGGCCGGAGAAGGCGGCGGTGGCGATACCCAGTGCCCGGGCCCGCTCCAGGGCGCGCAGGACGTTGGGACTGTTGCCGGAGGTGCTGATGCCGATCACCAGATCGCCCGGCCGGCACAGGGCCTCGACCTGGCGGGCGAAGACCTGGTCGAAGCCGTAGTCGTTGCCGATGGCGGTGAGGGCGGAACTGTCCGTGGTCAGGGCGATGGCGGCGAGGCCGGGGCGCTCGCGCTCGAAGCGTCCGATCAGTTCCGAGGCCAGATGCTGACTATCGGCGGCGCTGCCGCCGTTGCCGAGCCAGAAGATCCGCCCACCGCCCGCCAGGGCCTGGATCATGAGGGCGGCGATTCGCTCCAGATCAGCCGTCAGGTCCCCCAGGGCGGCGATGGTCCGCTGGTGGTCGGCGAGATGGCGGGCGATGATCGCCGCCGGGGACCGGTCGGCGCCGCTGGTCACTCGGAGTAACTGCGACGCAGGGTGCCCTTGTGATCGCGGGCAAAATAGTTCACCCGGCCGGCCGGGATCACGGTGATGCCTCCTTCGGTGACCGTGAAGCGCTGCCGGTCCGCCTCCAGGTCGAAGCCGATGCGGTCGCCGGGGGCTATGTGGTTGTGGCGGTCGACGATGACTCGCCGCAGGCGGGCGCCGCGACCGATCCGCGCATAGTCCATGATGATGCAGTCCTCCAGTTCCACATCCTCCTCGATGACGGCCTCGCGGCGGATGATGGAGTTGGTGACGCGGGACCCTTCGTGGATGATGACCGCCGCCGCCAGGAGGCTATTGCGCAGTTCGCCGCCCAGGATCCGTGCCACCGGTCCCTGATAGCTGCTGGAGTAGATGGGCCACTGGGGGTTGAACATATCGAAGACGGGCTCGGCCCCCAGCACGTCCTTGTGGGTGTCGAAATAGGCATCGAGGGTGCCGACGTCCCGCCAGTAGACCTTCTGCTCGTAGGACTTGATCCCGGGGATCTCGTTGGTGGCGAAGTCGTAGGCGAAGAGGCGATGAGTGCGCAGCAGGCGCGGCAGGACATGGCCGCCAAAGTCGGTCTCGCCGTTGCGCCGGGCCTCTTCCAGGGCGTCGAGGAGGACCTGGGTGGAGAAGATGTAGTTGCCCATGGAGGCGAAGGCCTGGTCGGGATTGCCGGGCATGGGGCTGGGGTTGGCCGGCTTTTCCTGGAAGGCCTCGATCCGGCCGTCCGCGCCGGTGGCGATGACGCCGAAGCCCCGGGCGTCGCGCAGGGGCACCGGCAGGGCGGCGATGGTGACATCGGCGCGGTTGGCGAGGTGAAAGTCCACCATCTGGCGGATGTCCATGCGATAGATGTGGTCCGCGCCAAAGACGGCCACCAGGTCCGGAGCCTGTTCCTCGATGAGATTGATATTCTGGTGAACGGCGTCGGCGGTGCCCTGGAACCAATGTTCCCCGCTCATCATCTGCGGCGGGACGACGGTCACGAACTGCTGCTGCAACAGCGGGGAGATGGTCCAGGACTTGCGGACGTGCTCGATAAGGGACTGGGATTTGTACTGGACCAGCAGGTAGATGGTCTTGATGTTGGAATTGACGAAGTTGCTGAGGACAAAGTCGACGATGCGGTAGCGCGCGCCGAAGGGTACCGAGGGCTTGGAGCGGGCGGTGGTCAGGGGCTGGAGCCGGGAACCCTGGCCCCCGGCCATGACAAAGGCAATGATCCGGTCGGCTTTCATGTCGTCCTCCTCTTACATCTCATACCAGGGGGTGGTTATCGCCAGCGCCAGCCAATTCTCGCGCTTCCTCGTTACCAGTCGAAGACCGAGACGCGCCGGGCAGGGCGCGCGCCCGAGAGCAAGTGTTCCGTCTATTGTCCATCAGAACGAGAGTGGCGAAAACTACCATTTTGCCCGAACCTTACCGGGTCCTTGTGGATATTCAATTGGTTATGCGCTTGATATTCATGGAAATGCGCCTCGACCCGGGGGCGGGGCCGGACCGCCCCAGCGGTGGCGGAGAGGCAAAAGGGCTGCCAGGGGTATAGAATTCCTGACTTTGGGGCGGTCGTGGTGATTCTGGTTGCGCCGCCCCTTCATTGACCGGAGTCCTGGCAATGGCCGACTGGCCCCCCGTTCCCCGCCGCCCCGTTCTGCTGGTGATCCTGGATGGTTTCGGCGTCAATCCCGCCAAGGCGAACAATGCCGTCGCCCTGGCGCGCACTCCCCGGCTCGACCACTATTTCGCCCTCAACCCCCATACCAGCCTCCAGGCCTCGGGACGGGCGGTGGGCCTACCCGATGGCCAGATGGGGAATTCCGAGGTGGGGCACATCACCCTGGGCTCCGGCTGCGTGATTCGCCAGGACCTGGTGCTGATCGATGACGCCGTCGCCGATGGCTCCTTCTTCCGCAACGAGGTCCTCATCGCCGCCGCCCGCCGCGCCGCGGCGCAAGGCCGGCCGCTGCACCTGCTGGGCCTGGTCTCCGATGGGGGGGTCCACAGTCACCTTACTCATCTAATCGCCCTCGCGGAGCTGTGCCGTCAACAGGGGGCCATTCCGGCGCTGCATCTTTTCACCGATGGACGGGACACCCCGCCCCGTTCCGCCCTGGGTTATCTGCCGGAGGTGGAGCAAGCCCTGGCCGCCGCCGGCGGGCACATCGCCAGCGTCTCCGGCCGCTATTACGCCATGGACCGGGACAATCGCTGGGAACGGACCGAGAAGGCCTGGCGTTGTCTGGTGGAGGGCAGGGGGGAGCAGGCCGGCTCTGCCCGGGAGGCCATCGAGCAATCCTGGGCCGCGGGCCGGGATGATGAGTTCATCCTCCCCACCCGCATCGCCGGTGGCGCCCTGATCCAGGACGGGGACTGCGTCCTGCATTTCAATTTCCGCAAGGATCGGCCGCGGCAGATGCTCCGCCCCTTCTTCCAGCCGGATTTCACCCACTTCGACCGGGGTGGTTTCCAGGGGGCGGAGGTCACCTGCATGATGCGCTACGACCAGAGCTTCGACCTGCCCTTCGCCTTCCATCACGAGGCGCCGGGCATCACCCTGGGTCAGATCCTCAGCGAGGCCGGCCTGCGCCAGTTCCATTGCGCCGAGACCGAGAAATATCCCCACGTCACCTTCTACTTCAACGGTGGCCGCGGCGAGCCCTGGCCGGGGGAGGAGCAGGTCCTCATCCCCTCGCCCAAGGTCGCCACCTATGACCTCCAGCCCGAGATGAGCGCCCCGGAGGTCGCCGACACGGTGGTCGCGGCCCTGGAGCGGCGGGAGTACCCCTTCATCGTCGTCAACTTCGCCAATGGCGACATGGTCGGCCACACGGCGGTGCGGGAGGCGGTCATCGCCGCGGTGGAGGCCCTGGATCTGCACGCCGGCCGGGTCCTGGACGCGGCCGTCGCCGCGGGCTATGCGGTGATCCTCACCGCCGACCATGGCAACTGCGACGAGCTGGTGGACCCGGTCACCCAGACCCCCCACACCCAGCACAGCCTCTACCCCGTGCCCTGCCTGGTCATCGACGCGGAGCCCTGGAACCTCGGCATCGGGGCCGGCCTGGACTGTATCGCCCCCACGGTCCTGCAACTCATGGGGCTGCCCCGGCCAGCGGCGATGCATGGCCACTCCCTGCTGCTCTCCCCGGCGCGCAACTGACGCCTGACTGATGCGGGAGTATCTCACCCTCCTCAGGGAGGTCATCGACCAGGGCCAGGACCGGCAGGACCGCACTGGGGTGGGTACCCGGGCCGTCTTCGGCCGTCAGGTGCGTTTCAACCTGGCCGAGGGCTTCCCCCTGGTCACCACCAAGAAGATCCACCTGCGCAGCGTCATCCATGAGTTGCTCTGGTTCCTGCGCGGTTCCACCGATAACCGCTGGCTCCAGGAACGCGGGGTCAGCATCTGGGATGAGTGGGCGACAACCGAGGGGGACCTCGGCCCCATCTATGGCCATCAGTGGCGCAGTTGGGCGGCCCCCGACGGGGCGGTCATCGATCAGATCAGCCAGGTCACGGCCGCCATCCGCGCCACCCCCGACTCCCGGCGCCTGCTGGTCTCGGCCTGGAATCCGGCGGATCTGCCCCTGGAGGGCCTGTCGCCGCGGGAGAATGTCCGCCGCGGCCGAATGGCCCTGGCCCCCTGCCATTGCCTCTTTCAGTTCTTCGTCCAGGAGGGGCGTCTGTCCTGCCAGCTCTATCAGCGCAGCGCCGATCTCTTCCTCGGGGTGCCATTCAACATCGCCAGCTATGCCCTCCTGACCCACCTGCTGGCCCAGCAGTGTGACCTGGAGCCGGGGGATTTCGTCCATACCTTCGGCGACCTGCACCTCTATCGCAACCACCTGACCCCGGAGATCGTCTTCGCCCAGCTCGCCCGGGAACCCCGGCCGCGGCCCCGCCTGGTGATCCGCCGTCGGCCCCCCAGCCTGTTCGACTATGAGTTCGAGGACTTCGCCTTCCTCGACTACGATCCCCACCCGGCCATCCGCGCCCCGATCGCCATCTGAGGGACTGTCAAGAAATTACCCGTTGATTATCAATAGGAATTCGAATTTGAATTGGCTTCTAGTCGATGCGAGCTGGCTAGAAGCCCGCTTCACGGCAACGTAATCAATCAATCAGTCAGTATCTAGACGGACCCTGAGGGAGCTATCTCATGACCGCGGCCCTGATCGACTATGGCCTCTTCCTGGCCAAGACCCTGACCCTCTTCCTCGGGATCGGGCTGCTGGTGGCACTCGCCGTGCGTGCCCGCAGGAGCGACCAGGCCGGGGCGGACCATCTGGAGGTGACCCATCTCAACGACCACTACCGCGACCTCGCCCACCAGTTGCGCCAGGCATCCCGGCCGGACAAGGCCTACCGGCGCTCCCTGAAGGCCGAGCGTCAGGCCGACAAGGCCCGGGAGAAGGCACAGGCCAAGACTCAGGAAGACCGTGCCCGGCTATTCGTGATCGACTTTCAGGGCGACATCAAGGCGACGGAGTCCGCCGCCCTGCGGGAGATCGTTTCCGCCCTGTTGCTGGAGGCCCAGGCGGGGGATCAGGTCTTGCTGCGTCTGGAGAATGCCGGTGGCCTGGTGACCGAACATGGCCTGGCCGCCTCCCAGTTGACCCGCCTACGGGCCAAGGGTATCCGCCTGACGGTGGCGGTGGACAAGGTGGCGGCCAGCGGCGGGTACCTGATGGCCGTGGTCGCCGATCAGATTATCGCCGCGCCCTTCGCCGTGGTCGGTTCCATCGGCGTCGTCGCCCAACTACCCAACTTCCACCGGGTCCTGGAACGGCACGGGGTGGACTTTGAGCTCCATACCGCCGGGGACTACAAGCGCACCCTGACCCTGTTCGGCGAGAACACCGATGCCGGGCGGGAGAAACTGCGCCAGCAACTGGAGGAAACCCATGGGCTGTTCAAGGACTTCATCCATGAGTATCGCCCGGGCCTGGATCTGGCCCGGGTCGCCACCGGGGAATACTGGCACGGGACCCAGGCCCTGGCCCTGGGGCTGATCGACGCGATCCAGACCAGCGATGATTTCCTGCTGGCGTTGGTGGAGCAGACCGACCTCTATCGGGTCAGCTATGCCGTCCACAAGCGGCCCCTCGAACGGCTCCTCGCGGCCATGACCCAGGCCGCCCGCCAGCGGCTCCGCTGATCAGGACCGGCTTGAACGGTTGCCGGTGGTGATGGGGATGGATTCCAGACCGTGGTGGACCAGCTTGGTCCGCAGGCCCATGACGGGTAGTCCCAGTTCCTTGGCCGCCGCCTTGGCGTTGCCCTGGTGACGGATCAGGGTGTCCCGCAGGATGAGGGCCTCCATGGCCTTCATGCGCTCCTTGAGCGTGCCGGTCAGAGGGGGCAACAGGGGCTCCTGGGCCGCTTTCCCCCCGGGGGGCGGCGGTGACGTACTGATCCGCCAGGTCAGCAAGTCGGCGCCCAACCGCGGGGACTGGCTGGTCAGCAGCATCCGCTGGATGGCATTGCGCAGTTCGCGCACATTGCCTGGCCAGTCGTGCTCGGCCAGTTTTGCCAGGGCCTCGGCGGTGAAACCCTGGCAGGACCTGCCAAAGGCCGCCATGGCCTCCTGGAGCAGGCAGTGGGCGATGAGCGGGATGTCCATGCGCCGTTCCCGCAGGGGGGGGATGTGGATCTGCATCCCCGCCAGACGGAAATACAGATCCTCCCGAAAGTGGCCGGCGTTGCGGGCCTGGGCCAGGTCCCGGTTGGTGGCCGCCACCACCCGGACATCGACCTTGCGCCATTCGGTGCCGCCCACGGGGCGCAGTTCACCTTCCTGAAGGACGCGCAGGAGCTTGGCCTGAAAACTGGCCGATACCTCACCGATCTCATCGAGAAAAATGGTGCCGCCGTCGGCGCGGAGAAAGAGGCCCTTGTGGTCGCGAACGGCGCCAGTGAAGGCCCCTTTGCGGTGGCCAAAGAGTTCGCTTTCCAGGAGTTCCCCGGGCATCGCCGCGCAGTTTTCGGCAACGAAGGGCTTGCTGGCCCGGGGGCTGAGATCATGGAGGGCCCGGGCGAACAATTCCTTGCCAGTGCCCGACTCGCCGCTTAGCAGGACGGGGATGTCGTGGGGCGCCACCTGGGCCAATTGGGCGCACAGGGCATTCATGGGGCTGCCCGGGGCGCGGACGATATCGGCGAGACAGTCCTTGCCCCCAGGCGGCGGGACGGGCGGGCTGTCCTGCCGGGGGGCGCCGGGGCGGCCGTGGGGTGGAGCCAGGTCCTTCAGGTCATCGCGGTCGATCTTGGTCATGGTCCTTAGGCGGCGGGTGGGTCACAAGGGTAACTTCTGCCCGTCTCCCTCCCGCCATGTCGGGCCTGGAAAGCGGGAATGAGACTATCCTGAGCGGCTCGTTCCCTTATACCATGGCAAACTGTCAGACAGGGGACCCCCATTGCCGATTTTTTGCCCATGCCCACCTTGCCGCCAGGGGGAACGTTTCATGACGGTTGGCTGCTGGCGCGCTCTGGTGCTGGTGCTCCTGTATCTGGCTCAGCCCCAGGCCAGGGCCGAGCCCCTGAACCTGGCGCCTGGGGATCAGTCCCGCCCGCTGACGGGCCATCTCGCCTTCCTGCCGGACCCGATCGGGCAACGGGGTTTCGAGGAGGTCCGGCGGTTGCCGGAGAGCGCCTTCGTTCCCTTGCCGGGGGACCTCAGCGCCGGCTACGTCGATGGCGCCATCTGGTTGCGCTTCGTCCTGATTCGGGACCCGGGGGCGCCGGAGACCTGGTGGCTTCACCTCGGCCCCCGCTTCATCGACCATTTTGACCTCTTCGCCCCGGACCCCTCAACCCCGGCGACCTACCTTCATCATTCCCTGGATCTGGCGCGGCCCTGGACCGAGCCCCACGACCCCGCTCACGCGGGTCTGATCCCCCTGCGCCTGCCAGAGGGCAGCCCCCAGATCTTTTATCTGCGGATTGCCAACGCCACCGCCCTCCAGGCACGGCTCGAACTCTGGCAACCGCAGGCCTTCATCCACTGGCTCCGGCTGGAATCCCTGTGGCAGGGCGGCTACCTGATCACCGCCCTGATCATCGTGCTGATGAATCTCTTTCATTGGTACAACTTGCGTGATCCGGTCTTCGCGGCCTATGCCGGTTATGTCGCCAGCTTTGCCCTCTTCATGTTGCAACGCGACGGCATCTTGCTGCTGGTCGTGCAGCCAGGCACCCCCCTCCCGCTCAAGCTGTTTCAGTTGGCGACCCAGGTGGTGCTGGTCTGGTTCGCCTACCGCATCTTTGCCACCCTGGTGAAGCCCGAGCGGTTCTGGCCGCGCCTCGCCAGCGGCTGGGGCTGGATCAATCGGGTGGCGGTCGGGGGTGGTGCCATCCTGGTGGCGGTGGGGGCGTTCAAAGTCGCCGTCCTCACGCTCTGGGCCTGGTTGCTGGTCATGATCGCCATCAACCTGACACTCGCGGGCCTGATCGTCGCCCGCTGGCGCGATCGTTCCGCCCTGTATTTCCTGCTGATCTTCGCCGTCCTGAATCTGGGGGCCGTGGCTACCCTGCTCGCCAACTTCGGCGTTCTCCAGGGCGGGAGCTTTCTCGTCGACTATGGCTTGATCGTCGGCACGCTGTTGCATTGGGTCCTGATTCAGATGCTTCTGGCGGACATTTTCAACCGCGCCAAACGCGAGCATGAACGGGCCCGGGACCTGGCCCTCGAGGCGGCCCGCCACAGCGAGGCGGAACTGGAACGGCAAGTGGCGGAAAAGACCCGCGCCATCAGCGCCCTCGGCCAACGCCACGAGACCCTGCTGATGGCCGTGGGTGAGGGCATCTTCGGGGTCGACACCCAGGGACGGATCACCTTCATCAACCCAGCCGCCCTGAATACCCTGGGTTACAACTGGGACGAGGTACTGGGACAGCACCCGCATGCCCTCTTCCATGCCCATCATCGGGACGGACGACCCTATCCCTTCGCGGACTGTCCCCTCAGCCGCACCCTAGAGGATGGCCGGGGGCGGCATCAGGAGGAATGGTTTTTCCGCCGCGACGGCAGCCTGTTGCCCGTGGCCATGACTTGCGCCCCCTTGTTCGAGGGCACCCAACTCACGGGGGCCGTGGTCGCCTTCAGCGACATCAGCGAGCAGAAGGTCCGGGAGGTCGAATTGCTGGAACTGGCCAATACCGACATGCTCACCGGGGTCGCCACCCGCCGCTTTTTTTATCAGCGCTTGCAGGAAGAAATTCGGCGGCTACGTCGCGAGGGGCAGCGGGAGGCCCGCTCGGCCCTGCTGCTCATCGATCTCGACCACTTCAAACAGGTCAACGACCGCCATGGGCATGGCGCCGGCGACGAGGTGCTGCGCAACTTCGCCCGCCTCGCCCGCCAGGCCTTGCGTCAGGGCGACCTGCTCGGCCGTGTGGGGGGCGAGGAGTTCGCCGCCCTCCTGGCCGCGGAGGATGCGGCAGGGGCCCTGCGGGTGGCGGAGCGCCTGCGCCGCGCGGTCCAGAAGAGCCCCTTCATCACCCAGGCCGGGCCGATCCCGCTGACCGTGAGCATTGGCATTACCGACCTCCTGGACAGGGACCAGGCCCCCGAGGGCCCCCTCGAACGCGCGGATGGGGCCCTTTACGCGGCCAAGCGGAAGGGTAGGAACCGGGTCTGCGTCTACGATTTACTGGCCAACTGATCTGCGATGGGAAAAACACCATGCGTCGCGTGATTTTCAATCAGAAGGGCGGGGTGGGAAAATCCACCATTGCCTGTAATCTCGCCGCCATCAGCGCCGCCCGCGGACGACGGACCCTGCTGGTGGACCTGGACCCCCAGGCCAATGCCTCCCGCTATCTGTTGGGGGCGGCGCTGGCGGGACAGACGCGGACCCTGGCCCACTTTTTCGACGATATCCTGGCCTGTCGGGTCTTTGGCCCCAAACCCGGAGAGTTCGTCGTGGCGACGCCCTTTTCCCGCCTGGGTCTCATGCCCGCCGATCCGCGGCTGGAGGAACTCCAGATCAAGCTGGAATCCCGCTACAAGATGTTCAAGCTGCGGGAGGCCCTGGACAGCCTCAAGGACGTCGAGGAGATCTTCATCGACACCCCGCCGGCGCTGAATTTTTTCACCCGTTCGGCGCTGATCGCCGCGGACTGTTGCCTGATTCCCTTCGACTGCGATGATTTCTCCCGCCAGGCCCTCTACAACCTGATGGACAGCGTGCGGGAGGTCCAGGCGGATCACAACCCCAGGCTGCGGATCGAGGGGATCGTCGTCAATCAGTACCAGGCCCGGGCCAATCTGCCGGTGCGCCTGGTCGAGGAACTGCGGGCCGAGGGCCTGCCGGTCCTGGATGCCTATCTCTCGGCCTCGGTCAAGATCCGGGAGTCCCACTCCCAGGCCAAGCCCATGATCCATCTCGACCCCCGGCACAAGCTCAGCCAGGAATTCACCGCACTCCATGATCTGCTCACCGGGGGAAACCCGGTGGCAGCAGCCCCCGACGATTGGCCCTAGTACCTCAGTCCATTTTTACTTGCAGGCATAGGCCATTGAGCTGGATGCGTTTATTGTCGGTCCAGAGCTGAGATGGATTGTTCGGACCGGCAAGATAAGGCGGCATGAGGTACTAGCCGCCCGCTTCTGATGCCTACAGTCGCCGGGCTACCCGGAGAAACTCCGCCTCCAAACCGTCCCGGGGCTTGCCGCCAAAGCGGCTGACCAGCCCGATGGCGCTCAGGGAAAGCAGAAAGCCGGGCACCAGTTCGTAGATCGGGAACACCTCGCCCAGCAGGGGCGGCCAGGCGATGACCACCAGGCCGCCGGTGAGCATGCCGGCGATGGCGCCCGCCCTGGTCATTCTTGCCCAGTAGACCGCGACCAGCAGCACGGGGCCGAAGGTGGCGCCGAAACCCGCCCAGGCATGGGCCACCAGATCCAGGATATGGGCTTGGGGGTCCAGGGCGAGGAGGAAGGCCAGGCCCGCGACCAGCACCACCGCCAGGCGGCCGGCGATCACCAGGTGCCCGGGGCTGGCCTCCCGGGCCAGGAGGCGGCGATGGAAATCCTCGGTGAAGGTGGCGGAGGTGACCAGGAGTTGGGAGTCCGCGGTACTCATGATGGCGGCGAGGATGGCCGCCAGGAGGATGCCGGCGACCAGGGGATGGAAGAGCAGGTTGACGAGCTGGATGAAGACCTTCTCCCGCTCGTCGCCGATCAGGGGGCTGTCGAGGAGCAGGACCCCCGCCAGGCCGGTGAGGATGGCCCCGACCATGGTGAGCAGCGACCAGCCGACGGCGATGCGCCGGGCCGGGGCCACGGCCTCCGGCCCGCGGATGGCCTGAAAGCGGGCCAGGATATGGGGCTGACCAAAATAGCCCAGACCCCAGGCCGCCAGGGAGAGGATGGCGACGAATCCCAGGGGCTGCCCGTCGCCGGCGGTGAACGGGTCGAGGAGGGCGGGGTTGAGGGCCTGGAGTTGGGTCAGGGCCGCCGCTGGGCCGCCAAGTTGGTCCAGGGCCACCAGGGGGACGAGGATCAGGGCGGCGGCCATTAGCAGACCCTGGAAGACATCGGACCAGGCCACCGCCAGGAAGCCCCCCAGGCTGGTATACAGCAGGATGGCTAGGGTCCCGGCGGCGACCGCCCAGACATAGGGCAGGCCAAAAACGGCCTCGAACAGCTTGCCACCCGCCACCAGGCCGGCGCTGGTGTAGAGCAGGAAGAAGATGAGGATGAAGAGGGCGGCCAGCACCCGCAGCCAGCCACTAGGGTCCTGGAAGCGGTTCGCCAGGAATTCCGGCAGGGTGAGCGCGTTGCCGTAGGCCTGGCTGAAGACCCGCAGACGCCGGGCCAGGAGCCGCCAGTTGAGCCAGGTCCCCAGCAGGAGCCCCAGGGCCAGCCAGATGGACTCGAACCCACTGGCGTAGGCCAGACCCGGCAGACCCATCATCAGCCAGCCACTCATGTCCGAGGCCCCGGCACTCAGGGCCGCCACCCAGCTACCAATGCGCCGGCCGCCGAGGATGAAGTCCTCGATATCCCGGGTCCCGCGATAGGCCCGCCAGCCGATGTAGGCCAGGATGATGAAATAGCCGGCGAAGGCCAGGGTCTGGAGGTGGAAGTCAGGGTTCACGGGTGATTTTCCGCCTCGTCAGCTTCGGTGTGGGGGCCGGTCTGGCCGTTATGGGGTCCTGACCTGGAAGTCCTCGCCCTTGCGCGACAGTGCCCTAATTGTGCCTCGCCTCATCATGTACATGAGTTGCCCTGATGGCAAGGCGAGCCCTGACCCTCAGGACGGCGCCCCTGTCAGGGCGGCGGGCAGGACCAGCACCCCATCCGCGTCGGCATAGAGCAGGTCCCCGGGGCGAAAGTCCACCCCGGCAAAGTTCAGCGGGACCTGGGTCTCGCCCAGGTCGCGTTTCTCGCTCTTGCGCGGCAGGGTCCCCAGGGCCTTGACCCCCAAGGGCAGACCGGCGATGACCGCGCTGTCGCGGATGTAGCCGTGGACCAGGACCCCGGCCCAGCCATTGTCCACCGCCCGTTGGGCCAGCAGGTCGCCCAGCAGGGCGCAGCGAGGGGAGCCCTCGCCATCGATCACTAGCACCCGGCCCGCGCCGGGCTGACCCAGCATCTCCCGCACCTTGGAGTTGTCGTCCGGGCAGCGCACCGTGGCGATGGGGCCATGAAAATCGGTCCGCCCGCCAAAGTCGCGGAAGAGGGGGGCGCAGACCTGGGCCTGATCGCCCCATTCGTCGCTCAGATCGGTGGTTTTCAAGCTTTGTTGAGGGTTCAAACTTTGTTCGGTCATATCCAGTTCCTGAAGCCATGATTCGCGGCGCTCGCTCCGGCTCCCTACCGTGACAGGGGGGGTGGCGCCGACCTTCTGACGATCACTCTATAGTCTTTGCACATCAATTTTCGGTTTTTCCGGGTCGGGTGGCGTCTGCCGGGGGATGCCGTGATTCGTCCCTGTAGGCTTTGATGATCGGCTCCTTGCAGTCGACACCCCCGCCAGAGGCCACCCGACCCTCCTTATCCATGCCGAAAACTGAAATGCGCTCGGTATAAACGCCAAGAGCCGCACCCCGACAACCGGGGTACGGCTCTTGAGCTCAGGGCCAACGCTCAGGTTGGCCCAGTCGTCCCCGGTTTAGTGGAACTGCTCTTCCTCGGTGGAACCGGTGAGGGCGGTCAGGGAGGAGGCGCCGCCCTGGATGACGGTGGTGACGTCATCGAAGTAGCCGACGCCCACTTCCTGCTGGTGGGAGACGAAGGTGTAACCCTTGCCGCGGGCGGCGAACTCGGGCTCCTGGACCTTCTCCACGTAGTGGCGCATGCCCTCGCCGCGGGCATAGTCGTAGGCCAGGTCGTACATGTTGAACCACATGTTGTGGATGCCCGCCAGGGTGATGAACTGGTACTTGTAGCCCATGGCGGAGAGCTCGTCCTGGAACTTGGCGATGGTCTTGTCGTCCAGGTTCTTCTTCCAGTTGAAGGACGGCGAGCAGTTGTAGGCCAGCAGCTTGTTGGGGTTCTGGGCCATGAGGGCCTGGGCGAACTCGCGGGCAAAGCCCAGGTCCGGGGTGCCGGTCTCGCACCACACCAGGTCGGCGTAGGGGGCGTAGGCCAGACCGCGGCTGATGGCCTGCTCCAGGCCGTTCTTGACGTTGTACAGGCCCTCGGCGGTGCGGGTGCCGGTGATGAAGGGCTTGTCGTTGGGGTCGAAGTCGGAGGTCAGCAGGTTGGCCGCCTCGGCGTCGGTGCGGGCCAGGACCAGGGTGGGGACGCCGCAGGTATCCGCCGCCAGGCGCGCGGCGATGAGCTTCTGCACCGCCTCCTGGGTGGGCACCAGGACCTTGCCGCCCATGTGACCGCACTTCTTGACCGCGGCGAGCTGGTCCTCGTAGTGCACGCCGGCGGCGCCGGCGGCGATCATGTTCTTCATCAGCTCGAAGGCGTTGAGGACGCCACCAAAACCGGCCTCGGCGTCGGCGACGATGGGCAGGAAGTGGTCGATGTAACCCGCGTCGCCCGGGCCGATGCCGCGGCCCCACTGGATCTCGTCGGCGCGCTTGAAGGTGTTGTTGATACGCCGCACCATGGTCGGGACCGAGTCATAGGCATAGAGGGACTGGTCAGGATACATGGTCTCGGAGGTGTTGCCGTCGGCGGCGACCTGCCAGCCGGAGAGGTAGATGGCCTCGACCCCGGCCTTGGCCTGCTGCATGGCCTGACCAGCAGTGATGGCGCCCATGCAGTTGACGTAGCCCTTCTTGGCCTGGCCATGGATCAGGTCCCAGAGCTTCTCGGCGCCGCGGCGGGCATAGGTGTATTCGGGCTGGACAGAGCCGCGCAGGCGGACGACGTCGGCGGCGCCATAGCCCCGCTTGACGTCGGTCCAGCGGGGGTTGGTGGCCCAGTCCTGCTCCAGGGCCTGGATCTGCTGCTCGCGGGTCATGTTGGTCATGGTCTCTCCACTCAATGGTGATGCGCTGCTTGGGCAGCTAGGGTTGTAAATCGATGTAAGACTCAGAGCCCCGCCGTCTCGTCCAGGATGGCGTAGGCGGGCAGGGTCAGGAACTCCTCGAAGCGCTCCTGAAGGACGATCTGGCGCAGGAGTTCGGCGGCCCGGTCCAGCCGGCTGGCCGCCGGGTCGCCGGCTTCACCCAGCTCTTCGCGGGCCAGTTCCAGTTCCTCCGCCAGGGTCTGCTGAAAGAGTTCCGGGGTGATCTTGCGGCCGTCATCCAGGACGCCACCGGGGTAGCGCACCCATTGCCAGAGCTGGGCGCGGGCGATCTCGGCGGTGGCCGCGTCTTCCATCAGGTTGTGGATGGGCACGGCGCCGCGACCAGCCAGCCAGGCCGCCAGGTAGCGCAGGCCGGCGGAGACGTTGTTGCGCAGCCCGGCCTCGGTGATGGTGCCCGTGGGCAACTGGAGCAGGTCGGCGGCGGTGATGGTCAGGTCGTCCAGGGTGCGGTCGAGCTGGTTGGGACCGGGCATGTGCTGGTCGAAGACCGCCAGGGCCACGGTTACCAGGCCGGGGTGGGCCACCCAGGTGCCGTCGTGGCCGTCGCCGGCCTCGCGTTCCTTGTCCGCCCGCACCTTGGCGAAGGCGATCTCGTTGGCCGCCGGGTCGTCCTTGATGGGGATCTGGGCCGCCATGCCGCCCATGGCGTGGGCGCCGCGGCGGTGGCAGGTCTTGATCAGCAGCCGCGAGTAGGAGCGCAGGAAGTGCACCAGCATGGTGACCTGGCCGCGCTCCGGCAGGCAGCGCTCCGGGTGGGCGCTGAAGCGCTTGATGAAGCTGAAGATGTAGTCCCAGCGGCCGCAGTTGAGGCCGCAGATATAGTCCCGCAGCTCATGGAGGATCTCGTCCATCTCGAAGGCGGCGGTGATGGTCTCGATGAGCACGGTGCAGCGGATGCTGCCATGGGGCAGACCCAGGCGCTCCTCGGCGTAATTGAAGACATCGTTCCACAGCCGGGCCTCCCGATGGCCCTCCAGCTTGGGGATGTAGAAGTAGGGGCCGCTGCCCCGGGCCAGTAGTTCCTGGGCGTTGTGGAAGAGGTAGAGGCCAAAGTCGAAGAGGGCGCCGGACATGGGCTGGCCATCGACCTCGACATGCTTCTCGGGCAGGGCCCAGCCCCGGGGGCGGACGATGAGGGTGGCCAGTTGCTCGTTGAGCCTGTAGTCCTTGCCCTCGGGGCTTTGGAAGGTGAGGGTGCGGCGGATGGCCGCGGAGAGGTTCTGCTGACCTTCCAGGGTGGCGCTCCAGGTGGGACCGTGGGCGTCCTCGAAGTCGGCCATGAAGCACTTGGCCCCGGAGTTGAGGGCGTTGATGACCATCTTGCGGTCCACCGGGCCGGTGATCTCCACCCGGCGGTCCTGGAGGTCGGCGGGGGCGGGGCGCACCCGCCAGTCGCCAGCGCGGATCTCGGCGGTTTCGGCCAGGAAGTCCAGGGACTCACCGGCATCCAGCCGAGCCTGGCGGGCGGCGCGGGCGGCGAGCAATTCCCGACGGCGCGGGCCAAACCGCTGCTCCAGGTCCACCACGAAGTCCAGGGCCTCGGGGGACAGGACGGGCGCTAGGGCGGGGGGGACGGGGGCGAGAAGTTGGACCTGGGGCATGAACGTCTCCTGTGGATGCGGGTGGGAGTTTGTTGTTGTCAGGTCCGGTGGACCCCTGTATTGTGCAGTGCAACAAAATGGTGTAAAACGATGAGTTTATAAAGTCAAAAAATTCAATACAGACGTTTGCTTTTGCCAATAATTCACCAGGCTGGGAGGTAAGCATGCCGGTGGTCCTGACATCGCCCCTTGTTGATGCGTCACGGTGCTACCTGGATATCGGGCTCCTCCGCCCGGGACCCGCCGAGGGGGCCCGCGGACGTGAGTGGAGGCCCCGGGTGCTGGCCCGCCTGCCAATTCGCTGGGAGATTGGGTTCATGAACGAAGAACGCATGGAACGGGCTCGTCAGATCGCCCGCTCCATTCTGACCGGCTTCGACCGGCATTACTCCATTTTTCAGGAAATCACCAGTTCCGCCCGAAAACGGTTCGAGCGGACCGATTGGGAGTCCGGCCGGGTAGCCTCCGCCAATCGCATCAGTTATTACGACCTGCGGGTGCGCGAGACCATTGACAAGGTGCGCTCCGCCTTCGGTATCCAGACCCTCGATGAACCCCTCTGGCAGGAGGTCAAGCGGGCCTATCAGGCCCTCCTGGCCCGGCACAGCCGCCCGGAATTGGCGGAGACTTTTTACAACTCGGTCTTCTGCCGGCTCTTCGACCGCAAATATTTCAATAACGACAATATTTTCCTGGTCTCCAGCGTCGATCGCGAGGCCCTGGCCAATGGGTATCGGGTCTTCATGTCCTTCCATCCCCGGGATGGCGGCCTGGAGCATTGCATCTGGGAGATCCTCTCCGCCTTCTATTTCTCCCTCCCCTTCGAGGATATCCAGCGGGATACCCAGCGGATCGCCACGGCCTTTCGGGCGCGGGGTCCTTTCGGCGCCCAGATTCCCGACGAGGCGCGCATCGATGTCCTGGAATCCCCCTTTTATCGCAATAAGGCGGCCTATCTGATCGGGCGGGTGGTGCTGGGGGCGGATTGCCATCCCTTCATCGTCCCCCTGGTCAACAACGAGGCGGGGGCCATCTATGCCGACACCCTCCTGACCACCCGGCAGCAGATGGAACTGGTCTTCAGCTTTACCCGGGCCTATTTCATGGCCAAGACCCCGGTGCCGGCGGCGACCGTGGACTTTCTGCATAGCCTCATGCCCGACAAGTCCCTCTCCGACCTCTATCAGAGCATCGGCTTTCTCAAGCAGGCCAAGAACGAGTTCTACCGCGACTTCCTCGCCCATCTGGCGGGCTCGGAGGATCGCTTCCAGATTGCCCCGGGGACCCGGGGTCTGGTCATGCTGGTCTTCACCCTGCCATCCTACCCTTACGTCTTCAAGGTGATCCGCGACCGCTTCCCGCCGCAGAAGGACGTCACCCGTCAGCAGGTCAAACAGCGTTATCTCCAGGTCAAGCATCACGACCGCATGGGACGCATGGCCGATACCCTGGAATTCTCCGACGTGGCCTTCCCGCTCAACCGGTTCGCGCCGGACCTACTGGCGGAACTGGAGAAGGAGGTGCCATCCCTCCTTGAGCGGGATGGCGAGATGCTGGTGATCCGCCATCTCTACATCGAACGACGCATGACGCCCCTGGATATCTATCTGGCCGAAGCGACGCCCGCGGAACAGTCCGCCATCCTGGACGATTGGGGCCTGGCCCTCAAGGAACTCATGGGGGTCAATATCTTTCCTGGAGATCTGCTGTTCAAAAACTTTGGGGTGACCCGCCACGGGCGCGTGGTCTTCTACGACTATGACGAGATCTGCTATCTCAGTGAGTGCAAGTTCCGCAAGATCCCCCAGGCGCGCACACTGGAGGATGAGATGAGCGCCGAGCCCTGGTATACCGTCAACCCGGGGGATGTCTTTCCCGAGGAATTCCCCACCTTCCTGACCAACAGCGAGGCGATCCGCCAGATCCTCTTCGCCACCCATCCGGAGATTTACGACTATCGCTATTGGCAGCAACGGCAGAAGAAAACGGCCAGCGGGGTCTGGGAGGATGTCTTCCCCTATGACCAGGCGCTGCGGTTTACGCGGCCCAAGGCGGGTAGCGCGGATGGAAACGCCGCGCCGGCTCTCCCGGCTGGCGGGCGCCTTGGTGATTGAGGACCGGCCACAATAATCAGTGGCCCCGTCAGGCCTTGTTACGCTAGGATGAATTAGCTGATTCCCCAAGGGGTAGCGGGGCTCAGCGGCACTGGCATCGCCTCCCAGGGAGGTGGTCACCGACCCTGTCCCATTTCAGTTGGTTTGATCCATGACGAGCAAATCCCATCACCCGGAGCCCCAGAACGAACTCAGTGTCGCGGAGGCCTTTGTCCTGCTGAGTATGGAGTGGCCCGTCAAAGCCACCTCCCTGATTGTCTGGTCCGACTCGGATTTTGGGCTAGTAGGAGCCCTGCTGATCGACCTGTCCCTGTCCGGAGCGGTGGACAGCGATCTCAAAAATCTCACCCTGTTGGATCGGAAGCTCAGACTGGATCCGGCGCAGACCCTGGCCCTGACCTATCTCAAGCGCCTGGGGCGTATCGTGCCGCTGGATTTAGCCCTCAATACCCTTGCGGATCGTGTGGGGGATTTACGTGCCGCCTGCATGGCCAGCCTGGCCGCCAAGGGTGTTTGTCTGACGACCAGTACCCCCTTTAGTTGGGATTTTAATCAGTTATCCATCAGTCAGACCCAAAAGACCGAGGCCATCAAACTGCGCAATGCGTTAGTTAAACTGATCGAGTCGGATGAACTGCCTCATCCCAGGGAGGCGGCTCTGATCGCGATTCTCCACGCCTGTGAAATCATTGGCCCGGTACTAGGGGGTAAGTCGTTCCAATACTGGTTGCTCTCGTACCGAAGCCGCATCGACCTGATTCGCCAGCTCGAGTTGGTGGGGAATGTCGTGGTCACGGCGTTGGCCGAGATGCGTCTGCGTCTGCGCACCTACCTTCTGGAAGCGGAGGAAGATCAATCCGCGTCCACCGAGGAGTCTGACAAGGCCGGCGCCAGCGAGGGGGAGAGCTATCAGCGCGGTACCACCACCTGGGAGTGGCGGGCCTTCTGGCCGGAGGGCCAGATCGTGGAGTTACCCGTCTCCTGGGTCGAGATCACCCGGAATGCCGATGTCAGTGAGGAGATCAATGACGACCATTACCTGTTCGTCCACGGTAAGAAGGACAACATCAAGATCCGGGGGAAGAACCTCAAGATCAAACCGGTGCTCGAGGCCTTTGATGAATTCATCGCCTTTGGGCCCAGCATCAAATTCAATTTCCCCGAGAAGGCCCTGCTGCTGTCAAGCCTATTTCCCCGCCTCTTCGAGGTGCGGGGCAAACTGCGCAGTGTCGATGAGTTGCTCCAGGTGATGTCCGCGACCGGTTATCAGCCCGGCATGATAACCGTCGCTAAGGTGCGCCATGGGGTGAGCATGATGTTTGGGGTGCAGATTGAATTTGCCCGCATCCAGGTCATGGACAAGGTTTATCACTCCATCAGTCTGGAGAGCCCCTATCTCACCCCCTTGCGCATCCTTGCCAGGAGAATCGCGGTGGGCAAGGGGCAGGTGGCGGGCTACAGTGACTTCCTGGAGCACATCCTGCGTCCTCCCGCCGCGGACTGATTCAGGGCGCTGGTAAGAAGGTCCTGTCGCACCACTGACTGATTCCTGACCGGTCAAGCCCCCGTCCCCCAATCTTCCCCGCCAGGAGGAAGGGGGCTTGAAAATTAGTGCGTTGTGCTGTGGAAGCTATTTCTCGGACATGAGGGGTTGAACGGTAAAACCCTAGTTCGGGCCGTCCATTAAAGATCGGGTATGGGGCCTTCCAGGGCGAATCGGTCCTCATCGGGTCCTGGTCAGAGCAGGCCAGGCTGCCAGTATTTGATGGCGGCCCCCAGGCCACCAATACCCAGAATCACATAGACGGGATTGATGCGCGTATACATCACGCCCATGAAGGCGGTCATGGCCAGGGCGATGGTCAGGGGACCATCCAGGGCGGATTTGCCCACGGCATAGACGCCGGAACACATCAAACCGATGGAGATGGGTTCCAGGGCATTCTGCACCGCCCGTCGCCAGGGGGTCTCCCCGATATAGTTCCAGAGGCGGCCGATCCAGAAGCAGAGCACGCTGGAGGGCAGGAAGAAGGCCAGTCCCACCAACAAGGCCCCCTGGATTCCCGCCAGTTGGAAGCCGAAGATCGTCACCATGGTCATATTCGGCCCGGGTGCCAGTTGACCGACGCTGTAGACCTCCAGGAAGCGATCCGGGGTGATCTGAAACTGCTGGTGCAGGACCTCCTGCATCTCCGCCAGCACCGCGGTACCGCCGCCCACGGCGAGGAGCGAAAGCAGGCCAAAGGTCAGGGCGAGGTGAATGAGTACGGATAGTGAAACCATGGATTTAAGCCTTGGAAACCTTTGAAGCCTTGGGCGCCTTGGGACGGAAGAGCAGGAGGGAGATAGGCACCATGATGAGTAGCACCATGGGCAAGGATAGCTTCATGATGCTCATCAGGTAAAAGGAGGCAAACACGATCAATAGGGATTTGAAGTGGTTGAATTGTCGGTGGCCCAGGCGGTAAGTGATGGCGGACAGGAGGCCCGTCGCCGCCGCCGCCACCCCGGCCAGCAGGAGATTCGCCAGATGGTGGTCGGTGTTTTTCAGATAGAGGATGCCCGCCACCAGGACGAAGGTCACCCCGGGGAGGAGCAGGCCGATGGCCGCGGCGAGGGCGCCGAGCACCCCGCGGAGGCGATCACCGGTCAGCACGGCAATGTTGACCGCGTTGAGCCCGGGCATGGTCTGGCTGATGGCCAGGCAGGCCATGAACTCGTCATCATTCAGCCAGCGTCGTTTTTCGGTCAGGAGGATTTTCTGGTAGGCCACGATGCCGCCACCAAAGCTGATGGCACCAATCAGGAGGAATTCGAGAAAGATGTCCCACAGACTCGGGGGTGGGATGGGTTCCGCGGGTTCGTTCATGGCAGGTTAGCTATCGGGTTGAAAAGTGGAAGCTAGGACTAGCGGTTGCGTGGGGCAGACTGGCCAGACGCTGGTGGAAAGGGGAGGCATTATGGGTAAAGGGCTCGGGACTGGCCATTCGTTTTTTCCCATGCCGCGCGCGGGGTGGGCCATCAAAAGGCATGGGAGATGCCCAGCTGAACCCCACGCCAATCCAGGACGTCATGGGTGGTCCGGCTGGTCGCCTGGACGAGGGGATCGGCCAGATTGGCGGAGTAAACCAGGAAGAGTTTGGTCTGGCGGGAAAAGGCGTAATCGCCGCCCAGGGCCCAGCTGTGGAAGGCAAAATCGTCCTCGGCCATGAGATCCTGGCCGACCGGGGCCAGGAGTGCATAATCGCCCCGTTGTTGATTGCCGCCCAGCTTGGCCTTGATCTGGAACCGGTCCAGCCGGTAACCCAGCTGTAACTGCCAGAGGTCGGCCCGGTGGTCGGCCCCCCAGAAGGCATGATCCCAGTGCTCAAACATCCCCGTCACGCTCAGACCCTGCCAGTCCAGGAGTCCCAGGCCCAGGCGCCACTTCCGCCACGGGGCGACTGCCGGGTAGGTGCCCGGATCGGCCAGGTCGGCGTCCACGGTCTCGAAGGCGAGACTGGCATAGAGGGGCCCCCGGGCATAGGTGGCGGCCAGGGAGAGGGCCGCGGTCAACCGGTCGGCGGCGACATTGAAGCCCCCGGGTAGCGTGGCCCCACCGCCCGGCAGCAGGGCAACGGACCATTTCAGGCCGGCGAGGCTGGGACTACCGTAGTAAATGGAGTTATCCGCGCGGTAATTCTGGAAACCGAGGGTGCTGGCGGAATCCCCCAGGGTGTTGATGAACAGATCCAGGGGCGCGGTCGAGGATTTGAAGGGGGTATCCTGCCGACCCAGGAGGAGGCGGCCCCAGGTGCCGCCAAGACCCAGGAAGGTGTTGCGCATGGTCAGGGTCTCGCTGGCCCGGAGATTGAAGGCCTCGTTGTTACTGTCAGCCAGGCTGAGTCCCAACTCGACCTTGAATAGGGCCTTCAGCCCCGCCCCCAAGTCCGAGGAACCCTCCAGGCCAAAACGGTTGGCCGGACCCCGGGGGGTGGTGATGAAGGGGTTGAGGACCCAGGGCCGGACTGCCTTGTTGTCGTTGAGGCCGAAGCCCCGGTAGCGGGTGACCTGATCGCCCGCGGGTGGCTCGCCAGTCCCCTGGTCGGCATAGACCAGGGCGACATTCACCTTGCCGTAGAACAACACTTCGGCCCGGAGGGGCTGGGACGTAAGCGCCAAAATGGCGACGATCAAGAGGAAAAAGCGAGTGATTGGCGGCAATTGACTGTCGGTCCTGGCCCTGGGGCGCGCGGCTCGGTCGGACTGGGTCCCGCGCGGCTTGATTGGCGGCTCGGCAACTACCTGGTCATGGAGCGATAGGCAGTCTGGGGCATCCCGAGCGCCTGCTTGTCCAGGTCAGACTGGAGACTGTATCTGTAAGTGGCCGGCATTGTGGCCGATCTGCGACCAACTGCCAAGCATCTGGGCACCAGTCCCAGGCCCACCATGGGATCGGGATGACTGGTTCGGGGCTGAGGCCGTCACCACCGGGCGGATCACACTCGGGCGGGATACCGCGAAAAGTAGGGCGGAGCGAGGAGGCCTAGACTCAGTAGGGGTGAAAGGGTGAGACGAGGGACGGTGCCGGTGCTGACAAGGGTGGGCCCGGGCGGTCATTTGGCAGCCGCGCCGGGGAAGGTTAACCTAGCCACCGAACATGGCTTCTCACTGCCCACCGCCAAGCGAACTGAGACCTAAGCCACCAACGCCACGACCCCACCCCCCACCCCAAGCCCTACCCCCAAGCCTCAAGCCCCGTCATCAGACCTCCACCCAGGAATTCCTCATGCGTCTCGTCATCGGCATCTCCGGCTCCTCTGGGGTCATTTATGGTATCCGCCTGCTGGAGGTGTTGCGGGAGCGGCGGGAGGTGGAGACTCACCTGATCATCAGTCAAGGCGCCAAGCTGAACATCGCCCTGGAGACGGACTGGCAACCACGGGAGGTGGAGGCCCTGGCGGATTACGTCTACGCGGACCGGGACCTGGCCGCGCCCATCAGCAGTGGCTCCTTCCTCACCGCGGGGATGATCATCGTGCCCTGCTCGATCAAGACCCTCTCCGGGGTCGTCAACAGCTACGCGGACAACCTGCTGGTGCGAGCCGCGGATGTAAGCCTGAAGGAGGGGCGACGCCTGGTCCTGGTACCGCGGGAGTCACCCCTGCATGTCGGTCACACCCGGTTACTGCACGAGGCCGCCACCCTGGGGGCCCTCATCTGTCCCCCCATGCCCGCCTTCTACAATGCCCCGCGCACCATCGCAGACCTGATCGACCACACCATCGGCCGCCTCCTGGATCTTTTTGCCATCGACAATGACCTGGCCCGGCGCTGGGAGGGGCCCCCGGGGACCCAGGCCAGCGATTCCCGCCGCTCCGGAAAGGGGTAAAATGCTCCAGGTTCGACGGTGCCCGCCGCGGGTCTTGCCCCCCTGTCCAGGAGAATGCAGATGACGATCGATCCCCAGTTATTGGCGCGGGAAGTGGTGGATGGCTTTATTGAATTACTCCCCGGCGAGGTGGGTGCGCAGATCGACAAGGCCCATCGCGAGGACCTGGAACTGCTGGTCAGGGAGGCGGTGCGGGAGGCCGTGAATGCCTCGGTGGAACGGTTGGAGGAGGTGATCCGCGAGTTGCGCACCGAGACGGGCCGCAACCAGCTCGAACTTTGACCTTGGTCTACCCCTGGCGGCCGGCTAACCGCCCCCGCGGTCAGGGTCTGGGTCTCCATTCATCCGGTCCAGGTGCGATTGCGGGCTGGCCAGGGACCGGTCCTACCGGTTGCCGGTCGCCGCACCGCCCAGGGAGCTTCGCGTCATGACGACTGAATCCCGCTCTCCGCCCGCCAGCCTCGACCGCCGGCGCGCCGGGGTCCTGCTGCATCTCACCTCCCTGCCTGGCCGCGGCCCTTGTGGCAGTCTGGGGCCCGAGGCCCATGCCTTCATCGACCTTCTCGCCGACAGCGGCATGACTGTCTGGCAGATGTTGCCGGTGGGTCCCACCCTGAGCGAACGGTCGCCGTATCAGAACAGTTCCGCCCATGCCGGCGAGCCCCTGCTGATCGCCCTGGAACCCTTGGTGGAGGCGGGCTGGCTTGCCGAGTTGCCCGCGGATGATACGGAAGCGGCCAAGCTCGCGGCCCTGTCCCAGGCCTGGGTGGGGTTCCAGGCGCGGGCGGAGGACCCGGAGCGCGCCGCCCTCGCCGCCTTCAGTCAGGAGAATCGCTACTGGCTGGCGGACCATGCCCTGTTCCGGGCCATCCATCAGGAAAAAGGCCAAGGCTGGTGGCAGTGGCCCCCGGGGTTGCGCGACCGCCAGCCCCAGTCCCTGGGGCGGGCGCGGACCCGCCTGGCGGCGCGGATCGACGCCATCGTCTTCGAACAGTTCCTCTTTTTCCGCCAGTGGGGCTGGTTGCGGGAGCACGCCGCGGCCCGGGGCATCAAGCTCTTTGGCGACATGCCCATCTTTGTCGCCCATGACAGCGCCGAGGTCTGGGCCCGACCCCAAGACTTCGACCTCCATCCCGACGGCAGCCCCCGGGTGGTCGCCGGGGTGCCGCCGGACTATTTTTCCGCCACCGGTCAGCGTTGGGGCAACCCCCTATACCGCTGGGACCGGATGGAGGCCGAGGGCTTCCGCTTCTGGCTAGACCGCATCCGCACCCAGTTGCGGCTCTTCGACCTGATCCGCATCGACCACTTCCGCGGCTTCGAGGCCTATTGGGAGATCCCGGCGACGGAGGAGTACGCCATCAACGGCCGCTGGGTGAAGGCCCTGGGGGACGAGCTTTTTGAGCGCCTCCATCAGCGCTTCGGGCCCTTGCCCCTGATCGCCGAGGACCTGGGGGTCATCACCCCGGAGGTCGAGTCCCTGCGCCGCAAGTATCGCTTTCCCGGCATGAAGATCCTCCAGTTCGCCTTCGATGGCGGGGCGGGCAATCCCTATCTGCCCTTCCATCACGACCGGGACGCCGTGGTTTATACCGGGACCCACGACAACGACACCAGCCTGGGCTGGTATCAGTCCCTGGACGCGGCGGGCCGGGCCTATGTGGACGAGTATCTGGGGCACTCCGCCGAGCCCATGCCCTGGCCCCTGGTGCGCGCCGCACTGGCCTCCCGCGCCACCCTGGCGGTGCTGCCCATGCAGGACCTGCTGGAACTGGACGGCGTCCACCGCATGAACGTCCCCGGCACCGCCGAGGGCAACTGGACCTGGCGCTTTGACTGGGACATGGTCCCCGCGGATCTGAGCCAGAAGGTACGGCGGATGGTGGAGATGTACGGGCGCTGATTCCGGGACATTTGCCGCGGGTTCCCGGTCGCCAGGGCGGCGGTGCCCACCAGGCCTGGCCCCAGGACTCTGGCGGTGTTGACGGTATATCCCGCCCGCGCTACCGTCTCGTCTCGGGTCAGCCTGGTCGCTCAGTTTTCACGTCATTACCCTGGCTGAGCTGCAAATATATCGATTTCTGAGAGGCCCCCTGAGCATGCACGATAGACACAAAATGCTTCTCTTCACCGCCGTGCTGCTCGGGGGAATCACCCTAAGCCTGGTCGGTTGTGGTGACGATAACCAGGAGCCAACTCCGAATGCCGTCGTGATCCAGCAGCAGATCGGCTATTACGACGTGAAACTGAATTTCACCGATTCGTCCCATTTCGAGGTCGGTCGTCAGTTCGCGTCCGCCATTCATAGGACTGTTCGGGATTACGAGCAAGTGGTTGACCGGGCCTTACTTCTTCAGATGTTTTTCCTGGGAAAGGCGGGCTTGACCTTCGATATCGTCAAGACCCGTGCCCAGACACTGCTTGACAACCCTGAGTTCCATGATGCCTACAGGGATGAGATCGCGGGTATGCAGGAGGTTTTTAGTTATCAGACCGATGTTCTGGGTGATGGAAAACTCTCCGCGAACGAGTTATTGGTGTTCCAGTTTGTACCGGATGTCATGCGGGCCTTTTCCTGCTCGGCGACCGCGGCATACGGCAGTGCGACCAGCACGGGGAAGACGATCATCGGTAGAAACCTGGAATGGATTAATGAACTCATTCCAGAGATCGCCAAGATCTATGCCGTCACCACGTTGCGGAACGCGGATACGGCGGTCGTCAACATAGGCGTGCTTGGCCAGTTGTTCGCAATCAGCACGTTTAATGAACACCAGGTCTTCGCGGCGATTCTCGATTCGGCCACCACGGACCTGGAAACGGAGCCGAAGACAATCGTTCCTTATCCAAGTGATCTTTCGGCTATTCGTTCCTACAGTTTTGACCTCAGGTACGCATTGGAACACTTTGCCAACCTGAGCGATGTATCGAGTTACATGACGGATCCCGATCATGTGTACGCTTTCAATCATCTGATTTTCCTGGCTGACGAGGCATCGGCGGGGGTGGTGGAAAACGACATCAATTTGAAAGTGGGCACTCCCGGGAATCGGAGTTTGCGAACCGAGGATTCGGTTCTCAGCGGGCAGGTGCCAGAGGATCAACAGTGGCCCATTCGCGGCGCCTTCGCCACGGTGAATGATTTTCGGCTGCCCGGCAATGATTACGCGGCGGCGCTCTCGGATACCGCACGCTGGACCAGCTTCAGGGAGTTGTATGCGGGCCTGTCACATGGCCAGACGATTGATGTCGACGCCATGAAGGGCATTGCGGGCTATCATCCACCCACCAGCGGTCTGATGGAAGCGGGGGCGATCTTCGTTCACGAAACCAGTCCGGAGACGGATGAATGGATCGGGCTCGGCGATGCCCCGCTGATGTTCAACACCATTCAATCCATCGTCATGGATATGTCGACTCTGGATCTGTGGATCTCGTTCACGCCCTGGGACGATCTCCTGACGGATCCGGTCTATCGGAAGATCAAGCATCCGCTCCAATAAACTTTGGCGAGGGCAACCATTGTCCTCGCCTTGGGGTTCCTTGGCGTGGCATGGGGACCCTCGGCGGGCCATCGACGTCCTGTCATGAAAAACCTTTTCCATTGCTGGATGACCGCGCTTGAGGCGCGCGCACCCCCATCCAAGCTGTTGAAGGGTTTCTGGCGCTGCTGCCAACAGCGAACCTATCCTGACGGGAGAATCCAATGAACGCACCAGTCTATTCCAAGGAAACGCCTGATCGCGGATGGGGTTTGTTTGCCGCGCGGCGTTTCAACGCGGGTGAAGTCGTCACCCGATTCGACGGGCCGCGCGTCCACATCGAGTCCATGAAGGGTATCCCGTCGGAGGTCTGGGACCATCTGCTCAATGTCGGCCCCGTCGATTATCTCATTCCCCGTGAACCCGAAGCACGGACGAATCATTCCTGCGACCCGAACACCGGTCTGGTCGATGGCATCGTGCTCGTGGCCATGCGGGCGATCGAGAAAGACGAGGAGATCACCTTCGATTACTCCACGACGGTCGTTGATGACTGGCACATGGAGTGTCAATGTGGCGCACCTTGCTGTCGCGGCTATATTGGCAAGTACCGCGACCTGCCGGATCGGGTGAAGGCGAAATATGACGGATTCACGCCCGACTGGATCAAGCGCTTCTGATTCTCCGCCGCGCGCGGACCAGCTTGCCCCCTTGCCTACTTGACTCTCATCCCCGGCTCGGCGCCGCTGTCCGGCGTGAGGAGGAAGATGTCCCCGCCACCCGGACCGGCGGCGAGGACCATGCCCTCGGAGACCCCGAAGCGCATCTTGCGCGGCGCCAGGTTGGCGACCATGACCGTTAGGCGGCCCTCCAAGTCCTTGGGGTCATAGGCGGTGCGGATGCCGGCGAAGACCTGACGGGTCTCGCCACCCAAGTCTAGCTGGAGTTTGATCAGCTTGTCGGAGCCCTCCACCGGGCTGGCGGCCTGGATCAGGGCGACGCGCAGGTCGACCTTGGCGAAATCGGCATACTCGATCGGGTCGGCGATGGGGTCCCGCACCAGGTGGCCCTCGCTGCGGGTCTCGTGGGGCTTGGTTTTCTTCACGTCCCGTGCGGCCAGGTCCTCCTTGCTGGCCGCCAGCATGGCCTGGATCTGCTTGGGATCGACCCGGGTCATCAGGGGGGTGAATTCGCCGATGACATGGCCGAGCAGGGGCCGTTCCAGGTCCGCCCAGGTCAGGGCGGGGATGCGCAGGAAGGCCTCGGCGCCCACGGCGGTGCCGGGCAGGACGGGCCGCAGATAGCCGATGAGCAGGCGGAAGAGGTTGAGGCCCTGGGAGCAGATGGCCTGGAGCTCGGCCTCCCGCGCCGGGTCCTTGGCCACCACCCAGGGGGCCCGCTCGTCGATCCATTGGTTGGCGCGGTCGGCCAGGGCCATGATCTCGCGGGTGGCGCGGCTGAACTCGCGGCGCTCGTAGGCCTCGGCGATGCTCGCCCCGGCGGCGACGAAGTCCTCGAACAGGGCCACGTCCATCAGGTCGTCCGCCAGGCGGCCGGCGAAGCGCTTGGTGATGAAGCCGGCGCAGCGGCTGCCGATGTTGACCACCTTGCCCACCAGGTCGCTGTTGACTCGCAGGGTGAAGTCTTCCAGGTTGAGGTCGATGTCTTCCACCGTCGGCCCGAGCTTGGCAGCGAAGTAGTAGCGCAGGTATTCCGGGTTGAGGTGATCCAGGTAGGTGCGGGCGCGGATGAAGGTGCCGCGGGACTTGGACATCTTCTGACCGTCGACGGTGAGGAAACCGTGGGCCAGGACCGCCGTCGGCGGGCGGAAGCCGGCGCCGTGGAGCATGGCGGGCCAGAAGAGGGCGTGGAAGTAGATGATGTCCTTGCCGATGAAGTTGTAGAGCTCGGCGCTGGAGTTGGCCCGCCAGAAGTGGTCGAAGTCCAGCCCCGGGGTGCGGTCGCACAGGTTCTTGAAGCTGGCCATGTAGCCGATGGGGGCGTCGAGCCAGACGTAGAAGAACTTGCCGGGGTGGTCGGGGATCTCGAAGCCGAAGTAGGGGGCGTCGCGGGAGATGTCCCACTCCTGGAGGCCGGCCTCGAACCACTCGTCCAGCTTGTTGGCGATCTCCTTCTGCAGGGCGCCGCCGCGGGTCCAGGCGCGCAGCATGTCCTCGAAGTCGGCCAGCTTGAAGAAGTAGTGATCGGACTCGCGCTGCTCGGGCACGGCGCCGGAGACGGCGGAGCGGGGGTTCTTCAACTCCGCCGGGGAATAGCTGGCGCCACAGGCCTCGCAGTTGTCGCCATACTGGTCCGCCGCGCCGCACTTGGGGCACTCGCCCTTGATGAAGCGATCCGGCAGGAACATCTGTTCCACCGGGTCATAGGCCTGGGTGATGGTGCGCTTGGCGATATGGCCCGCGTCCCGGTTGCGCTCGTAGATGAGGGTGGCGCAATGGTGGTTTTCCGGGGAGTGGGTGGAGTGGTAGTTGTCGAAGCCGATGCGGAAGGCGGCGAAATCGGCCTGGTGCTCCAGTGCGATGCGGGCAATCAGCGCCTCCGGGGTGATGCCCTCCTGACGGGCGCGCAGCATGATGGGGGTGCCATGGGCGTCGTCGGCGCAGACGTAGTAGCACCGGTGGCCGCGCATCTTCTGGAACCGCGCCCAGATGTCCGTTTGGATGTATTCCACCAGATGGCCGATGTGGATGGGGCCATTGGCGTAGGGGAGGGCGCTGGTGACCAGGATGTCTCGTTTATCGTTCATGACGCGGATTCTTGCGGTGAGAGGTTTCCTTGGGTGTCCTTGGGGCGCCGGACCGGTTCCGGCGAGATCGACGCCGCGCGGGGGTATGGCCAGATGAGTATCGCATGAGGAGGCGTGACCGGGCCATGTGGCCATCGTCATCCCAGGCTTGAAAAGCGCGGGGCTAAGACCAAACTCGCCCCCATCCTCGGACCGCCCCGGTGTGGCGGGCTTGAGATTCGCATCCTTCCATCATGCTATTCCTCCCGGAACCGACCCGTCCGACGGGTCCTGCCCCTCAGGGGCGGCGGTAGCGGGACCCACTCAACGGAGAGTTCCATGTCAGACGTCACCAAAGAAGCCATCGAAGCCGCCCTCAAGACCTATGTCGAGCCCAGCCTGGGGCGCGACCTGGTCGGGGCCGCCTGCGTCAAGGGTATCGAGATCGAAGGCGGCCAGGTCAAGGTCAAGGTGGTCCTCGGCTTCCCGGCCAACGGCGTCATCGACATTATCCAGGGCGAGCTCCGGGACAGGATCGCCGCCGTGCCCGGCGTGACCGATGCTCAGGTGGATGTCTCCTGGAAGGTGGTGGCCCACTCGGTGCAGAAATCCCTCAAGCCCATCGACAACGTCAAGAACATCATCGCCGTGGCCTCCGGCAAGGGCGGTGTCGGCAAGTCCACCACCGCCGTCAACCTGGCCCTGGCCCTGTCCGCCGAGGGCGCCCGGGTGGGTATCCTCGATGCCGATATCTACGGTCCCTCCCAGCCGCGCATGCTGGGCATCTCCGGGCGGCCAGAATCCAAGGACGGCAATAGCCTGGAGCCCATGAACTCCTACCACCTCCAGGCCATGTCCATCGGCTTCCTCATCGACGAGGAGACCCCCATGATCTGGCGTGGCCCCATGGTCACCCAGGCCCTGGAACAGCTCCTCAACGACACCAACTGGGCCGATCTGGACTACCTGGTCATCGACCTGCCGCCGGGGACCGGTGACACCCAACTGACCCTGGCGCAGAAGGTGCCCGTCTCCGGCGCCGTCATCGTCACCACCCCCCAGGACATCGCCCTGCTGGATGCGCGCAAGGGCCTGAAGATGTTCCAGAAGGTGGAGGTCCCGGTGCTGGGCATCGTCGAGAACATGAGCATCCACATCTGCTCCAAGTGTGGCCATGAGGAGCACATCTTCGGCTCCGGCGGTGGTCAGTCCATGGCCGAACAATACGGGGTCGACCTCCTGGGCTCCCTGCCCCTGGACATCCACATCCGCGAGGAGACCGACAGCGGCAAGCCCACCGTGGTCGCCCAGCCGGACTCCCGCGTCACCCAGATCTATCGTGAGATTGCCCGCAAGACGGCGGCCAAGCTGTCCCTCCAGGCCAAGGACTACGCCGCCAAGTTCCCGCGCATCGTCATCCAGAACAATTGATGCGCAACCTTGAACGCGCTGCGGCACCCAAGTTGCCGCGGTGTCTGGTGTTGGGAAAGGGTAACTGCGGCGCGTGAGGGGGAATATGGTCACATCCCTGGAACTGGAGGCCTACTGCAACGAACTGCTGTCCACGGCGGCCTTCGACGACTATTGTCCCAACGGGCTCCAGGTCGAGGGTTCCCGCCCCGTGAGGCGCCTGGTCACCGGGGTCACGGCCAGCCTGGCCCTGATCGAGGCGGCCATCGTCGTCGAGGCCGATGCCCTCCTGGTGCATCACGGCTGGTTCTGGAAGGGTGAATCTCCTTGCCTCACCGGCCTCAAGGGCCGGCGGGCCAGGGCCCTGATCACCGCCGGCGCCAGCCTCCTGGCCTATCACCTGCCCCTCGATGCCCACCCGGAACTGGGCAACAACCGCCAGTTGGCCGCGCGACTGGGTATCGAGGCCCCCGAGCCCACCCCCGCCGGCCATGGCCTGGTCTGGCGGGGCCGTCTCCCCGAGCCCCTGGAAGGTGAGGCCTTCGCCGTCCGGGTGGGGGCGGCCCTGGGGCGGGTCCCGCTGCGCATCGCTGGCCGGGGCACCCCCCTGGTGACCATCGCCTGGTGCACGGGCGCCGCCCAGGGCTTCATCGCCGAGGCGGCGACCCTGGGGGTGGATGCCTATCTGAGCGGGGAGATCTCGGAGCAAACCACCCACCTAGCGCGGGAACTGGGTCTGGATTATTTCGCCGCCGGCCACCATGCCACCGAACGCCTGGGCATCCAGGCCCTGGGAGAACACCTCGCGGCGCGCTTCCACCTAGAACACCGCTTTTTGGATATCGACAATCCGGCCTGAAGCCTTGCCCGAGGCGGGTCGGTCAACAATCTAGCCCAGCTCGGTGAGGCAGTCCGCGGCTTTGCTCAGGTCCGCAGGCAAACCAAAGCGCCCCGGGCACATTCCCGGCTTTTTAACCCCTGATCTCGGCTATAATCCCGGCCAGCCAAAACTTGGGGCTCCCGCGAGGGCCTGCCTTCGTTGGAGCAAAGGATAAATAGCCGTGGGTACGAATCGACGATCCGTGATGACTCTCTTCTCCGACCCCGCCTGCCCATTTTGCCACCGCGTCCGTATTGTCCTTGCCGAAAAGGGCATTGCGGTGGATATCGTGGATGTCGATGCCCAAAACCTCCCCGAGGAGGTGATGGACTTCAACCCCTATGGCACGGTGCCGACTCTGGTCGATCGTGATCTGCGTCTCTGGGAGTCGCGCATCATCATGGAGTACCTGGATGAGCGCTTCCCCCACCCGCCGCTCATGCCAGTCGATCCCATCGCCCGGGCCACGGCCCGGCTGTTCATGTACCGGGTCGATCAGGACTGGTACCAGCTCATGGGCCGGATAATCAAGGGCAACCGCAACGACGATATCGCCCAGGCCCGCAAGGAACTGCGCGAAAGCCTGATCGTCACCTCGCCAGTATTTGGCGCCAAGCCCTATTTCATGAGCGATGAGTTCTCGCTGGTCGATTGCTGCATTGCCCCCCTCCTGTGGCGGCTGCCGATCCTGGGAGTGGAGATCCCGCCCAATGCCACCGCCATCCACCAGTACATGAAGCGCATCTTCGATCTGCCCTGTTTCCGCCACAGTCTGACGGAGATCGAACGGGAAATGCCGCACGAGACGGCCAGACGTTGACGTTGGGCCTGGCCCCTCGCCCGGGGCCGAGTCTGGGGAAGCCTGACATGACCTCCAATCGCCCTTACCTGATCCGCGCCCTGTACGAGTGGATCCTGGATAACGACATGACCCCCCATCTGCTGGTGGACACCAGCCGTTCTCCGACGGTGGTGCCTACCCAGTTCGTCCAGGATGGCAAGATCGTGCTCAACCTCAGCCCCAGCGCCGTGCGGCAACTCGTCATCGGCAACGACGAGATCGTCTTCAATGCCCGCTTTTCCGGCCGACCCATGGATGTCCTGGTCCCCATCGCCGCCGTGATGGGCATCTATGCCCGTGAAAACGGCCATGGCATGCTCTTTCCGGAGGATGAGGTCGAGGAGGGCGCCTCCCCGGCGACGGAGGACAAGCCGCCGCCGCCCCAACCCAAACGCGGCAAGCCCAATCTACGGGTCGTCAAATAGACCGGCGTTCAGGAATCCCGGACCTGCTCCGGGAGGCCAAAACTCAATTCCTCCAGGTCCAGTCCCACCAGGGTCAGATAGCCACTGTAGCGCTCGGCCCCCGCATCGCTGAACTCGAAGCGGTAGGTGCGGCGTAGGCGAAGGCCCTCGGTGGTCCATCGCAGCCGCAGGCGGCGCAGAGCCACTGTCTGATCGAGGAGTTGCAGCGCCCGTTGCTCGCAGGCTGCCCGACAGATGCCCAAGGCCAACTCGCGAGCCCTGAGGCTGTCCAGCCAGTACCAGCCGATCAGGAGCAGAAGGAAAATGGCCCACAGGCTGTTCATGGTTTCAGTGTGATTCGCGGGTGATGAGGGAACGGCAGGGCGAGCCGATGCAGCTTATTTGGACGCCTTTCTGCCTGATTCGTGCACATTTTCCCGATAGAGTATCAAACCGTGAGGTCTCCTCACCAACGCTTGGCTCCGATAACTATCGACGCGGGAGGCACCATGAACGCTCGAATCGCTTACTCTTCGGCCCTGGCCGTGGCCCTGCTGCTCACCACGTTTTCCGCCGCCGCGGACCCACCCGGGCCACCCAGAGGTCACCGGGGTCACCACCACCATCACCCCCATTCACCCCCGCCGCCCCGGTATCGTTATGACGGTGCCTGGGTGGCGCCGGCCATCATCGGCGGCATCGGCTTGGGGTACCTGCTGAGCCAGCCCGCCCCCCGCACGGTCATTGTCGAGCAGCCCGTCTATCAACCGCGTTGCGATGAAACGACCACCTACGATCGCTATGGCAACCGGACAACCACCCGGACCTGTTACTGAGGGCCCCTGATGCGGGTCACCACGACCGAGCGTTGTCGGGAGACGCCACCGGGTATTACTGATCGCGCCCTTAAGTAGGGCATGACCTGGGCAGCGGGTAAATGACCCTGCGTTCCGTTTTCCAGGACGCAGGGTCAAGGGAGGTATGGTCGCCAGACTGGAGTATTACCTGGCCGACAAGGTCAGGCCTTGGGTGCTTCCTTCTCTTTCTTACCTTTTTTGTCTTTCTTCTCCTTCTTCCCTTTCTCTTTTTGCTTAACGGTCTGGTCACCCTTCACCGGCTGGCTGGAAATGTCTGCCTGCTTGTTTTTATCGCCCTTTTCTTTCTTGACAGCCTTGGCCGTCGTTTCAGGAGGTTCCTGGACGGGCGCGGAGGACCGTGACGGCGACTCCTTCTTGGCGTGCTTGACCTTGGGCTTGGACCGGGCGGGCATCCGCTCCTGAACAGGCGTTGAAGCAGGGGTTGGCGCCGGGGTGTCAGGCGCCGGGGCGAGGTCGGATGTGACCGGAGTCTTTATGACAGGGGGCGCCGGGGCCTTCTTGGGCGCGGTCCGGGCGGCGGGTGTCTGGGGTTGACCTGGCGAGGCGGAGGAGGAGCTCACCGTCGCGGTCTGCCCGCTGGTCCGGGCCGGCCTGGAACGGCTGGCCGGCTTGCTGGCCTGCGGTGAGGCTGGGGCGGCGGAGGCCGTGGTGCCGGTTCTGCGCCGTGACTTTGCCGCCGGCGCGGACGCTTCTTCAGCCAGCAGGGCGCGGGCCGCGGTTATCAGCTGCAGGGCCCGATGGGTGCGAAAACCAGGGACCGCGCACAGGGCTTCCGGCGTGGCGTTGGCAATGTCGGCAAGGGTGCGGAAACCGAGTCGGTGCAGGTCTTGGGCACGCGCGTCGCCGACACCGGGAAGGGCAGTGATGGGTTTAGTCATGGGATCCTCGCTGGGAATAAACTTCGGTAATCTTATTGCAAAATTGTCTTTCTGTCGCAGTGTCACCGGTATTTTTCGGCGCTGATGCCCCGGTTTCCGCGCGGGGCCATGCGCTCGCCAGTTCCATCCTGAGCGCTGGGCGTTTCGCGTCAAAGATGGATTGATTTTTCTCAATCGCGGGCCTTTACTAATCGTACCTCCCTCACTGGCTTGTCACCCGAGCCAACCCCGCTGAGATCCCCATGATGCAGAGCCTCTCCGTCACGCTGATGCTGGCCGGCATCGTCTGGCTGGTGCCTGGTCTGGCCCTGGCCGCCGATGCCGCGGCGCCCCTCGATCTCACCCGTCATTGGGTGGGCTATGTCAGTCTGGCGATTTTCGTCCTGGCCTATGGTCTGGTCATCCTTGAGGAATTCACCCAACTGCGCAAAGCCAAGCCCGTCATGCTCGCCGCCGGGATCATCTGGGGCCTGATCGCCTTCGTCTACCTGCAGCAGGGTGAGGCCGAGGCGACGGCCCAGGCGGTTCGCCATAACCTGCTGGATTTCGCGGAGGTCTTTCTCTTTCTGCTGGTGGCCATGACCTATATCAGCGTCCTCGACGAGCGCAATGTCTTTCAGGCCCTGCGCTCCTGGCTGTTGAGCCGGGGCTTCAGTTACCGCCAGTTGTTCTGGCTGACTGGCCTCCTGGCCTTCGTCATCTCACCCCTGGCGGATAACCTGACCACGGCCCTGTTGCTGGGGGCCATCGTGGTGGCCATTGGGGTGGATAGCCCCCGCTTTTTGGCCATCGCCTGCGTCAATCTGGTGGTCGCCACCAACGCCGGGGGGGTCTTCAGCCCCTTCGGCGATTACACCAGCCTCATGCTCTGGCAAAAAGATCTGGTGGAACTGACGAACTTCCCCCGGCTGTTGCTCCCCGCCCTGGCCAACTTTCTGGTACCAGCCCTGATCATGAGTTTTGCGGTCCCCAGGGATGCCCCCCGGCCCCTGGCCAGCCAGGTCAGCCCGCGCCGCGGGGCCAAGCGCATCCTGCTGCTCTTCGCGCTGACCATGGTCACCGCCGTCGTCTTCGACAATGTCCTCTATCTGCCCGCGGCGGTGGGCATGATGACGGGCCTGGCTTATCTCAAGGTCTTTGCCTATTACCTGAAGCGCACGGGGGAACAGACCCGCTTTCGGGACAGTTCCGCCGAGGACCTGATCCCTTTTGATATCTTCCGCAAGCTGGCCCGCGCCGAGTGGGACACCCTGCTGTTCTTCTACGGGGTCGTGCTCTGTGTCGGTGGCCTGGGCTTCATGGGCTACCTGGCCCTGGTCATGGCGGTCACCCAGGACCTGATGGGACCCACCACGGCCAATATCCTGGTGGGTATCCTCTCCGGTGTCGTCGACAATATCCCGGTCATGTTCGCCGTCCTAAACATGATGCCGGAGATGTCCGAGGGCCAATGGCTCCTGGTGACCCTGACCGTGGGCGTGGGGGGCAGCCTCTTGTCCATCGGCTCCGCCGCGGGTGTCTCCCTGATGGGCCAGGCCCGGGGGGTCTACACCTTTTTCAGCCATCTGCGCTGGACCCCGGTCATCGCCCTGGGCTATGCCGCCAGCATTCTCGTCCACCTCTATCTGAACGCCGGGATCATCTGATAGACCCGGTATCGCCACTTGCTTGCGCACCTTCCGCAACCCGGACCGCTGGGCTAACATGGGCGGCTTTCCGCCAGCGGAGCCGCACATGCAGGACATCAACCCCATCGTCAATGCCATCAACGACCTCAAGGGCCGCGTAGCGTCCCTTAGGGGGTATCTTTGACTACGAGGATAAACAGGAGCGTCTGACCGAGGTCCGTCTGGAGCTGGAGGACCCCAAGATCTGGAACGATCCCGAGCGTGCCCAGGCCCTGGGCCGGGAACGGGCGGGCCTGGAGCTGGTGGTGGAGACCATCGATCAGCTGGAGGCCGGGCTGACCGATGCCGCCGACCTGCTGGCCATGGCGGTGGACGAGGACGACGAGGGCACCGTGGACGCCGTGGCCAAGGACCTGGGCGACTACGAGGCGAAGGTGGCCAACCTGGAGTTCCGGCGCATGTTCGCCGGCCCCATGGATGCCAACCACGCCTTCCTCGACATTCAGGCCGGCTCCGGGGGGACCGAGGCCCAGGACTGGGCGGAGATGCTGCTGCGCATGTATCTGCGCTGGGGCGAGCGCCGCGCCTTCAAGACCGAGCTCATGGAGGTCTCCCCCGGGGAGGTGGCCGGCATCAAGTCCGCCACCATCCGCTTTGAGGGCGACTACGCCTTCGGCTGGCTGCGCACCGAGACCGGCGTCCATCGCCTGGTGCGCAAGTCACCCTTCGACTCCGGCAACCGCCGCCACACCTCCTTTGCCGCCGTCTTCGTCTCCCCCGAGGTCGACGATTCGGTGGCGATCGAGATCAACCCCGCCGATCTGCGGGTGGACGTCTACCGCGCCAGCGGCGCCGGCGGCCAGCACGTCAACCGCACCGAGTCCGCCGTGCGCCTGACCCACCTGCCCACCGGCATCGTCACCCAGTGCCAGAACGACCGTTCCCAGCACAAGAACAAGGATCAGGCCATGAAACAACTCAAGGCCAAGCTCTACGAGCTGGAGATGCAGAAGCGCCGGGAGAGTCAGCAGGCGGTGGAGGACAGCAAGTCGGACATCGGCTGGGGCAGTCAGATCCGCTCCTACGTCCTTGATCAGTCCCGGATCAAGGACCTGCGCACCAATCTCGAAATCGCCAACACCCAGTCGGTGCTGGATGGCAATCTGGACCCCTTCATCGAGGCCAGTCTCAAGAGCGGGCTGTGAAGCCCGGCGCCAACGGAGGGGAATGCCCATGAAGATGAAGATCGGGCTGACGCTGGTCGCCCTGGTGCTGCTCGGCCTGCTGGCCGCCTGGCTTGTGGGCGGTGGAGCGGGGCTGGGTTCCGGCCCCTGGTCAGGTCGTGGCCAGGGGGCTGGTCCGGACACGGGTCGGGGCGCTGGCCAGGAGACCGCTCAGGGCCAGGACGCGGGGCAAGCCGCCGGGCGGGGCGACGGCCCCTCATCAGGCCCCGGCGGCACCGGCACCGGCTCCGCCTCTGGCATTGGCTCCAGCACTGGCTCCAGCTCCGCGCCCCGTCCGGCCCTGGCCGTCAACCTGGTGGTCCCGGAAGTGGCCGACTGGCCCCTGGAGATCGAGGCCAGCGGCGGCCTTTTCGCCTGGCAGGAAGGGGTGATCGCCGCGCAGACCGGAGGCCTGCAAGTGGTCGAGATCCTGGCGGATGTCGGTGACCCGGTGCGCAAGGACCAGGTCCTGGCCCGCCTGGAGGAAGACACGGTCAAGGCCGAGCTGACCCAGCAGGAGGCCAAGGTGGCCCAGGTTCGCGCTGCCCTGGCGGAGGCCCGGGCCAACGGCGATCGCGCCCGCAACGTCAAGAACAAGGGCGCCATGACCGAGCAGCTGATCACCCAGTATCTGCTGGCCGAGGAGGCGGCCAAGGCCAACCTGGCGGCGGCGGAGGCGGCCCTGGAGAAGGAGCGTATCCGTCTCGGCCAGACCCGGGTGCTGGCGGTGGACGATGGCGTCATTGCCGCCCGCGGGGCGACCCTGGGCATGGTCGTCCAACCGGGGACCGAGCTGTTTCGCCTCGTCCGCCAGGGGCGGATCGAGTGGCGGGCGGAGGTCACCGCCGAGCAACTCGCCCGGGTCCAGCCGGGGCAGGCGGCCTGGATCGAGTTGCCGGGGGGCGAGCGGGTGACCGGCCAGGTCCGGATCCCATCCCCGACCCTGGATGCCCATACCCGCTTCGGCCTGGTCTACGTCGACCTGCCCCCCGGCAGCCCGGCGCGGCCCGGCATGTTCGCCCGGGGGCGGATCCTGATCGGCAACAGCCGCGCCCTGAGCCTGCCCGAGGCCGCCCTGGTCCTGCGGGATGGCTCCAGCTTCGTCTTCGCGGTCCTCCCCGACCACCGGGTGGCGCAACGCAAGGTGACGACCGGGCGCCGCGCGGCGGGGCGGGTGGAGATCCTCTCCGGTCTGGAGGCGGAGGCGCAAGTGGTGGCGAGCGGCGGGGCCTTCCTCACCGACGGCGATCTGGTGCGGGTCGAGCCGCTCCCTGGCTCAGTCTCTTCACCGCCAGAATCCGTCGCTCCACCCTCTGGCCCCGTCGCTTCGCCCGCTGGACCCGCCCTTTCACCCCCAGGACCGGTCGATTCGCGCCCATGAACGTTTCCGCCTGGTCCATTCGCCACCCGGTCCCGGCCATCCTGGTCTTCGCCCTGCTGACCATCCTTGGCCTCATGGCCTTTCGCGCCCTGGGCATCCAGAACTTCCCGGATGTGGAACTCCCCACCATCACCGTCGCCGCCAGCCTGGAGGGGGCGGACCCCAGCCAACTCGAGACCGAGGTGGCGCGCAAGATCGAGGACAAGATCGCCACCCTGGGGGGCATCGAGCACATCCGCACCAGCCTGGGGGATGGCAGCGCGACCATTCGCGTCGAGTTTCAGATCGACAAGGACGTGGAGGTGGCCCTCAACGAGGTGCGCAACGCCGTGGACAGCGTGCGCGCCGATCTGCCCCAGGACCTCACCGACCCGGTGGTCTCCAAGGTCACCACCTCGGGCTCGCCCATCGTCACCTACACGGTGGCCGCGACCGGCATGGACGAGCAGGACCTGTCCTGGTTCGTCGACAACGAGGTGGCCAAGGCCCTGCTGGCCGTCAAGGGGGTGGGGCAGGTCTCCCGTCTCGGTGGCGTGGACCGGGAGGTCCATGTCGACCTGGACAGTGGCCGCATGCAGGCCCTTGGGGTGACGGCGGAGGCCGTCTCCGCCCAGCTCAAGCGCGTCCAGCAGGATGCCTCCGGGGGGCGTGGCGACATCGGCGGCGCCGTCCAGTCGGTACGCAGTCTGGGGGCCCTGGGCAGCGTCGCCGAGATCGGCGACCTGGTCATTCCCCTGGCCGACGGGCGCTGGGCCCGACTGCGGGACCTGGGCACGGTCAGCGATGCCTATGCCGAGCGCGGCTCCCTGGCCTTCCTGGACGAGAACCCGGTGGTCGCCTTCGAGGTGACGCGCATCAAGGGCGCCAGCGAGGTGGCGGTGGCCCAGGCGGTGCAGGCGGCGGTGCGGCGCCTCATGACCCTGCATCCCCAGGTCCAAATCCGCGAGGCCTTCAACAGCGTCGATCCGGTCACGGACAACTACCAGGGCTCCATGGAACTCCTCTACGAGGGGGCGGTGCTGGCCATCCTGGTGGTCTGGTGGTTCCTGCGCGACTGGCGGGCCACCCTCATCTCCGCCCTGGCCCTGCCCCTGTCCATCATCCCGACCTTTGGCTTCATGCTCTGGTTCGGGTTCAGCCTCAACGTCCTCACCCTGCTGGCCCTGGCGCTGGTGGTCGGTATCCTGGTGGATGACGCCATCGTCGAGATCGAGAATATCGTCCGTCACTTGCGCATGGGCAAGCCGCCCCTGGAGGCCGCCCGGGAAGCGGCGGACGAGATCGGCCTGGCGGTCATCGCCACCAGCCTGACCCTGGTGGCGGTCTTTCTCCCCACGGCCTTCATGGGTGGGGTGCCGGGCAAGTTCTTCGTCCAGTTCGGCATCACCGCCGCCGTGGCGGTCCTCGCCTCCCTGATGGTGGCGCGCCTGTTGACCCCGATGATGGCGGCCCACTGGCTCAAGGCCCACCCCGAGTCCGAGGTGGAGAGCGGGGTGATGCGCCGTTATCTGGCCGCCGCCGACTGGTGCCTGCGGCATCGCAAGAGCACCGCCCTCGCCGCCGCCCTCTTTTTCGCCGGCTCCCTGCTGCTGGTCCCCCTGTTGCCCAAGGCCTTCGTCCCCGCCGCCGACCGCGGGCTGACGACCATCAAGCTGGAACTGCCCCCGGGGAGCGCCCTGGAGGATACGCGTCTCGCCGCCGAATGGGCCCGGGCCCTGCTGGCCCCCGTGGACGAGATCCTGGGCATCTTCACCGCCGTCGGCAGCACGGCCGGCATGGGGCCCCTGGCCATGGGGGCGGCCAAGGACGTGCGCCTCGCCAACCTGACCCTGCGGCTGAAGCACCGCCACGACCGCGATCGCACCCAGGCCGAGGTGGAGCGGGACATCCGTGAGCGGCTCAAGGCCCTGCCCGGGGTGCGGGTGGCGGTGGGGGCCAATCAATCCGGCGAGAAGCTCCAGATCTCCTTGGCCAGCGACGACCCCATCGCCCTGGCCACCGCCGCCAAGGCGGTGGAGCGGGATCTGCGCACCCTGCGCGGGGTGGGCAATGTCACCTCCGGGGCCAGCCTCCAGCGTCCCGAGATCCAGATCCGCCCGGACTTCGCCCGCGCCGCCGACCTGGGGGTGACCACCGCCGCCCTGGCGGGGGCGGTCCGGGTGGCGACCTTTGGCGACTTCAAGGTCAATCTGCCCAAGCTCAACCTGCCCCAGCGCCAGATCCCGATCCGCGTGCGCCTGGAACGGGCCCTGCGCACCGACCTGGACGCCATCGCCCAGTTGCGGGTCCCGGCCAAGGTCGGCTCGGTCCCCCTCGCCGCCGTGGCCGACATCCGCCTCGGCAGCGGCCCGGCGCAGATCGAGCGGGTGGACCGGATGCAAAACGTCAACATCGACGTGGAGCTGGCGGGTCGCGACCTGGGCGCCGTGCTGGCGGAGGCCAATGCCCTGCCGGCCCTCAAGAATCTGCCGCCGACGGTGAGCCGGGTCGAGCAGGGCGACGCCCAGCGCATGGTGGAGCTCTTCAGCTCATTCGGCACCGCCATGCTCATCGGCGTCCTCTGCATCTACGCGGTCCTGGTGCTGTTGTTCCACGACTTCTTGCAGCCCTTCACCATCCTCGCCGCCCTGCCCCTGTCCCTGGGGGGGGCCTTCCTCGCCTTGCTGCTGACCAAGAACAGCTTCTCCATGTCCTCGATCATCGGCATCCTCATGCTGATGGGCATCGTCACCAAGAACTCCATCCTCCTGGTGGAGTACGCCATTGTCGCCCGCCGCGAGCGGGGCCTGCCGCGCCGCGACGCCATCCTCGACGCCTGCCGCAAGCGCGCCCGCCCCATCGTCATGACCACCATCGCCATGGGCGCCGGCATGCTGCCGGTGGCCCTGGGGCTGGGGGCCGAGCCCAGCTTCCGCGCCCCCATGGCCATCGTCGTCATCGGCGGGCTGATCACCAGCACCTTCCTCAGCCTGCTGGTGATCCCGGTGGTCTTTACCTACGTCGATGACCTGAAGGGGCTCTTGAAACGGCTGGTGCCGGGGGGCCGGAAGGCGTCGGGGGGAGAGAAGGCGCCTGGGGGAGAGCCCTCAGTCCCGCCTCAAGTCAATTCCTGACCGCGCCCCTCCGCCCGCCGGCAGATCTCCCGGGTCAGGCCGGAGAAGATCACCTGATGGAAGGGCTCCATGGAGAGCCAGTACATCAGCCCCCAGACGCCGGCGGGGTGCCAGTAAGCAGTGGCCGTGAGCTGGGTGCGACCCGCGTCGAGGGGCTCCAGTTCGAACTCCAGGATGCCCGCCCCCGGGGCGCGCATGCCGAAGATCATGGTCAGGCGCCGCTCGGGCTCCACCCCGACCACCTCCCAGGAGTCGATGCGGTCACCCACCCGGACCTCGGTCGGGTGGCGGCGGCCCCGCGCCAGGCCGCGGCCGCCGACCAGCCAGTCGAGGGTCTCGCGGATGGACCAGAGGCTGTTCAGGTAGTAGTAACGGTTATCCCCGCCGATGGCCGCCACCACCGCCCAGACATCGGCGGGGGCGGCCTGGGCAATGGCGCTGCCACCGGCGCGCTTGGCGTAATAGGCGTAGTCGATGCGACCCTGGCGCATGTTGAAGGCTCCCTCGGTCCAGCGGGCCAGGACCTGTTGTTCTCGTTCCGCGGCGAAGGCGGCCGCGACGGCTTCCCGGAAGTTCAGCAGATGCTGGGGGACCAGCCGCCGCAGTTCCTGGGGATGGGCATAGAAGTCGTGCTTGAGGCCCTCGATCAGGGCCCGGGCGATGTTGGTCGGCACGGCGGTGACGAAGCGCAACCAGTAGGCGGAGAACTTGGGCGTCAGGACCGGCAGGGCGATGATGCGGGGCGGTCGTCGGCCCGCCGCCTCGGCGAGGATGCGCATCATCCCGGCGTAGGTCAGGATCTCGGGGCCGGCGGCGTCGAGGATGGTGTTGGCGGTCTCCGGTAGGCCGGGGGCGATGGTCAGGTATTCCAGCAGGTTGTCGAGGGCGATGGGGGGGGATTTGGCGGTGACCCAGCGCGGGGTGACCATCACCGGCAGGTGGTAGACCAGGTCGCGCATCACCTCGAAGGCCGCCGATCCCGGGCCGACGATGATGCCGGCGCGGATCTCGGTGACGGGCACCGGCCCCTGACGCAGCACGTCCCCGGTGTCCCGGCGGGAGACGATATGCTCGCTTTCCGCGTCCTCCGGCACCAGGCCACCTAGGTAGCAGATCCGCTCCACCCCCGCCGCGGCCGCCGCCCGGGCGAAATTGGCCGCCGCCTCCAGGTCCAGGCGGCCAAAGGCCTTGCCCGCCGCCATGGAATGCACCAGGTAGTAGGCGATACTGACCCCCGCCAGGGCCGCCGGCAGGGTCGCCGGGTCCAGGGCGTCCGCGCCGACGATCTCCACCCCTGGCCAGCCCCGCGCCGCCAGGGCCTTGGGTTGGCGGGAGGAGACCCGCACCCGCGCCCCGGCGTCGAGCAGATGCGGCACCAGGTAGGTGCCGATATAGCCGCTGGCCCCAAAGACGAGCCGCAGTCGGGGGTCCCCGGACAAGGGTCCGGTCGGCGGGGAGGTGGCAAGGTCACCCAGGGCGGAAGGGGGGTCGCTTGGCCCGGCCTCTTCCAGGCCGGACCTGGCCTGAATCGCGCCCAGAGGTGGTGTCACACTAATCTCCTGGGCAATCGGGTTAGCGACGGGGGTAGATGCAGCCATATTCAGGGGGTCCGTTGGGGATCATGCCCGCGGGGCAGGGCACTTGCTGGGGCGTTTGTCGTGCGGGCGGGGCCTTGACCGGGGCGGGAGCGGGAGCGGGCTTCGCCCGGACGGGGGGCGCCGGGGTCTTGGCGCTTGCGCGGCGGGCCTGCTCCTCCTCGTATTGCCGCTGGCGGTAGGCCTGTTGGCTCCAGGCGCGCATCTCCTCGACGCACCGGGAGGAGTAGCAGGTTACCTCCCCGCCCGGGGTCCCTACCTTGGTGGCGCATCCAGCCAGGGCTGCCCCCACCAGTGACAGCAGGACCAGGTTTCCGGGAGTGATGAGGGTCTTCATGGGTATACTTGAATCCTGGCGATGATCGGATGATGTGCCTGAATAGTTCAGACATCGCACATCGATTTTCGGTTTTTCCGACCCTCCCCATCGAGGCCGAAAACTAAGATGCGATGTGTATGAGTTCCGAAAACGAAATGTATCAGAGACTCCGTCTGCCTGACCGCTCCATCACCCGCAGGGGGGACAGAGCCCCTTGCCAGCCGTGAACACGAAGGAGGTTGAAGATGACTAAGGCCGTGGTCCTGCTGAGCGGCGGATTGGATTCTACCACCACCCTGGCCATCGCCAAGGCGGAGGGCTTCACGCCCTACGCCCTGTCCTTTCGCTATGGCCAGCGTCATGCCGTGGAACTGGAGGCCGCCCAGCGGGTGGCCCTGGCCCTGGGCGTCGCCGAACATGTCATCGTGGATATCGATCTGCGCCGCTTTGGCGGCTCCGCCCTGACGGCGGACATTCCAGTGCCCAAGGGCCGTCCCCCAGAGCATCTGGCGGAGGAGATCCCGATTACCTATGTCCCGGCGCGCAATACCGTTTTCCTGTCCTTCGGCCTAGCCTGGACGGAGGTACTGGGCTCAAGCGATATCTTCATTGGCGTCAATGCCCTGGACTACTCCGGCTATCCTGACTGCCGGCCCGAGTACATCGCCGCCTTCGAGGGACTGGCCAACCTCGCCACCGTGGCCGGGGTCGAGGGCCGCCAGCGGTTGAAGATCCATGCCCCCCTGATCGAACTCACCAAGGCCCAGATCATCCAACGTGGCATTGCCATGGGGGTCGACTATGGTCTCACCAGCAGTTGCTACGATCCTGGCCCGAAGGGCCGGCCTTGCGGGCAGTGTGATTCCTGCCAGTTGCGCGCGAGAGGCTTTAGTGAGGCGGGTATGGTCGACCCCCTGCTGATGCGTCATGGCGGTGCGGAGGGTTCCTAAAGGATGCCCTCCTTGGCACTGTTTTCGTTTGCTAATCCCTCGACCTGGCATAAGGCTCTGATCCTCCTGCCGCGTACTGATTCTCTCTCCTGAAATTTTATTGCCCCATGCTGACCCTGCACATATCCAGTCTCATCAAGTTTCTGATCGGAATCGTTTTCCTGCAAGGCTCCACCGGCCTGCTGGTCTACACGGCCCTGCGGACCGACCTGACCCAGACCTGGCCCCTGTTCGCTGCCTTGGGGATCACCTTGGCGGCCATGACCGCCCTCTGGTTCAACGCCATTGCCGATGGGGCGCGCAAGGAGGCCCTGGCCAAGGTGCAGGCGAGTTTTTCCCGGGAGCGGGAGAAGATCCGAGTTCGGGCGGAGCAGGATAAGGCCCGGGAGGTCAAGAACACCCAGCGCCAGGCGGAACGCCAG
>JAHDND010000244.1 GCA_018435665.1 Candidatus Thiosymbion sp. | reverse complement strand
AGCTATTTTTAAGGACCGCTTTTGACCTTGCTGCGTATGTTTCCCTAATTCGACCATCTAAATTGGGGTAGTCGATGTTTTTGTTATTGTCATTTTCACTTGCCTGCCAAGCTGAATACGGCGGATTCCCAACAATCACTCGAATCGGCTGAGCTAACTGTCTTTCCGCCCGGGCATTGTTTTCCGGCAGGACCACCTTATCGACCATATCTCCACTTTCGGTCATCTGAAAGGTATCAATCAGAATCATGCCCTCAAAGGGCTGATACTCTCCGGTAACTGAGTGATAGGCGGTCTCGATGTTGATGGTGGCGATGTAATAGGCCAACAGCACGATTTCGTTGGCATGCAACTCATGGGCATACTTGTACGGCAGTGAGTCATTATCAATCAGCCCGGATTGAAGCAACCGCACCTAGAAAGTTCCGGTACCTGTAAAGGGATCAAGGAGTTGAACATCCTTACTGGAAAGTGACTGACCAAAGTGATTTCGTAGGGCGACATCGACACTGTTAAGGATGAAATCAACGACGGGAATGGGGGTATAGACAATTCCCAGCCGTTGCGCCATGCGGGGGAAGGCATTATGGAAGAAGGTATCGTAGAGATTGCGCACGATGTCTTGCTTGGATTTGTCGCTTTTGGCGAGACTGATCCGTTCGCGGACATTGATGTAGAACTTCTCCAGGCCCTCGGTCTCACTGGCGACGGCAGCCGCATCCAACTGCTTGACGATGCCTTGCAGGGCCTTACCGACCGCATTGTTTTCTGGAAAATTGGTCTCGGCAAATAATGCCTGGAATACCGGCAGCGTCAGAATGTGTTGAGCCAGCATTTCTACCGCATCCTGGCGGCTAACGGCGGGATTCAAGGTATCCTGTAAGCCCTTGAGAAAATGTGTAAATGATGTGGCTAACGGCGGACTGGAAGCAATCAGGGCCTCAATCCGGGCAATCAACCGTTCCGCGACCTGGCCAATGCTCTTGGCCCACTCACTCCAGTATTCCCGGTCACCCAGTTTCTTGGGGATAGCGGCATAGACCGCTTCATTGAGGGCATCCAACGGCAACACCGGGAAGTCGAGGGGCAACACCCCCTGTTCTCCCCCTTCGTCACCATCACCCCCATCACCGCCATCACCGATTACCTGGATTTTGCGACGAAAGACGGCCTCATCCACCAGGCTTTCATCATGGGCACGTAGCGCCTTGATGACCTTCCAGATGCCCTTGAATTGGGGATCACTCTCGATGTAACTGTTGTAGTCCTTGACCTTTTCCGAAGGGATGCACACCGGCAGAATGATATAGCCATAGTTCTTGTGCTCGGCTTTACGCATCACCCGTCCGACCGATTGGACGATATCGACGATGGATTCGCGGGTATCAAAGAACACCACGGCATCCAAGGCCGGCACATCAATCCCTTCCGAAAGACACCGGGCGTTGGAGAGGATGCGACACTCACTCGGTTCGACTGGAGCTTTGAGCCAATCGAGGGCGGTCTGACGCACCAGGGCGTTCATGGTGCCGTCCACATGATCCAGACGGCAGTTGACCATGCTCGGGGTTTCATCGCCTTCATGGGCTTGCTGATAGAGCCCTACCAGCTTGGCGAATACCTCGGTGGTTTGCTTGGAATCCTTGATGGATTTCGAGAAGGCTACGGCGCGTCTCATGGGCGCGGTATCTTCCGTCAGGTCTTCTTCCGCCCCCTCTTCGTTGATCAGGACCAACCCCCGTTTTGAGAGCCCCTTCCAACTGCCGACAATCTTGGTGGCAAAGCGAATGTCAATCGCCTTCTTATCATCCACCTTATAGGCATGGTTGTAGTTGTTGGCCAGTTGCGCCATCTCGCTTTCCTTGACGGCCACGATCAACACCTTGTATTCCGAGAGCAAGTTCTTTTCCACCGCTTTTCCGAAGCCTAAGCGATAGAATTCCTTACCGAAATTCTCCTCATCATCCATGGAGTAGATTTCGGCACTAGCTTGATTGGCTTTGGTTTTGGAGGCATCGCCATAGATGCGCGGCGTGGCGGTCATGTAGACCCGCCTCTTGGCCGAGACGATATGATTGCGATGGACTTTGAGGAATTCCGAAGGGTCTTCACCCGGCAGGGTCAAACCCGTGGTGCGATGGGCTTCATCACAGATGATCAGATCAAAGTCACCAAAGCCCTGTTTTTGGGCATCGGCCACAACCTGAATGGATTGATAGGTGGAAAAGACCACCGTCCGGCGATCCTGGCTCAGGCTTTCCGCTGCTTGGGTTAATTTGCGCGCATCCGTCGTCGCCGGATAGGCAAGATCATGGGTACTGATATCCTCTTCATCCCGACCGACCTTGGAATCGGAACACACCACGAAGCAATGCAGCGGTTCCAAGGCCTCTGCCGTCCACGCCCGTAAGGACTGCGCCACCAGGGAGATGGAGGGGGCCAGGAACAAGACCCGACCATTGGCAGGCGTAATCCGTTCGGTCAGACGCAGAGACATAAAAGTCTTCCCAACCCCACAGGCCATGATCACCTTGCCGCGATCAATTTCCCTAAACCCCTCTATCGCCGCGTCAATGGCCTCCCGTTGATCCTCACGCAACTTCTTCTTTTCTTTTAGTCGTATGTCCTTGATATTCGTCAGACTGAACTGGCTCCAATCAATGGGACTTTCGGCGAGATCACGCAGCCAAAGTCTCGCTACCGAAATGGTCTGATTGGCCAGGGCATTTTCGGCATGGTTACTCCATTTGTCCGTAGTAGCGACAATGAGGCGATGACTGAAGCCGCGTTCCCCCTCGGCAGTACCGAAGCGTTTACCGGATGCGGTAAAGAAGGAGTCAATATCGGCTTTTTGCAACGAGTAGGTAGGGGCGTAGAACTTACATTGAATGGCCCAGTAATCGCCGGTACCCCTTTCCCTGGCTACCAGGTCAATGCCAACATCGCTATCCCAACGATCCTTCCATTCCGACCACAGCCAAACATCCGCCAGACGATCCGCATACTGCGGATCAGTCTTGAGGTAGTTGGCTATGAGGCGCTCAAACTGCGTACCCTTATCACGCTGGGTTTTGGTCGCTTCGGCGAGTTCGTGCAGCAAGTCATGAAAGGT
>JAHDND010000175.1 GCA_018435665.1 Candidatus Thiosymbion sp. | reverse complement strand
CCGCGCAACAATGCCGCCAGCCAGGCCCGGAGGAGTTCCACTGTCGCGCCATCACCTTCCACGTTGCGCAGTAGCCAGGCGCGAATCGTTGGACAGTCGGCTTCTGGATCGTGGGCGTGAGGGAGACACCAGTCTAGCGACCGCTCGGGGGTGGCCTGGCGTAAGCGCCCGGTGGCGATGTCGAGCAGGCCATTCTGGAAAGGGATGGTGCCCGCGGGGAAGGTTGGCAGACGCAGCAGGTGACGGCGCTGCAAGAGCAGGCTGACGCCGTTGAGGTACGTCGGGCGATAGCCTAGATAATCACAGCCATCATGGACCGCCATGGCGATGACCTTATCCGCCTGCCCTGGATTGGTCTGGGCTTCCCAATGGGTGCCGCGCCAGCAATACCAGGCGCCGGCCTCGGGGTCCCATGCGATCCAGGGGGCCAGGGCTGGGGCGAGGGTATCGGCGGCCTGGCTCTCGATCTTCCGCCGCGGGGGTGCATTGGGGTTGTTCTTCGGCGGAAGGTCGATCAGGACGCCTTTCCCGAAGGTATCCGAAGGTATCGCGAAGGTATCTCGAAGGCTTCCAGCCCTTGGTACGAATGATTCGAAGGCATTTGATCCATATTTAATCCTGATATTTTCGAGTTCTTCGGCTGTGAAATCCGTTACGTCATCCATTGGCCTGGCCTCCCTTGAGAACTTCCACTGCCAGGGCGATGGTCGCCCGGTCCTCAAGGTTATGGACGATGCCGCGCTCCTTGTCGCGGGCGGCCAAGGCGACAACCCAAGAGGCATAGTCGCGCTGGGTGATCTCGCTCAGCATCTTCTGGCGATGCCGGTGGCCAGCCGCCATTGCGGCCTGCTCCGCGGCCTGCCAGCGGTCGCTGAAGAGATCGCCCCACTTGAGATCCAGGGCGGCGAGGATGTCGTCAGGACTGCATCCCGCATGGCAATGGACCAGGAGCTTATCGTCAGTGACGCGGATGCTCAGCGAAGGCGAACTATCCTCATGCGCCGGACAGCGTGCCGACCAGCGATCCGGGCCAGTCTGGCGAAGATCCGCGAGGCGGTTGAGGAGGGGTGAAGTATCCATGGTGTCGATCTCCCGATGATGGTGATCGACTGGCGAGGCGAGAAAGGCAGGCGACAGCAGGCCGTTGATGGCTTACAATTTCTCTGCCGTTCCCAAGACTCTATCCAGTCTGGGTTTACTGCCAGGAGATCGCGAGTCTCTCGGCGGACGGTTGAACAAAATGCTCTTTGAAAGGCCAGCCCTGTCGGGGGTCCTGGCCTTTTTCTTTGCCTGAAGGTTTCATGTTCCTTCCCCCTGGCTCAGGCGGCGATGGGTTGGAAGTTGCGTTGTTCGGTAAGGCGCTCAGTCGAATCGCTGGGCCAGAGGAGTCTGCGATTCGGCAACTTGATCGGGCGCAGGCCGTAGAAATGGCCTTTGCGACAGAGCCGCGCCCGGATGCTCTCGGGTTTCATGCCGATCTGGTCTGCAAGCTCCTCGGTGGTCAGGCGGCGCTCGCGGGTTGACTGGTAGGGAATAGCTTTTGGCATGGGGTAGGGCCTCATTGATTCAGCCGGCGGAATTGCCGTGCCGATGGGCCGTCAATGTATTCACCTTGTTCTAAGCTAAGAATCCCCTGTACCGGTAGCGGGTACCCTGTACCGGTAGCGGGGAGGTCATTTGGGTTTGGGGGTCCCTATCAAGGAATTTCTGGCAGTTTTGAATGACATGCCCAAGGCGGCGCATTCCTGCTCGGCACAGATATCGCGTGAGGAGTATTTGCCCGTCGCCCAGATCGCACGAATCTGATTCGCCTTGTCCCGCGATCCGCCGGGGGCGCTGTGCCGCTTCTCGACTCGCTCGCGCTGTATGGCTGACAGGAGTTTAGCGGCGGTCACTGGGTTCTCCCTTGCTAGATCAATCCCCAAAGCGATAGCGGATAGCACTGCTCCAGACAGAGCCGCATAGGGTTCTAACTCCGAACCTGTGTAGCCTATTGCCTCGTCAAATCGCTCAATAGCGTTTTTGATAGTTTTGCTTTGATCGTGCTCATAAAAACAATTAAGCAATTTTCTGGCATCATAAAAGTATTTATCCTCACCATAAGGAATTATTGAATAACATTCACAACAGAATATGTCTGCATCATCCATCGGCGTTACCCTTTAACGCTCGCCCTTGAATGAGGAACCGCACCAGCCGGGCAAGGGTGTCCCGGTTTTCGGCCCGTCGGCCTAGATGCGGCAAAAATGGTCAGGCGACGATGCGCAACCTCGCGCCCTGGTCGTCGTCTTTGGGGACCTCGATACCGGCCTCGGTCAGGATGAAAGCCTCGATACTGTTATGAAAACCTGATAAGCAAAGCAAGTCAATCAGTTATGCGGAAAATAACAATGCCGGCAATGGGTTAGAAATGGCCTAAATAGCTCTCATAATGCTGATGTCACTAGTTCGAATCTAGTCGTAGCCACCAAAAAAACCAATGAAAATAGCCCCTTACCAGGGGCTTTTTCTTTTCTGGCGGTTAGGTATTTCTAGATTGGCCTTCCACGCTACGCCCACGCTACAT
>JAHDND010000257.1 GCA_018435665.1 Candidatus Thiosymbion sp. | reverse complement strand
GCGGCTGGCCAACCCTGGAGTCCCCTCCTCGATCTGCTGGTGCTCTACCTGGCCATCGGCTGGCGCAGCCTGGGCGAGCACGCCGGCCGGGTGGAGGAAGCCCTCTGCACCGGAGACCTTGCCGGGGCGCGGGGGGGGGTCGGCATGATCGTCAGTCGCGACACCGCCACTCTCGATGAGGAGGGCATCGCCAAGGCGACCGTCGAATCCGTGCTGGAAAACGGCAACGACGCCATCTTTGGCGCCATCTTCTGGTGTCTGATCGCCGGCGCCCCTGGCGCCGTCCTTTACCGCCTGACCAATACCCTGGATGCCATGTGGGGCTACCGCAATGAGCGATACAGGCGCTTCGGCTGGGCGGCGGCGCGCCTGGATGACCTGCTCAACTGGGCCCCGGCGCGACTGACGGCCTTGAGCTATGCCCTGGCGGGAGGCTATGCACTGGCCCGTAGAGATGCCTTGGCCGGAGGGAATGCCCGGGCAGGGGGGGATGTCCTGGCTGAGGGGCAATCCCGGGCAGGAGGGGATGTCCTGGCTGGGGGTCATGCCCGGGCTGGGGGCTACCGCGCCGCCCTGGCCTGCTGGTGCGCCCAAGGCCCGGCCTGGAAGAGCCCCAACGCCGGCCCCGTCATGGCCGCCGGCGCTGGCAGCCTGGGCATCCAGCTCGGCGGTCCGGCCATCTATCACGGCGCCACTCAGGTTCGTCCCCCCCTGGGCATGGGCCGCCCGGCCCGGGCCGAGGACATCGGCCGCGCCTTGCGCCTGATCCGCCAGGCCTTGGCGATCTGGGTGGGAGGGGCCTTATCTCTGGCATTAGCTCTGACTATTATCGCCAGCGCAATGCACTCATAAGGACGACCGAGCCATGAAAGACGCATATGACTTTTTCGCCGGCCAGCGGGGTGCCGTCGCGGACACCAAGGGTAAGACCCGCATTCGACGGGACCACACCCGCATGACGCTGATGACCGAGGCCCCAGCCGGACCCCTACATCACGGCGGTCGCCTGCGGGAGGCGGCGGCACGTTACGGCATCCCCCTGGAGCAGTGGCTGGACCTCTCCACCGGCATCAATCCCCAGGGCTGGCCGGTGCCCGCGGTGCCGGCCGCGGCCTGGTCACGGCTGCCGGAGGACGAGGATGGATTGGAAGCGGCGGCCCGAGCCTATTACGACGCCGACCACCTCCTGCCCGTCGCCGGCTCCCAGGCAGCGATCCTGGCCCTGCCCCGGCTGCGCCCGCCGTCCCGTGTCCGGATCCTGTCCCCCACCTACGCCGAGCATTCCGCCGCCTGGCAAAGTGCCGGTCATGAGGTCACGGCCGTCACCGCGGCCGGGTTGGTGAGAACTGGCACTTTGGCCCCCTCCCCGAGCGTCGGGCACAGCTCGGCCGCACGCTTTGCCGGGTTGGTGAGGACTGGCGCTCTAGCCCACTCCCCCCAGGCGGGGGAGGGTTGGGGAGAGGGGGACGGGTCAGGCTCGCCCACCGCCACGCTGGGCGATGGCACCGCCATGCCGGGCGGTGACACCGTCCAAGACTTTGCCGACGATGCCCTCACGGCCTGCGATGTCCTGGTGGTGATCAACCCCAACAACCCCACCGGCGTGCGTTTCTCCCCAGAACGCCTGCTGGACTGGCACGACCGGCTGGCTGCCCGCGGCGGCTGGCTGGTGGTCGATGAGGCCTTCATGGACGTCACCCCGGAAGACAGCCTGTGCCCCTTCACGGCGCGCCCCGGCCTGATCGTGTTGCGCTCCCTGGGCAAATTCTTCGGCCTGGCTGGGGCCCGCCTGGGCTTCGTGGCCGCCCATCCGACGCTGCTCGCGGCCTTGCGGCACCGGCTGGGACCCTGGACCGTCAATGCCCCGACGCGCTGGGCCGCCCGGCTGGCCCTGACCGATGGTGACTGGCAGGCGCAGGCACGGCCCCGCCTGACCGCCGCAGGTGAACGCCTACGTGACCTGCTTACCCGCCACGACCTCACCCCCGCGGGCGGGTGCGCCCTCTTTCAATGGGTTCTGACTCCGACAGCGCCCCGTCTCCAGCAGGACCTGGCCCGCCAGGGGATCCTGACGCGTCTCTTTCATCAGCCCGCCAGCCTGCATCCGGGCCTCACCGGAGGCTATGGGGACTGGGCCAGCTTGCATCCGGCCCTCCCCGAGCGTGAGGCGGACGGGATCCCCCTGGGTCCGGGCCTCACAGGGCATGAGGCAGACGGGGCCAGCCTGCGCCTGAACCTCCCGGGGAGAGAGGTGGATTGGACCAGTCCGCCTATGGACCCCGCCGGGCGTGAGGTGGACTGGACCAGTCTGCGCCTGGGCCTGCCCGGGAGTGAGGCGGACTGGGCGCGGCTGGAGCGGGCCCTCGCCGACCTGGCCCGGCCGGCAGCGGAGAGCCGGCCATGAAGACCCCGGCCCTGATGATCCAGGGGACCACCTCTGACGCCGGTAAAAGCCTGCTGGTCACGGCCCTGTGCCGCTGGCTGGCCCGCCAGGGGGTGCGCGTCGCCCCCTTCAAGCCCCAGAACATGGCCCTCAACAGCGCCGTCACCGTCGACGGCGGCGAGATCGGCCGGGCCCAGGCGGCCCAGGCAATAGCCTGCGGTCTCCAGCCCCACACCGACATGAACCCGGTGCTGCTCAAGCCCAATACCGACACCGGCGCCCAGGTGATCATCCAGGGTCGCGCCGTCGCCACCATGAACGCCCGCGACTACCAGGGCTACAAGGCCCAGGCCCGGGTGGCGGTGCTGGAGTCCTTCCGCCGTCTGACCGACCAGTACGATGTCGTCCTGGTCGAGGGTGCCGGCTCCCCCGCCGAGATCAACCTGCGCGCCCAGGACATCGCCAACATGGGCTTCGCCGAGGCGGTGGACTGCCCGGTGGTACTGATCGCCGACATCGACCGCGGCGGGGTCTTCGCCCACATCGTCGGCACCCTGGAATTGCTCTCCGCGAGCGAGCGCGACCGGGTCCAGGGCTTTATCATCAACCGCTTCCGTGGCGACCTGGCCCTCCTGCAACCCGGCCTGGACTGGCTGGAGCAGCGCACCGGCAAGCCCGTCCTCGGCGTGCTGCCCTTCCTGCCCGGCCTGGCGCTGGAGGCGGAGGACGGGCTGGCACGCCCGCCGTCCCGGCCTGGCCAGGCGGTCTCCGGTAAGGTTCAGAAGGATCGGGGCACGACGGGTGGCGATGAGGATTGGGATACGACTGGTTCCGGGTACCAGCAGCCGACACGAAACCCGACCCCGGCAAGTCTACGCATCCTGGTACCCAGCCTCCCCCGCCTGAGCAATCGCACCGACTTCGACGCCCTCTGCCTGCACCCCCAGGTCGAATTGGACTTCATTGGCCCCGGCCGGGATCTCCCGCCCGCCGATCTCATCATCCTGCCCGGCTCCAAGAGCGTGCGCGCCGACCTCGCCTGGCTGCGCCAGCAGGGCTGGGAGGCGGCGATCCGGCGCCATCTGCGCTACGGCGGCAAGGTCATCGGCATCTGCGGCGGCTACCAGATGCTCGGCAACCAGATCCATGACCCCCTTGGCCTGGAAGGGCCCCCGGGTTCCAGCGCCGGCCTGGGACTGCTCGACCTGGAGACGACCCTGGCGCCGGAAAAGCAGTTACGCAATGTGCGAGGCCACCTGACCTTGGGCGAGTCCTGGTATGTCGCTCCACCTGATTTCAGGAGCAGTGGTGGGGCCAAGTCACCGGCCGGGATACCCGTCTCCGGTTACGAGATCCACGCTGGGGTCACCCAGGGTCCGGACCTGGAGCGGCCAGCGGTGTATCTGGACCAGGTCCCGGATGGGGCCCTCAGCGGCGATGGCCAGATACTGGGTACCTACCTGCACGGCCTCTTCGACACCCCCGCCGCTTGCACCGCCCTGCTCGCCTGGGCCGGATTGGACAAGGCGGATGTCAGTGATTATCAGGCCCTGCGCGAGGCGACCTTCGACCGGCTGGCCGATGCCGTCGACCAGCATCTCGACCCGTGCTGGCTGGCTTCTTTGAGAATCGGTAGCGTAGAAATCACAACCCCAGCGATGACCGCTCCGGCTGCTTCCACCTTGGCAAGCATTGGAAGCTCGGCAAGCAATAGAAGCGTACAGGTACCCCCACTGGCATCACCATCGGCAACGGCATCGCCATCGGACATAAGTGCCAACGCGCCGGCCGAGCCATTCCGGGCCCTGGTTCTGGGTGGTGTCCGCTCCGGCAAGAGCCAGGTGGCGGAGCGGTTGGCTCTGGAGAGCGGTCTGCCGGTCACCTACCTCGCGACCGCCACCGCCGGGGACGCGGAGATGCACCCCCGTATCGCCCGCCACCGCGCCCGGCGGCCGGCCTCCTGGGGCCTGGTCGAAGAGCCCATCCACCTGGCGGCGGCCCTCCAGGCCCATGCCGACCCGGGGCGCTGTCTGCTCGTCGACTGCCTGACCCTATGGCTGACCAATCTGTTGCTGGCCGCGGATGGCGAGGCCCTGGACCGAGAGCGTGCAGCCCTGCTCAAGCTCCTGCCGACCCTGCCGGGACGGCTCATCCTGGTGAGCAACGAGACCGGCCTGGGGGGGATCGCCATGGGCGAACTCGGCCGCCGCTTCGATGATGCCGCCGGCCAGTTACACCAGGACCTCGCCCCCCTCTGCGATCAGGTCATCCTCACCGTCGTCGGTCTGCCGCTGTCGCTGAAAGGTGGGCCCGGTTGAAACCTCAGCCACCCGGTTCGTGTCGACACGGAAACGAAACGCCGCAACCTCCTACTGATCATGGCGAATAGTGAACCACGTTGGTCAGGACCGCCTGGCGGTCCTCCGCCGCCTGCCGGGCCGCGGCATTGGGGGTGCCCCCCGGGACCCCGACGTTTGCTAGTGGCGGGTACTTCCACTCATCAGACCACCTCACCAAGTCAGGCACTCTCTTGAATAGCAATAGCTACAGCGATAACAACAGCAAAATCATTCGCAATAGTGGAAACCACGGCGACGGCACAGTCACATCACCCCTAGACCCCAGCCCGGATCCAATCCTCGAACAGACCCCCGGTTCGACCTTCGATCAGAACTTCAATCCGAACTTCGATCCGGGCAGCGAACCCCCCTCTCCCCTCGACTACCCGGATGCCTTTGCCGCTGGCCGGCCACCCGCCTTTCCTGACGCCCTTCCAGGCGCCTTCCCGAACGCCTTCCCGGACGAACTCGCGGCAACGCGCAGTGACTGGCTGCGGGTCCCGGCGGCCACCCCCAATGCCGCGGCCCGGCAGGCAGCGGAGGACCGCCAGGCGGTCCTGACCAAGCCCCCGGGTTCCTTGGGATTACTGGAGACCGTCGCCGTGCGCCTCGCGGCCCTGCAAGGGACCCCGCATCCCCACCTGGACCGGGTCTGGATCACCATCTTCGCCGGCGACCACGGCGTGGCGGCGGAGGGCGTCTCCGCCTTCCCCCAGGCCGTCACCATCGAGATGATCCGGAACTTCGCCCGCGGTGGCGCCGCCATCTGTGTGGCCGCCCGGGCCCTGGAGGCCGAGCTGGAGATCATCAACCTCGGCACCGCCCTGACCCTGGAGCCAGAGGCCGGGGTCAAGGATCAGATCCTGGGCCCGGGCACCGCCAACTTTACCCAGGAGCCGGCCATGACCGAGCATCAGCTCGCCCTGGCCCTGGGGGCGGGTCGTCACGCCGCTGAACGCGCCCGCCTGGCGGACTGCCAGCTCTTCATCGGCGGCGAGATGGGGATCGCCAACACCACGGCCGCCGCCGCCCTGGCCTGTGCCCTGCTCGAAGCTAGCCCCACGACCCTGGCGGGACCCGGCACCGGGCTCGATCCGCGGGGCGTTGCCCACAAGGCCGCCGTCATCCAGCGGGCCCTGGACCACCATGCTGGCAGCCTCGCCTCGCCCCTGGAGGCCCTACGCCGCCTCGGCGGCTTTGAGATCGCCGCCCTCACCGGCGCCTACCTGGCCGCCGCCCACATGGGCCTGCCGGTACTGGTGGATGGCTTCATCAGCTCCGTTGCCGCCCTGGTCGCCACCCGCATCCAGCCCGACGTCGCGGACTGGTTCTTCTACGGCCACGCCTCGGCGGAACCCGGCCATGCCGCGGTCATCCAGGCCCTGGCGGCCACACCCCTCCTCGACCTGGGCCTGCGCCTGGGCGAAGGCAGCGGTGCTGCTGTTGCCGTCCCCTTGCTCCGCCTGGCCTGCGCCCTGCACAACGAGATGGCGACCTTCGCCGAGGCTCAGGTCTCCACCCGCTTGTAAGGCCCCGATGACATCAACTACCTGCAAGTAAGATCCCAATGATCACGCCGAGCCGCTCGTGAGACCCAACGATCTCAACCACTGGCCAGTAAGGCCCCAACGATCCCGACTAGCCGCTTATGAGAGCCCAACGACCGCGATCACCCACTCATGAGGTCCCAATGACCCCGACGAGCTGTATCGACTGGTTGCGTCACGGTGAGACCCGCGGCGGTAACCGCTTTCGTGGCCGAACCGACGATCCCCTGACGGACGAGGGCTGGCGGCAGATGTGGGCGGCTGTCGCCAGCGATCCTTGCCCCTCTCTAACCACCCCGACGGATGAAAGTGGCAGCTACTTTCATCCGGCAGCCCCGGCGGGATACCAAGACCTACGCCGACAAGGGGACTGTCTTAGTCCTCACAGTCTCTTTGGAAGACTGGTGGAACACCAAGACCCCCGCCGGCAATGGGACCGGATCATCGCCTCGCCCCTGATCCGCTGCGCCGACTTCGCACGGGCCTTGAGCCACCACCTGGATCTCCCCCTGAGCCTGGACCCGCGCCTGGTGGAGCTGGACTTCGGCGCTTGGGAGGGGCGGAGTGCCGCGGACCTGATGGAGACCGATGCCCAGGCCCTGGGGCAGTTTTGGGCCGACCCAATAGCGCATCCCCCACCCGGCGGGGAATCATTGCCCGCCTTCCAGGCCCGCGTCCTGGCCGCCTGGAAGGACCTGACCGAACAGGCGCTGACCGCCGGGGAGCGGCTTCTGGTCATCAGCCATGGGGGCGTCATCCGGGTGATTCTCTGCGCCCTATCCGATCACCCCCTGGGGCGCCTGCTGAAACTGGAGGTCGGCCATGCCAGCCTGACCCGCATCCCGGCTCGACCAGACCGCCACGGGGCTGCGCGCCCAGCGCCTGGATACCGACTTTCACCTTAACGCCAAGTCCTGATGATTCGCCCCTTCCTCATCGCCCTGCAATTTCTGACCCGCCTCCCCGTGCGCCTCACGGGGGAACTGTCGGCGGCCGATCTGGGCCGGTCCCTGCTCTACTACCCCCTGGTCGGGCTGTTGCTGGGCGGATTGCTCAACGCCGGCGCCTGGTTGCTGGCCAGCGAAGGACCGATCCTGGCGGCCGCCCTACTCCTCGGATTGTGGGTCAGCCTCACGGGCGCCCTCCACCTGGATGGTCTCGCCGACATGATCGATGCCTGGGCCGGCGGCCGGGGTGACCGGGCGCGCACCCTGGCCCTGATGAAGGACCCCTGCAGCGGTCCCCAGGGCGTGACCGGATTGGTGCTGGTCCTGCTGCTCAAATTCTCCGCCATGGCCGAACTGCTGAAGGCCGCGCCGTTTGAGGCCGGCACCTGTTTACCCCTGCTCCTGGCCCCGCTCATGGGGCGGACCGCCCTGCCCTTGCTATTCCTGACCACCCCTTACGTCCGCCCCGGGGGGCTTGGCGCCGCCCTGGCCTCCGGCCTGTCCTCAGGGCCGGCCAAAGCAGTCCTGTTCACGGTGGGCCTCCTGGTCCTGCTGGGCGGAGGGACAGCAGGTGCGGTGGGTTTGGTCGGCACTTTAATCTGCTTCATCACGTTGCGCCGGACCATGATCAACCGCATCGGCGGCACCACCGGCGACACGGCCGGCGCCCTGATCGAGATCATCGAAACCGTGACCCTGGTCGCCATCGTCTTGGCGGCTGGTTCCTGACTTCGGATGATTTTTACCGCATGCATTTCTTCAGGGCATTCGTATAATGCGCCTGGCCAGTGACACAGCCCATTTCGGGCTATCACGCATTCGGAGAGGTGCCGGAGTGGCCGAACGGGCTTGACTCGAAATCAAGTGAAGGCGTAAGCCTTCCGTGGGTTCGAATCCCACTCTCTCCGCCAGATCAATGACTTAGGCCAGGTTAAAACCCTGGCCTTTTTGTTTCAATCGCGTCAATTCGCGCCTTTCGCGTGCAGTCGATGGTACCTGTTTTGGTACCTGCCTTTACCCCAGAGCCCGCGTCGTTGCTGGTGTCTGGGGAAATGACCGCTCTTGGGTACCATGGGCATGGTACCTGCCCTGCCCTGGGTACCATGGGACTGGTACCTGTCTCCCTGGGTACCATCGGACTGGTACCCGCCAGCCGGGCCGATGGCTGGCACTCTGGCACTCGCCTAAGCATTTTTTTGACGTAACTGGCGTAACAGGCGTAACGTCATTGATTCTAAAGGCGTTTAGCCGTTACGGGTGCCGTTACAGCTGACGTAACTGACGTAACGCGGGAGCGTAACAGGCTGGTCGCCACTAGGTGGTGAGCAAGAAAAAGCCCGCACTCGGCGGGCTTGGTGGGTCAGATTCGGATTGGGGTCATGGCCTCATGGCCTCGATACTGGCGGCCACGTCATCAGGATGCCCCAGCCAGGATCGGGCCAGATCGTCAAGGCCATGTGCCGCGTGTGCCAGGGCGGTATGCGCCGCTTCTTCTCCTCGATCTTTGGCGAAACTGGCGGCGCCGGCCAGTTGTCCCGCGGCCTGACGTAGCACTCGGCTGTCGATAAGCTCCCCTAGTTCCAGGATAGCGGTCAGGGTGTCGTTCACCATGTCTTCTGGCTCAGCATGACCAGATTCGTACATGATGAGGCCAAGACCGGGCTCATAAGGGCTATAACCGCCTTCTGGCAGGAGGGAAGAGCTTTCCATAGGATAGGCGCGGATTCTCATGGACGTTGTACCTCCATGAACCGGACCACGGCTTTGGCGCGGGCGGCGAGGCGCTTGACCTCCAGGAGTTCACAGTTCCGGGCGAGGAACCGGGCGATGGTCAGGCGTTCCCTGGCCATGTCGAGTGCATGGACGCGCAGGCAGAAAGACAGGTCGCCATTCAGGCGGCGGATGGCGTCGTCAAGGTTGAAGGTGACGGTAGTCATGATCGGTCTCCAATCGTGGATGATGGGACCGACCGCTTGAGGGCGGGTGGGCAGGATGCGCAAGGGCGCCCATGGATAGGGTATGATTCTTCCTGCCGGTGCCGGGCCGTGTCTGCGGTCGGGCTTTGCCGTCGGGGATTGGCGTCCCCGGCGGACGGTTCCAATCATCCTACTGGCTTGCCGTACCTGTCAAGCCATCAGCACCAGCTCTAAAGCCACGCTGACCGCCGCCGCCTGACGGTGGCGATGCTGGTCCCGGATCGCTTGGCCGCTTCTTGAGGCTTTAGACCCTGATCCAGGGCGGGCGCCCCCGCGGCCTGGCTTGAGTTCAGGAGCGGAGGTGGCCTCGGTCATTCGGCGGGCGTCCAGACATTCAGTGCCAGGACCACGCTTGCGCTGGAATCCACACATCGGGCGAACACTGGACCAGGGCCTAGTAGAGCCCTGCTCATGCCATCCTGGCCCGCGGCTAGAGCATGGCCCAAGATGCCCGCGGCTGGCGGCTGAGGATCGGTGTCGGTGTCGGAGTCGTCATCGCTGCCGGTCGCGACAAAGACGGTTTGAGCGGCTTGGGGCAGGGTGAGGAGGAATTCATCGCCAGCCGGAACGATGAGGTTCCATCCGCCAGTAATAGTTGGGTTCGTGGTGGCCATGGATAATGCTGCTCCAGGGGGTGGTGGAACGGTGGCCATGGTCAGGAGGTGCAATCGCGTGAGTCTGGTCATGGCCTCGGGGGTAAAAGGTAATCCCGGACTACCTTTTGCAATTAGGTGCCGCCAAGCCCGCAGGGAAATCTACGGGCTGGCGGCGGGGGTGCCGCTAGCCTGGGGAGGAGACGGTCCAGACTGGCGGCTACATGGGCGCCGTGGAAACCCAGCGCCCGATGCTCGTTGAATAGGTGCCAGCGTGCTCCCGACCTACAACCAAGTCCCCCGCGCTGGCTCGGGGTAGAGGTAATCAGTTATTTCCTAGACTTCCCGCGGGCAAAACGCGGGTCATCGCCGGGATCGGCGTCAATTGCTGGATACGTCCATCCGCTTGTCGTCGCGCCATGTTCATCACCCGGCATAGGCAGAACGCGCCAAGTGGGCCGGACCATGATGCCGCGGTGATCGCGGAAGGGTTCGAGCGTGTCGCCATCTTTTGGGCCAGGCTTGCCGGGCTTGGGGCGGTAGCGGTCAAGGTCTTCGCCAGCCGCCACCAGGACCGCCTCGATACCTTGGCGTTGCTCTTCCAACTCAGCCTGCCGGGCACTCAGGGTTGCGATCTCCTTGACGCGCTCACTGATGGGCGGGCCGGCAGGCTTGGCCGGGTCTTCGGACAGGGCGGGCAGCAGGGCCGATGCGGCTTTCATGGGATCAATCATGAGGAGGAGCAAAGCAAGCCCGGCCTCATCCGGCTTATGCCCGGCGCGGAGGGGTGATAGGTCTGAAGCGTCATCACCAGCCAGGGCCAGGCCAGGGGCGTTGAGTAACCATCGCCAGGCATCCGCCATGACCGGATGCTGGCGGGCGCGCTCCTGGGCATCACCAATAGCCTTGCCCATGAGGACAACGGCATCGCCACGGGCGAGTGGCGCTGACCGGAGGTGATCCAGGCGCAGCTTGATGGATTCCAGTTCATTAAGCGTTGCGGTCAGCTCCACGCGGGCGGCAGGCAGGGCGCGGCGCAAACTATCGAGCTGGTCCCGGAGTTTTTTTGATGCGCTCACGCGGCGATCCTCCCATGACGTAACTGGTCCATGATGCGAGTCTCGATAGCGGTGATCCGCTCACCCTGGGTAGCGGCGCGGAGGTTGACGGGGAATCGCCGGGTGGCATGGCTTCTGACCACGCGGGCGCCGGCATCTGCCGGGATGCTGGTCAAGCTGACCTCGTAGGGTTCGAAGCGAGTAACGCGCAAGGCAACGGTGTCCGGTTCAGTTAGCCAGGCGATGCGTTTAATGTTCTCTCTGAGCGGTCGAGAGGGTCCAGGACGCCACTGTCGACCGGATTTGGTTTTTGATCCCCCCTGCTCAGGAAGCGTCTACCGCCTTCTAGAGG
>JAHDND010000171.1 GCA_018435665.1 Candidatus Thiosymbion sp. | reverse complement strand
GGGCGCGGGCAGTGGCGCCATCATCGGCTCCTTTAGCGGTAATGCCGGCACCGGCGCCCTGATCGGTGCCGGTGTCGGCGCCCTGGGTGGCGTCCTGGTGGATGAACACGCCCGGGGCAGTTTCAGTAACTGACCGGCCAACGCGCCTGACGACCCGTGGCTCGCGGGTCGCCTGGCGGCGGGGTTTTGCCACCGACGGGCGAGCGTCCGTGGTGATTAGCCATCGGCAACCCCAAGGGCCCATCAGCGCCCCCCCGCCGCTGACCGCGCCTGGCCCACGTCTTCTTTTCAACCGTCCCTCCCGCGGGCCGCGAACCATCCTTCAGGATTACCTATGGGTCTCCTCGGCATTTTTATCGCGCTGACACTGCTCATCGGCTTGGCTTACCGCGGCTGGAGCGTTCTGCTCTTGGCCCCGGCCGCGGCCCTGGTCGCCGCCCTCTTTGCCATGGAGCCCCTGCTGGCCCATTGGACCCACACCTTCATGGATAGTACCGCCGGGTTCCTGGCCCAGTTCTTCCCGCTTTTCCTGCTGGGCGCCCTTTTTGGCAAGCTGATGGATGATAGCGGCTCGGTCACGGCCATCGCGCGTTTCATGAGCGGCAAGCTGGGTCCTCGCCATGCGGTCCTGGCCGTGGTGCTCGCCGGGGCGCTGGTGACCTATGGCGGGGTCAGCCTGTTCGTGGCCTTTTTCGTCCTGGCGCCCATGGCGCTGGCCTTGTTCCGGGATGCCGGCATTCCGGGACACCTGGCCCCCGGCGCCATCTGGCTGGGGGCCGCCAGTTTCACCATGTCGGCCATGCCCGGCACCCCGGCGATTCAAAACGCCATCCCCATGCCCTTCTTTGGCTCCACGCCCTTTGCGGCGCCAGGTCTGGGCCTCATCGCCTCCGTCATCATGCTGGTCTTCGGGCTCTGGTGGATGGGGCTCAGGGTGGCCAAGGTTAAACGCCAGGTACAGCCAGCCGCCCCTCCTGAGTCCTGCAGTTCGGATCCAGACGGTGCCGCGGAGGACCCCCTCATTCGGGAGCGGAGCTCGGTAGTCCAGAATTTTGACCCCGCGGAGATGCATCATGGGCACCGCAGCCCCGATCAGCCCTCGACCCTGATCGCCTTCCTGCCGTTGATCGTGGTGATCCTGGTCAATCTGCTCATGTCCCTCGTCGTGCTGCCAAGACTCGATCTTTCCTTCCTGGGCGAGGAACGCTGGGGACCAACCTCTCTGCAGGTCGTCGGCGGTATCTGGTCGGTGATCATTGCCCTCTTTACCGCCATCCTGGTCCTGCTGCTGACGAACGCCAGCCGCCTGGTCCAGGTACGGGAGAGCATGGATGCCGGCGCCAATGCCTCCGTGCTACCGGCCCTGAGCGTCGCCAGCCTGGTGGGGTTCGGCGCGGTGGTCGCCGCCCTGCCGGCCTTTGAACTGGTGCGGGAATGGGTGCTGAGCATCGAGGGCGGCCCCCTGGTGTCCCTGGCCGTCAGCACCACCCTCCTGTCGGCCCTGACCGGGTCGGCCTCCGGCGGCATGACCATCGCCCTGGAGTCGCTGGGGGCCACCTACCTGCAAATGGCCACGGCCATCGGCATGGACCCCGGGCTGCTCCACCGGGTTGCCGTCATCGCCTCGGGAACCCTGGACAGCCTGCCGCACAACGGCGCCGTGGTGACCCTGTTCGCCGTGTGCGGCGTCACCCATCGCGACAGCTACCTGGATATCGTCATGGTCGGTATCCTGGGTGCCCTCCTGGCGCTGGTGGCCGTGATCGTCCTGGGGACTCTGTTCGGATCCTTTTGAACTGAAAAGACCAATACAACAATGAGATGAACAAGGTCCCGCGGCTTCCTTCAGCGTCACAACCGCTTCTGACCCTGGCGCCGGTTCTGGGTCTCGGCCTCGGTCTGGGCCTGGTGACCCTCCTTCCCGGAGCGGCCCTGGCCGCGGACTTTGCCTCCTGCGCCGCCATTCCCGGTGACCGGGAGCGCCTGGCCTGTTACGACCGCGCCGCCGCCCTGGCCGCGCCGCCGACCGCCCAGCGGCCAGCGGCAACCGCCCCCAGCCAACCCATGACCCTGCCAGCGACCCCGGTCGC
>JAHDND010000034.1 GCA_018435665.1 Candidatus Thiosymbion sp. | reverse complement strand
GACCCGCGCTATGAGGCGCAAGGGCTGGACTACCCCATCGGCTTCGTGCGCTGGACCGAGCAGCGCAACTTCGAGGCGGTGCTGGACCTGTTGGCTGCCGGACGCCTGGACGTGGCGCCGCTGGTGTCGCATCGCTTTCCCCTGGAAGAGGCGGAGCGGGCCTATGCGGTAGTGGCCGGGGCCGAGCCGTCGCTGGGGATCATCCTGGAGTATCCCGGCGGGGAGGAGGAACGGCTACGGGCGCGGACGGTGGAGTTAAAGGGCGAGGGGGCGCGGGGGCCGGTCGCCCCGGCCGCGGGGTCTGCCCCTGCCACCGTCCTCGCCGAGAGGGCGGCCCCGGCCACCGCCCCGGCCGCGGTGCCCAGTGTCAGCTTCATCGGTGCCGGCAACTACGCCACCGGGGTCTTGATCCCGGCCTTCAAGGCCGCGGGGGCGGTGTTGCGCACCGTGGCCTCCAGCGGCGGGGTCAGCGGGGTGCATGCCGGGCGCAAGTTTGGCTTCGAGCGCACCACCACGGACACCGAGGCCCTGTTCGCCGACGCCGGCACGGCGGCGCTGGTGATCACCACGCGGCATGACAGCCATGCGCGGCTGGTGACCCAGGGCCTGGCGGCGGGAAAGGCGGTGTTCGTTGAGAAGCCCTTGTGTTTGACACTGGGGGAGTTGGCGGAGATCGAGGGGGTGGTGGGCGGTGGCGATCCGGCACGCCCCCTCTCCCCCGACCCCTCCCCCGCGGGGGGGGAGGGGAGTAAGGCGGTGGCGCCCTTGCTGATGGTGGGGTTTAACCGGCGGTTTGCGCCGCAGGTGCAAAAGATCAAGACCCTGCTGGCGGGGGTGACGGGGCCGAAGGCGTTGGTGATGACGGTCAACGCCGGGGCGATCCCGGCGGACCATTGGACCCAGGACCCGGCGGTGGGCGGGGGCCGGATCATCGGCGAGGCCTGTCACTTCATCGACCTGCTGCGCTTTCTGGCCGGGGCGCCTATCGGCCGCGCGGAGGCGCTGGCACTGGACGCCCCGACGCGGGATTCGGTGAGCATCAGCCTGGGGTTTGCCGATGGCTCCCTGGGGACCATCCTCTACCTGGCCAACGGCAGCAAGGCCTTCCCTAAGGAGCGGCTGGAGGTCTTCGCCGCCGGGCGGGTGTTGCAACTGGATAATTTCCGCAAGCTCACCGGCTTCGGTTGGCCGGGCTTCAAGAAGCTGAACCTGTGGCGCCAGGACAAGGGCCAGCAAGCCTGTGCCGCCGCCTTCGTCCAGGCCCTGCGCGCCCGCGTCGCCGGGGAGGCGGTCGCCCCGCCGATCCCGCTGGAGGAGATCCTGGAGGTGAGTCGGGTGACCATCGCGGTGGCCCAGGGGCTGGAGGGCTGAGCATGCTTATCGACCTCATCGCCGGCGCCCGGCCGAACTTCATGAAGGTTGCCCCCATCATCCGCGCCCTGGAGGCGCGGGCAACGACGGGCGGCCCTTTGCGCTACCGCCTGGTGCATACCGGCCAGCACTATGACCCGCGGCTGTCGGGGGCCTTTTTCGAACAGTTGGGCATTCCGGCGCCAGACGTGAATCTGGAGGTCGGCTCCGGCACCCAGGCGGAGCAGACGGCAGCGATCATGACCCGCTACGAGCGGCTGTTGCTGGAGGCCCCCGCCCGGTTGTGCCTGGTGGTGGGGGACGTGACCTCGACCATGGCCTGCGCCATCGCCGCCCAGAAGCTGGGCGTGCCGGTAGCCCATGTCGAGGGCGGCATTCGTTCCGGCGACTGGACCATGCCGGAGGAGATCAACCGGATGGTGACGGACAGCATCACCAACTGGTTCTTCACCACCAGCGAGTTTGCCAACGCCAACATGCGCCGGGCCGGGGTGGGTGAGGAGCGGATCTTCTTTGTCGGCAACACCATGATCGACACCCTGCTGGCCCATGTCGACCGGCTGCGG
>JAHDND010000196.1 GCA_018435665.1 Candidatus Thiosymbion sp. | reverse complement strand
GGCGCGGCCATGGCGGCGGCGACGGCCAGGGTAACGAGTTTCTTGTTCATGGTTTTCTCCACTGTTGCTGATTTGCCAGTATGGACTGCTGAAAAGCTATACGCGTTATGCGTGTGAGGAGAATGATAGACCAGCAAGGGGGATGACGCAACAGTTTTTTCTAAAAAAGATACAGTTTGCGCAACTGTTGCAGATACCCAACATCCGAGACTTAACCATGTCACAACTGTTTGTTATGGTTAATTTTTAATCACCCTGACCCAAGGATGAACCATGGCAAACACGGCTCAAAAAGCCTGCTTGCCGCTCCAGAGACGGTGTATTTGTAGGTCCGAGACCCGTCAGGAAGCTCCAATACGTTGCATGCACGCCACGTCAGAACCCAGTCCCGACAGAGGACACACCCTAAGCCTGATCTAACCGAATTGGCATGGAGTTCGGCGGATAACTCGGAAACCGGACAAAGTAAGGCCCGCACGAGGCGGGCCTGAAGTTGGCTGGGGGACGAGGATTTGAACCTCGGTTAACGGAGTCAGAGTCCGCTGTCCTGCCGCTAGACGATCCCCCAAATAAGTTGTTTATAGCGTTAAGGAGTGCGGTCGCGATTTTTAAGAGACTAGGTTTTACGCGGATGAAAGGCCGCGAAACAACGATGGCCGCACCAAAGGCTAAGGTTAACGCTTGCTGTACTGCGGACGCTTGCGCGCCTTGTGGAGACCAACCTTCTTACGTTCGACCTCACGGGCGTCGCGAGTGAGGAAGCCCGCCTGACGCAAGGGCCGGCGCATGGCCTCATCATACTCAACCAGGGCCCGGGCGATACCATGACGGATGGCGCCCGCCTGACCCGTGGTCCCACCACCCGTGACGCTAACCTTGACGTCCACCCGATTCAGCATGTCGACGGTTTCGAGGGGCTGACGCACGACCATCCGCGCCGTCTCGCGGCCAAAAAAGTTGTCAAGGGGACGGTCGTTGACGACGATCTTGCCTGATCCGGTCGTCAGATAGACACGGGCCGCGGAGCTTTTGCGGCGACCAGTGGCGTAATGAATTTGCGACATGAGAGGTTACCTGATCCTAAAAATCCAGCGGCTTGGGCTGCTGGGCGGCGTGGGCATGTTCGGGGCCGGCGTAGACCCGCAGCTTGGAGAGCATGGCACGGCCCAGGGGACCACGGGGCATCATGCCCTTGACGGCATGGTTGATCACCCGCTCCGGGGACTTGGCCAACAATTTCTCCAGCGAGATCGACTTGAGGCTGCCAATGTAACCAGTGTGATGGTGGTACATCTTGTCGGCCAGCTTATTGCCGGTCACACGAATCTTGTCGGCATTGACCACCACCAGATAATCGCCAGTGTCCACATGGGGCGTGTAGCAGGGTTTGTGCTTACCGCGTAGACGGCGCGCCAACTCGGTGGCGAGACGCCCGAGGGTCTTGCCTTCGGCGTCGATCAAATACCACTCGCGGCGGACCTCCGCGGGCTTGGCACTCACAGTCGTCATGTCCGTTGCTCCAGGGCCTGGATAAAGAGTCGAAATGGGAAAGACCGCGGATTCTATAGGAGGGCGTTTCGGATGGCAATAGTTTCGCCCGCGGCATCGCGAGCCGTTCGGGCCGATGGCCGCGACGCTGCCCGGCAGCGGGGGAAAGTCAGGGCCGGCCCAAAAACCGCTCCCCGACAGGGCGCGAGTCAGCCCGGCAGTCGTAACCGCTCGACGACACCACCTTCCAGCAGGTGGTGTTGCAGGATTTCCTCCAGGTCCTCCCGGTCGACATAGGTGTACCAGACGCCCTCCGGATAGACGACCAGGACCGGACCCTCATCGCAACGCGCCAGGCAACCCGCGCTGTTGATGCGCACTCCCCCCTCGCCGGCAATACCCAGCTCCTTGGTGCGCCCCTTGAGATAGCGGCGCAGCTCGTCGGCGCCATACTGGGCGCAGCATTGGCTGCCATCCTCGCGCCGGTTGGCGCACATGAAGACGTGATAGCGGTAGTAGGACATGATGGATCTCGCCTCGCCGAATGAACCCGGAGTTAAGGGACAGGGTACCATTAGCCGGCACCGATGAAACCTGTTCGCCAGGCTGGCGTCATGTGCAGCTCTGGTCAGCCACCCCCGCCCGGGAGATCAGAATCGGAATTTGGCTCCCAGTCCCTGGTGACTGACTTGTGTGAGAGGCTCGCCACACCCCTGAAAATGCCTGACTCCGCCGGGGTCTGACCGCTAACCATCCAATTTTCTAGCCCGCCTGAACCCCAGCCTTGAATGCCATCGCCTCCGCCAGAGATCTGGCCACGGTCGCCGACCGTTGCGTCCGCTGCGGCCTCTGTCTGCCACATTGCCCGACCTATCGCCTGGCACGCCAGGAAGCCGAGTCCCCCCGCGGACGTATTGCCCTGATCCAGGCTTGGGCGGAGGGGGAACTGAATGACACCCCCGCACTCCGTCAGCATCTGGATACTTGTCTGGAGTGCCTGGCCTGCGAGCGAGCCTGCCCCACGCTGGTGCCCTTCGCCAGCCTGATGGATGATGCCCGGGCGGCGCATTGGCAAAGCCGGCCCACTTGGCGTCGGGGCCTGCACCAGGCCTGGCTTTCGTTACTGGCCAGTCCGGGCGCGGCCGCCCTGACCGGGGCGGCGGCCCAGCTCTACCGCGGGATCGGCCTGGCACGCCTGGTGGCCGGGAGCGGACTCACGCGCTGGCCAGCGATCGGTGCCTTGCACCGGCTATCCCAGCAATTGGCAGGCCTGCCCCGCATCCCCCCGGTTGCGGTCGGGGGTGAGGCGAGCCGTGGCCGCATCGGGCTCTTCCTTGGCTGCATCGCCCGCACCGCCCAGCCGGGGGCCATCGAGGCCAGCGTCCAGGTCCTGCGCCGGCTGGGCTATGAGGTCGTCATCCCCCGGGGGCAGACCTGTTGTGGCGGCCTGCATCGCCACAATGGCTTGCCGCAGGCGGCCGATCACCGTTTACAAACCAACGCGATGGCCTTCGCCGATCTCACCGCGGTGGGTCTGGCCAGCGCCTGCGTGGCGGAACTGCGCACTCAGCCACCCCTGGCCGCCACCCAGGAGATCTGCCGGCTGCTTGCCGATCTGGACTGGCCGGCGACCGTCCCCCTGAAGCCCCTGCCCCGCCGGATCGCCATTCATGTCCCCTGCTCCCAACGCAACCGCTTGCGCGATCCAGACGCGGCCCGCGACCTGCTGCGGCGGATTCCCGCGATCGAACTGACCGACCTGCCGGAGAATGACCTCTGCTGCGGCGCGGCCGGGACCTACCTTTTGCAGCAGCCACGTCTTTCCCACGCCTTGCTGCAACCCAAACTAACCCACCTGGCCGCCTCGGGGGCACAGATCCTGGTCACCACCAACACCGGTTGCGCCTTGCACCTGGCCGCCGGGGTCCGGGAAGCGGGCCTTGCGGTCGAGGTCCTGCACCCGGTGCAGGTCATTGCCCGGCAACTCGCCGGATCGGAATCACCTTCAACCTGAAACCCACCCTGGGTACCCCGCCACCTCGGAACCTTGCCAACCACCATGAAGAATCGTGATTTCACTCCCGCGGACCAGTTGCTGATCGGCCTCGACCAGGCCATCCGCACCCTGTTTGGACCGCCACAGGTCACCGAGCGCCCCAATCCCGCCGCCGGTCTGGCGGACGCCGAACTCGGGGACCAGCAACGACGCCATGTCGCCCGCCTCATGCGCATCAACCATACCGGCGAAGTCTGCGCCCAGGGGCTCTATCAGGGTCAGGCCCTGACGGCGAAGCTGCCGGAAACCCGCAGTAGCATGGAGCGCTCGGCCCAGGAAGAGAACGATCATCTGGCCTGGTGCGAGGGACGCATCGAGGAATTGGGCAATCGCACCAGCCTCCTCAATCCCCTCTGGTACGCCGGCTCCATTGCGATAGGCGCCGCCGCCGGCCTGGCGGGAGACAAGTGGAGCCTGGGCTTCGTGGTGGAGACGGAGCGTCAGGTGGAGGACCACCTGGACGATCATCTTGCGCAGGTGCCCGCCGAGGACCTCAAGACCCGGGCCATCCTGGAGCGGATGAAGGCGGACGAGATCCACCATGCCGACCTGGCGCAGGCCGCCGGCGGGGCAACAGTGCCCGCGCCCATAAAGCTAGCCATGCGGCTAATGTCCAAGGTGATGACCAGGACCGTCTACTGGGTCTGACCGGCGCCTCCCCGGCACTTTTCAGTTACTTCTCCGGCACTTCTCCGGTGGCATCACTCCCAACAGCCAGGCTGGAGGCGGCCATGCTGCTGGCTGTGAGGGGCCAGGAGACTGCCGGACCGGCAACGCCCCCTATCCCTCGCGAATCTCGTAGTCGTGGGTGATTTGGGCGGTCGCCCCAAGCATGATGGAGGCGGAACAGTATTTCTCGGCGCTGAGGGCAATGGCCCGCTCCACGTGCTTCTCGCTCAATTGGCGTCCGGTGAGGATGAAATGGGCATGGATGCGGGTGAAGACCTTGGGGTCCTCGGGGGCCCGCTCCGCCTCCAGTTCCACCTCGCAGCCGGTGACCTCCTGGCGGGCCTTGCGCAGGATGGTCAGAACATCGAACTCCGTGCAGCCCCCCATGCCCAGCAGGAGCAGTTCCATGGGCCGGGGGCCCAGGTTGCGGCCGCCGAAGTCCGGGGGGCCATCCATCACCAGGGCATGGCCACTGGGGGATTCGCCGACCATGGTCACGCCTTCCAGCCATTTGACACGTGCCTTCATGGGGTTACCTCGCTGCACTCATCTAAAAGATCGCCGCTTTTTATCCTGCCGGTATCAACTGGCAAAAAAGAGCCGCCCCAGGGCCGCCCCCGGGTCCGGGGCGCGCATGAAGGCCTCGCCCACCAGGAAGGCATGGACGCCATGGCCGCGCATCAGGGCCACATCGGCGGCCGAGAGAATACCGCTCTCGGTGACCAGCAGGCGCTCGGGGGGGATGGCGTCGAGCAGGCCCAGCGTCGTGTCAAGGCTGACCCGGAAGCTGCGCAAGTCGCGGTTGTTGATGCCGATGAGCTTCCCCGGCAGGGCCAGTGCCCGCTCCAGTTCGGCCCGATCGTGGACCTCGATCAGGACATCCATCCCCAGATCCAGGGCCTGGGCGTTCAGTTCCGCCATCCGGGTATCGTCCAGACAGGCGGCGATGAGGAGGATGCAGTCGGCCCCCAGCAGGCGGGCCTCCAGGACCTGGTAGGGGTCGAGGATGAAGTCCTTGCGGATCACCGGCAGACGGCAGGCGGCGCGGGCCTCTTGCAGGTAGGCATCGCCGCCCTGGAAGAAGTCCCGATCCGTGAGGACCGACAGACAGGCCGCCCCGCCAAGCTCGTAGCCGCGAGCGATTTCCGCCGGGTGGAAGTCCTCCCGCAGCACGCCCTTGCTGGGTGAGGCCTTCTTGATCTCGGCGATCACCGCCGGTTGACCGGCGGCCACCCGGGCCTGCAAGGCGGCGGCGAAGCCGCGCGGGGCAAGGGCGATCGCGGCAGCATCCTGCCCCCCTCCTTGCTCTGACCTTAGCTCCGCCTCGAGCACCGCATAGGGCCGACGCTGGCGCCGCTCGGTCACCTCCGCCACCTTGCGGTCCATGATCTTGCGCAGGATATCGGGGATCTCGGCCATGGTCATGGCGGGCACCACTCAGGCAAAGCTCCGGGTCAGGGCCACCAGCCGTTCGAAGCGGTGCCGGGCCTCGCCGCTGTCGATGGCCGCCGCCGCCCAGCGCACCCCTTCGGCCAGCGTGGGCGTGAGGCCCGAGACATAGATGGCCGCGCCGGCATTGAGCAGCACGATGTCCCGGGCCGGACCGGGCTGACCAGCCAGCACGCCCTTGACTAGGGCCAGGCTGTCCTCCGGTCCCTTGACCCGGATGGCGTCCAGGGGGGCGCGGGCCAGACCATAATCCTCGGGGCGCAGGGCGAAGCGCTGGATCTCGCCCTCCTTGAGTTCCGCCACCTCGGTGTTGTCGCCGATGCTGATCTCGTCCAGGCCATCCCGGGCATGGACCACCAGCACATGGCGGCTGCCCAGGCGCTGCAAGACCTCCGCCAGGGGGACCAGCAGGTCCTCGCTGAAGACGCCCAGCACCTGATTGGGGACCCCGGCGGGATTGGTGAGGGGACCCAGGATATTGAACAGGGTCCGCACCCCCAGCTCCCGGCGGGGGCCGATGGCGTGCTTCATGGCGCTGTGATGCCCGGGGGCGAACATGAAGCCGACGCCGATCTCGTGCACGCAGCGGGAGACCTGCGCCGGCGTCAGGTCCAGCCGCACCCCCGCCGCCTCGAGGACATCGGCGCTGCCGGAGCGACTGGAGACGGAGCGGTTGCCGTGCTTGGCGACGTGGCACCCCGCCGCCGCCGCCACGAACATGCTGGCGGTGGAGACATTGAAGGTGCCCGAGGCATCGCCGCCGGTGCCGACGATGTCCACCGGCCCCTGGGGACCGGTCCCGTCCGGCGCCCGGGATGGCAGGTCCAGGGTGCCGTCGACGATGTCCACCGCATCGCCCAGGTCGCTCACGTCCACTGGCGTCGCCAGTTCCCGCATCACGGCGGCGGCGGCGGTGATCTCGGTCACCGTCTCGCCCTTCATGCGCAGGGCGATGAGAAAACCCGCGATCTGGGCCGGGGTGGCCCCGCCGGTCATGATGAGCCGCATGGCGGCCGTC
>JAHDND010000180.1 GCA_018435665.1 Candidatus Thiosymbion sp. | reverse complement strand
GGGGCGTAATGGACCACAAGAGCCACTCAGAATACCCAAAATGAGCCCAAAAACGGGTTAAAACGGGCTGCTAAGTCAAAAATGACGCTCTCCAAGGGCGGAAAGAGAGAAATCGGGTCATTCTTCAGCGTTTCCTTAGGCCTCGGCAACAGGAAAGCATGACAAGGGACTTGCCGGGAATTTGCGTAGCGCCTGCCAGCGGGTAGGTTGCCAGGCCACCCGGGCGGCGAATGTAGCGGGTACCTTATTGTGACGTCAAAGGTCATACCCACCCTCGATCTGGACCGAGAAGGTCAGCCAATTGATGATCGAACAGCCACCCTCGCCCTCCTCCAGGCCATAATCTCCAATCTCCAGCGTCCCGTACCCAAACCCCGTCACCGCCGCGATCTTTTCCTGGGTAACGGCGGCATCCATCATGGGGCCGGCAATGCGCCTGCCGACCTCCGGAGAAAAGATGAACAAAACACGATTGTGATCTGTTCAGTTGACCGGCCAAGAACAATGCTCGTAAAAGCAGATACCTAAATCGATGACGACACCCAAGCTGAGAGCCGTCGGTGGACTCGACCGCGATCTGCAACAGTCACTGCTGAACCAGGTCCGCGACCTCTGGACTCACACCTCCACCGCCCTGGAAGGCAACACCCTCACCCTGGGCGAGACCAAGTTTGTCATCGAGGAGGGGCTGACGGTTTCTGGTAAGCCGTTGAAGGATCATCAAGAGGTGATGGGGCATGCGTGGGCGATCGCGCTGATCTACGCGGGGCTTGACGGACCTATCACAGAATCTCGCCTGTTCGACCTGCACCGGGCAGTCCAGTCTGAAATCGTGACCGACATCTATAAACCTTATGGCGCCTGGAAGCTGGAGCCGAATGGGACCTATGCCGTGACCGAGGACGGGCGCCAGCCCTTCGTCGAATACGCCTCACCCGGAGACGTTCCGCCGCTGATGACCGAGTGGTTGGCCGAGCTCAATCCGCTCGCCGTCGAGTCCTTGAGTGAGACGGACGCGGTCGAGGCCTATGCCCGACTGCACCTGAGGTTCGTGCATATGCTTCCGTTCTGGGAGGCAACGGGCGCATGGCCCGCCTGTTGAGCAATATCCCGGTCTTGCGATCCGGCCACCTGCCGATGGTGATCGACGTGCGCGACCGCAAGGAGTACATCGACATCCTGGCCCGCTACGAACTGTCAAGCGGACAGCTCACGACCGAGACCGGTGGTTGGCCTGCCGAGGCCCCAATGCCATTAACTTAACCCCTTGCCCGATCCTTCCCCCGCTGGGGGGAAGGATCGGCAGCCCGGCCTAAACGTGGGGCTCCGGCCACCCTCAGCCCACCGGCGTTGGGGTCCTTCGTGGTTTGCTCAGCAACCGCGCCACGGCCTTTTCGATCTCGACCAGGAAGAAGACCCCCAGACCCAGCACCACGGGTAACAACCAGTCCAGCGGCAGCAGGGGGGCGGAATGGAACCAGAGGTTCAGGAGGGGGGAATAGACGAAGAATACCTGCAACAACACCAGGAGCCCCGCCGCCAGCCAGATGGTCCAGTTGGTGAACCAGTAACGCGGACGCAGGCTGGAATCGCGAAGGAAGCGGCTATTGAACAGGAAGAAGAGCTGGCCAAAGGCCAGGGTGTTGACCGCCATGGTCTGGGCCACCGGCAAGGGGATACCCTCGGCCTCCACGAGCTGGAAGACCCCAAGCGTGGCCATGCCGATGAGCAGCGAGACAAAGGCGATCCGCCAGAGCTGATAGCCCCCCAGAATGCCGGCCCCTGGTCGTCGGGGCGGGCGCTGCATGACCCCGGGCTCCGGGGGCTCGAAGGCCAGGGCCAGCGACAGGGTCACGGCCGTGACCATGTTGACCCACAGGATCTGTACCGGCGAGAGGGGCAGGGTCAGACCGAAGAGGATGGCGACGAGGATGACCAGGGCCTGGGCGCCGTTGGTGGGGAGCATGAAGAGGATGGACTTCTGCAGGTTGTCGTAGATGGTGCGCCCCTCTTCCACGGCCCGCTCGATGGAGGCGAAGTTGTCGTCCGCGAGGACGATCTCCGCCGCCTCCTTGGTGGCCTCGGTCCCCTTGATGCCCATGGCCACGCCCACGTCGGCGCGCTTGAGCGCCGGGGCGTCGTTGACGCCGTCGCCGGTCATGGCCACGACCTCGCCATTGGCCTGCAGGGCCTGGACCAGGCGCAGCTTATGCTCCGGGCTGGTGCGGGCGAAGATATCGTGATGGGCAACCAGGACCTGTAACTCCTCATCGCTCGCCGCCTCGAGTTCCGTGCCGGTGACGGCCAGGGCCGAGGCTGAGGTGTCATCGGGGTCGATGATGCCCATCTCCCGGCCGATGGCCAGGGCGGTTCCCGCATGGTCCCCGGTGATCATCTTGACGCGGATCCCTGCCTGGCGGCAGGTGGCAATGGCCTGGATCGCCTCGGGCCGGGGCGGGTCGATGATACCCACCAGACCGACCAGGACCAGGTCCCGCTCCAGATCCTCCAGGGCCAGGCTGTCCTGGTCGGCCGTCGTATCCCGCTGGGCCGCCGCCAGGACCCGCAGGCCCTGGGCGCTGAGGTCATCGATCTGCGCCTCCCAGTAGGACCGATCCAGGGGTTGCGGCTCGCCACCCGGCCCGAACTGGGTGCCGCACCGGTCCAGCAGCCGGTCCGGGGCACCCTTCATGAGGATGCGTACACGCCCATCCGGCAAGCAGTTCAGGGTCGCCATGAACTTGTGTTCGGAGTCGAACGGCACCACCGCCAGACGCTGGTAGCCCGCGGGTTCGAACGCGGCCTTGTGGGCGAGGGTGCGCAGGGCCCCCTCGGTGGGCTCGCCAATCACCTTCCAGTGGCCAGCATCCTCGGCGATCTCGGCGTCGTTGCACACCGCCATGACCTCCACCAGGGCGTCGAGGTCCGGGTGGTCCGTGCGTTGGATATGCCGCCCCGCCAGGGAGAGATGGCCCTCAGGGGCATAACCGATCCCCGCGACCTCGTAGCCGGCCAGGGGGGTGATCACCTGCCTGGCGGTCATCTCGTTGCGGGTCAGGGTGCCGGTCTTGTCCGAGCAGATGACGGTGACCGAGCCCAGGGTCTCCACCGCCGGCAGCTTGCGGGTGATGGCATTGCGCCGCACCATCTGCTGCACCCCCATTGCCAGGGTGATGGTCATGATGGCTGGCAGGCCCTCGGGGATGGCGGCCACCGCAAAGCCGATGGCGGCCATCATCAGCTCCGTGGGAGCGAAGTTGTGGACAAACCAGCCGATGCCCAGCATCCCGACCGCCATGATGAGGATGATCACGGCCAGGACCCGCCCGAAGGCGGTCATCTGGCGGGTAAGCGGCGTCTCCAGGGTCTCAATCTCGGTGATCAGGCGGGTGATCCGTCCCAGTTCCGTGCGCGCTCCCGTGGCCGTGACCACGCCGGTGCCAATGCCGGCGGCAACCAGGGTCCCGGAGTAGACCATGCCCCGGCGATCGCCGATGCCGGCCGCGTCGGGCACCGGGTCGGTGCCTTTGTTCACCGGCACCGACTCGCCCGTGAGGGCCGACTCCTCCACCCGTAGCTGGGTCGCCGCGATGAGACGCAGATCGGCGGGGACCCGATCGCCGGCCTTGAGGGCGACGATGTCGCCGGGGACGAGGTCTCCGGCGTCGACCTCCTGCCAGGTCCCATCACGCCGGCCCCGGGCATGCAGGGAGAGCATCTTGCGGATCCCTTCCAGGGCATCCTCCGCCCGCCCCTCCTGGATGAAGCCGATGATGGCGTTGATCACCGCCACCGCCAGGATCACCCAGGTGTCGATCCAGTAGCCCTTGATGGCCGTGGCCACGGCGGCCCCCAGCAGGATGTAGATCAGGATGTCGTGGAAGTGCCGGAAAAAGCGCTTGAGGGGTCCAGCCTTCTGCGGCGGGGGCAGCCGGTTGGGGCCGACCGCCGCCAGGCGGCCGGCGGCCTCGGTGCCGGACAGGCCCTCCGGGGTGGTCCGCAGGGCATGGAGGACATCCTCGCCCTCCAGGGCATGGGGATCGCCAACGGTATGGACCGACTCCTGGCCAGCGGCGGGGGCCGCCCACTGGGTCTCCCAGAGATCGAAGCGTCTCAGCAGGATCAAGGTCAGCAGGGTCCCGGCGAGGAACCAGTCTGGCCCGACCAGCCAGAGGCCGAAGGGCACCGCCAGCAGATAGCCGCGCAGCCCCAGATGGAAGTATTCCCCCGCCCGATTGAGGGTCGCGACGACCAGACCATCCCCAGCGTCCCCCTGATCCTCCTGTTCCAGATGGATAAGAAGATCCGTCTGGTTGTAGAAACGCAACGCCAGGGCGCAGTAGACAAAGGCAATGAAAAAGAGCGCGGCCAGTATCAGCAGCTTGAGGCCCATCGGGGCCACCGGGACCGGCGCCAGACTCAGGGTCGCGGATAACCGGACCCAATCCCCCCCCTGCAGGGCCAGGCTGAAGATACCCAGGGAGAGCAGGATGCCCGTCGCGGCCAGGAGCCCAGCGGACATGACCCAGTCGCGCAGGGTCTGGGCCGCCAGGAGGTTACTCCCCAGGGCCCGCATCCTGGTGACCCACTGCTGGCGGAGTTGGTTGGCACGACCGCGGCAGGTCCGTTCGGGGGCGATCCGGAACAGCCGGGAGATATAAAGCTGGTGGGCGATCAGGAGCGCGAACCCCAGGAGTTCGGCCACCAAAGCCCAGAGTGGTGGCTGTAGCAGGCTTAACGAAGTTTCCTCGATCATGGCTCTCCAGTCCGTCCGCAAGGTAATGAAATGGTCCTTAACTGTCCTAATCGCCGGCTTGCCAGTCCAATGCATTTTTTGCAGGCCGCTGATAGGGGCCGGGCATCACCCGGCTGCCGGGGCCAACGACCTCCCGCGGCACCCGGGGTAGTTGGGCGGCTGACGCGACGGATCGCCCCCCATGGCGCCTGGGCGGTCCGCGCGCAACAGGCCCGCCCAGGGCCCCCGCGGGGCCCGGGTCCTCACCCGGAATGGATCAATACAGGGGTAGGAGCCAGGCGACGAGGAAGACCGAGAGGGTCCCCACGATCAGGGTCAGGGGAAAGCCGAGGCGGATAAAGTCGGCAAAGCTGTAATTGCCCTTGTTCTGCACCATGATGTTGATGGGAGAGATCGGGGTCATGAAGGTGATGGAGGCCCCCAGGGCCACGATCATGGCGAAGGGATAAGGGGAAGCCCCCAGGTGCTTGGCGACGGCCAGGGCGATGGGGATGAGGAGGACGGCGTTGGCGGTGTTGACGATGAACAGGCCGCTGATGACCGTCAGGGTGAAGAGGGCGGCGAGGATGATCCTGGGGTCCGCGGCCCCCAGCAGTTGCACCAGCCCCTCGGCGGCCAGGTCGACGCCGCCGGTCCTTTCTAGGGCCAGGGCGAAGGGCATCATGCCCACGATCATGATCAGGCTCCGCCACTGGATGGCCCGGTAGGCCTGGTCGATCTTGATGCAGCCGAAGGCGCCCATGAGGAAGGCACCAAGCAGCGCGGCGTGAACATTGGGCAGCAGGCCCGTCGCCATGAGGGTGACGGTCAGGATCAGCAGGGCCTGGGGTGCCTTGTGGGCCCTGGGCAAGACCTCGTCGAACTCCTTGGGGAGGTTGAGCACGATCAGGTCATGGCCGCCCTTCTGCAGCTTGCGCAGGGGTTTCCAGGGACCGGCGAGCAGCAGGGTGTCACCCACGTGCAGCACTTCCTCACGGAGACCCAGCGGGGGATGGGGTTTGCGGCCCCGCCGCAGCCAGCAACCTGGGGCCGGGCTTCTTCCTGGGCCTGCGCCACCTCCTGCGCGCCGACTGCTTCGAGGGGTATGCCAGCATCTATTTCCTGGAGCCCCATGACCCCGCCAAGCGCCCCCTGGTCCTGGTCCATGGCCTCATGGCCACGCCCACGTCCTGGAATCCCCTGGCGCTGCAGCTCCTGGCGGATACCTGTCTGCGCGACCGCTACCAGCTCTGGTTCTTTTACTACCCCACCGCTCAACCCATCGCCCTGTCCGCCCTCCAGTTGCGCGAGGCCCTGGATGAGGCCTACCGGGTCTATCAGGTCAAGCAACCCATGGTCCTCGTCGGCCACAGCATGGGTGGGATTCTGTCGCGGGCCCAGGTATCGCGTCTGGACCTGGCGCAGGCCGAGGCGATCGTCCCCGGCGTGGGCAGCCTCCCCGAGGACAGCCCAGTACGCCGCGCCCTGATCTTCTCTCCGCGCCAGGACGTGAGCCGGGTCGTCTTCCTGTTCACGCCCCATCAGGGTAGCCAGTTAGCCAGTTGGAACCTCAGCCTCTGGGTTTCGCGCCTGCTGCGCTTGCCGGAATGGGTCCGCGGCGGTATCAGCGAGGCCCTGGACGCTATCGGACATGACCCGGCGGGCCGTTTCCCCAACAGCATTCGCGACCTCGCCCCAAGCTCGCCCTTCCTACAGGCCCTGAGCGAAATCCTCCTCCAGTTGATCGTGTTCATCATCGAGTTGGCCCCGCCGGTACTGGCGCGGAGTGACGCCAAAATGGCGCCGGAAGGCCCGAGTGAAGTCCCCCGCATTGCGATAGCCCACCTGGTCTGAAATCAATTGCACTTGCAGGTCCGTCTCCCGTAACAGGCCGCGACCCCGTTCCAACCGGAGCTGCTGCAGGTATTCATAGGCGCTCATGCCCACCTGCTGGCGAAAGATCTGAGTCAAGCGCCGCTCGTTGGTCCCCACCGCGTGGGCCAGTTCAATGAGTCCCGGCGGATCAACAAGCTGACGGGTCAGGTGGGACACGGCTTCCTGGAAGATTCGACGGCCACGCTGCCCGACCTGGCGGCCCTTGGGTTCGATGGCAACCTCATCCGGGGTCCGAGTGGTCAGGGTTTCCAATCGCTGGCGATCGCCCAACTGGAGGAAGACGCGCGCCATCACCTCCTGTTCGGCGAAGGGTTTGGTGATGTAGTCGGCGCCCCCGGCGGCAAATCCCTGAAGCTTGTCCTCGATCTCGATGGCGGCGGAGAGAAAGATCACCGGAATGTGCCGGGTGTGGCTATCCGCCTTGAGCCGCCGACACACGCTGAAACCGTCCAGTAGCGGCATCTGGACATCCAGCAGGATCAGGTCGGGTTGGCCCTCACCCGCGATGCGCAGGCCGTCCTCGCCATTCAGCGCAACCAGCAAATCGATGCCCAGCCCCTCCAGATAAGCCAGCAGCAGACCGACCGAGGCTGGCTGGTCATCGATAATGAGGAGACGCGGGATGATGTCAGGCATGTACGACCCCTGTGTCGAGGCATGGGTTATGGGAGGATTGTGGCCCGGAACGACGCCCAATGGCGGGTTCGAACCGCGAAAATCCTTGAATGCTCATTTTTGGTAGCTCCCGGCTAAGACTGAATCAGGCCAGAGAGATACTTTGGTCTAGCGCATGTCGCGCGAGGACTTGCCAGCCCTGGACATCTCCGCGCCTGACTTGGCGACAGGTCATGAAGAGGAGATTCAGATTCTCGGTTTCGCTGCTTGAATATGGTCAAACTACGACAATTGGCTCATGCCCAGGCCCTCTCCCGACACGGTAATTTTCGCCGTGCCGCGGAGGCGGTCCACCTTTCCCAACCAGCCTTGTCACGGAGCATCCGTAGTCTCGAGGAGGCATTAGGGGTGATTTTGTTCGACCGCGAAGGTCCCGAGGTGATGCCCACCCTCTATGGGGAAGCCCTGCTGCGACGCACCGCTACCCTGCTGTCGGAGACCCAGGAGCTGGAACGGGATATCGCCCGGCTTAAGGGACTCGATTCGGATAGCCTGACGGTGGCGATGGTGGCCGACGCCGCGGAACTCTATGGCTACCCCGTCATGGGCAAACTTTACCAGCGACGCCCACAACTCTCCTGCAAGGTCCGCCAGGTCCCTCTCCCCCTGGTGGTTGACGGGATTTTGGGACGGACTGCCGATATCGGCATCGCCGAGATCAGTGACCTGACACCCGATGAGCAACTGCGCGTGGAGCCCCTCGGCCAGCACGAAGTGGTCCTCTATTGTCGCCATGGGCACCCGCTGCTTGCCCGATCGCACCTCACCCTAGATCAACTCCAGGCCTACCCGGCGGTCGCGGTCCATGCCTGGACCCGGAACCCCTTCACCAGGCCAGGTCCTCAGGGCCGTGAAGCGAGCAGCGGTACTGTTAGGACGATCGCGGAGGTCGAGGATGTGGCCATGGCCCGGTCCATCGTGGTCGCCAGCGATGCCTGGAGCGCCGCCACTCCCCTGCTGATCGAGCCAGGACTGCGCCGTGGCGAATTAGCCGTGCTACCTATCCGCTTACCCCATCTTCGGCTATCCTTCGGTCTCGTCTCACTCAAAAACACTCCGCTTTCACCGGCCGCCGAGGAGTACCTGCGCCTCGTCAGGCGGATCGAGGACGAGGCCGCTCACCGCAACCGGACGCTGATCGGGGAGCTCTTTCCATCTCTGACCGGGGGACTGCTTCCCTGAGGTGCCCGCGGCGCGCGCCCTCCACCCTGGTCGTTCCCGGGCCGCGCCACTTGAACTCGGCAATCCACCAGGATGAGCACCGCCATGAAGCGCACCACCCGCCTTCTCTGGGCCCTCTCCCTCCTGCTGATCGT
>JAHDND010000070.1 GCA_018435665.1 Candidatus Thiosymbion sp. | reverse complement strand
GGACCCGTGCCGATGTTCGCCGCCCGGAGGAGCGTTTCATCGACCGGCTCATAGAGGCCCGCATGCGCGTGATCCTCGGCCGCCGCGGGGAAGCCCCCCGCGGTCGCCCCGTCATGGACCACCACCACCTGCTTGCTGGTATCAACGGTGATCTCCCCCGCCAACCCGGTGAAGGCCGCATGATCCGCGGTCGAGCCGCGACGTCGTTGCACGGCAATAGCCATCAGAGACTCCCGTAATCCGCGTTGAGATCGGCCGCGACGCTGACCAGGCCATAATCAAAGCGCCCGGCCGCCAGCTCCTGACCCGCGCCCACCTCGACAATGGCCGGCACGCCATCGTCCTTCTTGAGGTAGAGCTTGCCATCGTGGGTATTGATCGCCAGCTCGCCCAGGGCGAGATCCGCCGCGCCCGGCGCCTTGCCCGGCACCGCCGAGCGCTTCAGTTGCACCGTCTGGGCCATGTGACCGTCCTCCCCAGGCTTGCCAATCCGCTACCCGGCCGGCTCAGAAACTGCCGCCGTCGAGCGCGCTGGCGAACTCGATCCCGGTGGCCCCGGCATTGACCACCAGCAACCGGCCGCCCATCCCGGTGTAGGCATCCGGCACATCGGCCAACTCCGTCAGACCGTGACCGCTGATGTCGATCCCCGCGACCATGGCGGCCCCGCCGATCTTCACCGACTGGCCGGCGGTATTGCCGATGTAGAGATAGCCATCGGCCTCCGAGTAGCCCAGCTCGCCCCGCTGGAAGGTGTTGTCGGCGGGGTTGGCCGTCGCGGCCGAATACTTGATCTTGATGATGTTAGGCATGGTGGTTCACCAGAAGGTTGATCATTCAGAAGGTCCCGCCGTCGGTCAGCCGCTCCCGGGGCACCGGGGTCCAGACGCCCTGCTCGATGGTCAACACATCCCCCTCAACCGGGAGACTGCCCGCAAGCACCGGGGCGCCAGCGAGACGCAGTTGCGCCCCGATATGCAGGACCAGGGCCGCCAGGGTGACCTGGTAGGCTTGACCGTCCTGCGCCAGGTACAGCAGTTCATCGCCCTGGAGCACGGGATCGGTTTCGAGTTCGGAAAGCCGTTTGCCGGTCAGCGCCATGCGTCCATCACCTGCTCACGGAACAAAAAAACCCCGCGCGGGGCGGGGCAAGGCTCTACAGCCACTCGGAGACGTGCCGGGGATTAGGCGTAGGTCGGGGGCGTGCCGGTCGGGGTGGCGGTGATCCCCATCAGGGACAGGGTGTAGACATGGATGAAGAACACCTCGCCCGCCGGGACCGCACTGGCATCCGTCCCACCGGCATCCTTCTGCGCCACGGCCAGGATGACCGGGGTCAGGGCACCGGCCGCGGTCTCCCAGGCCGCCTTCTCCAGCTCGGTCAGCAACGCGAAGGCCGCCCGGGCCGCGGTGTAGGAGATACCGCCGCTGCCGATGCCGACCTGCTGCATGTAGCTGTTCCAGCGCTGACCGGAAGGGGTGACGGCCGCGATCAGCTCCTTGTCGGTGCTGGTCTTACCGGCGAGCTTCAGCATGGTGCCGGAGACGAACTTCTGCAGGGCGCCGAAGACCCGCACGCGGTTACGCGCCAGCATCTGGCCGGCCGTCTGGGGGTTGGAAGGTTTGACAAGCTGACGCACGACGTTGGAGCCGAGGCGCCGGCCGAAGACGAGCGTGGAGCCATAGGAGCCGGAGGCTTCCATGGACATCAGGGGACCTTTGACTTTGGCCATGACCAGTTCCTCACTGGGAAGAGTAATTGCATGGCATTGTAGAACCCGCCAATCAATATTCAAGTATCTGATTTTATGCTTAATCCTCTGCGTGCTAAATGAGAGGGTTTTTTTTCCAACCAGCCCCTTTCATGCGCCTGGTGAGCAGAAAAGGACTGTCCGGACCAGCGGACGTACCCCAGAAACAGACCCCGATCAGCCACCACCTGGCTGCCAACCGCCCGGTAAGCACGCCGTGCGACAGCCCCCGCATGGACCAGCGCGCTCGCCTGGGCAGCCAGTGAGCGCCCGGAAACAGACCCAGGTGGCGCCTGGAAACGCGGCCACCACCACCGCTGGATCTGTGCGTGGTGGGATCATCAGCGCCAGGGCATACCCAGTGGATAGCCGCTGCATAATCGAGCGCCGATCGTGATCCCGAGGGGTGCCCAGCAGGGTGGGTTGCGACCAGAGTTTGTATCGGAAGCGTATCGTTGATACGAACCGAGCTCTTTAAATGCCGGCGGAAGGGAGAGGTGATTCAATGCTCAATAGCAACTAGATCGAAACCAATTATCGAGCACCTAAGGAGACACTGATTTATTCCAACCTCATGGATTGTATGTGATAAAATATTGCCCATGCTATCTCCGACCGCGAGTCGCCCCATGTCCAAGCAGATCTCCTTTGCCCAAGCCGAGTATGACGCCAAGCGCAAGATC
>JAHDND010000206.1 GCA_018435665.1 Candidatus Thiosymbion sp. | reverse complement strand
TCTTTAAATGCCGGCGGAAGGGAGAGGTGATTCAATGCTCAATAGCAACTAGATCGAAACCAATTATCGAGCACCTAAGTAGGTACCCATACCGCACCCACACCCGCCTATGAGGGGGTTGGGTAGGTACCTATGCCGCCCACACGAGCCCCCGTCACCCACACAACCAGGACACGATCACCCCATGCCGACCCTCTGACACGAGTACCTCCATCCAGGCTGCCCGGTTAGCACCCCCCCTCCTGCACCAATCTTCACCCCTGCCCCGGAACCCGCGAACGCCTTCCGACCATCGACAGGACCCCACCTGACCTGATGACGCCAGCCACCACCCCGGCACGTCACCACCCCGCCCGGACCTCCGCCCGCCTGCCCACCTGACCAGTTCGAGTCATGCCGACCCGCTGACCATCGCCCCGACCCAGATCCCCGCCGACATCAGGACCCCCCGACCGACGCCTGGACCGCGCCGCCGCCACACCTGCGACCTCATCGCCCGACCGCTGAGCATGATGGCCGGACCCGTCGCATCGCCGACCTGCACCGACATCGCCCGACTCCGACCCGCCTCGCCGACATCGGTTAGACCCTGGCCGACCCGAGCCGTCGACCCCTGCCGCCGACGTCAACCCGGCTGGCGACCTGCGCCTGGCGACGACCGCCCCGACCAGCGACCGCCGACCTGAAGCCGATTGGCGACCTGCCGACCGCTGACAGAGACCGCCCTCGCCGAGGGCTGGACCGCTGCGACGGGCACACCGCCACCCTTGCGACCTCAGCGACCGACCGGGTCGACACCCGTGATCGCCGATCTGCGGGACCACCGCCGCCGAGGCTGGAACCATGACCGAGACATTCGACCTGATACGGGCCTGATGGGTCGACCGATCCGGACGGACCAGCGCCATCGCGCCCGGGGCCGCTTCACCACCACGGGCAACGACCCCGGCCGACCTGGACCCTGGGCCCGACCGCTGGACCTTGACCCCCGGGGACCACCGACCGACCGCTCGCCAGCCGACCTGGAGCGATCCCGGGGCTGACCCCACCGACCAGGGCCGACCAGCCGGGACCCGTGACCTGGACCCGCGACCGCACCGAGCACGGCCTGCGAGCAGGTTCTGCGGACCGGGACCAGACCACCTCGCCGACCAGCCACCACCAGCCGGGAATCAACGCTTTTTCCGCCTGCGCGTGGGCTGACAGCCTGACGCCCCCATGGCCTGCCAGCCAAGACCCTGCGCGCCCGGAGGCGAACCACCCCCGGTCAACCTCCCAAAACAGCATTCAAACCTTCGTCGCGTTCCATACCAGCCCGCATCGATCACCACCACCGCGAGTAAGAGGACTCCGGGAAGCACCACGCGGACTTCAGCTCCGCTCCGCGCGGCCCCACTCCGCCCCCTCGCGCCCAACACCGGCGCCAGGGTGCGGGCGGGTCCGCACTCCGCTCCCTGCACTCTTCCCGGCTTCCGCAGGGTCTTGTGCGGGCCTGTAACGCGCCTTGCTTTTCCCGCCCTGCGGTCCCGCTGAACACCACGGCACCTCCGGGCGGGGCAAGGCCCGCGCCCGTCCCGACCGGTGTGGACATCTCCCCCCCAGCCCCCCGCTGGGGGGTGCATGGCAAGAAATCCCGGTTTTGATCGCCCCCCCTGCCCCCCCTCACGGGGGGGTCTGGATGCCCTCGCCGACTTAGGCCCCAACGTACGACCTTATGCTGTCGAGTTAGCCCCGCGCCGCGTTGGCTATCCTGACCGACGTAGCGACATCCGGCGTCGATGCCGTATCGCGATCTCGTCTGTCCTCCTGCTGCTGTTCATCCTGCTCCTCCCTCTGCTGTTGTGCTTCTGGTGCCAATTCAGGCTTGTGCGCATTGGGCGAAAAGATTTCGCCCAACTACCGCTTTTCGCCCAGGGCTTCCAGTTATCCGGGATTTCCGGATAATTCCCCCTGCTGCTGCTATCACTCCCCCCCTACTGCGGAAGAGGAGACCAGCCCGCCGCTGACCGAGATTCAGCTCCACGGATCAGGCACCCGGGCGTCATCTGGCCCCTGATCCCGTCAATTCCCGGCGCCGCCGCACTGATCGGGCGGGGGGTACGTCCTTGTACCGTTGCGCGGCGGTCCTGCCGCGAACCCGTCCTGTCAGGGGTCGGTCACGACCTGAAGAGTTGATTCCCCCCCCGACCCCCCCTCCGGGGGGGAGCTAAACCTTCAGCGCCCTCGCCCGGCTGCGCGGAAGGCCGGGAGCTACGTTTCGCTTCGCTCACTCCGCTCCCGTGCCTTCCGCTTGCCGGCGATCAGCCGCGCTGGGGTCGTCCGGTCCGTATCGCGGGCGCAAGGCCAAGGCAGCGCCCGGCCGCGCGCAAACCCCGCGCGCCGCCAGGCTCGGCTGGCTCCTCGGTAGTCGCCCCTCCGGTCTTGTCTGGCCCGCGTGCCCCGTCCTCGCGGGTGATCATGCGCCCTGGCCAAACTCGGCACGCCGGCCAGGACCTGAAGATTCCATTCTCCCCCCTGCCCCCCGCTGGGGGGAGGTGGTAGCCACGTCCCTGTATCGCTCCGCCCTGGTCGCTCCCGGGAGTCCTGCGTTCGTTCGCTCCTTCACTCCGCCTCCGCTGCGCTCCGGCTCCGTTCATCCGCTCCCTCTCTCCGGCCGCCCGTCCACTCCCACGGCTTCACCTTCCCGCTCCCGGCGGGGAGAGGCCTCCTGCCGAAGAAGCGCCGGCGTCCCTGCCCGCGCAAGAGCCTCCCTGGCCGGCCTCCTGCCTTGTATCCCCGCGGGCGTCCTGCCCGCGCCTGGTAGCC
>JAHDND010000057.1 GCA_018435665.1 Candidatus Thiosymbion sp. | reverse complement strand
GGGGCGTAATGGACCACAAGAGCCACTCAGAATACCCAAAATGAGCCCAAAAACGGGTTAAAACGGGCTGCTAAGTCAAAAATGACGCTCTCCAAGGGCGGAAAGAGAGAAATCGGGTCATTCTTCAGCGTTTCCTTAGGCGATCTGAATGGCATGATAGAGGCTGATGAGCGGGTCATTGGTCATCAAAAGCAGCGGCTCGGTCAGTGCCTGGGCGATCAGCAGGCGTTCGAACGGATCGCGATGATGCGCCGGCAAATGGCGGACGGCAGCGGCATGAACGGCGGACACTGGCAGTTCGCGAAAGCCAGTTTCTACGGTGGCGCGATGGATCACATCAGGCTCGACGTCGAAATCCAGACGGTCGAGGGCGCGCTTGATCGCGACCTCCCAGATATTGAGGCGCTGAAGAAGACCTGATGCTCGGGTGATTCCAACACGTCCCTACGTACCGCATCGAGTCGCTCGGGCTGCAACAAGGCCCACATCAGGATGTGGGTGTCGGTTAGCACCCGCATCAGCGGCCTTCGATGCTGTCGATGAAGTCATCGGGGGTCTTCGGGATCGGCGACGAGGGATCATCGGGCAGCTTGAAGCGGCCTTTCAGTTGGCCGAGCACGTGCCGCCGAGGCAACTCGTTTACCCGCACCAGACGGACGACCGGCTTGCCGGCGCGGGCGATGACCGCCTCACCGCCGGCCTCCACCTGCTCGATGAGCTGTGATAAATGTGACTTGGCCTCGTGGATGTTGAACTGGGTCTGCATGGTCAGTCTCCGGTTAACTGACCGGAAGATAGCCCTGGATGCTTGTCGTGACAAGGATGGCCAACCGTGTCACGTCCTGAAACATGACTTCCACGTCCAGGCGAAACGTCATCACGGTTCAAGGTGGTGAAGATGGAATCGAACAGAGGAGTCTCGCGCAGTTTGCCCGTAGCAGGGCGATCAGTTGCGCCCGGCCGGTAACGCCGGCCAGGCGGCTGGCCTCGGCCCCGTCGCGGCATTGCAGCACCATGGCGATGAGGGCGATGGCCTCGTCCCGGGAGCAATGGCCAGCCCTCAGGGCGGGTCCCAGCCGGTCCCGGGCCAGGGCATGAAGGGCGGACAGGCTGGCCTCGAAGGGTCGCTGGGCGTGGGCGAAGGCGGCCAGTTCCCGCCAGTCGGGGTCGCCGTCGGCTTCCGATGCAGACACCCGCTCGTCGGGGTGGCTGGCTTCCGCCGACATTGGCGACACCGGCGTTGCCCGACCATCGGGATCACGCTTGCCTGCTGCTAGCGATGATGCCTGGTCAGGCAGATCGTGATTAGGAGAGCCGCCGCGAGGGTAACTGTCGTCTTCCGTTTTCGCGGATGCTTGGCCGGGGGGTGTCGCTGGCGCACCGCATGCCGGGCAGCTTAGTCTCAGGAGGTCGGCTACTAGGCCGGGTTCCAAATGACGAAAGGGGCCGGCCAGCAGGAGGGGAAAGCGGCGGCGGAAGCGCGCGCTGGCCCGCCGGGCCAGGTCCTCGCCCGCCGGGGAGAGGGGGCGCAGGACCACAGCGGCATGGACGCCGCTGGCGGCATTGCGGCTGGTCCCCAGGTGGACCGGGTGCAGGCCGCAGGCGGCCCAGAACCGCAGGAGGTCGCTGGTGGCGCCGAAGCTGGAGCCCAGGAGGTCCAGACCCGCGGCCCGGGCCTGGGCCTCGATCTCCTGGAGGAGGCGCCGGCCCAGGCCCCGGCCCTGGAGGGCGGGGTGGACGGCGAGGCGAACGATCCGTGCCCAGCGCTGGCCGGGGGCGTCCGCCAGACCGGCATGGGCGCTGAGGGTCTGGGGCAACAGATGCCCCTGGGGCCGTCGCCGGCCCTCGTAGATGGCCGTGGCCAGAGCGGCGGGCAGGCCGCCCTCCACGGCCACCAGGGCGGTGGCGAGGATCTGGCCCGCCCTGCGCAGGGCCAGGACCTGGAGGTTGGGCCCATCCAGCAGATGTCGCAGGTCCAGCGGCCGGGTCTGGTAATGGGCCAGCACCAGGAGGCCGAAGAGCTGGCTCAGGGTGGCTTCGTCTTGGGCCAGGGCGTCGCGGTCGAACAGGATCGTCTCAACACCCTCGAACCGGGCGGCCGATACCCGCGCGTCTGGGGCGGGATTGGCGTCCAGCAGCATGGCCCGGGCGACCAGGGCCTCGACGGGATCATCCGGCGCCCAGCGGATGGGGGTCCGGAGCTCGATCCGCCGATAAGCGGGGGTGTGCCGTTCCAGAGCATGGCGGAAGCGGACCTCGAAGCCCCGCCCGGTGCCCTCGTAGCCATGAATGGTCGTGGCGAAGACCAGGCGGGGGTAAGCCAGGAGCAAGGTTTCCAGCAGCGGGGCGGGGATGGCAGCGGCCTCGTCGACCAGGAGCAGGTCGGCGGGTTCGGGGTGCTGGCAGAGGACGTCCGGGGCCAGAAAGCGCAGTTCCGCACCCTCCCGGCCGAGGTGGGTTGCCGTCTCGGGAAGGGTGGATGGTGGCGCGGGCAGGCGGGTAGCGGCATGGCGGAACAGGGGATCGATGGCGCTCAGGCGGGGTGCGGTGACCAGGATGCGCCGTTGGCCGCTGCTGCTGGCCAGCAGTTCGCCGGCGGCGATCCCCAGGGCGGCGGTCTTGCCGCGCCCGCGGTCGGCGACGATGACCAACGGCCGGCGGGCGCGTCCCCGGGCGGTGCGCAGGATGGCCATGACCGCCTGGCGTTGGTCCGCGGACCGGCAAAGGTGGTCAGGAGCTGGCGGCGGGTGGTTCGGGTCGGGGCTGGAGTCGGCTTCAGTGTCGGGGCCAGTGGCAAATTCTAAGAAGCTCTCCGTGGAGTTGTCGGTGTAGATGTTTATGTCAGTGGGGGGACACGGGGCAAATTTCTCCCCGGGAGGCGACTTCCGGGCTGATTCCTCAGTCGATTCCGGGGTAGGTTCCTGGGCCGGCTTTTCGTGTTCCTGGATCGGCGGGGGAATCGGGCCACCCTCCTCGACACGGATCAGCTCCGCCGCGGTCGCCAGTACCCGGGTCAGGCGGCTGAGGAAGCGATTGCCGAGTTGGTCAGGACGATAGGGCTCGACCGTGATGCGCCGGGCCTGGGGGTCCGGCAGATGGGGCCAGCGGGGCAGGGGAGGGGTCAGGAGCAGGAGCAGCCCGCCGCCGCGCAAGGCGCCGGTGGCGGCGCCGAAGCCGTCGGGATCGAAGCCGGCGTGGGCGTCGTAGACCAGATAATCCAGCTCCTGGCCAAGCAGTTGCAGACCGGCGGCGAGGGGACGCCGATCCTCCGGTCCCGGACCGTCGGATAGCCAGACGCCCTGGCCTGGGCATGCCGCCACGCAGATCTCCGCGGCCAGCCGACACCAGGAGGGGGAACCGGCGAGGAGCAGGGCCTGGCGATGACGGCGCCGCCTGGCCACACACAGCCCGGATGCAACGCACCGACGGAGGGCCTCGATTTGCAGGGCGTCCAGATCGTCAACCCACTTTAGACAAACCGGTTCGGATCATCGGATCATCGGAACAGAGGTTGAATAAGGATCGGGTGGTCGGTCTGGTGAGCGGCGAAGGCCAGCGCCGCGATAATGTCAGCCTCTTCCAGATAGGGAAAATCCTCCAGGATTTCATTCGGGGTAGCGCCAGAGGCCAGCATCTCCAGAATATCGGTCACGCGGACCCGCAGCCCACGAATACAGGGCCGCCCCTCGCAAACATTGGGATCAATGGTAATTCTTGGAAAAGCAAGCATCGCGATTTCCTAAGGCTATAAAAAGCATCTCGGTTTTCTGCCTCGATAGAGGAGGGTCGGGTGGCGTCTGGCGGGGGTGTCGACCGCAAGGAGGCGGTCGTCAAGCCTCCAGGGACGGATTCACGGCGTCCCCCGCCAGATGCCACCCGACCCGGGGCTACCTAAATTTGGCGGGCTATGAAAATGAATTTAAAGAGTGGGAAGATCAGGGCGAGATTGCTTAAGCGTCCCGGTCGCTAGGCATTATACTGCCGGCCTTCGCTCTTCCTCCGGTTTCTCCCCATGCCCACCCCCACCCGCCTTGCCCGTCGCCCGTTTCCCATCCTACTGTTTTCCCTGGCCCTGACCCCCTTGAGCCTCGCCCCCTCGCCGCTGGCGGCCGCCACTCCGGCCAAGGCCGAGGAGAAGGCGCCCGTGCCGGCGGTCGTGGTCACCGCCATCGAGGAGGGGCTAGTGGACAAGCAGGAACGCTTCATCGGCACCATCAAGGCCATCCAGTCGGTGGACATCAAGGCCCGGGTCGAGGGCTTCCTGACCAAGTTGGCCTTCAACCAGGGGGCCATGGTCACCCAGGATCAGCTCCTTTATCAGATCGAGCAGGCCCCCTTCCAGGCCACCCTCGATGGCGCCAAGGCGCAATTGGCCGTGGCCCAGGCCAGCCAGGCGGCGGCGGAGGCCGATCTGGCCAACAAACAGCTCGACCTCGACCGTCAGGAAACCTTGCTGAAGAAGGGCGATACCTCCCAGGCCAACCGGGACAAGGCCAAGGCCCAGCGTGACGAGGCCCAGGCCGCGGTGGACAAGGGCAAGGCGCAGGGTGAGGACGCCAAGGCGGCCATCGCCACCGCCCAGATCAACCTGGGCTACACCACCATCACCAGCCCCATCGCCGGGCGGATCGGCCCCACCAAGTTCACGGAGGGCAATCTGGTCAATACGTCCAGTGGCACCCTCGCCACCGTGGTCCAGCTCGATCCCATCCGCGCCGTCTTCTCCATTCCCAGCGCCATCTTCGTGCGTATCGCCGAGGTCACCGATGGCATAGGCCTGGATGCCATTCGCGAGAAATATATCCCCAAGCTGATCCTGCCGACGGGGGAGACCTATAACCAACCAGGGAAGATCGCCTTCATCGACAACCAGATCGATCCGCGCACCGGCACCGTGGCCGTGTATGCCGATTTCCCCAATCCCGAGCACATGCTCCTGCCCGGCCAGTTCATCGCCGCCGTCATCCATAGCGCCGAACAGGAGCGCCAGCCCCTGGTGCCGGCCTCCGCCATTCAGCGCACCAAGGACGGTGAACAGGTCTACGTTGTCGGGGCGGACAACCGGGTGATGGTACGACAGGTCAAGACCGGGGCGCAGGTGGGGACCAGCTATGCCATCCTCTCCGGCCTGCGGGTGGGAGACATCGTCATCGTCACCGGCGAGCAGAAGGTCAAGCCGGGCATGATCGTCAACCCGGTGAAACAGAGCCAGGCCGGCGGGGATGGGGCCAAGGGGGCCAAGGCGGATGAGCCCAAGGCGGGCGGGGCCAAGCCGGCGGCGGGACCGAATACCGACAAGGCCGCGGCTGACGCCGCCCCAGCCGCGACCGGAGCGGCCAAGGGCGGCGCCGGTGAAGGCGCCAAGGCGGAGAATCGCCCATGATCTCCCGGGTCTTCGTCGAGCGGCCACGGCTCGCGTCCGTGGTCTCCATTGTCCTGGTGGTGGCGGGGCTCCTGGCCATCAAGGCCATTCCCGTCGCCCAATACCCCAACATCACCCCGCCAGTGGTCATGGTCAACGCCACCTACCCCGGCGCCGATGCCGAGACCATCGCCAGTACCGTCGGTGGCCCCATCGAGCAACAGGTCAACGGCGTCCAGGACATGCTCTACATGTCCTCGGTCTCCTCCGCCGCGGGGACCTATGCCCTGACGGTGACCTTCGCCGTCGGCACGGACCCGGACATCGCCCAGGTCAACACCCAGAACCGGGTCTCCCAGGCCCTGGCCCTGCTGCCCACCGAGGTTCAGAACTTGGGGGTGACCGTCCAGGCGGAGGCCACCAACCTGCTGCTGGTGGTCAACGTCTATTCCCCGGATGACAGCAAGGAGGCCCTGTTTCTCTCCAACTTCGCCACCATCAACGTCCAGAACGAGCTGGCGCGGGTGGCGGGTGTCGGCCAGGCCAACCAGTTCGGCCCCCTCAATTACTCCATGCGCATCTGGATCGAGCCGGAAAAGATGTCGGCCCTGGGCATCGCGCCGGAGGACGTGGTCAACGCGGTGCGCAAGCAGAACCTTCAGGCCGCCCTGGGGTCCGTGGGCGGACCACCCATCGGCGACGATCAGGTCTTCCAGTTCACCGTGGTCACCGAGGGCCAATTGGTGCAGCCGGAGGAGTTCGAGGACATCGTGGTCCGTTCCAGCCCGGACGGCGGCATCATCCGGGTGCGGGACATCGCCCGGGTGGAGCTGGGGTCCCAGATGTACAGCTCCTTCTCCAACTTCAATGGCAAGCCGACGGCGGCCATCGGTATCTATCAGGCGCCGGGGGCCAATGCCTTGCAGGTGGCCAAGGACGTGCGCGCCGAGCTCGAGGCCTTGAAGTCCCGCTTCCCGGACGGGGTCGCGGCGGAGGTCATGTACGACTCGACCCTCTTCGTCCAGGCCTCCATCGCCGAGATCATCTCCACCCTGGCCATCACCGCGGTCATCGTGCTGCTGGTGGTCTACATCTTCCTGCAGGACATCCGGGCGACCATCGTCCCGGCCCTGACCATCCCCGTCTCCCTGATCGGCGTCTTCATCGTCCTGCTGGCGGCGGGTTTCTCCGCCAATACCATCAGCCTGTTCGCGGTGGTGCTGGCCATCGGCCTGGTGGTGGACGACGCCATCGT
>JAHDND010000061.1 GCA_018435665.1 Candidatus Thiosymbion sp. | reverse complement strand
CGCTAAGCAAATAACTCCGGGTAACCACTGACCGTTAGGGGACTAACGATCGCTGATTACCCGAAGTCATCTGCTTGGGGTGCCTGGGGGGAAAGACTGAATTCCCGTCATCGTCAACCGGAACGGGTAAGCGCTCAGGCTTAACAAACCACAAGAATTCAGTTAGATATCTACTTATGCGGCGAGGGAAAAACCAACTGGAAAGTAACTAAGGAGATGACCAACCAAGAAAACTGAAAACTAAACCATCAAATCATCACCCCAATAATCAAAGAAGGCTTGTTGGTAGAGGGTCAGGGATATTTCTTTGATGAGTGATTTGGTGGTATTTGGGATGATTCACTTGGGGGTTTTGATAGATGGTATTGAATGAGTGCCTCCTGAATACGCCAGATCATGGATGAATGGCGGGTAAAAGAAGGGATCAGGCAGTTTCATTGGTGTGTCGGGCGTGAAAACCTGTCTTATTTGAATTTCTGATAGACCGTATATGGAAATATTAGGGTACAAAGTGTTGAAGTTTTGGTATTTGTGATAGTAAGTGCGATACAAACCAATCAGAAAACCATCACAACCACACTTTGTATACCAACTTTTCAAAATGTATGGAGAATACACATGTCCAAAAAAACAAAAAAACATGAAGATTCCAATCTCGTTAAGGGTTACAAATGGAATAGCGCATCGCAACGCTATCGGCCAACCGGCAAATGGTATGTCAATAATGATCCAAGTTTAATTGCCGATAATGAAAATCTCGGTACGCTTGAAGAACCGGCTGATCCTACTCTTGGTGAAGTGAACTGGTATGTATTGGCCTGCTATTTTTTGCAATATTTGGCCGGTGTTGTCAAGCTTCGCTGGGAAGATCAAGCCTGGATGGTCTGGAATGGGATGTATTGGGAAATAACGCATGCAGAGCAAAATCTCATGCTAGCAGTGAGAGATATCATTGGGGAATTATTATGGAGTAGCAGTCCGGAAAAAGAAGCTGAACTGATTCTATGGTTAAACGAAGCGGATGACTATAAGCGGTTGCTGGAAACCATGAAGATTTATGCGGAACGGATCAGTGCCAAAGAAATGACACCAAAACCTTCTTTGCTGTGTTTGGCGAACGGCGTGTTTGATTTAGAGCAACGCGAATTTCGTAAAGCTCGGCAAGATGATTACTTGTTAGACACTGCCATCATGCCGGTCGCTTTTGATCCCAATGATCAAGCACCCACCTGGATGCGTTTCTTGAAGACGCTGGTCGATGGTGATGAAGCATCATTAGTGAAACTGCAATACCTTTGTGGTCAAGCTTTGGGAGGTGTTGATCAAGCGGAAGGTACAAGACTGCTGTTATGGGGGGCGAAGTTGAACGGCGGGGCGTTATTTTTGCGCACGATACAACGAATTTTCGGCACGTACGCCGGTTGCTTACCTGCCAGTTTTCTCACTGCTGATCAAACGCCTAACTTGTCATCCTTGAGCGATAAGCGCCTGTTGACCTTGGCCGGTGTTGACTGGACTCAGCCTGTGCCTTCCGCTCGTCTGGCCGCCTGGTTTGCCGGTGCGCCTCTGACCAGCTATTGCCCTCACGCCCAGCAATGGCTTGACTATACACTGAGCAGTCAAGTACTGATGCTGACGGATCAGAAGCCAACCTGGTTATCACCGGATCAGGAGGTCGCTATGAACATCTACCCGATCAAGATTGAGGGCTATAGCAAACTCCAACCTGGATTTGAAAATATTGAAGCGGATTTGAGAAAAGAAACGGCAGGTATCTTCAATTGGTTGTTACAGGGATACTATGCCAATCATCAAGACATGTCGGTGATGCGTACCTTGATTAGAGTTGGCCTTGAAAATTCGACAACTAAAACTGTCATCATGAATCATTAATGTCATGATGCTAACGGTGAGGTTACTCGCTGTTAGCATCGAAGGAGAAGATGCCATGGCTGATAAATGATAACAGCCACGGTTCTTTTGTAACCAGAGTGAAGTTGTGTTTACTGAATAATCAAAAAAACGGAGAAATAAATATGATACTTGATCGCGAGGGCAGTCTCGGATTTGAGGACTTGCCTGAAGTCTTAGCCTTGAGCCGTCATCATAGTAAAGCCGGCATCGCGGCAATTCTTTCGGAAAGGAAAGGTCTGATCACGGATATGGATGTCACGCGATATTTACAAACCTGTAAACGGCAGTTATTGACACGGGTGGAAGAAATGGAAGCCAATACATCCCGGGAGGAATCATGGGAAATGGCCGTGACCATCCAGGATTTTTTTGACCGCCTCACACAAAAGATTTGAAAAGAATTGCAAGCCGTGCTATTCTTTTTCTAGGCCAAGATTTGCCCCATTGGCCAGAATGGAAAGGGAAAGATAGCAAATGAGTGGTGGTTAGTTATTACATCCGTCAATTGTTTCGACAAACGGCGGATGTAAAATCAATGTATGGATATTGTCGGTATTTTAGTTTGTGATTTGTGGGGCAAGTAGTATTGGCGATCATTTTGATCGCGCTTTTTGGTACTAAGCGTTTTGTTGATGTCTGGCTTACTCGGTCGCTAAATCAAGTTACTGCGTCCGGAAGATAAGAAATCGAAGCCAGACAAGGAACTTTTCTTTTTACTTAGATAGGTAACACACTATGTACATTAATCCAAATGAAGCGGCAAATGTTGAAGAAGCCGCGACTCAGCCGTTAGCGGAGAGTGAAGCCGACGGCACCAACGGTACCAACGGTACCAACGGTACCGATGATCAGGAAGGAACCGAGGAAGCCACTCGGGATCGGGATCGGGATCGGGATCGGGAGAGCGCTCAAGGACTGGTAACGCGGTCGGAAATGCTGGCGGTGGGAGACGCGCCGGTTCATGAAAATGGAGACCGGCCCTACCGTGAAATACCTGAAGAACTGGAAGCCCAGATCAGGCTTATGGTGCAAAGGCACTTCGCCTTGGATGAATGCCTGATCATCATGACCTTTCGGACGCAGGACATGGATGTGAGTATGGACGCTCTTCGGAGTACCATCGACCGCATCTACGCGGAAGGGGTGATTGTGCCCGGATACTCCGATGTGGAGTTGGCCCGTTACTGCCTCCACTTTTGCAGCCAGACCATCGCCTACGTAGTGGGAAAAAATGCCTGGATGGTATGGAACGGGCAGGTTTGGGAGCAGGACCCCAAAAACACTGCCCTCGAAAACCGCGTCCAGGAGATTATTTTCACCGTTCCGAGGCTTATCGTCGATTCCGAACTGGCCAAGAAGGCTTGGAAGCGGGTGAACAGTGCCGGTACGGTAGGCAACGTCGTTACCTCAATGCGCCGTTTGATCAAGCCGATCAAGCCGACACAGCTGGATGCCGATCCCTGGTTATTCAATTGTCAAAATGGAGTGATTGATCTCAAAACCCAGAGCATGCGCCATGCTAAGCCTACGGACTATCAAACGAAACTGGCGAATGTCGCTATGGATTCATCGGCAACATGTCCAAAGTTTGAGGTCTTTCTAAGGGAAATCATGCTCGGTGATGAAGCTAGTGTGCGTCTGATTCAGGCCATGATGGGCTACATGTTGATTGGGGGCGCCAATCGCGAAAGGCTGATGTTCTGGCTCCCTGGAGAAGGACGCAATGGAAAATCGACACTGATTCGGGTGCTGATGGAATTGATGGGGAGTTACGCTACCTCGATTCCCATGAAAACCCTTCTCAAGGGAAACGAAAGTGGTCCTCGTGACGATTTGATGAGCTTGGTGTCAGCCCGGCTCATCACGACAAACGAGTTTGATGAAAAAGATGTCCTGAATGCCAGAACCGCTAAAACCATCACCGGCAATGACATTCTCAAGGCACGCCACCTTTATGGCACCTACGTCGACATTCTGCTCGGTGGTTTACTGCTCATTGCCACGAACGCCATGCCAATGTTGTCAGATGCCACGACGCAGGCTATTTGGGATCGCATGCGGATATTGCCATTCAACCTCCGCATCGCAAAAGAAGAAGAAAACATTGACCTGTATGATGAACTGTTGGCCGAGTTCCCGGGAATACTCAATTTTGCCTTGGAGGGCCTAGCACTCTATCAACATGATCGCACAATTCTGACGACGGAGACGCCGTTAATGCTTGCCGCCAAGGAGGAATATCGGAATCGTCTCAATGTGGTGCGTCAGTTTATCTCCGCGCATTATGAAGCTTGTGATCCCAACCAGGGTAAGACCAAAAGTGTAGAAATCCTAGCTGACTATCGTGAGTGGGCGCGTACAAATGGCATTTCTGTGTCCTTGTCGGCTCAGCGGTTGAAGAAGGAGATGCAAGAACTTGGTATCGCGGAGAATGCCACCGGAGGCCGCTTCTATTGCTGTGTGAGAAAAGTGGATGACATGGAGAATGATGAGGCGAACGGCGAGAATTAATTCGCGTATGCGTTAAGTTGGATTTTGGGGTGACAGGGATGTCCATAAACCCCTCAAAGCCCAAGTAGCCATCTCGTTTTCCTGGGAATCCTGGTCAAAGCTCAAGGCCAGGTCCGTCCAAGGCTGGGTCCAGGGTGGGCATAACAGAAATAACAGATGCCCCCTTTGGGCGTCCCGCCCTCGGGCGGGGCTGGCAGAGGGGGCTGAGGAAGCTCAGGGCACCCCGAAAGGGGCTGAAAGGCCCCGCTTCGGGGGTTTCAGGGGCTGGGCATAACAGAAATAACAGAAATCACAGCACTTTTCGCCCTTCTCCAGAAAATTTTTGGGGGCCAGGGCCAGGAATGAGGCCCTTGGGGGGCTGGCAGTGCATGCGCCTGGCCAGATATAACAGAATAACAGAGATAACAGCACATTTCGGATCTTCGGGAAATTTTTTTTCCTCAGACCCGACCCTGACCTCCGGGGATTCTCTACTCCTCGAAGGAATCCGGTCGGAAAGTAATCCCAGAATGCCAAGGAAACCGAGATCAAATGATGGAGAAGAGATACATGAAAATATTTCTCTGAAATCAATGATTCTGAAGAAATGATTGAAAGAGGCTAGTCAGGTTAAGTAATTTCCTGGAACAGAAGATAATAAATCATTAATTTTTTTCGATAAAATTGAAAATATTTCATTGGGAGATTAAGTTGGGATCAGTTGAAACACTTCTCATCCGAAGAAAATGAAGTTACTTCAGATTGCCTCGATGAGATGACTGTGAAGAGATGTTACCAATGATTCACT
>JAHDND010000131.1 GCA_018435665.1 Candidatus Thiosymbion sp. | reverse complement strand
TTCGGCCTGGTCCGCCGGGCAGATGGCGATGAGCTTGCCCTCGTTGGCGACGTAGAGGGGGTCCAGGCCCAGCAGCTCGCAGGCGGCGGCCACCTCCTCGCGAATCGGGATGGCGTTCTCGCGCACCCGCAGGCCGACGCCGGACTGGCGGGCGAACTCGTTGAGGGTGGTGGCGAAGCCGCCACGGGTGGGGTCGCGCAGGCAATGGATGTCCGGCACCGCGGCGACCATGGCGGCGACCAGGTCGTGGAGGGCGGCGGTATCGGAGCGGATCTCGGTGCCGAAGCCCAGGTTCTCCCGCCTCGACATCACCGCCACCCCATGATCGCCCAGGGTGCCGCTGAGCAGGATGGCATCGCCGGGCTGGGCGCGGTCGCCAGAGATGTGGATACCCTCCGGCACCACCCCCAGGCCAGTGGTGGTGATGAAGAGGCCGTCGGCCTTGCCCCGCTCCACCACCTTGGTGTCGCCGGTCACTACCGGCACCCCCGCCTCGTTGGCGGCCCGCGCCATGCTTTCCACCACCCGGGCCAGGTCGGCCAGGGGGAAGCCTTCTTCGAGAATGAAGCCCGCCGCCAGGTAGAGGGGGCGGGCGCCGGCCATGGCGACGTCGTTGATGGTGCCATGCACCGCCAGGCAGCCGATATCGCCGCCGGGAAAGAAGAGGGGGGAGATGACGTGGCCGTCGGTGCTCATCACCAGACGCCCCGCCGGTGGCTGGAAAAGGGCCTGGTCGTTGCCCTGGCGCAGCAGTTCGTTGTCCAGGTGACGCTGGAAGAGTTCGGCGATGAGCTGGGCCATGGCCCGGCCGCCGCTACCGTGGCTCATGTCCACCGCCCCCCGTTTGAGGTCGAGGCCCTGGGAAAATCGGCGTGGCTGGTCGGTCATGATGTCAAGGTCTGGTGGTCTGGCATGCCCCTATCTTACCAAACCGGTGACCGGGCACGGTCTTGGCCGGATTTGCCGGGATGCGGAAAGCCATGGCTTTCGCGTATATTCGTCCGCGACCCACAACCCATTAAACAACCATAAAAAGTGATGCGCATGAACAGAATGATCCTTGCCCTGGGCGTGGTGGTCGGCCTGGCCTTGAGCGCCTGCGGCACCACGAGCGGTCCGACGAAAATCGACGGTGATCGCTGGAAAGTCGTCGATAAAAATTATCTTGAGGCCGCCAAAGAGGCCAATGCCCATTGCAAGTCCCTGGGCCAGAACACCCTCAAGGTCATCAGCCGCAAGGCCGGGGAGGATAGCGTCGAGGTCATCTACCAGTGCGCGAAGGAATAACCCCTACGGCCCTGGGCCCCGGGTCGAATGCTCAGGCCTTGGCCCGAAAGCGGCCGTAGCTCCAGTAGGCCGCGCAGGCGCCCTCGGAGGAGACCATGCAGGAGCCCATGGGATTTTCCGGGGTGCAGACGGTTCCGAAGAGGCGGCAGTCCGCGGGTTCCTTGACGCCACGCAGGACGGCTGGGCATTCGCAGCCCTTGACCTCGCAACTCGGGGGCACGGCGACCGGGAAGCGGCGCTCGGCATCGAAGTCCGCATAGGCGTCGTTCAGGCGCTGGGCGCTGTCGGCCAGGAAGCCCAGGCCACGCCACTCGAAGGTATCGCGCCGGGCGAGGACCTCCGCCATGAGGGCCTGGGCCTTGCGGTTGCCCTCGGGCGTCACGGCCCGCAGGTATTGGTTCTCCACCTCGGCATGGCCAGCGTTGATCTGGCGGATCAGCATCAGGCTGGCATGCATCACATCCAGGGGCTCGAAGCCGGCGATGACCAGGGGCTTGCCAAACTCGCTGGCGACGAAGGCATAAGGCGCGGAGCCGATGACGGTACTCACGTGAGAAGGCCCCAGGATGCCGTCAATGGCTAGGCCGCCAGCCTGGTCTGGAGCATGGCCTGGGCTGGCGTCAGCGGGCTTGGCGGAGGCGACACCCGCGGGAGATAGATTGCCACCGCCGCTATCACGCGGGGCTGCCGAAGTCCTGCCATCATTGCTGGGCTCGACGTCTGGCCCTCCCGCGCTTGCCAGGATGGCGCGCATGGCCGGCGGGGTGAGGACATGGTTGCAGAAGACGCTGAAATTGCCCAGTCCCTCGCCCTTGGCCTGCTTGAGGGCAACGGCGGTGGGCGGGGTGGTGGTCTCGAAGCCGATGGCGAAGAAGACCACCTGCCGTCCGGGGTTGGCGCGGGCGATGGCCAACGCGTCCTGGGTGGAATAGACCATGCGGATGTCGGCCCCAGCCGCCTTGGCCTGGAGCAGGCTGCGGCGATTGGAGGCCGGCACCCGCATCAGGTCGGCGTAGGTGCATAGGATCAGGCCATGGCGCTCGGTCATGGCCATGGCCTGATCGAGGCGGGCGGTGGGCAGGACGCACACCGGGCAGCCGGGACCGTGGACGAATCGCACATTGGCCGGCATCAGGTCCTGGACGCCGTAGCGGAAGATGGCATGGGTGTGGCCGCCACAAAACTCCATGAGGCGGTAGGTCCGGCCGGGATGGGCCTCCGCGGCGATGGCGGTGGCCAGGCCGCGGGCCAGTTCACGATCGCGGAATTCGTCGATGAATTTCATACCTGGTCTCAGTGTCTGGGGATTGTCCAGCCGCCCCTCAGGCGCCAGCCGGACTGCTCACGTCCACCTCGACGCCTCTCGCAGGACTGTTCACGTCCACCTCGGCGCCACCGGCCGCGGCGATCAGGGCCAGGGTGCGTTCGGCCTCTTCCGGACTGATGCGGCCCAGGGCGTAGCCGACATGGACCAGGACATAGTCACCCACCGCGGCCCCCTCCACCAGGGCCAGGGAGACCTCCTTGGTGACGGCGCCCAAGGCGACGCTGGCCATGTCCGTGACGGGATCGATGGCGGTGATGAGGGCGGGGACGGCCAGGCACATGGGCGAACTCGGGGACAAAAAAAGGGTTGCTCCAGGCAGGATCAGTGCGGCGCTGGAAAGGTCTGACATCAAGGGCCTGAGTATCAGCTAATGCTTATATCATACGCGACGCAGGGGTCCAGGGCGGTGATAAAGAGACCCGCCAGGCGACGCAGGGTGGCCTCATCGCCCGCCGGCAACGATGCCAGGCCCAGGGCCGCGGCGCCCAGAGGGTGAAAATTCCACTCCGTCGGGGCCAGGATGCGATAGTCCGCCACCCGGCCGTCCTCCAGGGTCAGGCGGTGGACGAGCATGCCCCGGGCCGCCTGGACCCGGGCCAGGCCGGAGCCACCGGAACCCTTGGAACCACTTGGACTATCGGGACTATCGGTGCCATCGGTGCCGATATCGAAGATGTCGGGATCTGACAGGCTAGCCAGCCGCCGGGGCAAATCCGCCAGGAGCGACGCCACCTCGACCAGTTGGGCGGCCAGGCGCGGCAGCAGGCCATTGCCCAGTTCCCGGGCCAGCTCGGCCACCAGGGGTTGGCCAAGCTGGCGGGCAAAGGGCGTGGTCTCCGCCGGGGCGCCCTGCCAGAGGGGCGTGGCGATGAAAGCGGCCGCCCCCGGTCCGCTGAGACGGGCGTTCAGATCGGCCGCGGTCAGGGGTGGCAAGACCGCGACGGGCGACCGGCCCAGCCCCCCCCAGCCCTCTTCTTCGACCAGCCGGATGAGCCGGGCGGCGCTGGTGTCCTGGGTCCTGGCCCAGTGACGAAGCGCCCGGGCGGTGTGGATGGTGGCGAGCCAGTCCCCGGGGGGCTGACCCAGTATTTGGCGCTGGGCGATCGCCGACAAAGCCGTCAGGGCGGCGGCAGCAGCCTGGGTGACGGTACCGGAAGCCTTGTTAGCGGAACCGGCGGCCTGGTTAGCGTGAAAATCACGGCTAAGACTTTCATCTTCCGGGGTGTGGTGCGCCCCCTCATGACAGTTAGCGGTACTGGCCGCTTGGAGGATGTAGGCGGCCTGGGTGGCGGCACCCTCAGGCCAGATGTCCGTCGCACCTGGCAGCAGGGGATCACCGCTGACCGCCAGGGCTCGCCGAAACTGGCCGAAGGCGCCCATGACCTGGGCCATCGCCGCGCCGTCCGGGGCTCCACCCAGAAACCGGGGCCAGTCCAGGAGCAGTCGCCACAGGTGTTCACGCACCGTCTCCACGTCCACCAAGAGGTAGCGCGCGGCCAGGGTGCGGGGGTTGGGGTGAATGCCTAGGGCGGCCTCAGCGGCCATGGCGCAGGCAGCGGCCTGGGCGGTGGCGCAGACACTGAAGAGGCTGGGCAGGGTCCTGGCCGTCTCCGCCAGGTCCTTGCCAATAAAGACGCGGCTGGCGCCCACCAATCGCGAGGAGTGAATCGTGACCTTCAGTCCCGGTCCCGACCCAGGACAGGGTCCAGGTTCTTGTCCCAGTCCAGGACGTTGTAAGGATCCAGGTCCAGTACCAGCTTCAGTTTCAGTTTCCAGTCCAGATTCCTCCGCCTGGCGTTGCAGATGGATCTGGAGGCGTCCCGAGGGGTCGTTCATGGCGTCAAGGCGTGACAGGAGCATCGAGGGTGTAGGTTTCTGCGAGAATAGCCGAGCGACTTTGACGGAAAAACCATGCTAACCAAACAACAACTCGATCAGTTACGCCAGGACATCGTCTTCGAGGCCCGACTGGCCGGCCGCCCCTTCGTCTTCCACTCGACCTGGGGCCTCTTTTCCCCCCGCGAGATCGACGAGGGCACCCGGCTGCTGCTGGAGCAGGTGGAGGTGGAACCGGCGGACGATTGCCTGGACCTGGGCTGTGGGTATGGCCCCATCGGTCTGGCCCTGGCGGCCCTCGCCCCCGGCGGCCAGACCCTGATGGTGGACAAGGACTTCGTCGCCGTCGAGTTCAGCATCCTCAACGCCCGGCTCAATCGCCTGCCCAACGCCAGCGCCCAGTTGAGCGATGGCTTTCGGCACATCGACCCCGCCCGGCGCTTCGACCTCATCGCCAGCAACATCCCCGCCAAGGTCGGCAAGGAGGCCCTGAGCCTCTACCTCCATGACGCCCGCCAGCGGCTGAGGCCCGGCAGCCGCCTTTACGTGGTCACCATCAACGGTCTGCGCGAGTTCATGAAGCGCAATCTCACCGAGGTCTTCGGCAACTACGACAAGCTCAAGCAGGGCGCCCATTACACCGTGGCCCTGGCGCTCAGGGATTAGGCGAGGCCGAGCTGGCCGCCAGACGCGCTGCCAACCCCTAAGCCTGGCGCACAGGAATCATGCCCTCCGGCGCCTTGCCCCCGACGCCTGCCATCTGGTGCTTCCCCCTGGCGCTTTTCAGGCGACGGAGGAATCCGTTCAGCCCCCCCTGTCCCCGACCCGGCGATGCCTTCAGCATCCCCAGATCAGGATGAACCTCTCTCCGTAGGCTTCCCGGCGTCGCCACAGTTTGTCCTCCCAGGATCGCGTGGGATCGCGGTCAAAGATGACCAGGTGGGCCTCGTCGGCCCCGACCCGGTCGGCATAATCGGTGGTCTGCTCCAGGCCACTCGCCAGCGTAGTTGCGAGGGACTTGCCAGGGTGCAGGAGCTTCAATTCCATGACGATCCGTTGCCGCGGGCCCTGGAAATCACCGGGCTGGGCCAGGGGCCACTCGATAAAGAGGTCGGTGCGACGCCGACCGAGGGCGTATTCCCGGGCGATGCGGCCACCACCATTGACGATGCGCTGGAGAAAGGCCTGCATGAGCAGCTGGGGGCCAGCCTCCTTGTAGTCGAAACGCTCCACCCAGCTATCGCCGTTCTCGCGAAAGAATTGCTGGAAAGCCGCCAGCAGTTTCTCCATGTCCAGCCGTCCATCCCCGGCCAGATACCAGCACCGCTCCTGATCGAGCCCCATCTGGCTGCCCCATGACAGTTCCCGGGGAATGACCTCGCGGTAGATGGCATTGGCCAAGGTCAGCTGGCCATTGGGCTCCCGGCGCAGCAGACCCAGGTCCACCACATAGTCCACGTCATCGGCATTCAAATCCGCGGTGCCGCCGGCGAGAAAGGGGGCGATAACCGCGCGTACCCGCGGTTCCTTGAGCTTATCGGCCAATTGGTCCAGGTGGGTGGCGCGGGACTGGATGAGACGCTCGCGACCCGCCCGGTAGTCCTCCAGGCCGACGGGGCGCTGGCGGTCACGCAGTGCCCGGTCGTTCCAGGTCACCTCCTGGCCCAGGGCGTTGACCAGCCAGGGTTGGCCGGCGGTGTCGGTCCACAGTTCCGGAAAGATGGCCGGGTCGAAGACCTGGCCGGTAGCGGCGGTGTGCTGCAACCAGAGGGCCTGAGTCTCCGCCGGAGCGAAATTGCCCAGGCGCAGGGAGACGGCCTTGATGTTGAAGGCGCTGCCGCCGGTGATGACCTCCTGGTCCGCCGTGCGCATGCGGTAATCGCGCACGTCGCGCACCCCGCAGAGCATCAGGCTCTGGGGAAAGGCCCCGGGGCGCTGGGCATAACCCGCGCGGATCTGGCGTAACAGGGAAATGAGGGTGTCCCCCACCAGGGCGTCAACCTCGTCCAACAGCAGCACCACGGGCCGCGGGCTGGTCTGGGCCCAGCGTTGCAAGACCGCGGTCAGCAGATGCTGGGGGGCGATGCTGGTCTTTTCGGCCCGGTACCAGGACTTGAGTGCCGAGTCGGCAAGGTAGAGTTCGATGGCGTCCACCAGGGCATCGCAGGCTGCGGGGATACCCGCGGACACTTCGCCGCGGGCGGCCTGGGCGCCCTCGATGTTGGCGTAGGCACAGGCGAAACGCCCCTCCGCGTTGATGGCCGCCATGATGGCCAGAAGGGCGCTGGTCTTGCCGGTCTGACGCGGGGCGTGCAGGACAAAATAGCGTTCCGAGGCGATCAGATGCTGGATTTCCGCCCAGTCAACCCGCTCCAGGGGCGGGATGCAATAATGCCAGCCGGGCTTGACCGGCCCGGAGGTATTGAAAAATTTTTCCATGTCGACGAGCGGCCAGCGTGCCTATAGGCGGTCGAGCTGGCGTTGCGCCTCCTGGCCGACCGGGTTGTCAGGGCCCAGGGCGCGAGCCTTCTCCAGGGCGGCGCGGGCACCCGTCTTGTCACCAGCCCCGGCGCTGACGAATCCTAGCGTCAGCCAGATGCGCTGAAAGTCCGGCGCCCGTTCGGCACCAGCACGCAGGATTTCCAGGGCCGCCGCCGACTGCCCGGTATAAAAGAGCGCGAGCCCCAGGTCATTGCTGGCGTCCGCGTCGGCGGGGTCGAGTTCCAGGGCCCGGCGATAGTAGGGGATGGCTTCCTGATAACGGCGCTGGCCGAAGAGCTGATCCCCGGCATCATTGAGCTGGGCCTTGTCCGTGCTGGTCAGGGGCACGGTCGGGGCGCCCATCCCGGCCACCTCGCGCTGGATGAAGGTGGACGGCGCGGTGGTGGATGCCGTCCCATGCCCTGAAGCGGGGGCGGCCGCCACGGGGCGGGGCGGGTGGCGCAGGTAGTAATCGCGGGTCAGGGCGAAGACGGCGAAGCCATAAAAGAGCATCAGGATGGCGAACAGGAGCCATTGCAAGGGGGTCAGTTTAGGCATGGTGTCTGAAGTGAGTCTCCTAGGTGGGTGGACATGGCAAGATGCTAGGAGTTTTAAGAAGACAAGTTCTGGCTCTCTCCTCGGTGGGAACGGGTCTTACCCGCGTATTCCCGATATGTGAACCACCACGAGTTTCCCTGCCTCTGCCTCAGCCAAAGTCGTGGCGCAGGATCTCCTCCGTCCGCCGGCAGATCTCCCGGCCATAGTCGGTCCAAAGGCCCTGGCCCCAGTAGCGGTAACAACTGGTCTGGGAGGACATGAGATGGAACAGGGCGTTGCGATAGCGTGGCTGATCGCTGGGAACGCCTGGCTGGAGCACCTTCTCGTTGAAGAGGGCGCTGGCCGCTTCCATGGGGCCGAGGACGTTATCGTAACCCCGCACCCAGGAGAGGTCGTTGGTCCAGCTCCCCCCCTCCATGTGGAAGCGGTGGTCGGAGCGCTTGAGCTCCTCGATGACCGCAGCCAGCCGTGCCGGCCCGTCACCGGGCTGCATCCGTTCCCAGATCTTGCCGTGGAAGAGGGGCTGGATCACCGGCAGGTCGGTCGGACGGATACCCAGGGCGAAGAGGTGTTCCAGATACTCGCTGGCGTTCAGCAGCGGGACGGCGGAACCGCTGGCGGCGCCGACCACCTCCAGATACTTGCCGGGGAACTCGTTCATCATCACGCCGCCGTTCTCGCCGTCGGCGATCTGGGTGACCAGGGGCGGCACCGACTTACCGGCCAGCTCCAGCCGGCCCAGGCCCTGGGCCTCGTACCAGGGCTGCATCTGTGCCACCAGCTTGGTGTCCGAACCCTGGGTCTTGACGATGGCGATGATCTCGGCGGTCTCGCCCTGGGAGTTGGTGCAGACCAGGCGGTGGGGCAGGTGGGGGCGCTCAGGGTGGCGGCCGGTGTCCGCCTGCTCAACCGTGTGCTCCTGGACCAGGACCCACTGGTAACCACAGTCGCGCAGGGTCTTGACAAATTCGTAGGCGACGTCCGGGTGGTTGGGCAGGGCCATCTCACTGGGGGAGAAGCCGCGCACCCGCTCCAGGGCCTCCCAGCCGAAGATGGCGGCGAAGTGGTGCTGCCAGGCGCGCACGTGCAGCCGGTAGTCCTGGACGGGGGTGGAGGGGGCGACGGCATGGCCCCAGGGCATGCCCAGCCACTCCACCGCCAAGCTGAATTCCGGGTTGCGGGTGATGCCCTTGAGGGCGTCGAGGACGTCGTCACGGCCCATCTGGCTCAGGCCGTGGAACAGGGTGCCGGAGTATTCCAGCATGACCCGCGGCGACTTGCCCTCGGCGATGAGTTGGGGGATGAACTCGCCCATGCGTTTGTAGCACCAGGCGAAGACCGGGGCGTTGTGGTTGTCGCCGATGCCCTGGTTTTCCATCATGTGCTGCAAGTTGCCGATGATGGTGGCGGTGCGCAGATCGGGGCCGCCGGCAGGAATCAGGGGCTGGTGCATGTGCAGGGCGATGGCGCAGGCGGCGCGGGTCTGGCCAAAGTCGACCCGGCCCCGGTCGCGAAACAGGGTCTTGCCGGCGCCGTCGGCCAGAACCTGGGCGACCTGGGCCTCATGACCGGAGACATTGGGGATACCTTCGAGATATTCGGGAAGCGGTTGCACGGCGGGGAATCTTCCGAGTGGGTTGAGATTGGATGGGGGGTGTCAGGCGGAGCGAACCGGCGGCGTAGGGGCCGGATCTGCATGCGAAATCGTGGCTGGATCTGGGGCCAAAACCGGGGCCGTTTCCGCCACCGGTTCTCCGGGCGATGGGGGCGATGCGGGCGACGCTGACGATGGGGTCGACGGGGTCGAGGCCGATGATGCCGTTGCTGACCCGGATTCCGGGCTGGCTCCTGACGCCGGGGATGCCGACGCCGGGCTGTCCGCCGCCTCCGGCAAGCGTGCCTTGACCCGTACGAGGGCCTGGCGCGAGACCTCTAGATCCGCCTCGGCGCGGCCAACCCATGCCTCGCCCCAGTAGAAATTGCAGCTCGTCTCGGCGCGCAGCAGGCGCCAGGTGGCCTCCTCCAGGTCCCGCGCCAGGGCCTGGTCCTGACCCAGGCCCTGGCCCAGCCCCTGACCCGGGCCCAGAGTCTGACCAAGCGCCTTGAGCCGTTCCCGCACCTCGTCGAGGGCGCGGTTCTGGATGCGCAGGGCGTTGAGGCTAGCCTTCTGACTGGCGGAGCCGGTCCATTGGACGAAGCCCCGGCCGTCATGCCAACCCGTGTTCCAGGCGCCGGTGTCGACCCAGACCTCCCCCATGGGGCCGTAGGCATTGAGATAGGCGGAGATGAAGGTCGGCTTGACCGGGGACTGGCCGGCGCGCACCCGCTCCAGTAGCGGCAGGTAGAAGGCGGTCCAGAAGTTGGCCCCCGGGGTGGTGTTGCGGAACCAGCCGCCGTTCTCGCCATCGGTGCAGGTGGTCACCAGGGGCGGGCAGTCGCACCACTTGGTGCGTTCCTCCACCTCCCGGAGGAACCAGTCGAGCTCCATGCCCGATTCCTGGGCATTGGACAGGTCGCGATCGCGGACGATCACCAGGATCTCGGCGCCCTGATGGCGGGCGACGTGGGGGCGGTAGCGCAACTCGTGCCACTTCATCGGCGTGACGGGCTCCACATGCTCGCTGTCCACCAGGACATAGCGGTAGCCCATGGACCGCAGCAGGGGGATGAGTTCCATGGAAAAGCCCATCTCCGGTGGCCAGAAACCCTGGAAATCGGGACGCCAGAAGAGATGTCGGGCGATGTCCAGCCAACGTTGCAAGTGCAGGGGGCGATCGGACTCGGGAATCAGCGGCAGCACCGGATGGTAGTAGCCGGTGCCGAGGATCTCGAACATATCCTGGTTTTGTAACTGCCAGAGCAGGGAGCCGCAGTCGACGATACCGTAGACGCGCTCCTGGAAGGCCGGGTCCGAGAGGGTCTCCAGCAGGGTGCCGGACAGGGACAGATGGACCCGCGCCAGGTCCTCGTGGCCCCAGAGACTGCGGGGCATGCGATCCAGGGCGTAGAGGATCTCCTTCGCCTCCCAGTTGTCGGCGTCCAGCATGGCCTGGAGGTTGCCAGGCGGTTGGTGGAGATTGAGGACCAGGGCGTGATGGGCGATCATCCGTCATGACTCCGCGAATGGGGCAAGCGACCCGGAGGGGCCCTATTTTACCCCCGCGGCCGGACTTTGCCGATTGGCGCGGCTCGATCCGGCGGTGGCAGGGAGTCCGCGCCCCCGGTTTTGGATGAGATGGGCGCGATTAAGACCAGTGCCCAACAAGTAGCGACCCCGCGCGCGCGGGGTCTGGAGACGGGAATGACCAGGCCCGGTCAGTATTTATCCAGCGGGCGGAAGCTGGGCGGTGGTAGGACGGAGCCGGCACCGATGCCGCTCGTGGCCGGCGGCGGGTTGCTGCCACCCCGATCAGGGGGTGACAGGGGAGGATAGGCCGGGGGCGGTGGGGGTGGCGGTGCCTGGCGCGCCTCCAGATCTTCGATCCGATGCTTCAGGGATTCGATCTCCTGGGATTTGGCATCCCTGGCTGCGGGCGCGGCGGGGGCCGGGGCAGCCACGGCAGGTGCCGCGGGCGCCGGTCGAGTGGCAGCCGGCGCGGCGGGCGCGGCAGGGGCCGTCAGGGCCGGCGCCGCACCGTAAGGTGCCGCATAGGGGGCGCCATAGGCGGGCGCGCCATACGCCGGTACGCCATAGGCCGGCGCGCCGTAGGGCGCGCCATAAGGCGAACCGTAGGGGGGATAACCGTAGGCGCCCGGGGGCGGCCCATAAGGGCCGTAGTCACGATTGTCGTAATAATCATCGTCGTCATACTTATTGCCGCCCATCCATTTACCGGGGCTCATCATGTCCCCGAAGTTGAAGGCCTGGGTGGCGGTGGGGATGAGCAGGACGCCCATGGTGGCCAGCGCGAGGGCTGTTTTCTGATGCTGTAATGACACGATCTTATGCTCCGATGGGGCAGAGGTTCTCCTCATGGCTCGCGTTTCTGACCGCGAGTCTCGCCGGCCCAGGGGCCGGTCAGACAATTTCTTACACCCAAGTCGCTTGGCGGTCAAACGCCCGGCGGGTCCTCAGCGGGGCTGGGGCTTGACCGCTGGCAGCATCCAGATGTCCCGGTTGTATTCGCCGATCGTCCGGTCCGAGGAGAAGCGACCGCTGTGGGCGGTGTTGAGGATGGCCATGCGGGTCCAGTGTTCGGGGTCGCGGTAGGCGGCGGCGGCGGCGGCCTGGGCCTGGATATAAGGCGGGAAGTCGGCGGCGGTCATCCAGGGGTCCTGGGGGCTGCGGATGGCCTGGATGATGGGATCGAACAGCCCGGGTTCGAACTGGTTGAAGTGACCCGATTCGAGCAGGCTCATGACCTCCGCCAGTTCCCGGTGGGCCTGGATGATGGCCTGGGGGTCGTAGCGGTGGCGGCGCGCCTCCACCGCCTCGGCCGTCAGGCCGAAGAGGAAGAAGTTGTCGGCCCCGGCCTGATCGCGGATCTCGATATTGGCCCCGTCCAGGGTGCCGATGGTCACGGCGCCGTTCATCATGAACTTCATGTTGCCGGTACCGGAGGCCTCCTTGCCGGCGGTGGAGATCTGCTCCGACAGATCGGTGCCGGGGGCGATGACCTCCATGACCGAGACCCGGTAATCGGGGATGAAGGCCAGGCGCAGCAAGCCCGCGGTGGCCTTGTCGCCGTTCACCACTCGGGCGACGTTGTTGATGAGCTTGATGATCAGCTTGGCCATGGCGTAACCGGGCGCCGCCTTGCCACCGATGAGGACGCAGCGCGGCGTCCAGTCGGCGGTATCGCCATGCTTGATGCGGTTGTAGAGGTAGATGACGTGCAGCAGGTTCAGGAGCTGGCGCTTATATTCGTGGATGCGCTTGACCTGGACATCGAAGAGGGCGGCGGGGTCGAACTCGACCTGGCAGTCCCGGGCCACCAACTGGGCGAGGGCCTCCTTGTTGGCGTGCTTGATGGCGCGGAAGCGCTCGCGAAAGGCCGGGTCATCCGCCAGGGGGGTGACGCGCGCCAGTTGCCCCAGGTCACGCACCCAGTCCGGGCCGATGGTCTCGTTGAGCAGGTCGCGCAACCCAGGGTTGCACATCGCCAGCCAGCGCCGAGGTGTGACCCCATTGGTCTTGTTGTTGAACTTGTGGGGCCAGAGTTCGTAAAAGTCGCGGAACAGGCCCTCGCTGAGCAACCGGGAGTGGAGCTCGGCGACGCCGTTGACGGAAAAGCTGCCGACGATGGCCAGAAAGGCCATGCGGATCTGCGGCTCATAGCCTTCCTCGATCAGGGACATGCGCCCCTGGCGCGCCATGTCCCCCGGCCAGCGCGAAGCCACCTCGCTGAGGAAGCGGGCGTTGATCTCGTAGATGATCTGCAAGTGCCGCGGCAGCAGGGCCTGGAACATCCGCACTGGCCAGCGCTCCAGGGCCTCGGGCAGCAGGGTGTGGTTGGTGTAGGCCATGGTGGCGGTGGTGATGGCCCAGGCCTGGTTCCACTCCAGCCGGTGTTCGTCCATCAGCAGGCGCATCAGCTCCGCCACCGAGATGGCGGGATGGGTGTCGTTGAGCTGGAAGCAGTTCTTTTCCGCGAAGCGGCTGAAGTCCCGCCCATGCTGGCGACACCATTCACGCAGCACATCCTTGAGGCTGGCGCTGGCGAGCAGGTACTGTTGGCGCAGCCGCAGCTCCTTGCCGTTCTCGCTGGCGTCGTTGGGGTAGAGCACCATGGTGATGTGCTCGGCCTCGTTCTTGGCGGCGACGGATTCCGGATAGCTGCCGGCGTTGAATTCACCCAGGTTGAATTCGTCGGTGGCGGCGGCCTTCCACAGGCGCAGGGTGTTGATGGTGTCATTCTGGTAGCCGGGCACCGGGGTATCGAAGGGCACCGCCAGAACGTCGCGGGTGTCGACCCAGTGGGCCATGAGGCGGCCGGTATCGTCCTGATGAAAATCCACGCGGCCACCGAACTGGATGCGCTGAGTGTATTCCGGACGTTCCAGCTCCCAGGGGTTGCCGTCCCGCAGCCAGTGATCGGGCCCTTCGACCTGGAAGCCGTTGTCGAGGGTCTGGCGGAACATGCCGTACTCGTAGCGCAGGCCATAGCCCTTCACCGGCAGTTGCAGGGTGGCGCAGGAGTCCAGGAAGCAGGCCGCCAGCCGCCCCAGGCCGCCATTGCCCAGGCCCGCGTCGGGCTCGCTGGCGGCGAGTTCCTCCAGGTGGAGCCCCAGTTGATGAAGCCCGGAGGCCGCCGATTCGGTCACCCCCAGGTTGAACATGGCATTGCACAACGCCCGCCCCATCAGAAACTCCAGGGACAGATAGTGGGTACGCTTGCAATCGGCCTCCTCCTGGGCCTGACGGGTGCGTTTCCAACGCTCCATGAGGCGGTCACGCATGACCAGGGACAAGGCGCGGTAGGGATAGTAGGTGGAACGGCAGTCGCGGTCCCGGCCCAGGGTGCTGGCGTAATAGCGCTTGAAATCCAACGCCAGGCCCTCGGCGGTGAGGGCAAGGGGCGGCAGGTCAAAGAGGTTTTCGTTGGGTTGGCTGTGGGTCATGTCAAGGTAGGGTGACATGGCAGGAGCTCCGCGGCTGGGTTGATAGGGATGAGTCGGGCAAGGGCGGTAACGATTGACGAGGCATCTCGGTTTTCGGCATCGACGAGGAGGTTCGGGGAGACCGGAACCTGTTGACCACCCAAGACGATTGGCAATTTTCAGGCCAAACGGCGATTGTGGCCCGACATCAAGCAAGGTCCGGCGTCACCGCGGTACCGAGGTTGTCGGACTGAGCGGCGGCCCCTTCAAGGCGGATGCGCAGGGCCAGGTCGTTGCGCGAATCGGCGTTGGCCAGTGCCTCTTCCAGGCTGATGCGCCCGCTCTGATAGAGTTGGTAGAGGGACTCGTCGAAGGTCTGCATTCCGGGGATTCCGCTCTGGCGCATGGCCTCCTTGATGCTCTCGATCTCGCCCTTGAGGATCAGGTCGGAGATGTAGCGCGTCTGGCGCATCACCTCCACCGCCGGGGCGCGACCCCCGTCCTTGGCCGGGATCAGGCGCTGGGAGACCACGGCCAGGAGATTGAGGGCCAGGTCCATGCGTGCCTGCTGGCGGTGATTCTCCGGAAAGAAGCTGAGGATGCGGTCGATGGTCTGGTTGGCGTTGTTGGCGTGCAGGGTCGAGACGCACAGGTGGCCGGTCTCGGCATAGGCCAGGGCATGCTTCATGGTCGCCGCGTCGCGGACCTCGCCGATGAGGATGACGTCCGGGGCCTCGCGCATGGCGTTCTTCAGCGCCGCCTCATAGGACAGGGTGTCGATGCCCACCTCGCGCTGGTTGACGATCGACTTCTGGTGCTGGTGAGTGAATTCAATGGGGTCCTCGATGGTGAGGATGTGGCCCCGGCTGTTACGGTTGCGGTAGTCGATCATCGCCGCCAGGGTGGTGGACTTGCCAGATCCCGTGGCGCCGACCACCAGCAGCAGGCCACGTTTGGCGCTGATCAGCTCCGCCAGGACGGTTGGCAGGGAGAGTTCCTCGAAGGTTGGGATGCGGTCCTTGATGTAGCGGATGACCATCGCCGGCCCGCCCCGCTGGCGGAAGACGTTGACCCGGAAGCGCCCGACGCCCTTGAGCTCAACCCCCAGGTTGCACTCCCAGGTCTGGGCCAGTTCCCGCCGCTGGGCCTCGTCCATCACCGAGTGGGCCAGAGCCAGGATCTCCTCGGCGGTCAGCGCCCGGTCGCCGAAGGGCAGCAGGCTCCCGTCCACCTTCAGATGCGGCCGCGCCCCCTCGCTGAAGAAGAGATCCGAGCCCTGCTTGGCGGCCATGACTTTGAGAAAGGGGTCCAGGTTCACGCTCTGTGTAGGCCTCGGTTGGACAGCAGATTGGACTGTGCAGGGAAGCCGGGGTGACGTCAAGCCTGACGGTCAGGGAATCAGGGACCAATGAGCATGAGTCTGGCCCCATGGGTTTGCCGACCGCGCCCTGTTTTCCAGTCAGTGCCAGTGGCCGGACCGGCCTTGCCCCCCACTTCCCAGCCCTTCCCCATTTGGAGGGTCAACCTCCCACTTCCCGATTTGCGCCCGCGGCAGGACCGGCCTCGACCCCTCTTCCCAATTTGCCCCCGTAGCGGGATGATGCCCATGAACCATCGCTTCGGGAGCCCCCATGACCGCCACGACCCCCAATCCCAACACTGGGACCCAGGCCCGCATGCCGACCTGGTTCGTTCCCCATGGCGCCGGTCCCTGCTTCTTCATGGACTGGGAGCCGCCCCAGGCCTGGGACCGGATGGCGCGCTTTCTCAAGGGCGCGGCCGCCACCTTGCCGCGAAGGCCCACCGCCATCGTCGTCGTGTCGGCCCATTGGCTGAGACCCACTTTCGACCTGACCAGTGGCGCGCAGCCCGAACTGATCTTCGACTATTTTGGCTTTCCCCCGCACACCTACACCCTGAACTATCCCGCGCCAGGCGACCCGGCCTTGGCGGCCCGCATCGCCGCCCTGCTGGAACAGGCGCATTTACCCGCCCAAACCAACCCCACGGGGGGTTTCGACCATGGCATGTTCATTCCGCTGCTGCTCTTGTTCCCGGACGCGGACATCCCCGTGGTGCAGTTGTCCTTGCAGAAAAATCTCGACCCCCGGGCCCATCTCGCCGCCGGCAGGGCCCTGGAACCCTTGCGCGATGAAGGGGTGCTGATCATCGGCAGTGGCATGAGTTTTCACAACATGCGCGGCTATGGCGACCCCCACTTCGGCCCCATCGCCGACGACTTCGACCAGTGGCTGGTCCAGGCGGTGATGGCCCCTCCCGCCCAGCGTGAGGCGGCGCTTGGCGACTGGGAGCAGGCCCCGGGGGCCCGCCTGTGCCATCCCCCCGGGGCCGAGGAGCATCTGCTGCCGCTGATGGTGGTGGCCGGCGCCGCGGGCGCGGACCCGGGCGCCCAGGTCTTTTCCGATCGGGTCATGGAGACCCGACTCTCGGCCTTCACCTTTGGCTGATGAGATAGCGTGAAAGTCACGGCAAAGGCTTTCATCTTCAGGGGTGTGGCGAGCCCCCTCATGACAGTTAGCGTGAAAGTCACGGCTACGTCTTTCATTGTAAGGGGGGTGACGAGCCCCTTCATGACAGTTAGTGGAGAAGGATAGGCGATGATGAATGGCAAAATCCCCCTGGCCCTGCTGTTCCTGGCGGCCCCAGTCTTGATCCAGCCGGTCTCGAGCCAGCCGGTCTTGAGCCAGCCGGTCTTGAACCAAGCGGTCTTGAGCCAGGCGGAACCGCTGGCCTTCGACGCCTTGCTGAACGGCGTGGAAGAAAAGTGTCGCTATAGCCCTAAGTTACACTATTTGTTGAGCAATCTGTCCCAATTGGGGGACGAGGCCTTGACGGCGGAATCCGGGGCCTTGACCCCGGCGCAATACTTTCCCGAAGCGTTGCGCGAGGCGATCCGGGAGAGCGGCATCGAGCACGACAAGGATCGACGCACCATCCGCATCAGGGTGGATGGCACCTGGCAGGGGGTGGGTCTGGAGGCCCTGATCTATGTCCACGGGATCGACACGGGCATCCAGGTCCTGGCGATCGAATTCAGCGGCCCCGTGGAGAACGTCCTTACCCTCTTTCTGGACAAGGCGTTCCAATCAGCCCGTGACCTGGCGGCCAATCCCGACAGCGAATTTGAAGTGAGCACCGGGCTGTCTTATTCCTCGGGCAGGCTCCGCTACTACTGTGACCTCTCGGTTTGAGACTGGGGCTGGATTCACTCGAAGCCCGTTTTGCAGTCCCCAGCCTGATGCCGCCCTTTGCCCTGCTTGATGACTGCCAGTCCACCGCTTCCCGACCCAGTAGCCGGCTCTACACCGGCTGGGTGGGGGAATGCCGTTGCGATGACCCCAGTGACCTGGACCGGATCTGGGCGGAGGCGGAGGGTGCCATGCGAGCGGGTCGGCATCTGGTGGTACTGGCGGACTACGAATGGGGGGCCCGTTTGCAACGGGCGGGGGCTGAAGGGCTGACGGCCGGAGAGGGGGGCACCCTGCGCCTGCTGCTGTTCGCGTCCCGGCGGCACCTGTCCCGCCCGGAGGTGGACGCCTGGCTGGCGGCACGGGAGGCCGAGGCGTTGGCCACGGGCCTGCACCAAGGAGCCGTGACCACGCCACCGGCGGACCCGGCTAACCGTCATGAGGCGGCGGGCCATACCCCTGAAAATGAATGCTTTTTCCGTGACTTTCACGCTAACCCGGCGGACCCGGCGGACCCGGGGCCGCTGCCCCCGCCCGCCCCCGCCGGCCTTTTCGCCGTCCGCCCTAGCCAGGGGCCGGACGCCTTCAGCGCCGCCCTCGACCGTATCCAGGGCCTGATCCTGGCCGGCGAGACCTATCAGGTCAACTACACCTATCGCCTGGATTTTCAGGTCTTCGGCTCCCCCTTCAGCCTCTACCGCCGGCTAAGGGCGCGCCAGCCGGTGCCGTACGGCGCCCTCCTCGCCCTCCCCCCCGCCACCGCGGGCGGCGAACCGACCTGGGTCCTGTCCTGCTCCCCGGAACTCTTCCTGCGCCACCACGGGGGTCTGCTCCAGGCGCGCCCCATGAAGGGTACGGCCCCCCGCGGCACCGCTGCGGCGCGGGATGCCGCCTTGGCGCGTCAGTTGGGCGCCAATGCCAAGACCCGGGCCGAAAACCTGATGATCGTCGACCTGCTGCGCAACGACCTCGGGCGCCTGGCGCGCACCGGCGGCGTGCGGGTGCCGGCCCTGTTCGAGCTGGAGGCCCATCCCAGCCTGTGGCAGATGACCTCCACCATCGAGGCGGAACTGCCACCCGCGGTGACCTTCCCCGAGGTGCTGCGCGCCACCTTCCCCTGCGGCTCCATCACCGGCGCCCCCAAGCTGCGCACCATGCACTGGATCCGGCAACTCGAAACGCGGCCCCGGGGGCTCTATACCGGCGCCATCGGCTGGATCGACGCGCCTTTCGCGTCCGCGCCAAAGCCATCCGCAGCGGCAGGGTTTCCGGAAGATGAACCGCAAAAGGGGCCAGACCTCGTAAAGGATCGAGCTCCCGGTGGTAGCTTGAATGAGATGCGGGTTGGCTTGGTGGATGATGCCCCGGCTGAAGCGCCGCAAGGACCCGGGCCGTCTGACCGGCCAGCAACCGCCTGTGGCGACTTCTGCCTGTCGGTCGCCATCCGCACCCTCACCCTGGGCCCCCCGGCCGTCGCGGATTCCCCCCTGGCGCCGCGCCCCGGGACCCTGGGTATCGGCGCCGGCATCGTCAGCGACAGCCAGGCGGCCGAAGAATATGCCGAGTGCCAATTGAAGGCCCGGTTCCTCACCGCCCTCGACCCGGGTTTCAGCCTCTTTGAAACCCTGTATGCCACCCGAAGCGCGGGCGTCCGCCATCGGGAGCGCCACCTGGCACGCCTGGGCCGCAGCGCCAACACCCTGGGCTTTCACCTGCCGCTGGCGCTGATCCGTCAAGCCCTGACCGAGGCCAGGTTGGCCTTACCCCCGGGTCACCCCTGGCGGCTCAAACTGGAGGTGCGCCACGGCGGGGCCTTCACCCTCACCCGGGCCCCCCTCGACCCCTTGCCCCCGGGGCCAGTCAGCCTCCTGCTCGCCCCGGAGCCCATGGACGGGGCGGACCCCCTCCTGGGTCACAAGACCAGCCGCCGCGCCCGCTACGACGCCGCCATCGCCGCCGCGAACCGCTTGGGGGCCTTCGACCTGCTGTTTCGCAACCGCCAGGGGCTGCTGACCGAGGGTGGGCGCAACAATCTCTTCCTGCATCTGGATGGCCGTTGGCTGACGCCCCACCTGGCGGCCGGGGTCCTGCCCGGGGTGATGCGCGGCCTGATCCTGGCCGATCCGGCCTGGGCGGCGCGGGAGGCCACCTTGACCCTGGCGGATCTGCGGCGCGCGGACCGGATCATGGTCTGCAACGCCTTGCGAGGTCCCCTGGTTGCACGACTGGTTGAGTAAGAAAGCGTCCAGGATTTATTCCCGATCTGCCCCCTGTTTCGTCCCCTGTTAAGGAGTAGCTCAAGCACTATGAATGAAGTGTTTTTCGCCTGGCGGAGGGGGGTCATATTCCGCATGCTGACGTGTCTTCTGCTGGTCGTCTTCATCACTGCCGGCTGCACCAGCCCCAACCCCGCAGCCGGACCCGGACTCCCACCTGGGACGGGACCGGGTCCGGGCGTCGCGCCTGCCCTCCGACCGGTGGGTACCGAGGTCAATGGCGTGGCGGTGACGCTGGTGCGGGTGCTTCCCCCGACTTCCACGGCGTCGCAACCGGGGTGGGTAGAGTACGAACTCAGCCTAGCCAATCGCACCCCGCACCCGGTGGTGGTGCGCAGCGTCAAGCTGTTGACGGCCACGGGCCGCTACCTGCAACCCGCCCGTGCCTATGGCGAGACCCAGGCGGCCCCCAACCTGGGCGCCAGCGTGGCCGGGGATGTCGCGACCGGGGCGGCGGGGATCGCCGCGGGTCAGGTCGTGCCCTACGGCGGTCTGGTGGTGACGGCGATCTCCGGCCTCGTCCGGGGGTCGAGCCAGGAAACGCAGGTCGGCGCCGAGCAGAACTTCCGCTTGCGGCATGTCCCCGGCGTCGAGCTAGCCCCCGGCGGCAAGATGGTCGGCAGCGTCTTCTTTCCCGACGTGAACGATGCGCGGTCGCTAGAGGTCGAGGTCTCACGGCAAGGCCAGACCAAGAGCGAGCGCCTGCCGTTGCAGGGATCATCTCAACCCTGACCGGCTCTGGTCTGTACCGCTTCGTTCCACTGACCAGAGGGGCGCCGCAGAACCGCATCCCGGCGCAACCTCGGTCCTCGGACTGAACTGGCTCCGGCTGCCGCTCCGGTTGCCCCCGCGTCCTAGGCCACGATGACGACCCGATTGCGGCCGGCTTCCTTGGCGGCGTACAGGGCATTATCGGCCCGGGTGAACCAGTCATCGTGGGTCTCGGACGGCTGATATTCCGCCACGCCGAAGCTGGTGGTGATGGTGCCGGCGGTGGGGAAGGGTTGCGCCGTGAGCGACTGGCGGAGCTTCTCGGCCAGGCTGGCAGCGGCCTGGGCGGTGCAGTGGGGCATGAGGACGACGAATTCCTCGCCACCCCAACGCGCCAGCACGTCGCTGGCGCGTAACTGGTGGCGCACCCGCTCGGCCAACTCGATCAGGACCTGATCGCCGACCAGGTGGCCATGGCGATCGTTGATCGACTTGAAGTGGTCGATATCGAATATCACCAGCGCCAGGGGCTCGTCATAACGCCGGGCGCGGGCCAGCTCCCCGGCGACCACCTGCTCCAGGTAGCGCCGGTTCCAGACGCCGGTGAGGCCATCGGTGGTGGCCAGGCGGTTCAATTCCGCGTTGGCGTTGCGCAGCTCCAGGGTCCGTTCCTGGACCTTAAGCTCCAACGCGGCGCTGAGCTCCCGATAACGTTGCTCGCTCTCCCGGAGCTGCTGTTCCGCCTGCTTTAGGGCGGTGATCTCCTCAACCGTGATGTTGATCCCGCTGATCTGGCCGGCGTCGTCCTGGAGGGGGTAGAAATTCTCCCGCCAGACCCGGGTTACGCCCGGTTGGGCGGCGGTCTCGCCCGCGATCTCCAGGTTCAGCAGGGGCTCGCCGGTGGCGAGGATGCGCTGGAACAGGGGTTCGACGGTATCCGCCAAGCTGGGCAAGGCCTCGCGGACCCTCCGGCCCAGATGGGCGGCGACGGATAAGCCGTTGATCGCCGCCAGCCGCTCATTGATGCGTAGGAACTGCAGGTCGCGGTCCAGAACGCACAGGCCGATGGGGGCGGTATCGTAATAGGCCTGGATTTCAGCCATCCGCTGCCGCGCCAGGGCCTCGCTGGCGCGCCATTGCTCCTCGGCGTGGCGCATATCGGTGATCTCCTCCACCACGCCACTGAGACCGATCACCTGGCCAGCGGCGTTGCGCACCGGATAGGTGCTCTCCCGCCACACCCGGGCCACGCCGGGCCGGTCGGGGGTGGGCTCGCGATGTTCCACATCGAGCAGGGGTTCTCCGCTGGCCAGCACTTGGCGGAAGCGGGGTTCGGCGCTGTCGGCGACAAAGGGCGCCATCTCCCGCAGGGTGCGGCCGATGTGAGCCGCGGCGGGGATGCCATTGACCGCCGCCATGCGCTCATTGATCCGCAGGTAGCGTAAGTCGCTATCCAAGGCGAAGAGACCCACGGGGGCGGTGTCGTAGTAAGCCTGGATTTCGGCCAACTGGCGGCGGGCCCGTTCCTCGCTCTGCCGAAGCTGCTCCTCAACATCCTTGCCGGCGCTGATATCGGCGCGCTTCTGCGCCGTGATGTCGATGGAGATCCCACCAATGGCATAGCAGTCCCCCTGGGCGTCGCGGAGGGGAAACTGGAGCGACTCAAGGGTGTGAAGGCCATCGGCCTGGGGGATGATTTCCTCGACCCATTGCGGCGCCTGGGTGGCGAGGACCCGGCGATCATTGGCCAGGAATTGATTCGCCAGTTCCGGCGGCAGTACCTCCTGGGTGGTCTTGCCCAGGATCCGCTCGCTGGGGATACCAAGCAGATCTTCGCAGGCCCGGTTGATCAAAAGGTACCGGCCCTCGCGGTCCTTGACGAAAATGCTGGCGGGAATCTGATCGAGCATGCCTTGCCACAGGGCATCCCGCGCCGGCAAGGGCGATTCCGGGATCGGAGTCGGAGTCGGAGTCGGAGTCGGAGTCGGAGTCGGAGTCGGAGTCGGAGTCGGGGGACAAGGATCGGCTTTCATGGCCCTGAAGTTTAGCGGGAAAGCGCCCCCGTGACAGGGGACCAGGTATCCCCTTTTTTTCATAGGGCAGTGGATCATCCATGCTAAGCTGACGGATGTTGACCTGATCCACGGACCGCGACCAACCGGAGGCCGGTGTTCCCGGCTGCCAACCCTCGGAACCCCCTATCCCCATTACCCATCCTCGCGGCCTGCCGTGGACAAACGACCCCCAGCAGCTCCCCCTCCCCAGCCGCCGGCCGTAGGCCCCGAGCCCGATCCGCCGCCCCCCGCCCCCATGGCCAGGGACCTGTCCGCCCACCGCCGCTTCGGCCAGCGCTACCTGGCCAAGGTCGTCACCCTCTACATCCTCTTTTCGGTGTTCTGGATCTTCGTCAGCGACGGCTTGGTGGCAAGGTTCATCACGGACCATGAGACCACCCTGTGGGTGAGCATCGCCAAGGGCTGGCTGTTCATCCTGGTCACCACCAGCCTGCTCTATCTGTTGATCAGCCGGTTCTTTCGCGCCATCGCCAGCCGGGATCGGGAGATCCTGGCCCTCAATGCCGGCCTGGAGCGTCGCGTGGCGGAACGCACCGCGGCCCTGGGGGCGGAGATCGCCGAACGGCGGCGGGTGGAGGAACGCCTGCGCTATAGCGAGGAGCGCCTGCGCCTGACCCTGGACGGCGCCCAACTGGGCATCTGGCATCACCGCCTGGACCCCGAGCACCTGGACTGGTCGGATATCTGCAAGCGGCACCTCGCCCTGCGGCCTGGCGAGCAACCGAGCTTCGCCGGCTTCATCGCCGCCCTGCACCCCGACGATCGCGCCCGGGTCATGCGCCTGGTCGAGACCTCCCTGGCCACCGGCCAGGACTATGCGGCGGAATACCGGGTCCTGTGGCCCGATGGCACGGCGCACTGGATCAGCGCCCTGGGGCGGGTCTATTGTCGGGCGGATGGCACGCCCGAACGGCTGGGCGGGATCACCCTCGACATCACCAGGCGCAAGCGCCTGGAGGAGGAACTCCAGGGACTCAACGCCACCCTGGAGCAACGGATCGCCGCGCGGACCGCCGAACTGGTCACCGCCCAGACGCATCTCCACCAGGCCCTGGCGGACATGGCCCAGTCGGAGTCCAAGTTCCGGACCATCTTCGAACAGTCCCCGCTGGGGATCGCCTTGCTGGATGGCCGCACCGATCAACTTCTCACGGTCAACCAGAGCCTGGAGCGCTTCCTGGGGCGCGGCGCCGCCGAAATCGCCGACCTGGGCTGGGCGGCGCTGACCCATCCGGAGGACCTGGCGACGGAACTGGCGCAGGTGACGCGGCTCAAGGCGGGGGAGATCGCCGGCTTTCAGGTGGAAAAGCGCTATCTGCGACCGGATGGGACCCTGGTCTGGGGCCATCTCATCGTGGCGACGGTGGACATGAAGGACGAGCGGCGGCAGATCCACCTCGCCCTGGTCAAGGACATCACCGCGCGCATGCTGGCGGATCAGCAGATGCGCGAGAGCGAGGCGCGCTACCGCATGCTGTTCAACCACACCGCGGACGCCATACTCATCCTCGACCTGGAGGGCCGGGTGATCGATGTCAACGACCAGGCCTGCCGGCAATACGGTTATGCCCGGGATGAGCTCCTGAGGCTGCACATCACCGACATCGACACCCCCGAGGACGCCGTCAATGCCCCGGGGCGCATCGCCCAGCTGGACAGTCAGGGCCAGGCCAGCTTCGAGGCCCAACACCGGGACGCCCAGGGCCGCGTCATCCCGGTGGAGATCCGCGCCACCAAGGTCCTGCTCGACGGCCGGCCCGCCATGTTCAACCTCTGCCGCGACATCTCCGCGCAGAAAAAGGCCCAGGAGCGCATCGAGTATCTGGCCTTCCATGATGAGCTCACCGGTCTGCCGAACCGAGTCCTGGGCCAGTACCAGCTCCTGCAAGCGATTTCCGTCGCCCAACGCCACCAGGCCCGCCTGGCCGTGCTTTACCTGGACCTGGACCGCTTCAAATACGTCAACGACACCCACGGCCACGCCGCCGGCGATCGCTTGCTGAAGGGGCTGGCGCGGCGGCTGGGCCAACTCCTGCGGGCCGAGGACGCCCTATGCCGGCTGTCCGCGGATGAGTTCATGCTGGTCCTGCCGGAGCTGGCGATGGAGCAGGCGGTGATGCCCATCGCCGAGACCTGCGAACGCCTCCTCGCCAGCCTCGCCGTCCCCTTCGACCTCCAGGGCCGCCCGATCCACGCCTCACTCTCCATCGGCGTCGCCATCTATCCCCAGGATGGCCGCGATGGCGAGACCCTGATGCGCAATGCCGACACCGCCCTCAACGAGGCCAAGCGCGCCGGGCGCCAGACCTACCGCTTCTTCGAGGCGCGGATGAACGATGAGTTGACGCGCTTCATCCACACCCGCGATGCCCTGCGGGAGGCCCTGGACCGGGAGGAATTCGTCCTGCACTACCAGCCGCAGCTCGATCTGCGCACCGGCCAGGTGGTCGGCGTCGAGGCCCTGCTGCGCTGGCAGAGACCCGGGGTGGGTCTGGTCACGCCCCACGTCTTCATCGACGTCGCCGAGGAAAGCGGCCTCATCGCCCCCCTTGGCCGCTGGGTGCTGGGAGAGGCCTGTCGCCAGGCCGCCCAGTGGCGGGCGTCGGGCTGGCCGGAGCTGGTGATGGCGGTCAACCTGTCGGCGGTCCAGTTCCGGGATCGCAACCTGGGGCAGGAGGTGATGGCGATCCTGGCGGAGAGCGGCCTCGATCCCGTCGGGCTGGAGCTGGAACTGACCGAATCCCTGTTGTTGCAGAGTGAGGGCAGCGTGCTGGCGACCCTGCTGGAGTGGAAGGCCCAGGGGATCCAGCTGTCCATCGACGATTTCGGTACCGGCTATTCGAGCCTGGCGTATCTGAAGCGCTTCAAGGTGGACAAACTCAAGATCGACCGCTCCTTCCTGGTCAATCTCCTCGCTGCCGGCGAGGACCGGGCCATCGTCCTGGCCATGATCCAGATCGCCCGCAGCCTCAACCTCAAGACCCTCGCCGAGGGCGTGGAGGAGGCCGCTCAGGCGGATCAGCTCAGGGTCATGGGCTGCGACCAGGTGCAGGGTTACCTTTACGCCAAACCCCTGCCGGCGGCGGAGCTGACCGGTTGGCTGGCCGCCCAGACAGATCCCAGGCAAGGTCCCCGATCAGGTCCGGGCCACCAGGTCCAGTCCCACCAGGACTCGCTCGGTGTGTGACAGGTCGCCGATGATCCGCCGCACCGGCTCGGGCAGGGCGCGCTCCAGGGTCGGAATGGCCAGGATCTGTTCCTCCCGCGCCAGTTCCGGCTGCGCCTGGAGATCGATGATCTCGATCTGATAGCGGCCGGCGAGATGTTCCTCGCAGATCCGGCGCAGATTGGCGAAGGCGAGGAGGGAGCGCGGTGTCTGGCCGGCGACGTAGAGCCGGAGCCGCCATTGTTCCGCCCGGGACATGGCTGGGACCGGCGCCGAAGCCGAAGGCGTACCCGATGCCGATGCCTGCTCCGATGGGGATCTCGGTGTAGACGTCGGGGCCGATGCCGGGCTCGGGCTCGGGCTCGGGCTCGGGCTCGGGCTCGGGCTCGGGCTCG
>JAHDND010000023.1 GCA_018435665.1 Candidatus Thiosymbion sp. | reverse complement strand
GGGGCGTAATGGACCACAAGAGCCACTCAGAATACCCAAAATGAGCCCAAAAACGGGTTAAAACGGGCTGCTAAGTCAAAAATGACGCTCTCCAAGGGCGGAAAGAGAGAAATCGGGTCATTCTTCAGCGTTTCCTTAGGTACCTACTGGTTTTTACCAATAAAGAAAGTGTAAGAGTTTGGCATGTATTCCAATATCGCTCCTATGCTATATTTCCCGTCCGGGGTCGTCAAATAGTTACATTGATAAGATCCACTGGAATCAGACGCATCAGAGTAATCGAACTCGCCTTCATTGGATCCAAGGTACCAACAGTTAAAGGAAGCTTCGCCAACTTGTCCAATCACAATCGGGTAATCGTTCCCCTCTATTTCCAACACCCCAGTCAATGCAAAGTTGAGTGTGTCCAACCCTGCCGGACCGCAAGGGCCAATATTGACTTTGCCAGCACGACCGTTGAAAAAGTCGGCGGGGGGTTGACTGGCTTTTCTACCAGCGAGCACATCGGCCTGATAGGTAGGCACGCCTCCTTTCTGGCTGGTGATATTGTTCGTGGTCACCCCGTCCCATGGCTGGCCGTCGGTAATGCTATAGTCTCCCGTGGAATAAAAGACGATCGTGCTGACTTGTGTCCCGGTTACTACCCCGCAAGGATGGTCAGTGGGCCACGCGGTGAAAATGACGGTGTTGTCGTGCTCCGTCACCGCGTACGAAACCGGCGAACAAACCAGCAGGCCGGCCAGGATGCCGGATAAGGATGTGATTCTGACTAACATGGGATGATATCTCTTGTTGTGTTATCCCGATCTCCTCGGCATTCATTGATTTTTTGAAACGTAAAATATATAGGGTGTGGCAGCATTAGCTGTCACACCCATGCGATATTGCCCGTCGGGGGTCAATAAGTACTCATAAGTTCCGTTATCCCAAGCACGAAACCATTGAATTACCTTGAAGCCACTTGCATTGGGGCCAAGGTACCAACAATTTTCACCACTAACGCCGTTTTGCCCGATGACGATGGGATAGTCGTTTCCCTCGATCTCCAATATTCCGGATAAGGCGAAGTTCAGGGATTCAAGGGGAGATAGATATGTGCCACATGGACCAACGCTGATGCCACCCGAGCGATCGTTGAAAAATTTGGCGGGGAGTTCGCTGCTTTGTCTGCCGGCATAGACATCCGCCTGATAGGCGGGATACCCCATTTGACTGGTGATGTTGTTGATGGTTACTCCGTCCCAGGGTTGGCCATCGGTGACGTAATAATTGCCGTCAAAGTAGAAAACCAGGCTGCTGACTTGAGGACCAGGGGTCGTATCAGGGCATTGCGATTCCGAACATGACTTGAACTCCACCTGATTGTCATGTTCCGTCACGCCCTGAGAGAGAGGTGAGACCACTATCAGGCCGGCCATCGTGCTGGATGCCAATATCCGAGGAATTTTCATACGGTTAACCTATTGTCTGTTTTCATGTTTAGTTCCGCGCTCTGCGCCAGACTCCAATGTGCTAGCTCGATCATAGCGACCCGGCGAAAGAGAAACCTAACAAATCCCAACAAATACCCAGTCATGATCCGGTTGGATTGGCCGCCGCGGCGGAAGGCGGTGTGTGTCCTCTGCCCGGGGCGGCAAAAGCCCACGCTAGGGGCTTCCCAACTGGTAATCCTTATCCCCCTTGGTGCCAAGGTGCGGCGCGAACTTAACGTGGACGATGGAAGGTCCTGGTGTCGACTGGTCGATCAGTTGATTTACGATCCCTTTCCAAGGGTCGGGGACCTGTCTGCCCAAGCGGCTTCTGACGGCGACCCCACCGGGCGGTACCCGTTTGAGATTTTTCACGTCGACGCTTTTCCACGCGGTTTCCTTGTCGAGTGGGGTCTCGATCAATTGCAGAGACTCCTCCTCCCCCTCATCGTTGGAACCCAGCGGGATGGTCAGCGGATACAGGACGGGCTTGAAGTGATAGATGCCCCGTACCAGATCGACCCAACTCACCCAGATGGTCGGGTCTGGACTGGAACCGGCGGGGGCCTGGAGGGATTGGAGAACACTGTAAGCCGCCCGCATGGCCTGATTCTGGCTAGTGACCGCCGGCATCAGGCGGGCCAGCACGGAACCGCGAATGAAGCGACTGGGGGAAGTGAAATCCCCAGGCAGGCCAATCAGGCGAGAACCATTCATATAGAGCGGGGGGCTGTCATCACTCCAGGTCCAGGTTTGGTCGGTGTTTCCCGTCATCATGTCCACCCAGGGCGACTTCGCGGACTCAGTCAGGTGCCACTCGTAGGGTGGGGCATTGGTGAGAATGGCCCCCTGGGTATTCTCGTACTCGCGGGTCTCGCCATCAGGATAATCATCGATCGTCAGAACCACCTTATTCGTAACGGCCTGGTGATAATAATAATGTGTCTTGCCATCCACCCACTCGATCACCGCGCTGTCACCCTGCTTATCGCGCAGGGACAAATGGAAGGGAAAGCCGGCGAATACCAGATCTAAGATCGAGCCGGCACTGATGACAAGTTGATTTTCCTGTAGATTCTCAAGCGCCTCCACCACGCTGGCGGAGGTCCCTAGGGCATGGATGAGGGCATTCATCACGCCCAGTTCCGGCCTGGGATCCTCGGGGTTGTATTCAGGGAATTGGGTCACCCCGGGCAGTTCGAGGAGGCCCACATAAAGCCCCGCGCTATTGACGCCATCCGTCATGATCGAGGTATACACGGCGGTCTGGCCGGCAAAGGCATAGGCATTGGTCCAGCGCGCTGGGTTGACGGGTGGATACATATTGATGTTGCTGACGTTCTGTACCCCTTTCAAACCATAGCCAAAAGAGTTTCCGGTAATTTCCTCGAAATCCATGCTGCGGGCGACGGCGGCATAGATCCGATAGGGAAAGACTTTATCTTTGGCCGTTATGAAAACATTGGAACAGGCTAGAGCTGATGGTGCGGCCAGCCCCATCAAGAGCCCAACAAGCAGGGAGATCATGACGTAAAACATATCGTCCTCCTCATGGATCGAGGGTTTGGCTAATGAGTGGGTATAGCGGATTCCGATACCAGCCGTGCGCTGAAACGATAGCCCTGACCGCGCACGGCCTTGAGGGGCCCCTGGTCGCCCAGCTTGGCCCGCAAGCGGCTGAGGACGACCTCCAGGGCGCGGGGGTCATAGGTCTCGGGGTCCTTGCCCATGGCCCGGATCAGGTCATCGCGGGCCACCGGCTGATCGGGCACAGCGGCCGCCAGGGCCTCGAGCAAGTGGAATTCATGGACGGCGAGGGGCAGGCGTTCGCCATCGGGACGGATCAGACTGGGTTCGAGCGCTTCCAGGCGCCAGAGGGGAGCGGTCTGGCCCAGTTGGGCGACCCGCCGGGCGATGGCGCGGATGGCCGCCGCCAGCTCGGTGATGTCGACGGGCTTGACCAGATAAAGGTCAAAGCCCTCGTTGAGACCGGCGACCCGGTCCTCCAACCGTCCCCGGGCGGTGAGGGCGATGATGCCGATCGCCGGGTGGCTTTGGCGCAGGCGGCGCGCGATGGAGAGACCATCCTCTCCAGGCAGGCCTAGATCGAGCACCAGTACCGGCCAGGCCTGACCGGCGACCAGGGCGGCATCCAAGTCAGCCCCATCGGCAAACCCCCTGGCCTGAAAGCCAAGGCGACCCAGGTTGAACAGAAGGTCGTCCAACACATCCGCATTGTCTTCGACGATGGCAACGGCAAGCATGAGAGGCGGAAACGATCAAGGTCGGCGATGTGGCCGTCAGCTTAACGATTCCACCGCGGAGAAACCTAACAAATCCCAACAGCCGGCTCCGCACAATCCCCATCAGCCGGCACCGCGCTCATCCAGGGACGTCCATTCCCTCAGGCCGTCTCCCGCCGGGGGCTGAGCGGCAGCGTCACCCGCAGGCAGGCGCCCCCGGCCTTGCGTTCCAGACACTCGACCTCGCCGTCGTGCCAGCGGGCGATACGCCGCACCAGGTAGAGGCCCAGGCCGGCGCCGGTGATGTCCCCCACGTTGCGGCCGCGCACATAGCGGTCGAACAAAATGGGGCGCAAGGAGGGCGGAATGCCGGGACCCCGATCTCTCACCTCCAGGATGGCCGTCGGCCCCGTGGTGCCGAGGGTGACGCTCACTTGGGTATCTTCAGGAGAGTATTTCAGGGCGTTGTCCACCAGATTGGCCAACAGCACCTCGATGAGACCGGGCGTGCCGATGACCGGGACGGGACCTGCCAGTCTCAGGGTCAAGCGACTGACGGGCAGGCCGTAACCCGCGATCACGCTTTGGGTCAGGCGCCCCAGATCGAGGGGTACCCGGCGCTCCAGCGACTGGGTCTCGTGGCCGATCCGGTCATACTCCAGGGTCTTTTCCACCAGGGCGTTGATCCGGCTCACGGCCCGGCGAATACGCTCATGACGCCGGTCGACCTCGGGCGCCGGAGGCACCAGGGCCTGCAAGGACTGGACGGCGCCGTCGATCATGGTCAAAGGGGTCTTGATCTCGTGGCTGATCATGGCGAAGAGCCCGCTCTGCTCCTCTCGGGCCGCGCGCTCCTGATCCGCCTCGGCCTGGGCCCGCCGCGCCCGGTCCTGGGCCCGCAGGCGTTCTTCCTGCAAGCCCCGATAGCGGGCCCCGATGGCCAGATAGAGCGCCAACACCGTTCCCAGGCTGGCGACATGCAGGCTGTAGAGGGGCGACAGGCCCGCCTGGATATAGCCCAGCAGATGCAGGATCGTCTCCAGAATGCCCAGCATGCTGAGCAAATTGGCGCTGAGCATGAACCCGCTGCCCGGTTCCCGGCGCCACCAGAGGCGCAGGCTGAGGTAGAGGCCGATACCGTTCATCAGGATGACGGCGTTGAGTAGCGGCGATATCACCTCCGTGCGGTAACCCAGCAATACCGGGGGGATGCCCAGCAGGGGCACGATGGTGCCCACCCAATAAAGCCGGTAGAGCAACCGATGGCGGCGATCGATATTGAAGAGGAGACGATAAAAGCCGTTACCAAAGGCAATGGCCCCGAGGGCGAAGACCCCGAGCCAGTAGCGGTTGATCAGGGGGGAATCGGGGAACAGATACTGCGCCACGAACCCGAAGCCGCCGAGCAGGTTGAGAAACAGGCAGCCGACATAGGCCAGAAACCAGGGTGAAAGGGGATCGCGTAGCCAGAACCAGTGATTCAGGGCCAGCAGCATGACAGTCAGCAACACCGCCAGGCCGGCGAGGAGCAGACTTGCCTCCAGGGTGGCGTTGGCATGGAAGGCGGCGGGGGCCCAGAGGCGCGGCACCAGGATGGAACTGCCCGTGGTGGCGAGGCGCAGGAAAAAGGTGCGCGGCTGGTCGTCAGGCTGCACCAGCCGAAAGGCGAAACCGCGGTAGGGGATTTCCCCCGCCGTGAGGGGCAGGCCAAAACCCGCCCGGCGCTCGCTGAAGACCCCGGGCCGATCGGCATCGGGTTCATACAGGCGGAGGTCATCGAGGTAGGGTGGCAGGATGTCCAGTATCCATTCGCCGGCGGGCGCGTCCAGAGTGAACCGCAACCAGTGAACCCGCCGGGTATAGCCCGCGACCAGGATACCGCTCGGCAAGGGCGTGAAACATTCCGGTTCGGCCGCGAGGACGCTGGTGAGTGTCTCCTTGCCCGCCGGGTCCACCAGGACCGCCAGATCACGCAGCACCGGCTTCGCTTCACGCGGCGCTGACCCCGAGCCACGCGGCACGGGTCCCGCATCACTTAGCCCCGGCGACGCGTCACCCGGCGCCGCCCCTGGGTCTGCGGCAGGGAGATCGGACCTTCCCGCCACGGCGAATAGCAGGGCGAGGACGGCAAAGAGGGCGACCGTTGGCCACCGTGGACGCGGTCGGTGGGCTGGCGGGGCCGGTTGGCGCAACAAGGGTCGGTGCCTCACCCTCGGTGCCGTTCAGGGCAACCTGGCCAGCGCGAGGGGCTGTTCAGACCTCCGAGGCATCCCGGACGCTGCGAAAGAGGTCGATATCCCAGGCCACCAGGTCACGGTCGATGGCGTCGGCCCGACTCTGGGGCAGCAGGCGGGCCAGGTCGACACCGGTGAGGACACCGGCCAGTTCGCCGCTGGCCGGACCGGAGCCCGATGACGGCAAGGCCTCTTGCAGGGCGTGCCAGGCGATGATGGCGGCGCCGACGCCGGTGGGATAGGCGATGTAGGTGGCGCCGGCATAAGGCGAGCCCAGCAGGCCGCGGTAGCGCAGATAACTCAGGCCCAGGGTCTCGATGACCGTTTGACGGTCGTTGCGCACCGTCTCGGCGTAGCGGATCTCGGCGGCGGCGCAGAAGTGGGCGCGGCGGATGACCCCGGAGCGCAGCATATCCTCGATGCGCCGCGGGCGTTGCATGCCCGGGAGGATGGCCCGGACCACCGCGTCGACGGTCAAGTCCGGGCGATCCGGCAGGGTCTGGCGAGAAAGGAGATTGAGCTGATAGAGGGCCTTGACCAACTCCACCTCCGAGCCACCGGTAAAGACGGCCAGGTCGGGAATGTTCGGAAAGGCCCGGTGCAGGGACAGCAGTTCCTCCTGATAGAGGGGATACTGGCGCGTCGGCCGGGGCTCGTTGGGAAAGGCGTGGTAACGGGCGGCGCTAAAAGGTTCCAGGACCCGCATCCGGCCATCGGCGATGAGGCGCGGCCGCTGGGCCAACTCCTCCAGGGCCACCACCGGCGACCAGGAGAAGACCACCGCGTCCGCCTCGATGTCCTCCAGCAGGTAGAGGTCCACGCGCTCGATCTCGAGTTCGTGACGGTTGCCCGCCAGCAGACCATAGAGGCAGCGGCCGATGAGAAAGTCCGTCACCCCCGGCGAGATGCCCTGGTTGATCAGGGCCGTCAGCCCCCGATCGCGCAAGGCCTGGTCGTAGCGATACTGGGGAAAGACCAGGGTCTGTTCCGTCTCGGCGTTGTACATATCCGAGGCCAGATCCAGGGTATGGGCGCCCACCCTGAGCCCGGTCTCGATGATGGGACCATTGAAGGCCGGCAGGGCGGCATTCACCAGGAGCAGGGCACCAGCCAGACGCGTCTCCTGGGCAGGGTCCGCGCCGGCAAAGAGCGGCGCGAAGTCGGACTGGCCGACGAACTCGATGCGGTCGAAGAAGCGCTCGGCGTGATAGAGCGCCTCCCGGGCCCCGGCGGGATCGATGGTGAAGACGACGAAATGGATCGGCACCTCATCCCGTTCCGCCAGCTCCGCCAGGGCGATGAGCAGATTGGAACCGACGGCGCCGAGGCCGAAGAAGACGATCTTCAGGGATGGGGGACGATGGCTCATCAGGGCGGCGGGGGTCATGAATCTGATGCTTGGATCAGGAGCGATTGGGGTCGGGGATTCTAGGACCGCACCCCAGCGCGGGACAAGGTCGGCGGGGTCGTGGGTCCGCGAGCCCGGACCGGGAGGCTGAAAGCATCCGGCAACTCGGTTCCTCTTCGCCACCCCATCGGCTAGGGAGTCACCCCGGCACGAATCCTTAAGGCATAATGAGTTCCTGACCATCCTCGCCGACCAAGGCCACCTCCGCTCCTGGCGGTCAGGTCCCGACCCCTTTCCCCTTGTTACCCGTTCTTAAACCAACCGCGAGATCAGGATGTTTGACTGGATCTTCCTGCCCGAGGCCTGGCTGGCCCTGGTGACCCTCACCGCCCTGGAGATCGTCCTGGGCATCGACAACATCATCTTCCTCACCATCCTGGTGGGTCGCCTGCCGGAGCACCAGCGCCAGCGGGGGCGGGTCATCGGCCTGGGCCTGGCCATGGGCACCCGCATCGCCCTGCTCCTGTCCCTGGCGTGGATGATGAAGCTGGTCGAGCCCTGGTTCACGGTCCTTGGCGAGGAGATCTCCGGGCGCGATGTGATCCTCATCCTTGGCGGCCTCTTCCTGCTGTTCAAGAGCACCATGGAGATCCACGAGGCCCTGGAGGGGCCGGAGGAAGAGGCCCAGGCAGGCGTCGCCAAGGCCGGGGCCAGTTTTCTATCCATCGTCATCCAGATCGCCATCATCGACATCGTCTTCTCCCTGGACTCGGTCATCACCGCCGTCGGCATGGCCAACCAGATCCCGGTCATGGTGCTGGCCATCGTCATCGCCGTGGGCGTCATGATGTTCGCCGCCAAACCCATCGGCGACTTCGTCGATCTCCACCCCACCATCAAGATGCTGGCCCTAAGCTTCCTGGTCCTCATCGGCTTCGCCCTGGTGGGCGAGGGCCTCGACCTGCACATCCCCAAGGGCTACATCTACTTCGCCATGGCCTTCTCCCTGTCGGTGGAGATGGTCAACATGCGCCTGCGCGCCAGGGCCAAAAAGCCGGTGGAGCTGCGTAAGTGGGTGGAGGAGGACGCGGCCTGAGCGCCCGCCGGAAATCCCATGACCAAGAACAAGTGCTTTCTGCCCACCGCCCGTCAGATGAACTGGCTGATCGCCATCGGCATGGGCTCGGTGTTTTATGCCTGCTTCCTGCGCTACCGGGTCATCGAGAACACCCCGGTCTTCCTCGCCTGTCAGGCGGGGCTGGATACCTGGCTCTGCGCCAGCCTGCGGGTTGGCATGCGATTATTCAATGAGGGGGTCTTCGGCGCGGTAGCCCTGGGCGCGGCCCTGCTGCACCTGCTCTGGCCCTCGCTCCTGCTGTTCGCCCTGGCCCTCGCCGCCGCCGGCTTTGGCCTGGTGATGCAAAACGGGGCCCTGGCCGGCCTGGCGGCGGGCCTGCTGGTCCTCAGTCTGGCTCGACCCGCCGGCGCAGCAAGGTAAGCGCCAGCACCCCCAGGGCCAGGCTAAAACCGAGGGCCTGCCAGTTGGCGAAGCCCTCGGCCAGGATGACGTAGACCGCCGCCAGGGCGAGGATGAAGGCGGCGGTCTTCTCCGCCGGGGGCCTGATCGATGCCGGCGCACCTAACCTGGCGCTTTCCACCGCAGGCTGGCTCGGCACCGAGTTGCCCCGACAATTGCTAGCTTCCTCGCTCTCGCTTTCGGTTTCCACCGCGGCCTGTCTCAGCGCCGTGCCGCCTCCTGGTAACTTATTCAGCAAGGACCCGGCCACCCCCGACGCGCTCAGGTTTGAGGTCTCCGCCGGGGCCATGATCGACCCCGCTCCACCCTCCCCCACCCGGCTTTCCGTTCCCGCCACTGCATCGCTGACGCCCGTCAGGGGTCCAGGGGTCCGCCCCCCCGCCTCGCCACCCTGGGTGATGCCCTGATAGGGCTGGGGTCCCCGATGGGGCATCAGCGCCAGGATCACGAAGGGCATGAGCCCCCCGATCAGTCCCGCGAAGGGGAAGTCGACATAGCGCGGGTCGAAGACCAGCATCAGCGCGGTCTGAATCGCCCACACCAGAAGAACGGCCAGGACCAGCCCCGTCGCCTGAACCCGCCCGTCCCGGGGCCGGTCCACCCGGCGGCCCAGTACCCGATAGAGGGGCGGCACCCCTTGTCCCGCCAGGAGGCTGGCAGCGCCGGCGAGGGGCGCCAGGGCCGCCACCGCCACCCAACCCGCGGAGCGCAGCCAACCGGCCAGGCCCAGGCTTTCCAGCCACAGGGCCTCCACCGCCCAGCCGAGGGCGGTGCCCGAGACCGTGGCGATGGCCGCGACCCCCAGCCAGGCCAGGCCCTTGGCTTCCGCCGAGCCCCTTTCCCCCCCCGAGGCCCTGGCCGACCAGGCCCCGGCCAGGAAGGTCAGGCTGGCCAAGAGGACCCCCAGCCCCGCCTGCCAGACCCAGAAGGGGTGATTGGTGACCGGCTGACCCCAGGCAAACTTTGCCTCCCGCTGCTCGGCATCGAACAGGCCCCAATAGCCACCGACGGTGCCCTCCCGCTGGCGCTTCCAGGGCTGGTCGAAGGCCTCGATGAGGTTGACGCCAAATTGCTCCCGCTCCGCCAGGGCCATGACCTCGTGGAAGAAGCGCGCCTGGTTGACCCGCGACGGCAAGGCGCCCTCGCGCATCCGGCCCGCGCTCGGCCAACCAATCTCACCGACGAAGACCTGCCTGCCCGGAAAGGCCGCGACGATCTTCTGGCGGCTCGCCTCGGCATGGGCGACGGCCGCCGCCACCGGGGTCGGGAAGTCCTCCCAGTAAGGCAGCAGGTGGATGGTGATGAAATCGACGGCGTTGGCCAGTTCGGGATGGCGCAGCCAGAACTCGGGCACGTCGGCGTAGGTCACGGGCACCGCCGCCGGTACCGCCGCCCTGACCTCGCGCAGCGCGGTGGCCAGGGCCGGCGGGGTCATCTCACCCCGCAGCAGGACCTCGTTGCCGACCACCACCGCGCTCAGGACCTCGGGAAAGCGCCGCGCCAGGTCGGTGGCGGCGTCGATCTGCTGGCGACTGCTGGCCGGGTCCGCCCCCAGCCAGATGCCCAGCATCACCTTGAGCCCCGCCTCCTTGGCCAATTCCGGGACGACGTGGGTCCCATGATTGACCCCATAGGTCCGGATGCAGGCGGTGCGGGTCGCCAGATGCGCCAGGTCCTCCGCGATCTGCCCCCGCTCGATCTGGACGTTGCCCACCAGGGGGCTCTGCTCGCCACGGAAGGGGGCATAAGAGAGGCAGGGCAGCGCCACCTTGTCCCCCGCCAACGCCGGCATGGGCGCCGGGCGCCCCAAGGCCCACCAGGCCAAGGCGATGAGCAGGATCGACAGGCCATACAGGGCCAGGGGGAGCATCAGGCGCTTCATGGGCAATCTTCTTAGCGACCGGCGGGTTGGGAGGCCGGAGGGGAGGAGGTCGGTGGGGTGGCTGCTGACGGCGAAGTGGCGCCCGGTGCGGGGGCCGCTTGTGAAGTGGCCGTTGGCGAGGAATCGGCACGCCGTGAGGGGCCGATAGGGGCGGCAGCGGCACGCGACGAAATGTCCGTGGGTGAAACAGCTCCCTGCGGTGAGGAGGCCGGGTGAGAGGCAGCCGCCACCACCTTGGGCCTGAATTGGGGCTTGTCCAGCCACCAGGGGTCTGACACCCCCTCGCGGTAAGCGGCCAGGGACTCGGGGGAGGAGTTGACGCGTAGATTGGAGAAGGTGCCCGCCTCGGTCTCCCACCGCTCGTGCCAGAAGACGGCGGCGCGAAACAGGGGGTACCGCTCCTTTAGCGAGGCGAAGGCGGTGCGGATGAAGTCCGCCTTGTCGCCGGGCGGGAACTCGCCCACGCCCCATTCGGCCAGGATCATGGGCTTGGCGGGGTTGATCCGGTGCAGCGCGGGGTAGGCATCCTCCATGACATCATGGAAGGAGGGCCAGCCATCGAAGCGCTGAATCTTGCCGTAGACGCTCAGGCCCAGCCAATCGACGTAGGCATCGCCCGGATAATAGGCCGCGATGCCATTCCAGTCGGTATCCTTGGGCAGGGAGGCGTTGTTGGCGTGATAGCCCCAGAGGATGTTGTCCGCCCCCCGGGCGCGGACCCGGTCGATGACATAGCGGTTGGCGCGCTTGACCAGTTCGGGGCCGGCGTAAAGGGTCCGACCCTGCTCCTCGCCGATGATGTCTCCGCCGCCGTAGAAGACACCGGACCAGGGGAACCAGCTCCCGTTGGCCTCCAGCCCCCAGGTGACGAGCAGTGGCTTGCCGTAGGCCTTGGCCCCATCCGCCCAACGGTCGATGTAATCATCCCAGGTCCCGGCGAGGATAGCCGGGATATTGAAGCGATCCGGCCCCCGATTTTCCATATAGGGCCGGTCCCAGGGCGACCAGAAGATGAGCGGTACCGCGCCGTAGGCCGCGACGATGCGCGCCTGTTTGTCGGGAAAGGCCTGCTCCCCCCAGAAGCTGCCAAAGGCGACCAGGGCCAGGTGCTTGCCGGTCATCTGCTCGAAATCGGCGATGGCATCGTAGGTGACATCGTCCTCGCCCTCGCCGAAGTCGACATAGGCGCCGGTATAGGCCCCCTGCTCCGGGAAAACCAGCTCCACGGGGCCGGCGGGCACTGCCTCGACCGCCACGCGCTTGATCCCTGCCTCCTCTTCCACCCGCCCGCAGGCCGTGGCGAGCGCCAGGCAGAGGGCCAGAGCCAGGGCCCAGCGCGGTGATGAAGCCACCGGACTCATCCTCGCCCCGTCCGGCGGTATGGACAATGAAATTCAGCTATCCACATAGATGGGGAGGGTCGCCGCCGTCTCATCCTTTCCCCCCCGCCGGCAGGCTCGGGGAGACCGAAGCGGTACGATCCAGCTTGCCCCAGCCCACCCAGACGCCCTTGAGGGCCTTGAAAATGGCCTTGGCGACAGCGTAATTGAAGACCGGCCGGTAGATGAGGCGCATCGGCAGGATCAGCCACACCTGGCGCAGGGGCTCGCGCTCGATCCCATAGGCCACCGCCGCCAGCAGCATGTCGGCGGCGATGAAGGTGAGGAAGTAGGCATAGAGCAGGCCATTGGTGGGATTGAGCAGCAGGGCCGCCAGCAGGATGACATCCACCATCAGCCCGATGGCCACCAGGACGAAGTTGAAGAACCAGGCGTTAGGCAGGCTGAACCAGCCCAGGGCCCCATGCTGCCGGCTGAAGAGCAGGTCGCGATGCTTCCACAGGCACTGGAGGGTACCGAAGGCCCAGCGGAAGCGCTGCCGGGCGAAGGTGCGCGCCGTCTCCGGGGCCTCGGTCCAAGCCACCGCCTGGGGGGCGTAGCGGATCCGGTAGCCATGACGGTGCAGGCTCAGGGTCAGGTCCGTATCCTCCGCCAGGGTGTCGGTACTGATGCCGCCAGCGACGCGGATCGCCTCCCGGCGGAAGGCGCTTACCGCCCCGGGGACCACGGTGATGCAGTTCCACTGGTCGTAGGCGCGGCGGTCGAGATTGAAGCCACAGGAGTATTCCAGGGCCTGGAAGCGACCGAAGAGACTCTCCAGGTTCCCCACCCGCGCCCGGCCCGAGACGGCCCCCACCCGGGGGTCGGTAAAGGGCCGCACCAGCTCGGTGATGGTGTCGGGCTGGAACTGGGTGTCGGCATCCAGGCTGACGACGATGCCATGGCGGACCTCCTCCAGGCCACGGCTCAAGGCCCGGGCCTTGCCCAGATTGGGCTGGCGCAGCAGGCGGATGCGGCCATCCTCCCGGGCCAGGGCGGCGACGATGTCCCCGGTCCCGTCGCGGGAACCGTCGTCGACCAGGATCACCTCCAGGGTGCCGGGGTAGCGGGTGTCGAGGACGGACCTCAGGGTCTGGCGGATGACCTTGGCCTCGTTGTAGGCCGCGATCAGCACCGACACCGGGGGACATTGCTCCGGTGGGCAGTCCCCGGACGGATCGCGATCCGGGGGCCAGGCGCTGGCTGCCCGGGCCTGCCGCTGGGCGCGACGGCTGCGCAGGGCCAGGCCGATGACGATCAGGGTCTTGGCCAGGGTCAGGACCGTGGCCAGGATCAGCAGGGCCCAAAGAAAATTGCCGATGGCGTAGATGGCGTCGAAGCCGGTGTCGCTGATCAGGCGCAGCAGGGGCTGTTGTTGAGGGGGCAGGGTGGGCATGAGCTGGGCGGCGGGGATCCCCAGCAGCTCCGGCAGGGGGAGGATGGTCTCCCCCCGGGCCCGCAGATAGCGGATGATCTCCGGCAAGGCCTCGACGGTCTGGCTACGATCGCCACCGGCATCGTGGAGCAGGATCACACTCCCGCCGTGGTGGCGACCAGCGCGTACCCGCGCCAGCATGGTCTCCACCCCGGGCCGCTCCCAGTCCTGGGGATCGATATCCATGGTCACCGTCAGATAGCCCAGTTGCTGGGCGATGCGGATGGGGACCAACTCCTCGGGGGTATAGGGGTTGTAATCGGCGTTGTAGGGGGGCCGGAAGAGGCTGGTGGACTGGCCGGTGAGGGACTCGATCAGCCGCTGGGTGGCGTTGAGCTCCAGCCGCGCCCGTTCCTCCGACACCTCGGCGATATTGGGGTGGGTATATGTATGGACGCCGATCATGTGCCCCTCCCGGACGATGCGGCGCACCAGATCCGGGTGCTTCTCCATGTTGGCGCCGATGAGGAAGAAGGTGGCGCGCACCCCCTCGGCCTTGAGGGTATCGAGCAGGGCCGGGGTCCAGTCCGGGTCCGGGCCATCGTCGAAGGTGATGGCGACGGCGTCGGCGGGGCCCGCCCCTTCGTGGACCAGGGTCAGATAGCCGGGGAACTGCTCGTAGCGCGCGCTGGCCTGGGGCTGACCTTGGGGCCCCTGACCCAGGGTGATCCGTCGCCGCCCCTCGCTGCGCTGATCGTCCACGGTCAGCAGGCTGCCACGGCCGACGTGGGCCATGGCCTCGCCGGGGCTGAGGGTCTCGAGCTGGGCCAGTTCCTCCCGCCCCAGGGGCCGCGCCGGGTCACGGCTCAGCACCGGCCAGATGTCCGGGTCCTCCGTCCCCAGCCGGAAGATGGCGACGCCGCCGGCCTGGCTCGCCCGACTTGCCGCCAGTTGATTCAGGAAGGTGACGGCATCCAGAAACCAGACCTGGTGCCCCGCGGCCTGGTCCTGGTAGCTGAACCCGGGATTGAGGGCCTGAGGGTCGAAGGTCAGGCCCCGCTGCCCCGAGCGCCCGGCCCGGGCCATGGCGTCCTCGAAGCTGATGAGGCTGGCCTCCGGGTCCCCCGCGCGCCAGTCATAGCCGTAGGCGCCCAGGCCGACGATCCACTGGTCGGGGCGGCCATAGCCCTTGACCAGGGTGTCGAGCCAGCCGGTGAAGAAGGCCTGGGAGGCCACCGGTCCCGGCGCGTCCAGCTCGGCGTTCTCGTCGTAGAGCTGGGCGACGAAGCGATCCACATGGGGCGCCAGCCCCTCCAGGTCGAGCAGGACGAGCTGACGGCGCGCCGGGACACTGAGCCACAGCTCCAGGCCTTCGGCATGGAGGCTGGCTGACAGGCGACCGATGAAGGCGGTCAGGGCATCCTTGAAGTAGGGGTCGATCTCCTGCCAGTCGATGAGGACGCCCCGGGCGCCCAGATCCTGAAGGACCTTCACCAGGTTGGTCGTCAGCCGCTCCTGGCGGGTCTCGGCCTGGGGACCGTTGAGCAGGTTCTCGATCGCCTCGGGCTGCCAGGTATCGTTGGCATCCAGGTTGCGTAGCAGGGGCACCAGGGCCAGTCCCTCGTCGTGAGCCAGTTCCACCACCTCCTCGCTGGCGGTGACGCGCAGGTCACCCGTGCCGTCGTCCAGGTAGAGCCAGTCGGGGGCCAGGTGGGTCAGGTGGGCGACATGGTCCTTGAGGGAGGTCAGGCTGGCGGGATCCCAGTTCTCGAAGAAGCCCAGGCGGATCTCGGGGGGGGGCCTGGCCTCGACGCCGGTAACGGCAGGGGGAACAGTGCCGGTGACGGCGGGAGCACCGGTGCTGGTGAGGGTGGGGGCACCGGCGTTGGGAAGGGCGGGGGAATCGGCGCTGGTTCTGGCGAAATCCCGCCACAGGGGCTTGGCTGCCGCTACCGCGGCGACGCCCGCCTCACTCGCCGGGTAGGCCATCAGCCGGGTCTTGATACCCTCCACCGCCGGGGGCTGACTGAGGCTGGAGGGGACCATGAGGGTCTGGATGAAGAGCACCAGGGCCAGGGTCGCCATGCCTCCCAGCAACAGGAGATAACGCTTGAAGCGGGGCCAGCGCTTGCCCTGCTGGTCGAGAAAGACGAACGCCTCGTCGCGGGGAGCGACTTGCGGGTGGGGAGTAGGCTGATGGTCTGGCAGGCTGGGTATTGTCATGGTGACCGCCCCATGTCACTGGGGTCTCTGTAATCGGATGGTTTTGTGGGGAGAGGCGGACCCTTGCGGGCTTCCCGGGTCGGGTGGCGCCTGGCGGGGGACGCCGTGAATCCATCCCTGGAGGCTTGACGACCGCATCCCTGCGGTCGACACCCCCGCCAGGCGCCCCCCGACCCTCCCTGACACGGCGGGTAACTGGCCTGGGTGGGCATTCCACTCCCCGGCTGCGGGGACTCTACCTCGTTTGGAAGCTATTATCATCGCCACCCAGGGATACGGGAAGCGGGAAACAGGTCCGGGCCAACATAAATGGCATCTCAGCAGAGGCCTTCACAGCCACCATGGCAGTTCCTCGAGTGCAAGGATACTTGGCGTATGCCGCATGGAGACTCACTCACGGGGAGGTAGTTCCCCTTAACCCGCGATTCGATCATTTGGCGAACACGCGCCCGTTCGGGTGCCTATCCTGCTGGGGTGTTCCTAGTCCAGGCACCGCCCCAGCCCTAAGTAACCCCATGACTTGAAATGTATCCAGCACCAATGATGCAAGCCCTCCACCGCCTCCTGCCCCTCCTCCTCCTGGCCCTGATCGGGCTCCCCACCGGCTGCCAGCAGCCCGTCGAGACCGTCCTCAGCGGGGACACTCAGGGCACCACCTGGCACCTGAAGATGGTCCTCGACGGGGTCGCGGTCAAACCGGACCAGATCCAGACCGAGGTCGAGACCCTGTTTCGCCACATCGACGAGCATTTTTCCACCTGGCGGGAGGACTCGGAACTGAGCCGCTTCAACCAGCGCGAGACCACCGAGCCCCAGACGGTCTCCGCCGACCTGATGCTGCTCACCGATCTGACGCGGCGGATTCATGACCTGACCGGCGGCTGTTACGACCCCACGGTGCAGCCCCTGTCCGAGCTCTGGGGTTTCGCCCGGGACGAGCAGCGAGTACCGGCCCCGGCGGAGATCCAGGCCACCCTGGCCCATGTCGGCCTGGACAAGCTGGAGATCGACACCGCCGCCAACACGTTGCGCAAGCGGGACCCCCTGGTCAAACTCAGCCTGGACTCCATCGCCCAGGGTTACACCATCGCCGGCATGGCCAAGATTCTGGAAGGCCATGGCATCCACAACTATCTGGCCGAGATCGGCGGCGAGATGAAGGTCAAGGGCCGCAAGGCCAACGGCGCCCCCTGGCGGGTGGCGGTGGAAAAGCCCACGCCCATGAGCCGCGAGGTCCAGCGCATCCTCGAATTGCAGCAGACCGAAGGGATCGCCGTCATGACCTCCGGCACCTATCGCAATTACTTCGAAGCCGATGGCCAGACCTATTCCCACATCATCGACCCCCGCACCGGCCTGCCCGTCACCCATCGGCTCCTGTCCACCACCCTGCTGCACCCGGACCCGACCCTGGCCGACGCCTGGTCCACCGCCCTCCTCTGCCTGGGCGAGGACGAGGGGCTGCGGGTGGCCGAGGCGGAGGGCCTGCGGGCCTTGTTCATCTACCGCGAAGGGGATCAGCTTAAGGAGGCGATGAGCAGCGGCTTTGCCGCCCAGGCCGGTCCTTAGCCACCGTCCCGCGGGCTTTTTATACACATCGCATTAGTTTTCCGCATCGACAGGGATGACCGGAAATTGGTGTGCGATGTCTATAAATTGGCCAGACCCGCACCATTTAGACCCCAAGTCATCGCTTACCACTTCCCCCCGACAACCCCGGAGTCAGTCAGATGAAAAAAACCCTCTTCGCCCTCGCCCTGGCCGCCATCAGCGGCGGGGTCGCCGCGGACACCTCCGCCACCGCCCCGGCGCCCGCTTCCACCCCGGCCGGGACCCAGACCCCGGCCGGCCCCTGCCCGCCCCTCCTCGACCTCAGCCTCCGCCAGCTCGCCGGAGATGAGGTGATCAACCTCTGCGAGGCCTACCGCGGCAAGGTGATCCTGGTGGTCAACACCGCGAGCAAGTGCGGCTTCACCGGTCAATACGAAGGCCTGGAGGCCCTTTACCGCAAGTACCGCGACCAGGGCCTGGTGGTCCTCGGCTTTCCCTCCAACGACTTCATGAACCAGGAGCCGGGCAACGAGGAGGAGATCCAGAAGTTCTGCCGCCTGACCTACGCCGTGGAGTTCCCCATGTTCGAGAAGGTCAGCGTCAAAAAAGGCAGCGCCACGCCCCTTTTCGAGCGTCTCGCCGCCGCCGGCGCCCCCTATCCCAAGTGGAATTTCTACAAGTACCTGATCGACCGCGACGGCAACTATGTCGACTACTTCGCCAGCATCACCGGGCCGGACAGCGACAAGGTGGTCAAGGCGATCGAACAGTTGCTTTGACCGCATTCATGGTGTCATGGTCCGGACCTGCCTCTGGATAGGAGCGGAATCAGGGTCGTGCCACATCTCCGGGTGGCTGAGCGAGACGGTAAAGACGGATACGGTCGGCGCTGGGCAGGTTGCCACCTGCCGATGGATCACCGATGAAGCGCAGGGTCTGACTTGCTTCCCATGGGGCAAGCGGACCACGGGCCTGGACAGATTGCGGATAGTAGAAATTGACCACGAGGGACAGGCCCTGCTTGTGTTCCCAGGGCGTCTGGATGAAGGGATTATCCGCCGCCTCCAGCGCCCGGCGTGCCGCCTCTTGGGCCAGCGTCCAACGGCCGGCATCCCGTGGGCAGAGAAAGTCGCGGGAGAAGGGTGATTTGAGGGAGACCGCCGGGTTGAACTGCTGGGGCTTGAAGATCACCCCAGCCACCCCGCTGCCATAGTCTCGCCGTGCCGTGGCCGATACGGCGCTGAGTCGCACCCGGTTCATCACCCCCCAGGCGATGCCGGCATAGACGCGTGGGTCGTCCTGAAATCCGGTGGAACTGGCCTCGGCGTAAGTCAGCCGGGCAAGCAATTCCACCTCCGGGGGCTGGATCTTCAGGACGGCCTCTCTGGTCGTCTCGCCCTCGCCCCGCGTCAGACAAGCCGGTGTCACCGGTACGGGCTCATCACCCGCCGCCAGGGGCAGCGAGGCGTTGAGGAGGACGGCGACCAGCAGCTTGCCGACAACTCCCGGGCGACCCGGAGGGCGCCGGGATGATGGCTGGAGATGTAACACCTTCATTCAAATTCTTTTTTGACCTCGTGCCCGGCTGTTGATCCTGACTTCGAGGTCCGGCGGGCCACGAAGAACTCGTAGGCATAGGCATCGCCATGGCGGCGGTGGAAATCGGGCTCCTGGCCGATCTCCGCCAGCACGGCGAGGGCGGCGGGGTCGTCGTGATACCGCTCCCGCAGGGCCCGCACCTGGCGCTCCATGGGGGTGTAGAAGTCCTCCCACCAGGCCGCGTCTGGGAGGGTGAAATGCCCCACCGGCTCAAACCCACCCGCCCCGATCAGGGCAAGGACATCCTCGACCCGCCCCATGGTCGGATAGTCGGCGGCGAAGACCGCCCGGGCCGCCGCGGGCGGGTTCTCTACCCGCCAGACGGCGTCGGTGAAGGCCAGATAGCCGCCATCGCGCAGCAGGGGGCGGCAGATCGCCAGGGCCCGCGGAATCCCCAGGTTGTACAGGGCCCCCTCGGACCAGATCAGGTCGAAGCTGGCGGCAGGCAGCCCCAGGTCAGCCAGATCGCCGACCCGCGCCCTGACCCGGCCCGTGAGGCCGCGCTCCACCAGGGTGGCGGTCAGGTGGCCAATGAAGGGGGGATGACGGTCAATCGCCAGGATCGACCCCGCGGTCAACTCTGCCAGGTGGAGCGTCTGGCCACCCACGCCACAGCCCAGGTCCAGCACGGCGGGGTAGGCCGGCAGGTCCGGGAGGAGGGTCAGCGCCCGCGCCGCGCAGACGCGATTGCCCGGGCCCTGCCGCGGCAGCGCGCCGAAGACCTGGTGGAACAGGTCCTGGAACGAAGGGCTAGCCGTTGGCACCGGCTCAGTCCCCCAGGACCTCGATCCGCACCCGGCTGACGCCGTCGACCTCCATCTCCAGGCGTCGCGCCGCGGCGCGGGAGAGGTCGATGATCCGCCCGCCCTTGTAGGGACCACGATCGTTGATGCGCACGATGACCTCCTTGCCATTGCGTAGATTGGTTACCCGCACCCGGGTCCCGAAGGGGAGCTCGGGGTGGGCGGCGGTGAGGGCATACTGGTTGAAAGGCTGGCCACTGGCGGTCTGCTTGCCATGATGCCGGGGCCCGTACCAGGAGGCCATGCCGACCTCCTTCTTGTCCGCCGAGCCACAGCCGCCGGCCAGCAGGGACACCAGCAGGGCCGCGACCGGCCAAGGTCCTGGTGACCTCGCCCCAGGGAAGATCCTGAGATCAGATCGGGTGCCAGGTCCCGGCATCAGGACCCACCCCCCAGGGACGAGGGCCCATTTGCAAGGCGCCACCGGAGAATGTGTTCGATCTCGTCATCGGTCAACACCAGTGGGTTGGTCTTCATGCTGGAATTGCGGGACGCGGCGACGATGCGGGGAAAGTCCGCCGCGGTGACGCCTAGGCGATCCAGGGTCGGCAACCGCATCAGCCCGGTCCACGCCTCCAGGGTCGCCACCAGGGCCTCCAGGGCATCCGCGTCGGCCAGGGAGGATCCCGCCAGTAGGCGCCCGACGGTGGCATATTTGGCCAGGGCCGGACCGCTGGGCTCCCGTTCCCGCAGGGCGGCGATATTGACCTGGGTCGCGGCGGCCACCAGGGTGCCACAGACCACGCCGTGGGGGATGGGGAACAGGGAGCCCAGGGGCTGCGCCAGCCCATGGACCGAGCCCAGGCCGGTCTGGGCCAGGCAGATCCCGGACAGCAGGGCGGCCAGGGCCATGCGCTCCCGACCGGCGGCGGCCTCGGCACCCCCCTGGTACCAGGCCAGCAGACCGTCCCGCACCGCGGCCAGACCCGCCAGGGCCAGGGCGTCGGTGATGGGGTTGGCCCGCGTGGAGAGATAAGACTCCAGCAACTGGGTCAGGGCATCCATGCCGTTGGCGGCGATCAGGTCCGGTGGACAGGAGGCCAGCAGCTCGGGATCGACGATGGCGTATTCGGCCATCAGGGCCTCGTCGCGAAAGGACTTCTTGAAACCCTCGGGACCCTGGCGGGTGAGCACGGCGTTCTTGGTCGCCTCCGACCCCGTCCCGGCGGTGGTGGGCACGGCGATGAAGGGCGTGGTCGGTCCACGGTAGGGCAACTCAGGCCCGACACCCTCCAGGTGGTCCATGACCGAGTTGCCGGGCCTGAGCAAGCCGGCGACGGCCTTGGCCCCATCCAGCACACTGCCACCGCCGATACCGACGACCAGGTCCCAGCGCCCCTCCCGCTGGTCCCGGACGATGGCATCGATGTCTTCCGGCGAAGGTTCTCCGGCAATGTGCAGTAAGGCGTAATCGAAACCAGCGGACTTCAGAACGATCGCCAGGTCGGGCCAGTGTGCCGAGGCCGTGAAGGAGCGCCCGCCGGTAAGGAGCAGCAAACGCCGGCCATAGCGGCCGGCCAGCGCGGGCAGGGTGGCGAGGCTACCGGCTCCGAACTCGATACGTGGCAGCCGGCCAATGGCAAAGGATGGGATCATGGCAGTCACTGGTGGGATTTCAGCCTGGGGGGCCGAGGCATGGCTTCAGGTTTCTACGGTGGGGGATGGCATGGTTGCATGCGTGGCATGGTGGCACCCGCCCCGTGGTTGAGTACAGCGCAGTATAAATGCCGCTACAATCGTCCTCATCTTCCGCATCCTTACGACTCGTTCGGCCACGCCCATCCCCGCTTTCCCCAGCACCCCTGACTCCTGCCCGCCACCATGAGCCCCGTCAACGAATCAGAGGCCCTGAAGGCTGAAATCGCCAAATTGCAGGCGCACCTGGCCCGGCTTTCAGGAGTCCAGCAGCAACTGATCGACACCCGGGACCGGCTCGACCGGGAACTCGAACGCTTCGCCGGCATTCAGGCCTACAACACCCGGGCGATCGCCATCCGCGACCCCGCCCGCTTCGCCGAGGTCACCACCGAGACGGCCCTGGAACTCTTCGAGGTCGAGTTCGCCCTGCTCTGGCCGACCAGTCCCATGGGCCGACCCGAGGAGGCGCCCTGCGCCGCCATTGGCATCGAAGCCATCGGCCTGGACTGCGGCCAGCTCCGCGCCATGGTGGCCTCCGAACGGTTCCGGCGCGCCGGCACCAGCCTGCTCAGCGCGGAGGAACTGGCGGTCCATACCCTCGGGGGCCTCAAGCAACTGGCCATCAGCCCCTGCATTGGTCCCGGGGGCACCCGCTTCGCCCTGCTCATCGCCGGCATCAGCGGCACCAGTGGCGACTTTTATGCCGGGCTGGCCACCGAGCACCTCCAGGCCTTCACCGTCTTCGCCCAGCAGATTGGCGCCCTGCTCCAGAACCGTGCCGACCAGGCCACCATCGAGGGGCAGATGGCCCAGTTGCGCCTCGAGCAGCAGCGTCTGCAACTGGCCCTGGACGGCAGCCACGCCGGGCTCTGGGATTGGGAGATCGCCACCAACCACCTCTTCACCTCCGAACGCTGGAAGGCCATCATCGGCTATGGCCCCGACGAACTGGGCGAGGAGAGTCAGGAATGGGAGTCCCGCGTCCATCCCGATGACCTGGCCCACTCCCGGGAACTGGCGACGGCCCACCTCAGCGGCGCCACGGAGGTCTACGAGAACATCCATCGCCTGCGTCACAAGGAGGGTCACTATGTCTGGGTCCTGGCCCTGGCCAAGGCCCTGCGCGACAGCGACGGGACGCCACGACGACTCATCGGTATCCACATCGATGTCACCGAGCAACGCCAGGCACGGGAGCGGGCCGAGGCCGCCGACCGCGCCAAGACCGCCTTCCTGGCCAACATGAGCCATGAGATTCGCACCCCCCTCAATGCCGTCCTCGGCATGGCCCAGTTGCTGGAGGGCGAGGCCTGGAGCGTCCGCCAGCGTGACATGCTGGAGCGCATCCGTGCCGCGGGCCACAGTCTGCTGGGCATCCTCAACGACATCCTCGATCTCTCCCGCATCGAGGCCGGGGCCTTGCGCATCGACCCCCAGCCCTTCGTCCTCGACGACCTCCTCCAGCAGGTGGGCACCCTCATGGCCCCCCTGGCCCAGGCCAAGCACCTTGACTGGCGAATCGAGGGCCCCATCCTTGACCGGTCCCTGGTGGGCGACAGCCTGCGCATCGAACAGGTCCTGGTGAACCTGGCGGGCAATGCCATCAAGTTCACCAGCCACGGCGCGGTCCGGCTGAACGTCCGCATCCTGGAGGAGTCGGCCAATCAGGCGCGGCTGCGCTTCGAGGTCGCCGACACGGGTATCGGCCTGGATGCCGGGACCCAGGCCCGGCTCTTCGCCCCCTTTACCCAGGCCGATGGCAGCACCACCCGGCGTTTTGGCGGCACCGGCCTGGGCCTCTCCATCTGCAAGCGGCTGGTGGAACTGATGGGGGGGCAGATTGGGGTCGAGAGCCAGCCCGGTGTCGGCAGCACCTTCTGGTTCGAACTCACGCTGGGCCGGGGTGTACGCGCCATCGCCGACACCCGGGCCGCCGCCCCCCCCGCCCGCCCCGGTCCCCGGCTGGCCGGGGCGCGGATCCTGGTTGCCGACGACAGCCAGATCAATCTGGATGTCATCGACCGCTTCCTGCAACGGGAGGGCGCCACGCCGGCCCTGGTCAGCGACGGTCAGCAGGCCGTGCAGCGCCTCGAACGGGACCCGCGGGGCTTCGACGCGGTGCTCATGGACATGCAGATGCCGGTGCTGGATGGCTTCGCGGCCACCCGCCAGATCCGGGAACGGCTCGGACTGACGGAACTGCCGGTCATCGCCTTCAGCGCCGGGGTACTCCGGGAGGAGCAGCGCCAGATGTTCGATGCCGGGGTCAGCGACTTCGTCCCCAAGCCGGTGGACATGGACCAACTGGCGGCGGTCCTGGCGCGCTGGCTCCTCCCCGCCGCCTCGCCCGCGATCCCCGCCTCCTCGCCCCCAGTCCCGGCCGCCTCTCCCCCAGTCCCGGCCGCCTCGCCCACGGTCCTGGCCGGGGAGCCGCGGACGCCGCCCCCGCCGACCGGCGATGACTTTCCCGACCTCCCCGGCATCGACGGGGAACGGGCCCGCCGCCAGTTCGAGGGGGATCCGGAGTTCTTCCTCGCCGTCCTTGGCCAGTTCGCTAGTGGGGCCAGGGGACAGGCCGAGACCATCGCCGCCTGCCTTGACCAGGGCGACCACCCCGCCGCCGCCCGCGCCCTGCACCAACTCAAGGGCTCCGCCGGCAGCGTGTGCGCCATGCGCCTGGTGGACGCCTGTCAACGGTTTGAAACGGCCCTTAAAGGCCCCGACCCCGACACCGTCCCGGACCTTGACGACCGGCGCCAGGCCTTTAAGCAGGCCCTGGCGGAACTGCTGAGCGCCCTCACCCCCTGGCCACCAGTGCGGACCTCCATCCCCGCTGCTCCCCCACCCCCGTCCACCAGCCAAGCGGACGAGGCCACCGGGACCCTCACCGCCCCGGGAACCAGCCCCGTCGCGGGGGACTTCACGGCCGATTCCCGCCTAGAGCGGCTGCTGGCTGACCTGGCCGTGCAACTGGCCCACAACCGCTATGACGCCAAGCGGACCAGTGATGCCCTGGAGTCCCTGGTGGCGGCAACCCCCCTGGCTGCCGCCTATGCCCCAATCGCCGCCAAGGTCCGGCGTCTGCGCTTCCGCGAGGCCCTGAAGGCCTTGGAGGCGATTACCGGCGTATCGGCCACCGGACCGACGACGCAGGCCCCCCTGGGCTGAACTGGCGCCCCCGAAAACCGCGAGGCAATGTGGGGATAAAGTACGCATCCTCCAAGAATTAGGTAACATAGGCCAACCCTTGCCGAACCGGTAGCTCACCAGGGTGTGGTGCTCATGATCGTTCCTCCGCTTGCTGCCCCAGACATCATGCTCACCCTGGACCAGGAGGGCGTCATCCGGAATGCCACCCTGGCGGGGGTCTTCGCGGAAGAAGCGGCGACGGGCTGGATCGGCCTGCCCTGGGCGACGACCGTGGCGGAACGGGATGGGTTCCTCCTGCGGCGCATCCTCGGCGAGGTCCAGGCCTGCGGCCTGTCCCCCTTTCGTCAACTCGTCCAACGGTTGCCCAGTGGCCGTGAGGTCCCGGTGGAGTACACCGCCCTCCGCCTGGTGGGCCGACAGGATATCGTCGCGGTGGGCAAGAGCCTGCAAGCGATCACCGGGATCCAGAACCGACTGATCGAGACGCAGCAGGCGATGACCCAGGATTATCTGAAGCTGCGCGAGATCGAGACCCGCTATCGACTCCTGGTCAATGCCTCCAGCGAGGCCATCCTGTTGTTGGATGCCCGGGATATGGGCGTCCTGGAGGCCAACCCCATGGCGGTGCAAGCCTTCGGCCTGAGTACCGGCCCGCCGAAGGCCAACCACGCCCGCCGTCTGCTGGACAGCCTCCGCGCGGAGGATCGGGACGCCTTCCTCGGCATGCTGCATGAGGTCAAGGAACGGGGCGGTGCCCCCGCGCTTCTGGTAAGGGTCGGCGAGGCGCGACAACCCTGGTTCGCCCGCGCCTCCCTCATGGCGGCCCGGGGCAACCCGGTCTTCCTCATCCAATTCGCCCCGACGGAAGGGCTGGTGCATGCCTATCCGACCCGGAGCGAGCCCGCCCTCGATCATCTGGTCGAGCGCAGCCCCGATGCCTTCGCCATCATCGACCACCAGGGCGTCATCCTCCGGGCCAATCGCGCCTTCCTCGACATGGTGCAGATGGGCTCCGAGACCTCGATCCTCGGCAAACCCCTCGGCCGCTGGCTCGGACGCCCGGGCGCCGATCTCACGGTGCTCATGGCCAACGTCCGGCGGCTCGGCACCGTGCGTCTCTTCTCCACCAAGCTCTACGGCGAACTGGGCTCCGAGATCGAGGTCGAGATCTCCGCCGTCGGCAACGCGCCGACCAACCCCAGTCACATTGGCGTCTGCACCCGCAACATCGACCGGCGCCTGTCCACGGAGGACCGGGCCAGCGCCTCGGGGCATTGGCTCGATATCCTGTCCAAGCAGGTGGGCAAGACCAGCCTGCGGCGCCTGGTCGACGAGGCGACGGAGGTCATCGAACGTCACTACATCGAGGCCGCGTTGGACCTCGCCGGGGGGAACCGGACCGTCGCCGCCGAACTCCTCGGCATCAGTCGCCAGAGCCTCTACGTCAAGTTCGGCCGTTATGGCATCGAGGGCGACGAGAAGGCCGGGGCCCAGCCATGACCCTGCCCCACCGCGAACTGCCATGACCCTGCCCCCCCACGAACCGCGATGACCCCGCCCCGTTGCGATCCGCCATGACCCTGCCCCGCTGCGAACCGCTCCTTCCGGCGGTTCCGCCCCGCTTCGGCGAGGCCGACCTGACCAATTGCGAGCGGGAACAGATCCACCTGGCCGGTTCCATCCAGCCCCATGGCGCCCTGCTGGTGGTCACGGAACCGGAACTGGTCATCGTCCAGGCCAGCGCCAATGCCGCGGCCTTTCTCCGACTGTGGGGACCCATCCTCGGTCTGCCCCTGTCGGCCTTGGGCGGCAACCTGGCCGCCCGGGTCCGCTCGCGGCTGGCGGAACCCCTGGACACCTTGCCCGTCGCCGTGCGCTGCGAGGTCGCCAGCCTGGACGTGGCCCTCGATGGCTCCCTCCATCGCCCCCCCGGCGGGGGGCTGATCGTCGAACTGGAACTGGCCACCCCCTCCCCCGACCTGCGGGCCTTCGTCCAGGACGCCCTCCAGGCGATATCCCGGGCCCTGTCCCTCACCGCCCTGGGGGATGCGACGGTCCGGATCTTCAAGGACCTGGCCGGTTATGACCGGGTCATGGTCTACCAGTTCGACGAGGAGGGCCATGGGACGGTCATCGCCGAGGCCCGCCAGCCGGGGCATGCCCCCTATCTCGGCAACCGCTACCCGGCCGCGGACATCCCCCAGATCGCCCGTCGCCTCTACGAGCGCAGTCGCCTCCGCTTCCTGCGGGACGTGGACGACCGCCCCGTGCCCCTGGAGCCGGCCCTGGCGCCCTCCCAATCAACCCCCCTGGACATGTCCCTGTGCTGCCTGCGCGGCATGTCCCCCATTCACATCCAATACCTGCGCAACATGGGGGTGCGGGCGTCCCTGAGCACCTCCCTGATGGTCAATGGCCGGCTGTGGGGCCTGGTCCTCTGCCACCACGACAGCCCCCGCCTGGTGCAGTACCCGATCCGCGTCGTCTGCGCCCTCCTGGCCGAGGCCATCGCCACCCGCATCACGGCCCTGGAGGGCTTTGCCCAGTCCCAGGCGGAACTGGCCGTGCGCCTCCTGGGTGAGCGCATGATCAGGGCCGTCTCCACCGAGGGGGCCTGGGAACGGGCCCTTTTCGATCAGCCCCAGGACGTGCTGAAGGCCCTGCGGGCCAGCGGTCTGGCGCTGGTGCGCGATGAAGGGGTCCTCACCGCCGGGGAGGTCCCTGATGTACCCGAACTGCGCACCCTCGGGACCTGGCTCGATCGTCAGGCCGGCAGGAGTCTCTACGCCACCCATGCCCTGGCCCAGCAGGAACCCCGGTTCGCCGACCTGCTGCCGGCGGTGGCCGGGGTGCTGGCGGTCCCCCTCTGCTTCACCCCCGGGGAATACTTGCTCTGGTTCCGGCCGGAACGGGTCCGCACCCTGACCTGGGGCGGCAATCCCCATGAGAGCGTCAAGGGGGCCGACCCCCGGGACATCTCCCCCCGCCTGTCCTTCGCCCGCTGGCAGGAGGTGGTCAAGGGGACCGCCGATCCCTGGACCCACCAGGACCTGACCACCGCCCGGCAGATCGGCCATGCCGTGGCCGATGTCATGCAGGAAATCCGCTCCATCCGCCTGCTCATCACCCAGCATCAGGTCAAGGAGTTCAGCGCCCGCCTGTCCCTGACCGAACACCCCCTGGTCGTCGCCGATGCCGGCCAACGGATCATACTGCAGAACCAGGCCTTTGCCGCCTTATTGCCCCCGGGCCCGCGGCCGACCCACCTGGCGGACCTGCTGCCACTCCTAGACGATCAGGCCGAGGCCAGCGCGGGAGTCAGGGGCGCCCTGGAGGAACGCGCCCCCTGGCGGGGCGAGGTCGACCTCCGCCTGCCCAACGACGAGAAACGCCCCTATCTGCTGCGCCTCGATCCGGTGGTGTCGGGTCACGCCATCCATCTCGGCTATGTCCTGATCGGCAACGACCTGAGTGATCGCAAGGCGGCGGAGGTGGCCCGCCGGCAGTTCCAGGACAACCTGAGCGCCGAGGCCCGGTTGCTCCTGATCCCCGACGACCTGGTGAGCGACCGGCTGTTTCAGGATCTGCTGGCGGGCATCCTCGGCAATGCCCAACTGGCCGCGCGGGAAGTGCGCAACACCCTGGAGGTGGGCCAGGTCCCCGCCATCCTCTGCAACTGCACGCCTCGGTGGCCCGCACCACTGAACTGCTGGAGCATCTGCTGTGGTATGAGGCGAGCGACGCCGCCGACGCCCCGCGCCTGCCACCACGTCATTGACTTAAAATTCCTCCCTGGCTCGTCAGGAAAAACGCCTCCCCGCCCCTGCCCCGGCCGGGACCCAGGATTTATACCCATCGCGTCTCAGTTTTCGGCCCCGCCAGGGTTGGCAAGCGCTTAATCTTCCCTTAAGCCAGCCTACCTAGACTGCGGCCTTAAAGCGCGACCCCGCTCCGCGCTTCCCGTCTCCCCCGCTGGCCGCTTGCCGGGACGCTGAATATGACTTCTCTCAGCCTGCTTTTCTGGATCCTGCTGGGCATCAGCCTCCAACTGGCGATCTTCCTGGGGATTTCCTTTGGGCGACACTGGCAGAACTACCTGGCCCTCAAGGCCAACATCACTGGAAGCGCGCCCCCGGCCCCCCTGGCATCGCACCCCGAGGGGGTACCTGGCCAGGGCTCCTGGACGGATTACCGGCCCTTCCTGGTCAGCCGCAAGGTCATCGAGGATGCGGCGGGGTCGATCTGCTCCTTCTACCTCGAACCCGAGGATGGGCAGCCCTTGTCCCGCTTCCGGCCCGGTCAGTTCCTCACCTTTCGCCTGGAGATCCCCGACGGCGCGGGCGGCGTGGAGCCCCTCGTCCGCTGTTACTCCCTCTCGGATGCCCCCCGCCCGGACCATTACCGGGTTTCCATCAAGCGCATCTCGGCCTCAGCCGGCGCCGACCGTCCCCCCGGGCGCGTCTCGAATCACTTCCACGATCAGGTCCAAGAGGGCAGCCTGCTGCTGGCGCGGGCCCCGGCCGGGCACTTTTACCTGGACAGCGGCGAGGATCCGGTGGTGTTGATTGCCGGCGGCATCGGCATCACCCCCCTGCTCAGCATGCTCAACTGGGGCCTCACCCAGCAGCCGGGGCGCGAGATCTGGCTGTTTTACGGCGTGCGCAACAGCCACGAGGCGATCATGACGGAGCACCTCCGCGCCCTGGCCGACACCCATCCCCAATTTAAACTGCGCTTGTGCTTCAGTAACCCCTTGGCCACGGATCAAGTCGGGCGGGATTTCCACCACGCGGGGCGCGTCGATATCACCTGCCTGCGCCTGGAGCTGAACCTGAAGCCCTATCACTTTTTCCTCTGCGGCCCCACCCCGCTGTTGGAAACCCTGGTGCCGGCCCTGGAGGAATGGGGCGTGCCCCCGGCGCGCATCCACTTCGAGGCCTTTGGTCCGGCCTCGATCCCGCGCCGCCAACCCGCCCCGAGTCCGGAGCCGGTTGCCAAGGGGCTGGCCAGCGCCCCCGAGATCCTAGTCACCTACGCCAGGTCCGGCCAGCAACTGACCTGGCGGCCGGACGCGGGCAGCCTGCTCGATCTGGCCGAGGCCCATGGCATCGCCATCCCCTCCGGCTGTCGCGCCGGGGGGTGCGGGACGTGCCAAACCCGCATCGCGTCCGGGGAGGTGAGTTACCGCCAACCCCCGGACTACGACCCGGAACCAGGCACCTGCCTGCTCTGTGTCTGTACCCCCAAGACCGCCGTCACCCTGGAGGCTTGAGCCATGGCTTTTCCCACCGCCCTCTGGCGTGAGCATATTCTGCCGTTCACCTTGCTCATGACCCTGCTGATGGTCGGCACCCTGGCGGGAGACTATCTGCTGCATCGCCTCGATCTCGTCTGGGTCGGTCGCTATCTGGGTATCCCCGGGACCCTCCTCCTCATCGCCTCCCTGACCTATTCATTGCGCAAGCGCAAGCTTCTGCTGACCGGCAACCCGACCTTGCTCCTGCGTCTGCACGAGTTCGGTGGCTGGCTCGGCACCCTCCTGGTCCTGATCCATGCCGGCGTCCACTTCAACGCCATCCTGCCCTGGTTGGCGACGGTGGCCATGAGCATCAACGTCATCAGTGGCATGGTCGGCAAGGTGTTGCTGGGGCGGGCCCGCCGGCACATCCAGACCCAGCGTGAACACTACCAGTTGCGGGGCTTGTCCCGCCCCGCGGTGGAGCAGGCCGTGTTTTGGGATGCGGTAGCCTTCGAGGCCATGGCGCAATGGCGCAAGGTCCACATTCCCATCTTCATGGTCTTCGCCACCCTGTCGCTGGGGCACATCGTCAGCATCTTCCTGTTCTGGGGTTGGCAATGAACCGCACCGTCAAACTTGTGCTGGCCGTCAACCTGGGCGTGCTGGCGATCCTGGCCTTTGCCTATCCCCAGCTCATGATCGGTCCCGGCAAACTGATCCCCGGCCACCAGGAACTCGAAACGGACTGTTTCGCCTGCCATGCGCCCTTCACCGGCGCCAGCGCCGAGCGCTGCAGCGTCTGCCACCAATCCGCGGACATTGGCCGTTTGACCACGACGGGACAGCCCATCACCAAGCCTTTGACCTCGGCACCCTTCCATCAGCAACTCGTCAAGGACGACTGTACCGCCTGTCACAGTGACCATGCGGGGGTGAAACGTTTTCGCCAGGAGGGGCGCTTCGCCCATGACCTGCTACAGAGTGGCTATCGCGAACAATGCCATGGCTGCCATCGCGCGCCCATTGACAAGATCCATAGTCAAATCGCCGGCAACTGCGGTCAATGCCATACCCAGGACCGCTGGACCCCCGCGACCTTCGATCACGAGTCCTATTTCCAGCTAGACCGCGACCACAATGTCCAATGCGTGACCTGTCACGAGCGCAGCGACTATCGTCAATACACCTGTTATGGCTGTCACGAGCATACCCCCGAGAACATCCGGCGGGAGCACATCGAGGAGGGGATTCGTGATTTCAGGAACTGCGTCGAATGTCATCGCAACGCGGATGAACATGACATCCGGGGCCAGGGCCAGGGTAGGGGAAAAGATGACCATCAGGGTCGCAAAGGCCACCACGAAAAGGATGACGACGATTAGCGCGAAAGTCACGGTAAAGGCTTTCATCTTCAGGGTTATGGCACGCCCCCTCATGACAGTTACAGACAACGAAGCAGCGAGCTCATGCCCGGTCATGAGCTCATTCCTCCTCAAGGCATCGCCGCGGCCACCTGGACCGTGCCGCGCACGATCATGTCCAGCGCGGCGTAGGCGATGATGAGCAGACCGATCCACGCCACCCAGCGGTATTGTGGATCCACTTGGCGATAAGGACTCTCTGCTACCGCGGAGCCCCGTGATTTTATGCAAGAAGGCCGAAGACCTGGGCCGCGGCGAAGGCGGCCAGGACGAGGAAAAAGACCCCGCTGATCTGATGGAGACGATGGATGGGGATGCGCCGGAGCAGGGTGACGCCCAGCCAGACGCCCAGGGCCGAGGTGATGATCAGGGCCAGGGTGGCCCCCAGCCAGACCGCCACGGGGGGCAAGGTCACGGCCAGACCCGCCACGGCCAGTTGGGTCTTGTCGCCCATCTCCGCCAGGAACAACATCGAGAAGGTGGTGACGAAAATGCCATGGCCGGGCTTTTCCACCACCTCCCCCTCCGGGTCCTCCGCCTCTTCCTTGGTGAGCAGGGACTTGATGCCAAAGACCCCGAAGAGGAGGGCCACCGCCCCGGCCAGCACCTGCTCCGGAATCCATTGCGCCAGGCCCGCGCCGAAGACCACGGCCAGGGTATTGAGCACCAGGAAGGCGGCCACGGCCCCGAGCAACACCGGGGGGTGACGGTGGCGCGCGGCCAGGGTCATGCAGACGAGTTGGCTCTTGTCGCCAATTTCCGCCAGAAAGATGAGGCCAAAGGTGGAGAGGATGGCGGTGATGAATTCGAGGATAGACATGGGGGGGTTAGCGACCTGTGAGTGCAAGGGGGAGGTTGAAGGTATCGCCGACGCAATCCATTATCGGCATCGACCGGGAGGGTCGGGAAAACGCAACTGGATGTAAGCTGACTATCAAGGGCGCTATCAACCCTCAGGCGGATGCCGGGCGAGGCGGGGTTTCCGCCTCCGGGCACAGGTTGACCTCGATGGTCGCGTGGACGATCTCCTCGTGGATGGCCAGGCGTTCACGGATCTGGGTGGCGGTGAGCTGGGGGTCGTGGGTCACCACCGTCAGGGCGCAGGCATAGGCGTTCTTGCCCACCCGCCAGACATGCAGGTCGGTGAGGCGGGTCTCGGCGGGGTCGTCGGGGATTTCCAACAGCTCGCGGATCTCGTCCACCACCGGATGGTCCATTTCCCGGTCCAGCAGCACCTTGCCGGTGGCGATCAGCAGGCCCTTGGCCCAGCGCCCCACCAGGATCGCCCCGAGGATGCCCATGACCGGATCGAGCCAGGTCCAGCCATAGAGCCAGCCGCCAAAGAGGGCGATGATGGCCAGCACCGAGGTGGCGGCGTCGGCGATGACGTGAAGATAGGCGGCCTTGAGATTGAGATCCTCGTGCTGACCGTGGTCATGGCAATGCTCATGATCCTGGTCCTGGCGGTGGGGCTGGTGAACAGCCTGACCGTGGGCCTGGTCGTGCCCATGGTTATGCCCATGACCCTGGCCATGGTCGTGGTCGTGGTCGTGGTCGTGGTCGTGGTCGTGGTCGTGGTCATGATTGTGATTGTGTTCGTGAGGATTGGGCCGGGGGTAGCCATGGCTATGGCCGCGTTCCTGGCCGTAGTCCTGGCCATGGTCATGGCCGTGGTGATGGGCCTGACCGAGAATAAGGGCGCAGACGATGTTGACGATCAGACCTAGAAAGGCCACGACGATGGCTTCCCGGTAATGAATCGGTTGGGGCGCCAGGAGCCGCTCCACCGAAGCAAAGACCATCATCAGGGCAACGCCAAGCAGGAAAATGGCGCTGGCAAAGCCGCCCAGGATCTCGATCTTCCAGGTCCCGAAGGCAAAGCGGGGGTCACGGGCGAATTGCCGGGCGGCGGCATAGGCGGCGGCGGACAGGCCAATGGCGACGGCATGGGAGCTCATGTGCCAGCCATCGGCCAGCAAGGCCATGGAGTTGAACCACCAGCCAGCGGCGATCTCGATCACCATCATGGCGGCGGTGATCCACATGACCAGGCGGGTACCGCGTTCAGCGGCCGCGTTGCTCTGATCGAAGACGTGCTCGTGCATCCAGGCGGTCAGATTTTCGGTGTGCATGCCGGGCCCCCTCGGAGGCTGTAAAAAAATTGCCCTAACAGAAAGTTGGGAATCTGGAATAACAACCGGTTAGCGAGTCTGTGGTCAGAGGCAACGGAAATTTTCACAGGCTCTCAGTCCCTGACCCGCGGGCCACCGACGCCAGGGAGCAGGCCTGGCATGCCAGGAATGCCGTGTTTGCAGTGAATGCCTTGGATGCCGAGGATGCCGAGGATGCCGAACGGGCAATGGGCAATGGGCGGCGAGAACCGCCGCATCAGGACCAGCGGAGGGGACCTCACCTGGCGGCCAAGGGCGGACGCCGGCGGTGAACGGGGGCGAGGCATGGAGGGTATTCATCAGGGCATCCCGGCCGGGCTGAAGACACATGAACAGCACACCTCCCCGGCCAAGCGAAGGCGTGGTGGTCAATGGTCTTGCCAAGCAAGGGAACTGCCCGCGCCATGGCCAACAGGGCCAAGTATGTTGACGCAAGCCTCTTCAGGGCGAAGAGCGGCTACTCCCCAATGACGGGCGCATCTTAGCGGAAGCGATCCTGGGTGTCGATGCCAGGCCCCGCCCATTGGCCCGGGATGGGTATATAGTGGACTGGTCGCTCCCCCCGCAACCCTAATCCCCGAGGCACCCCATGAACCGCAACGCTCCGCACTGCCATTTGCCCCTGACGCCACCCTTCCACCTGCCCCTGTCGCTGCCCCTCCATTTGCCCCTGTCGCTGTCCCTGATGGCCATGCTGGGTCTCACCAGTCTGACGGCATCCGCCGCTGGCTTTTACCGTTTCGAGCAATGGAGCGCCCCGGCCGGGGGTACTCCCGCCCAGACGCCGAACCCCGCTACCTACTACTGGTACCAGCCGATGCAGCCCCTGACGGGGAACCACTATGGCTACCAACCCCTGCCGTCCCAGACGGGTAATTATTACTTCTGGTACCAGCCGTTCCAGCCGCTGACGGGTAATTATTACTACTGGTACCAGCCACAGCACCCCCTGACGGGCAACGCGCCCGGTCAGCCCTTTTATTGGTACCAGTTTGGCCAGCCCATGGCCCCCCAGCCTGCCCAGCCCCAGGTCCCAAGACTCTCACCCCAATCGCTCCAAGCGCCTTATTACTGGTATTGGTTCCAGCCTTATTACTGATCCCCGTGCCTCAGAAGCGCATACGGACCGTCAACGGCTATCAGCATCGTCATCGCCCTTTATCCTTGCGGAAATCCGCCGCGCTCACCTCCTCCCCTGTACCCGCGCGCGATCCTCTGGTGCCTGGCCCGTCACCATCGCCGGAAACTGGCGGTCGAGCTGGGCCAGGGCCGCGCCAAACTTCAGGTCGTCAATCGCCTCCCCCAGGATCTGGGTCACCGCCTCGCCCCAGGCCGCGGTAAGGGCGGGGGCCAGTTCCTCGTAGTGGTCCTGGGCGGCCAGGTCATGGCGCCGGAGGGCATCGCGCAATGCGGCGAGCCTCGCGGTTGCCAGGGGCTGAACAGGGGGAGCGGGGGCGCTTGCGGTCTCGCCCTCGGCGGGCGCGGCCATCGGTGCCTTGCCCCGGCGCTCGCTTTGCGCCAGCCAGGGGGCACTGGCGGCAGCCAGGTCCTGGAGCTGACGGTCCAGGTCGACCAGGCCGGCGTCGAGGTCCGTCGCCAGACCTTTGCTGGCCGTTTCCAGATCCGCCATCTGGTCCTGGATGGCCCGCACCAGGGCCGCGGCGGCCTGCATCAGGTCCAGGGCGCCGAGATTGCCGGCATTGCCCTTGAGGCTGTGCAGGCGCCGGGTGGCGGTCTCCCGGTCCCCCGCGCGCAGGGCCCGGCGGACGTCATCCGCCACGCTGGCGCTGTCCCGCAACAGCCGCGCCAGTTGACCGAGGAAGAAGGCGCGGTCGTGGCCAACCACCCGGGCGGCGCGTTCGCGGTCGATGCCGGCGATCAGCGGAAAGTCGCCGCTGGCCGGCGCGGCCGTCCCGGCCCTGGCGCCGACCGGGGGGCCGATCGTGGCGTCATCCCGGGGACTGGCGGTGGCGGAGACTCCAATGGCGGCGTTCTTGGCCGCGGCTTGGCGAGCCGGTGCGGGGATGAACCTCAGAAGGGTGGCGACAAGCTGCTCCAGATCGAGGGGCTTGGCCAGCACCGCATCCACCCCGGCATCACGAATGGCCTGCTGTTCCTCGGGCAGGACCCCAGCGGTGAGGGCGATGACGGGCAGGTCCCGAAGGCCCAGGTCGCCGCGGATGACCCGGGTGGCGGTACGCCCGTCCATCACCGGCATTTGCACATCCATGAGCACGGCGTCGATGTCGGGGCGCGGGGTCTGGAGGCGCTGGACGGCCTGCTGGCCATCGGCGGCCAGGCTGACCCGGGCCCCTTCCAGGGTCAGGAGGCGCTCGACCAGGTCGCGGTTCAGGGCGCTGTCGTCCACCGCCAGGATCCGTAGGCCGGACAGGCGAGGACAGGCGGGAGGTTCGCTGACCGGCGCGGCCGGCGCCTCCAGGGCCGCGGGGGCGAAGGTCAGCTCAAAGCTAAAGGTGCTGCCCTGACCCTCGGTGCTCTCGACCTGGATCTCCCCCCCCATGAGCGCGACCAGGCGCTGGCTGATCGACAGCCCCAGCCCGGTGCCGCCGAAGCGCCGGGTGATGCCGGCGTCGGCTTGGGTGAAGGGTTGGAAGAGGCTGGTCAGGGTCGCGGGGCTCATGCCAATGCCGGTGTCCCGGATCGCGAAGCGCAGGCGTTGGCCGGCGGGTTCAGCGGTGGAGGACGCAGCGGCGGGCTCGGCAGCGTGGGTCCGGTCCAGGGCGGTGACGGTGAGGCTGACCTCGCCGGCCGCGGTGAACTTGATGGCGTTGCCGAGGAGGTTGAGCAGGACCTGCTCCAGGCGCAGGGCATCGCCCTGCAAAGCGCCCAGGGACACCAGCGGCGTGCTGACCCGCAGGGCCAGGCCCTTGGCGCGGGCGGTGGAGGCCAGCAGGCTGTCGATCTTTTGGAGAAGGGTCGTCAGGTCGAAGGGCCGGGCTTCCAGGCGCAACTGGCCGGCCTCGATCTTGGAGAGGTCGAGGATGTCGTTGATGATCCCCAGCAGCAACTGGCCGGCGGTCTGGATGCGCGCCACCATGTCGGCCTGGTGGTCGCTCAGGCGTTCTCGCTGCAGGAGCTGGGCCAGGCCGAGGACGGCGTTCATGGGAGTGCGGATCTCGTGGCTCATGTGGGCCAGAAAGTCGCTCTTGGCCCGGGTGGCGGCCTCGGCATCCGCCCGCGCCTGCTGCAACGCCTCCTCGTAGCGTTTGCGCTCGGTGATGTCCTGCACGCTGCCCAGCGCCGACTGTGGGTGGCCATCGGAGTCGCGGGTGATCTCCGCCCGCGCATGCACCCACTTCACCTGGCCATGGACGATGATCCGGTGGGTCAGGTCATAGGGCGCGCCCGCCAGGGTGGCCTGCCAGGCCGTCTCGAAGGCGACGGCATCCTCCGGGTGAACCAGTTGGACATGCGTCTGGGGTTGGATCGGGTCGCCCGGCTCCATCCCGCTGATGCGATAGACTTCCCGGGACCATTCCATCCGCTGGTTGACGAGATCGAGGGACCAACTGCCCATCCGCGCGATGGCCTGCGCCCGCTCCAACTCGACGAGGCTGCGCGCGAGTGCCTGCTCGGCCACCTTCCGCGTCGAGATATCGCGGATCGTGGCCACCAGGCGTGATTGGCCGTCGATCAGGCACAGACTCAGACTAATTTCGCCCCAAAAGTGACTGCCGTCGCGCCGCCGCGCCAACCATTCGAAGGATTGTGGTCCTTCGGTCTGTAACCGCTTGATCTTCTCCAAGGCGTCGGCCAGGGAATAGGGGGGCACCTCGGCCAACAAGACGCCGAAGCCCGCGGCCAGCACCGTCTCGCGGCTGCCGCCATACTGCTCTGCCAGGCGTTCATTGACGTCGATGATCTGTCCATCTTCCGGATTCTGGATCAGGATGCCGTCGCTGACGCTGTTGAAGATCGCGCGGTAGCGGCTTTCGCTCTCCCGAAGAGCGGCGTGGGCCGCGCGGATCTCGGCGGTGCGGGTTTGCACCTGCGCCTCCAGGTTCGCCCGCTCGGCCTCCAGGGCGGCCTGGGCCGCCCGGACCTCGGTCAGGTCGTGCAGGCTCGCCACGATGCCGGCGACCGCGCCCTGCTCCAGGTAGGGCCGCAGCATGACCTCCATCCAGCGTTCATGGCCCGCGGGGTCGCTGCCGTGGACGGTGAAATGCCGCGTCGCGCCGGCGAGGCTCGCCTCCAGGTGCGGCGCGATCTGGGCATAGATCGCCGGCGGCTCCACCTCCGCGACCCGTCGCCCCTCCAGCCGCGCCGGGGTATTGCCCTGAAAGGCCGCATAGGCGGGATTGACCATCCTGTAACGCAGGTCGCGGTCGATGAAGAGCAGCATGTCGCTGGCGGTCTCGACGGTCTGCTGGTAACGACGCAGGTCAAGCTCCAACTGCTTGCGCGCGGTGATGTCGGCCACGACGCCCTCCAGGCGTTGGGCCATGCCGTGCGCGTCGAGGTAGAAACGCCCCATGTCGCTGATCCAGCGTTCGGCCCCGTCCGGGCGCAGGATGCGGTATTCGGTCGCGTAATCGCCGCCCGTCGCCCGGGCCTCGCGTGCCGCGCCCTCGATACCCGCGCGGTCCCGCGGATGCAGGCAGGCCAACCAGGTCGCATAGCTCGGCGGGGCCTCCGGTGGGAGGCCGAAGATCGCGCCGTAGGTGTCGGACCAGACGACCTCGTCGGTCGCCAGGTCCCAGTGGTAGGCCCCCAGGCGGGCGCCGGCGAGAGCCAGGCGCAGGCGTTCCTCGCTGCGTTGCAGGTGCTCCTCGCTGCGTTGCAGACGCTCCTCGATCACCTTCTGGGCGGAGATATCGGTGTGGGTGCCGATCAAACGCTCCGGCTGCCCGCTGGCATCCCAGGTGAAGACCGCGCCACGGGTCAAGATCCATTTCCAACTTCCGTCCTTGCAGCGCATCCGGTGAACGGTTTCGTAATGGGGAGTCGCGCCGGCCAGATGGGCCTGCACCGCCGCCAGGGCCGGCGGCAGGTCATCAGGGTGCACCCGGTGGGTCCATTCCGTGAGGTCGTGGCCAATCTCACCGTCCGCGTAGCCCAGCTGAGCCTTCCAGCCGGAGGAGTAATCCACGGTGTCGGTCGTCAGGCGCCAGTCCCAGACGCCATGGCCCGCGCCGTCCAGGGCGGCCTTCCAGCGTCGCTCGGTTTGCTGCTGGCGCGCATCCTCCAGCCGCTCGGCCTGGACCTGCGCCAGCGCGGACGCGCTGCGCTCCTGTTGCGTCAGCAGCCGGCGATAAAAGAGGACGCCCACGGCCAGCAGCACCAGGGAACTCGCCGCGATCAGCAGCAGGGGCCACCCGAGGTGCCAGCGCACCTGCCAGAGCTCGGCGGTGGAGACGTGGGTGACCAGCTTCCAGACCTCGGCGCGCTGGACGCTACCGGCCTGGAGGTGGGCGGGGTCGATGGTGGTCCAGCTCCAGAGTCCACTGGCGGTCAGGACCTGACCGTCGGGCTGGGCGCTGATCCGTGCCCATTCCTGGGGGTGGCGTTGGCCCAGGGTGGCGTCGCGGCCGAACATGAAGCCCCAGGCATCCGCGGGGTCCGGGGCCAGCAGCCAGTAGCCCTGGGGATTGAGCAGCATGGGGTGCGGTTCGTGGTCAGACGGTATGAGCCGCCGCAGGTGGTCGAGGAGGGACTGGGCCAGATAGTTGATCACCAGCAACCCCTGATCCCGTCCGTCGACGACGGGCAGGCGGATCGCCATCCGGATCATCGGCTTGTAGGGGACCTCGACAACCGCCTGCTCGACGTTCAGGTCGAGGGGCGAGAGATAGATCGCGCCCGGCGCCAGGCGCATGGCCTCCTGGACGTAGTAGCGGGCCGACTTGTCCTGCAGGTCCCCCTCCGGGACGATGACCGGACCCGCCGGCGTGGCATTGACGCGGGCCAACTCCAGGCCAGTGGCGCTGAGCCAGCGAACCTGGTCGTAGAGGGGGTTGCGGATGGCCAGGGTCAGGAGGTGCTGCCCCATCAGGGTCCGCGCCTGCCCTGGCGGGGCCTGCAAGGCCTGGTTGATGGCCGGCTCCCGGAGCAAACCGCGAAGGTGCTGCAGGGGATGTGACAGGGTGCTGAAGACGGCGTCGGCGCCGTTGGTCAGGAAGGTGGATTCGTAGACCTGGAGCTTGTCCAGTTCCGCCCGGTCGAGCGCCAGGCCGACGCCGAGGGTGACCAGGAGCACCAGGGCGGCGGGGGGCAGGAAGTAGGCGGCAAAGGACTTCATGGCGTCATTACCGGGGGGTGGTCGCCATCTCCGTTCCGGGGGGGCGTCCTCCCGGGGCGGGGCAAGGTTGGGGACTGGGTACAGGGACGGGTGAGGTTAGGCCTCCATCGGGTAGCGCGCAAGGCGTCCAGTCAAACTGGCTACTTAGCGGGTAAGCTTGAGGTCACTGGTTCCTGGAGAACAGCCTCGTCATCGCCCGCCTCGACAAACTCTCGCGCGACGAGGACCTGCAACTCATGCTCCAGGCCCCGGACGGTGGCTGGGACCTGGTCGTCTGCGACGAGGCCCACAAAATGTCGGCCACCGTCTTCGGTGGCGGGACCCGATACACCAAGCGCTACAAACTGAGCCAGTTGCCATCGACCCTGACCCGCCACTTCCTGTCGTGGAAGCTACGCGGCAATCGAATCGTTACTAATGAGTTCCAGGGCCTTTTCAAGCAGGCTCAAGGCCGCCTCGAAGTCATAGGACCTGATCGCCGCTTCGATGGCGGTGAATTCTCGCGGGAAGCCGGCATGGAACAGATCCCGGTGCGCATGGAACCGGGCGGGCGCGGTGGCGTCATCACTCCGCAGCCGTTCGATCAGGCTGTCGCAGTGCGCCCGCAGTTGCCGCCAATCGACTTCTGTCTGCTGTAATGCCCCCTCCGGCGGCAGTTTTGCCTCCAGGTCCGCGATCACCTCACCCAGGGCGTCGGAAAACAGCCGCAAGCGGTGGTCCAGCGTCTTGCGCTCCGCCTGTTCCCTGAGCGCCCCTTGCAGGTCCGCTGCGCGGTCATGCAGGCCGGTCGCGCCGATGTTGCCGGCAACTCCTTTCATTGTGTGCGCCAGGCGCTCGGCGGTCTCCAGGTCGTTGCCGTCGAGCGCGACGCGGATGGCGGCGGCGGCATCCTTCTGTCCGGCCAGGAATTTGCGCAGCAAGGAAAGGTACTGCGGCTTCTTGCCCAGTACCCGCCGCAGCCCAAGTTCCATGTCGACCCCCGCCAGGGACCCGGGCAGGGCCGCCGGTTCGGACGGCGTCTCCACCGGGGGTTTCGGCTCGGCGGTTAGCGTTCGCCGCGGCTTGAGCCACCTCAACAGCACCGCCCACAGCTTCTCCGGATCGATCGGCTTGAAAACAAAGTCATCCATGCCAGCGGCCAGACAGGCGTCCCGGTCCTGCTGCATGGCATTGGCGGTCATGGCGACCACCGGAAGTTTTTCCAGGCCGGGAAGGGCGCGGAGACGGCGCGTGGCGGTGAGTCCGTCCATGACCGGCATCTGCATGTCCATCAGCACCAGCTCGTAGCTCTGCCGTTGCAGCCTATCCAGGGCAATCTGTCCGTTGGCGGCCGTTTCCACCCGAATCCCGGCCTGGGTCAGCAACTCGACGGCGACTTCCTGGTTGATCTCGTTGTCTTCGACCAGCAGCACCCGGGCGCCGCCGACGGTGGCCAACTGCTCCTCCAGGGCGGTCGGCGAGGCCTCCACGGGGATCGCCGCGCGCCGCTCGCCCCGCAGGGCGCGAATGGCGACATCGAACACCTGGGACGGCATGACCGGTTTGTTTAGCGTTTCCTCGATGCCAAGCGCCGCGTCGGCGCGGCGCAGGACTTCATCACGCGAAAAGGCGGTGACCATGACCAGATGCGGTTGGGGCCCAAGCGCCAGCGCCCTGATCCGCCGGGCGGTCTCGATGCCGTCCATGCCGGGCATCCGCCAGTCGAGCCAGACAATCTGGTAGGGGCGCCCTTGGGCGGCGGCCCGGCGCACCGCTTCCAGAGCGGCCTCGCCCGATGGGGCGACATCGACGTTCAAGGTCATGGTTTCCAGCATGTCGCGCAACACCAGGGAGGCCAGTTCGTTGTCGTCCACCACCAGGGCGCGGCAGCCGCGCAGGTCGGGGTGCGGCGACAGGAGACGTTCCGGTTCGTCCTGGATCGCGACCCGTGCCGTGAACCAGAAGGTCGAGCCGACGCCCGGCTGGCTCTCGAGGCCGACCTCACCCCCCATCAGTTCCGCCAGGCGCTTGGAGATGACCAGACCGAGGCCGGTGCCGCCGTATTTGCGCGTGGTGGTCATGTCGGCCTGTTGAAAGCTCTGGAAGAGGAGTTGTTGCTGCTCCTGGGTCAGGCCGATGCCGGTATCCCGCACCGCGACATGGAGCATCAGGTCCTTCCCGGCGCGTTCCCGGACGCGGCCGATGACGGTGATTTCCCCCCGCTCGGTGAATTTAGCGGCATTGGAACCGAAATTGAGCAAGATCTGGCTAAGGCGCAGCTTGTCGCCAACCAGGCCGCGGGGCACCTCCGGCGCCATGTCGAAAATGAGCTCGACCGGTTTGTCGCCGATCTTCTCCGCGAGCAAGACCGCGCAACCGTCGAGAAGCTGCTCGAAATCGAAGGGTTCCCGTTCGATGGGCAGTTTGCCCGCCTCGATTTTCGACAAATCCAGGATGTCGTTGATGATGCCGAGCAGGTGGTTGCCCGAGTTCTGGATCTTGGCGAGGTAATCCCGCTGGCGAGGGGGCGGATCGGCCTTCCCGGCCAGGTAAGACAGACCGATGATGGCGTTCAGCGGCGTGCGGATCTCGTGGCTCATGTTGGCGAGGAACTCGGATTTGATCCGGGTGGCGGCCTCGGCCCGTTCCTTGGCGTCTTCGAGTTCCCCCAGCGCGGCGCGGAGTTCGGCGGTGCGTTCCCCGACGATCCGCTCCAGATTGACGTTGAGGTCGTCCGCATGCTCGAACATCCGCCGGTAGCGATCCTCGCTCTCGGCCAGTAAGCGTTCCGTGCGCCACCGGCGCCGATTCTCGATCGCGAGCCCCCCCGAGAGGGCCGCCAGCAGCAGGATGACGGCCCCGGCGATCATGACCTCCGCGCGATACTGCTGCCAGAGCGTCTGGGGACGATTAAGGTAGAGGGTTCCGGGGGGGAGCGCCTCGGGATTGCCTCCCCAGCGGCTGACCCGCGTCCAGTCGAATAGAGGCCGGGGCTCGATCACCACGTCGGTCACACCGGGGTCCAGTCGCAGCTGTCCGGTGAGGAGTTGATAGCCAAGGTCGCCCAGGCGCCGGCCGATCTCCTGGGGCATCTGGACCGAGCCGCCGACGAGACCGGCGCGGATCTGCGCGTCATACAGGCCAAAGATGGGCGCGCTAGCGCGTTTGCCGACCTCCTTCGCGACTTCGGCCGGCACGAAGGCCCGGCCCGTGCGGTCGCTGAAGTAGGAGCCGTAGAGCGCGAGGGTATTCGGTGGCAGGGACGCCACCCGCGCGAGCATCGCCTCGTAGGGAAGCTCCGAGGTGTCCTCGACGTCCAGTTTGCGCGGCAGCTTAGCCACCGCCTCGGCGGCGGCCTTGAGCAAGGGCGAGTGGCTGTCGTCGCCGCCCACGATCACCAGGAGCCGCTCGGCGCGGGGAAACAGGCTCAGGGCGGAGCGCAAGGTGCCTTCCGCGTCGACGCGGTCCTGCACATTGAGGATGTTTCTGGGGGGACCCTGCCAGGAGACCGCCGTGTCCTGCGCATAGGCGGTAATGACCGGCGCCTCCGTCGCGAGAAAGCGCTCGCCGTCACGGGCGAGATAATCCAGCGCCGCCTGGTTGATGACCACCACCAGGCCGACATCCTTGCCGTGGAGTCTGCCGCCAAGGGCGGCCGTCAGGTTGGTCAGGTATTCCGGTTGGGGGTTGCGCCGAACATCGAGATATTCCACGTAGATATCGGTAATGCTGACCCCTTGCTCCTTCAGTCGGGCCACGGTCTCGGCGAGAACGAAATCCGAGACCGGCAGACCGTATTGCACCCCGACCAGGATCACCACGCTTCGGCGTGCCGGGTCGGCGGCGGGCGGTCCCGGCGCGGCGAAGGCGGCCAACGCCAGGGCAATGAGCAAACCGCGGATGACCCCTGGAAGGTATCTGGTCATGGTTCGGACATCCGTCGGCTCTTCTTTGGACTCCTCATGGCACCATCGAGATCAAACCCTTCGACATGATATAGACATCGCGCATCACTTTTCGGTTTTTCCGACCCTCCCTTACCCAATGCCGAAAACTCAAATGCGATGCGCATGCCCATAGCCATCGCCTAAAAGAGAAACCGGCACTGCTTTCATGCATTCGGCTGCCGGGGCAAGCGCTCAGGCCGCCGCGCCGAGGCTCGCGCGCCACAGCAGCCAGGTCGCGGCGATGGCGAGGGTCGCCAGGGTGACGGGGACCCCGACGCGGGCATGGGTGCGCCAGTCGAGGCGCAGGCCCCGGCGCTCCGCGGCGTCGGCGACGATCAGGTTGGCGATGCTTCCCACCAGCAGCAGATTGCCGGCCAGGGTGCTGGCCAGGGCCAGGATGGGTCCCGCCAGGGGGTCCGTCGCCACTGGCAGGAGCAACATCACCGCCGGCACGTTGGAGACCAGGTTGCTCAACACCACCGCCGCGGCAAAGAGGGTCCCGGGCTGTTCCAGATGGAGCCCCACCGCCGCCAGGGCGTCCAGGCCGGTGGCCAGCAGGCCGCTGGCCTCCAGGGCGTGGTTGACGACAAAGAGGCCGATGAAGAGCACCAGCAGTTCCCAGTCCACCAGCCCCAGCATCCGCCGGGAGTGGAGCTGGCGGCTGGTCAGGAGCAGGCCGGCCCCGACCAGGGCCGCCAACTCCCGGGGCCAGGCGGTGAACAGGAAGATGCCCAGCAGGGCCAGGGCCACCGTCAACCCCTTGGCGGCCTGCCAGCGATCGAGCCCCGCCTCCGCCTCGTCGCGCAGGTCCTGGGCAGCCAGCGGGGCGGGACTTGGGTCGACTGCCCGCGCCTCATGCCAACGACCGCGAGTCAGGGCGACAATGATGGCCCAGGTCGCCAACAGGCTAAGGGCGACCGGCGCCAGGGCCTCCCCCAGGTAACCGCTGAAGGACAGCCCCAGGCGGGCGCCGATCAGCATGTTCTGGGGATTGCCGATGAGCGTCGCCGCGGAGCCGACGTTGGCGGCGCAGGCCAGACCCAGCAGGTAGGGCATGGGCGCCAGACCCCGGCGGTGGCAGGCGGCGATCAGGACCGGCGCCACCGCGAGACACACGACATCGTTACTGAAGACCGCCGACAAGGCCCCCACGACCCCGACCAGTGCCCCCAGCAGCAGGGCGGGTCGCAGGGGCCAGGCCGCCAGCCGGCGGGTGACCCAGGCATAGAAGCCCCCCAACCGCAGTTGGGCCGACAGGACCATGAAGGCGAAGAGCAGCATCAGGGTGGGGAGATGCAGGGCCGCCACGGCGCCCTCGGGACTGACCACCCCGGTGCCCACCAGGGCGATGGCGCCCAGCAGGGCCACGCCGGTGCGGTCCAGTTGCAGGAAGGGCAGACCACCCAGGATCATGCCTAGGTAGACCAGGAAAAACACCGTGAGGAGGGTGGCGGTCATGGGCGGTCAGTTTATAGACATCGCATTCTGGTTTTCGGCATCAATAGGGAGGGTCGGGTGGCTATTTACCACACCCTGATTCAAGGCCCGGGGCGATTGCGCCTATACTCCGCGGCCAGAGGCGCCACGCTGACCGGGAAACCATCATGTCCCTGCTGAACTCACTCAACCAGACGACCATCGCCCGGAAACTGTTGGTGGCGGCGATCTTTCTCGCCCTCTTGATCCTGGTCAATGGCCTGCTCGCCCTGAACCGTGTCGCGGTCATCAATGCGGCGGTCAAGGAGACCCACGGCAACTGGCTCACGGCGCTGCACCATCTCAACGACGCCCGGGATTGCCTGGGCGAGATCCGCCGCAAGATCAACGGCCACCTGCTGGCCCCCAGCGCCGGGGAAAAGGCGGCCCGGGAACAGGCGATCCAGACCCTCAGCGACCAGATCGAAAGTGCCTGGGAGGGCTACCTGCCAACCCTCGTCGGTCCCGAGGAGGCGGCCCTGGAGCGACGCTTCATCAATGCCTTCGAGCGGCTGCGGCAAAAACTGCCCCCGGTGTTCGCCCTGTCGCGCCAAGGCCTACAGCAGGAGGCCCGCGCCCTGATGCTGGAGGACGCGGAGCAGGATTACGTGGCGGCCAAGGACACCATGGACCAGTTGCTGGCGTTCAACCTCCGCGGCGCCGAGCGGACCACCCAGGAGGCCGAGGCCCTGCACCGCCAGGCCCGGGACTGGATCCTGATGGGCAAGGTCCTGTCCCTGCTGTTGCTGGTGGGCCTGGCCATCTATCTGCGGCAGACCATCCTGAGGCCCATCCAGGCCATCACCCTGGCCACGGGGCGGATCGCCGCCGGCGAGTTGGAGACCGCGCTCCCCGACCGCCACTGCCGCGACGAGATCGGCGCCATGACCGCCGCCCTGGGGGCCCTGCAGTTGACCGCCCAGGCCCAGGCCCGGGCCGCCTGGGTGAAGACCCAACTGGCGGAGATTGGCGGCGCCATTCAGGGCCAGCAGTGCCTGGAGGACTTCGCCCGGGTGCTGATGGCCCGGCTGACCCCGGTGGCCGGCGCCCAGGTGGGCGTCTTCTTCCACTTCGACACCGAGGCCAAGGCCCTGATCCTGATGGGCAGCTATGGTTACCGCCAACGCAAGGGCCTGGCGACGGTCTTCCACCTGGGCGAGGGCCTGGTGGGTCAGTGCGCCCGCGAGAAACAGCCGATCGAGATCCGCGACATCCCCCCGGACTATGTCCGCATCAGCTCGGGCCTGGGCGAGGCCCTGCCCCGCGCCATCCTGGTCGCCCCGGTGCTGGCCACGGATGGTCGCCTGCTGGCGGTGGTGGAACTGGCGTCCCTCACCCCCTTCGATGACCGCGGCCGGCAGTTGGTGGACGGTCTGATCGAGCCCCTGGCGCTGAGCCTGGAGATCTTCACGCGCAACCAGCGCACCCGGGAGTTGCTGGACGAGACCCAGCGCCAGGCGACCATCCTCAGCGCCCAGACCGAGGAACTGCGCACCTCCCAGGAGGAACTGGAGGATCAGCGGGAGGAGCTGTTGCTGCAGAAGGACGAACTGCTCCAGGCCAACGCCGCCATCAGCGCCAAGTCGGCCGAGGTGGAGGAGGCACGCCGGAAGGCCGAGGCGGCGACGGAGGCCAAGAGCCTGTTCCTGGCCAACATGAGCCACGAGATTCGCACGCCGATGAACGCCATCATCGGCATGTCCTACCTGGCCCTCAAGACCGAGCTGACCCCCAAGCAGCGGGACTACGTGGAGAAGATCCAGGGGGCCGGCAACTCCCTGCTCGGCATCATCAACGACATCCTCGACTTCTCCAAGATCGAGGCGGACAAGCTGGAGATGGAGCACATCCCCTTCTGGCTCGACGATGTCCTCGGCAACGTCACCACCGTGGTCGGCCTCAAGGCCCACGAGAAGGGCCTGGAATTCCTCATCCACGTCGCCCCCGGGGTGCCCGACAACCTGGTCGGCGATCCCCTGCGCCTGGCGCAGATCTTCACCAATCTCATCAACAACGCCGTCAAGTTCACCGAGGCCGGGCAGATCACCCTCGAGATCGACGTCGCCGCCCGCGAGGCCGAACGGGTGCGACTCCAGGTCAGCGTCGAGGACACTGGCATCGGCATGACCCCCGAGGTGGCCGGGCGCCTCTTCCAGGCCTTCAGCCAGGCCGATGGCTCCACCACCCGCAAGTACGGCGGCACCGGCCTGGGGCTGACCATCAGCAAGCGCCTGGTGGAGATGATGGACGGCCGGATCTGGGTCGAGTCGACCCCCGGCCTGGGCAGCCGGTTCCAGTTCCAGGTGTGGCTGGGTATCGGCAAGAACCGCCAGCGGCGGACGGTGCCGGTCTCGGTCCAGGACCTGCGCTGCCTGATCGTCGACGACAACCCGGTGGCGCGGGAGATCCTCGCCGAGCAAGTCGCCAGCCTGGGCATGCGAACCGAGGCGGTGAGTTCCGGCGAGGACTGTCTGATCGCCATCCGCCGGGCCGATGGCACGGATCCCTACCGCCTGGTCTTCATGGATTGGCGGATGCCGGTGATGAGCGGCACCGAGACGGTCCGCCGCCTTCAGGAGGAGACCCTGGTGGCGGGGCCCCCGCGGGTCATCATGGTGACCGCCTTCGGCATCGAGGACGTGCGCGAGGAGGCGGAGGCCCTGGGCGTCACCGCCTTCCTCGCCAAGCCCGTCACCCAGTCCCATCTCTGGGACGCGGTGGTCGGCTGCCTGGCGCCCGCGGACCGCGTCGCCCTCAGCGAGGAGGGCCAGCAGGCGGCCAGCGGCCAGAGCTTCCGCGGGCTGGGCCTGCGGGTGTTGCTGGTGGAGGACAACGAGATCAACCAGCAGATCGCCATCGAACTCCTGGAGGCGGTCGGTCTCGGCGTCGACATCGCCAACAACGGCCGGGAGGCCCTGGACCGCCTGAACGACGCCCCCGATCCCCTGCCCTGGTCCCTGGTGCTGATGGACTTGCAGATGCCGGTCATGGACGGCCACCAGGCCACCCTGGCCATACGCCACCAGCCACGCTTCGCTACCCTGCCGATCCTCGCCATGACCGCCCACGCCATGGCGGAGGAGCGCGAGCGCTGCCTGGCGGAGGGCATGAACGACCACCTCACCAAGCCCATCGACCCCGAGGCCCTCTACCAGGCCCTGGATCGCTGGTGCCCAAGGCCCACGGCAACCGGGTCCGCGCCCCCGGCCGCGGTTGCCGGGCCCGTGCCGGGCACGGCGGGATGGGAACCGACCGCGGGGCCGCGGACCGACAACCCCCTGCCTGCCGCCATCGAGGGCCTGGACCTGGCCGCCGGGCTGAGCCGGGTGGCCAACAAGCCCCTGATCTACCTCAAGCTGCTGCGCATGTTCGAAAGCGACCACGCCCAGGCCGCCAGCATCGTCCGCCAGGCCCTGGTCGCCGATGACCGGGAACTGGCCCTGCGCACCCTGCACTCGATGAAGGGGGTGGCGGGCAACATCGGCGCCACCGCCGTCAGCGCGGCGGCCCGGGACCTGGAGACCCTGGTCGCCGAGCGGGGCGAGGCGGCCGCGATCGAGACCGCCCTCGCGACCTTCGAGGACCGACTCGGACGCCAGGTGGCCAGCCTGCGTATCGCCCTGGCCAGCAACCCGGCCATTGCGCTGGCCAGTCAGGCCCCGGCCAGCGCCACCCAATTCGAGCCGACCCGTCTCGCCAGCCTGCGCCCCGGCCTGGAGACCCTGCGCGAGCAGGTGGCGCAAAGCGACGCCGGGGCCGGCGACACCCTGGAGACCCTGCTCGACCCCCTGCGGGTGGCGGTGCCCGGGGACCAACTCCAGGCCCTGGAGCGGTCCATCGACCGTTACGACTTCGACCGCGCCCAGGAACTGCTCGACGCCTGGCTCGGGGAGACGCCATGAACCCGGACCCGCAGGGCCTCGCCGGCTGGCTGACGGCCCTGGGCCTGTGCCTGGTCTTCCTCGCCCTGTGGCGGGGCGCCCGGCGCCGGGAGGCCCGACTTCAACAGACCCTGGAAGAGTCGCTGAACAGCAGCCGGGAGGCGACCCGCCGCGAGCAGACCCGGGCCGAGCGCGAGCGCTTCAGCCGGGAACTGACCCTGGCCCTGCAAGGGATCGGTGACCTGGAGACCTTCGGCACCACCCTGCTGGAAGGGCTCTGTCGCCAGATCGAGGCTGGGGCGGCCGTCTTCCACTACCGGGACGAGGAGGGAAACTACCGCCTGGGGGCTGGCTATGCCGGCACCGCCAGCCCGGCCTTCCTCGCCTGCTACGCCCCGGGGGAGGGCCTGGCCGGCCAGGCGGTCCTCGACCGCCAGCGCCGCCTCCTTCAAGGCGAGGCCGCCGGTGGGCTCTGGGTCAGCGGCGCCACCCTGGCCAGCGCGCCGGTGAACGTCATCATCGCCCCCCTGGTCAGGGGGGAACAGGTCCCCGGCGTGATCGAACTGGCCCTGTTGCGGGAGGCCGACGCCGAGGCCCTGGCCCTCCTCGACGGCGCGCTGCCGGCGGCGGCTCTGAGCCTGGACATCCTGCTGACCCAGGTGCGCGCCCGGCGGGACCTGGCGGAGCGCGATCGCCAACTCCAGGCCAGCGAAGGGCGGCTACGCCGCCTGTTCGCGACCGCCAACGAGGGCATCTGGACCATCGATAGCCAGGCCCGGACCACCGACCTCAATCCGGCCATGGCGGAGATCCTCGGCCGCCCCCGGGAGGAGATCCTGGGCCGGACCATCTTCGAGTTCGTCGACGCGGCTAACGAGGCCATCTTCCATGAGCAGATCCAGCGCCGTCAGCAGGGGGAGACCAGCGCCTACGAGATCGCCCTGTCACGGCCGGACGGCACCCAGGTCCCCTGCCTGTTCAACTCCACTCCCCTGCTGGACGACGAGGGGACACGCATCGGCTCCTTCGCCATGGTAGCCGACCTGCGGCGCTTTCGGCAGCCGTCGGCCTAGCGGCCTGACGCGCCCAGAGCCACCCATGGCCATCCGGAATTCGCCCCATTGGTCTGCGCCTGGAATTGAACGCTTCCCTTGGCTACCACGATCCGCGAGAGCGGATTTTCCAGACCTTCACCCGGGATAGCCCCAAAAAAATGGCGTGCAATGACTACCTCTCCCCAACCAGGATGCGACATATGAACCTGACCCGATCGCTCGTTCCCGCGCTGTGCCTTTCCGCCTCCCTGCTCGCCCTCCCGGCCGGTGCTGAACCGGCAAGCGACAATCCCCCCGCGGCAACCGTTCAGCCCCCCTCTCCCCCACCCTCCCCCGCCGGGGGGGAGGGAGCAGGAGGATCAGCCGCCAGCCCCGCCGCTGCCCCCCTGGAGCGCGAGGGGTCGGATCGGATACCTCCCGCGGTGTCTCCCGAGGCATCTCCCGCGGTCTCTCCCGGGGTGGGGGGATTCACCGTCGTGCCCGCGCCGCCCGGCTCCGACGAGGAGATGCTCCTGGAAGGTCTTACGCGCTCCTTTATGTTGATGGATACCCTGGAGGGCGAGCTGCGGATCCAGGTGGGGGCGCCGGTGGCGGCGGTGCGGCAGGGAGAGGTCATCACGGTGATGTTCAAGGACCTGCGGGTGATCGATGACGAGGCGGACGGCCTCGCCCTAGGCGACCTGAGCTACCGCTTCACCCCGGACGGCGCTGGGGCCTATACCTATGACATCCAGCTGGCGGATGCCTGGTCGTTGCTGGAAGCGGGGCAGCCGGTGGCCCGGGTCCTGGTCGGCCAGCAGGGGTGCAAGGGCCGGATGGGGCGTCAATTGCTTAGCGAGGTCGAATGCAGCCTGGGCGGCATCACCCTGCAGGGCTTGGGCGGTGAGCCGTTGCCCCAAGGGGTTGGATTCTCCATCAACCATGCCCGCCTGGGCGTGACGCAGCAGCGGGTGCCTCAGGGCGATGTCCTGAGGGGCGACTTTCAGGTGGCCGTCGATGGCGCCCTGCTGGTCGGCGATGACGGGACCCGGGTGGAGCTCGGGTCCCTTGCCATGCACAGCATGATTGACGGGACCCCCTTCGCGGCCTGGGAACGGTTCTTTGCTCGCCTGGAAGGCCTCAAAGGCAAGGCGATTGAATCCCTGTCGGATGAGGAAGTGGTTGCCTTGAGCCTGGAGGCACTCCCCCTACTCAGCGGCGCCATCATGAAATCCGAGATGCACATCGGTGGCCTGAAGGTCGCCGAGGCCGGCAAGCCCCTGCTGAACCTCGACCAGGCGACGGTACTGAGCGCCTATGACGCCTCCAGGAATCTGACGGATATCCACTATGGGATCGCCGTGGAGGGATTGTCGCTCGGCCTGGCGGAAGTGCCGGTGGAATTGCAGCCCATGGCCGCGGCAGTGGACCTGACCCTCAGTGGCCTGCCTCTGAAGGGGTTTTTTAACGGGCTGGTCGCCCTCGCGCCCCTCCAGGGCGAGGATGATCCCCGCCTCGGCCAGTTATTCATGGAACAGTTGGCGAACAAACCCCCGGTGTTGGTGATCAATGCGGTCCGCGTCGGTGGCGGCAGGTTCGATCTGCGGATGAACGGCAACCTGGAAACCCGTTTCGCCACCCTGGCCGAGCTGTCCATGGCGATGGCCGCCGAGGCGGACCCGGCCCAGTACCTCGCCGGCAGCCTGCACGCCAGCATCAAGGGGATGGACTATCTCAGCGCCCTGGCCAGGCGGCATGCCGGGGATGATCCCGATGTGGGGAACATCCTCCTCGCCGCCAGCGTGGTCAAGGGGTTCGGAAAACCGGCCGGTGAGGACACCTTCGTCTACGACATCCATTTTGACCCGGACGGCAACCTGATGATCAACGGGACGAACCTCGGACAACTCCTCGCGGCGCTGGCCGCCGATTCCCCGGACAAGGAGGCGGATAAGGGGCAAGAAACATCATCCGATACCCGTGACAGGGACTTCATGGGCGACTGCATGGGATTCGTCGGCAACGAGGGGATGTGCCAGTGCCTGCAAACTCAGGTGCCTCACCTCCTCACCTTCAAGGACTACGTGCAAATGGTCATGAATCCGGACCGCTTCCCCTTCGATTCCCTCGCGGTGCAGACGACCCCGGAGCAGCGCCAATTCATCACCGAGCAGGTCCTGCGGGCACGGGATGCCTGTAATAAGTGACGACAAGGGTGTCCGGCCAGGGTCATGGCTAAGCCTTCTGCAGGGTCCTGACCCTTCAGCCCCCTCCCCCCAACCCCGGCGGGGGGGGGTGAGGCGCCCGGCTAGGGTTGCTTGGGTTGATATTTCAAGGAAGACGAGGGGTTGCAGACAAATTTTGCCGACTTGGCGATAGACCGTTGGCACTCCGCCTGGCTATCGAAGCAGCTCCGCACATCCCGGACGTCGTACAGATTGACCGGACAATACTTGACCGGGGCGGTGCTCGCCGGAGTGGCCGAGTGAGAAACCTCCCGACCCGGTTGGGAACCACAGCCGGACAGGAACACCAGGGTCAGAGACAGGGAGGGGACGAACCAGTTTTTCATGCTTTGACCTTTTTCATGCTTATGGCGTGAACGTCACAACAAAGTCTTTCATTTTCTGGGGCGCGGTGTGCTCCCTCGTGAAAGTTAGCTTCATCGCCGCTGCATCATCGTCTCGATGATCAACAGCACGACCGAGATCACGTTGGCGATCATGGCGCCGCCGCTCAGGGAGACGATGCTGACGGTAACCATCGGCGTCAAACCCACACCCGTGCCATGGAGGGCGATGGCCCAGACGATCGCCGCGGCGGCGAGCTGGATCATGGCCGCCAGGCTGGTGGCCAGGAGGGTGGCGCCCAGATGGCTGCGATCACCGAACTTGAGCACCGTGGCGATGGCATTCACCACCAGGGTGACGAAAAGTTGCCACTCGTCGTGGTAATCCGGGTTGCTGATGTCGCCGACGAAGAAGCCAAAGTTGGTCGTCAGGGACAGGACGATGAAAAAGCCGAAGATGACCTTTTCTGGATTCATGCGCGACCCCCACCCCAGGCTCAGAGAAAGTTCAGCTCGGCATGGAAGAGTTCTTCCACCGCCTCGATCTGACTCTTGTCCGCCAGGAACAGGACCACGCGATCCTCCGCGACGAGGCGGGTGTCGTGATGGGGGAACAGCAGTTGCCCCTGGCGGGCGATGATGCCGACGCTGGTACCGACGGGGAGCCCCAGTTTGGTCAGCGGGCGGTCGATGACCCGGGAGGAGCGGGCAGTGCCATGGACGGTCAGCTCGATGGCCTCCGCGGCGCCACGACGCAGGGCATGGACGGCCACCACGTCACCACGGCGGATATGGGTGAGGATGGCGCCAATCGTGACCTGGGCCGGGGAGATGGCGATATCCACGGCCGTATCCTGCACCAGATCGACATAACCGGCATTGTTGACGATGGCGATGGTCTTGCGGACCCCCAGTTGCTTGGCCAGGGCCGCGGAAATGATATTGGCCTCCTCGTCGTTGGTCACGGCGCAGAACACGTCGGTCGCGCCGATATCCTCCTCCCGCAGCAGGTCGGCATCCCCGGCATCCCCATGCAGCACGCAGATGGCGCTGTCCAGCCCCTCGACCAGTTGCCGGCAGCGGCCGGCGTCCACTTCCAGGATCTTGACCCGGTGCCGGGGTGTCAGGGCCTCCGCCAGTTGCCGGCCGATGTTGCCGCCCCCCGCGATCAGGACCTTGTGATACGGAGCCTGCGAGGGGTGGAAGGCGCCGATGAAATACGACAGGGCCTCGCGGGCGGCGAGGAAGAAGATCTCATCCAGGGCCTCGACCACCGTCGCCGCCCCAGGGATGATGACCTGACCGCGGCGATAGATGGCCACCAGCCGGCAGACCCGGTCAGGGACGAACTCGGGCAGGCGGCGCAGGGGCTGTCCGGCCATCGGGCTACCCGCCTGGACCCTGACCACCGCCAGTTGGGCGCGACCATCGACGAAATCGAGGATCTGCAGACATCCGGGTTGATCGATCAGGTGGGCGATCGCTTGGGTGACCAGGCGCTCCGGACTGACGATATGGTCGATGGGAATGGTCCGGGCCGAGAAGAGCTCGGGATGGGCCAGGTAGTTGGGGTCGCGGACCCGCGCCAGGCGGGTGGGGGTCTTGAAGAGCAGGTGGGCAAGCTGACAGGCGACCATGTTGGTCTCGTCGCTGTTGGTGACCGCCAGCATCAGATCGGCCTCCTCGACCCCGGCCTCGACCAACACGTCGGGGTGGGCGGCATGGCCGATGACCGTGCGCAGATCGAGGCGTTCCTGAAGCAATTGCAGTAGTTGCGCGTCGCGATCGACTACCGTGATGTCGTTTTGTTCACTGGCCAGGCTCTGGGCCACGGTGCGCCCGACCTGCCCAGCGCCGAGGATGAGAATGTTCACTGTCCGTTATCCCGCCGGGAGGCTGGCCCCGGTTCAATGCCGCCAGTAGGCGGGCAGGAAGAGGATGAGCAGGGTGAAGATTTCCAGGCGGCCCAACAGCATGCCAAAGACCCCCAGCCACTTGACGGTATCGCTGACCGTGGCGAAGGAGACGGCCACCTGGCCCAGACCCGGGCCACAGAGATTGATGGTGGACTGGACGGCGCCAAAGGCCGAGACCAGATCCAGGCCGGCCCCCATCATCGCGATCGTCAGCACCAGGGTGCTAGAGATATAGAGGACGTAAAAGCCCCACACCGAGAGCAGGACCTGATCGGAAATGGGGCGACGCCCCAGTTTGATGGTCGTCACCGCCTGGGGATGAGCCAGTTGGAAGAGCTGGCGCTGCCCGAGTTTGGCCAGCAACTGGACGCGGACGACCTTGATGCCCCCCGCGGTGGAGCCCGCGCAGCCACCGATAAAGGACAGGGTCACCAACACCAGGGGTAGATAGAGGGGCCAGTCGGCGAAGACCGCCGTGGTGAAGCCGGTGCTGGTCAGGATGGAGGCCACCTGGAAGGCCCCATGGCGCAGGGCCGCGCCCGGTTCGGCATAGGTCCCGGCCAGGTAGAGGGTGATGGCGACGATGAGGGTCCCACCCAGGAAGATGAGGCCGTAGGCGCGGACCTCCGCGTCCCGGATGAAGGGCCAGAGGGAACGACGCTGCAAGGCCAGGTAGTGGATGGCGAAGTTGATCCCGCCGGCGAGCATGAAGAAGATCCCGATGCCGTCGATCAAGGGACTATCCCAATAGCCAAAGCTGGCGTCGTGGGTGGAGAAGCCTCCGGTACCAACCGCCGCGTAGGCATGGCCAATGGCGTCGAAGAGGCTCATGCCCGCTACCCAGAAGGCCAAGGCGCAGGCGACGGTCAGAGCCAGGTAGACCAGCCACAGGGAGCGTACCGTGTCGGCGATGCGCGGGGTCATCTTTTCGTTCTTGGTGACGCCGGAGCTCTCCGCCCGGTAGAGTTGCATCCCGCCCACGCCCAGCAGGGGCAACACGGCGACCGCCAGGACGACGATGCCGACGCCACCCAGGAAGTTGAGTTGCTGGCGGTGATACAGAATGGAGGGCGGCAACTGGTCGATGCCACTGCCGATGACGGTGGCGCCGGTGGTGGTGAAGCCGGAGACGGACTCGAAGACGGCGTCCGTCACCCCCCAGCTCAGGCCGATCTCGAAGGGCAGGGCCCCGACCATGCCCAGGACCAGCCAGAAGACGGTGACCACCAGGAAGCCATCGCGCACCGAGAACTCATGCTGCTGATGCCAGTTCGGCAGCCAGAGCAGGGCGCCCAACCCCAGGGTAAGGGCGAGGGAGGCCAGAAAGGTCCCAGCCAGCCCGTCGCCCTGGAAGAGGGCAATGCCGAGAGAGGGCAGGAAGGCCAGGCTGTAAAGCACCAGCAGGATGCCGAACAGCCGCAGAATGGCGCGCCAATGCATGGTACTTGTGGTTAGGGTTCGGTCGGCACGAAACGCATGCCGGGGGATAACGTCGTCGAGTCAGCCCCGATCATATACGCATCGCATTTCAGTTTTCGGCATCGCCAGGGAGGGTCGCCTCCCCATCCACGTCGAACACTGAGATGCGATGTCTATCCTGCGGGTTAGCCCGGGGTAGCCATCGCCAAACGATGGGAAGGGTTCGGCAACGCATGTCTTCAGCCAGGAAAGTTTGAACGGCGATGTCGTCATTATCGGTGGCGGATAAGCGGCGGTCATATAAAGAGTAAGTAAAATTTTTATGAAAATTTTACTTTTCTTGGGGCGGAAATCCGGGACCATTAAGGACCCTTGCGGACATCTCCCCGCCCTGGAAGTTGATAGCCCACACCGCCATCGCCGTGAATCCGCTGCCCCGCGCGCCCGGACGGTACCCCTTCCGCCGACTGGCCCCCTATCTCTTTGCCCTGCTGGTCGTCGCCATCACCGTGGCGGTCGCCTTCCTGTTGCCCTGGCTCTTTCCCCACGCCAGCCGTTCCCTGCTCTTTCTGACCGGGGTCCTGGTCGTCGCCGCCCGATCCAGTCTGGGCCCCTCCCTAATGGCCAGCTTTCTGAGCTTTCTGGCCTTCAATTTTTTCTTCACCGAGCCGGTGCACACCTTCAAGGTGGCGGATGACGGCGACTTCACCACCCTCGCCTTCTTTCTCCTGGTCTCCGCCCTCTCGGGTAACCTGGCCTCGCGCATGCGCCAGGAGATGGCCCAGCGCCGCGCCTCCTTGGAGCGCATCTCTCATCTCTACGCCTTCAGCCGGCGCCTGGCCTCCGCCGCCGGCACCGACGAGGTCCTCGACGCCCTGACGGATCAGCTCGCCCTCCTGCCGGGGACGCCACCCGTGGCGATCCGCGTCTTCCTGACCGCGGTCGGCGAATCGCCGCGCGATACCTCGCCCCCGCGGGAGGTGCGGCGTCACGGCGATGACCGGGCACTGGCGCCGCCGGCGGTCGAGGAGGTCTGGGTGCGGGGTATTCCGGAGCCTGGCCACCACGGTGACTGGCTCCTGCTCCCCTTGGCCACGGACCGAGGGGCCTTCGGCCTGGTGGCCCTGGCGGAGATCCCGGACCCAGAGCAACTGGAACTCGCCCGCAACCTCTGCGCTCAGGCGGCGGTGGCCCTGGACCGGACGCGATTGGTGACGGACCTGGCCGGCGCCAGGCTGGCCGCCGAGACGGAACAACTGCGCGCCGCCCTGCTGTCCTCGGTATCCCATGACCTTCGCACCCCCCTGGCCGCCATCATCGGTTCCGCCACCAGTCTGCTGGAATATGGCGAGGCCTTCAGCGCCGCGGATCGCCGGGACCTGCTGACCACGGTCGCCAACGCGGCCCAGCACCTGGACCGCCACATCCAGAATCTGCTCGACATGACCCGCCTGGGCCAGGGCAAGCTCCAGATCCAGCGCGATTGGGTAGACCTGCGCGACCTCATCGCCGGCGCCCTGGCCCGGCTGGCGGAGGTCCTCACCGGCCTGGAGGTCGAGGTGCGGATCAGCCCGGAGGTCCCCCTCTTATGGGTTCAAGGCACCCTGATCGAACAGGCCCTGGTCAACTTGCTGGACAACGCGGCCAAGTTTTCTCCCCCCGGGGGACGCATCGCCATCCAGGCCGAGCCGCGGGATCAGGAGCTGGTCATCGACCTGTGCGACCAGGGTCCCGGCATTCCGGCGGAGGAACGGGAGCGGATCTTTGACATGTTTTACTCGGTGAGCCGAGGCGACCGCCATGACCGCGGCGGCAGCGGCCTGGGACTGGCGATCTGCCGGGGCATGATCGCCGCCCACGGCGGCCAGATCCAGGCCCTGCCGGGGGAGGCTGGGTGGGGCACCCGCATGCGCCTCCGCCTGCCCCTGGTCAACGCCGAGGTCACCCCCAAGCCGGAGGGCACGCCATGACGACCCCCGCGGAAACCCTGCTGATCGTCGAGGACGAGGCGCAGATCCGCAAATTCGTGCGCATCAGCCTGGAGGCGCAGGGCTACCAGGTCCTGGAGGCCCGCCTGGGCGAGGAGGGCCTGGCGACCTGCCTGGCCTCGCCCCCGCACCTGGTGATCCTCGACCTGGGCCTGCCGGACCTGGACGGCATGGACTTCATCCGCCGCCTGCGCGCCTGGTCCACCCTCCCCATCCTGGTGCTGTCGGTGCGGGCCTCGGAGACGGAGAAGATCCAGGCCCTGGACGCCGGGGCCAATGACTATGTCACCAAGCCCTTCGGCATCGGCGAACTCATGGCCCGGATCCGGGTGCTGCTGCGCAAGGAGGAGCGGCGCGCCACCCCTTCCCCCCAGTTCACCTTTCCCGGGCTGCGGGTGGACCTGGCCCGCCGCGAGGTCGAGGTCGACGGCAGCCCCGTGAGCCTGTCGCGGAAGGAGTTCGCCCTGCTCAGCCTCCTGGTCGCCGGCCAGGGGCAGGTCCTGACCCACGAACGAATCCTGCGCGAGGTCTGGGGCGCCGGCCATCAGGAGGATACCCACTACCTGCGCGTCCTGGTCGGCAACCTGCGGCAGAAACTGGGGGACGACCCCATGCGGCCCCGTTTCATCCTCACCGTGCAAGGCGTCGGCTACCGGCTGGCGGTTTAGGCCCATGATCCTGAATCTCTCCCGTTCAACCCAACGACTGCTGCTCTTCCTCGTCGCCCTGCCCGCCACCATGCTGGTCATGGCGACCGTCTACATGCTGGGCATGGAACATCTGGAAGGGGCGCCCCGGACCTTCCTCGAAAGCCTGCAATGGGCCTCGGAAACCATCACCACCACCGGCTACGGCAACGACAGCCACTGGCAGCATCCGGTCTTCGCCCTGTTCGTCATCCTCGGTCAGATCATGGGCCAGTTCCTGGTCTTCCTGATCTTTCCCATCTTCCTACTGCCCTATCTGGAGGAGCGCTTCCAGACCCGCCTCCCCCGCCAGTTGCCAGTCATGACGGGTAAGGTCCTCTTTCATCGTTTCGGTCCGGCCATCGAGACCCTGCTGGAGGAATTCCGCCGCACCGCGACCCCCTTCGTCATTTACGAGGAGAACCTGCAACTGGCCCAGGCCCTCCGCGATCAGGGCTACATGGTCGTCTACGGCAATCTGGCCCAGAACCCCGCGGTGCTGGCCAAGGTCGTGGATGCCCGGGCAGTGGTGACCCTGGCGGACGATCACGCCAACGCCCACTGCACCCTGCTGGCCCGGGAGTATGGTTTCACGGGCCAGATCTTCGCCCTGGCCAGGGAACCCCTCTACCGGGCACCCATGTTGCGCATGGGCGCCACCGACGTCTTCACGCCGGCCCATGTGCTGGGGGGCGCCCTGGCCGCCCGCGCCAGCCAGCGGATCAGCCCCCCCGCCGAGGGTCTGCACCTGTTGGGCACGCGGATCGCCCTGACCGAGTTCCGCCTCCACCCCGCCAGCCCCCTCGCTGGGCAACGGCTCGGGGATCTCCACCTGCGCCAGCGGCACGGGGTCACCCTCATTGGCCAGTGGCACGGTGGCCGTTTCACCACCCCCCAGGGGCCCGACACGCCCCTCCAGGCGGGGGCCATCCTGGTGGTCGTGGGCGCGCCCGAGCATCTTGAACGCCTGGAACGGCTGGCGATGCCTATCCGGCGCCAGGGTCCCTGCATCGTGGCCGGTTTTGGCGTCGTGGGTTTCAAGGTCGCGCAGATGCTGCACGATGTCGGCGAGACCTGCACCGTCATCGATTTCCAGGCCTTCCCGGGCGTCGACATTCTGGGCAACGTGCTCGAGTTGGGTACCTTGCAGCGCGCCCGGGTACGGGAGGCGAGCGCCGTGATCCTCGCCCTGAGCGACGACAGCGAGACGATATTCGCCGCCGCGGCCATACGCGACTATGCCCCGGAAGTGCCCCTGATCGTCCGCGTCAGCCGCGCCCGGAACACGGAACGGATTTATCGCGCCGGCGCCGACTTTGCCATCTCCGAGGGTGAGGTGGCGGGCCAGATCCTGGCCTACCACCTCCTGGGCGAGCACCTCATCCCCGTCGACCATGGCATCCGCATCAGTCGGTTAGATGCCGGCGCCCTAGCCGGTTCCCATCCCTGGCGCGATGAGGTCCGTGAGCGCTCCGGGGCCAATATCGTCGCGGTGGTCAGGGATGCCGAGGTCCTGATCGACTTTCCCGACGACTTTCTCATCCAGCCCGAGGATAACCTGCTGGTCTGCGGCACCTTCCCGGCGCTGGAACGCTTTCAGCAGGTCTTTCGTTCCCAGCCCTGCTAGCCGCCACGGGGTGGCCGCGGCGAGCGTCACTGGGAGCCGGTCAGGGGCGATCAGTCGTTGCTCAAGAGTCGGGGTCCAGCAGTTCCCCGACGATGATCGCCGCCGCCCGTTGCGTGAGTTCCTCGGTGCTGCCCCCCTTGCCGGAGAGGAAATCCTCGGTGGTGGTGGCGCCGCGGGACTGGGCCTCGATGCTGAAGGTGAAGGGCTTGATCCGGGGGCCGGTGACGCGGATGTCCGCCCGCAATTCGGCGCTCCCCGCCAGACTGCCCAGCCAGACCCGGGTCTCCCGCGGCACGTCCTTGAGGTGGCTGATCCTCACCGCCAGCCGGATATCACCGCCGCGGGGGACGAGGCGCTTTTGGCGGTAGAGAAGTTCCGTCTCCAGGGCGAAGGCCAGGCTGGTGACGGCCTCCTCCGCCCCCGGCAGTTCGGAACTGACCGCCAGGTCCAGGGTGGAGAAGGCCAGGGCCTGGCGGGCGGCCTCATGCCCGTTCCCTTGCCAGACCTCCACCTGAGTGCCACAGCCAGCCAGCAAAGCCAGCAGCCCGGCCAACAGGACGGACCGGGCCCGGCGATCGAACCACCAGGACCGGGGCCTCACGCCATCATTGAGCGGCATGCGGTGCCTGGACCCCCGCCGGAGAAGGCTCGGGCGCCGGGGGCAGGGTCCCGGCCGGAGGGGACTCGGGCGCCAGGGGCGGAACCGGGACCGCCATGGGGGCGCCGGGGACGGCTCCACCCGAGGCGCAATGGGCAGGACCGCCCACCCCACCCCGGCCCTGATCGCGCCAGGCCATCATCCGCGCATGCAGGGCCTGCTGTTCCGGGGTCAGGACGCTGTCCACCTGCTCGCGCATGGCCTCACGCAGGGCCTTGGCGATGACCTGGCGGGTGGCCTGCTGGACTTCCAGGATGTTGCGGATCTCCGCCTGCTGCTCCGGGCTCAGCCGCAGCCGCGCCGACATCATGGCCAGATGGGCGTCGATACCACCGCCGCGTCCCATGCGCCCGGGGCCCCCATCCCCCATCAGGCACTGGTGACCGTGAAGGGGGCAACCAGCGCCGGGTCCCGGTCCAAAGCCTGGTCCCGGTCCGAAACCGGGTCCCGGACCGAAGCCGGGGCCTGGGCAGCCGGCCTGGGTCGTGAAAGGCGAGGCGATCACCAGTGCGCCGAGGGCGGCGGCGAGCAGATTCTTGTTCATGGGCTATCTCCGTTCGATTGGGCGTTGAGGTAAGGACCGGAAAAACCGCGGCGGGATTCGCGATGGGCCTATAACCTTTTGGCATGGGAATGGGTATCATCGCCGGACATTTTTTCTCCAGCAAGAGATCTCATCATGCGTTTCGCTTTCGGACTTCAGGTTTCCCTGGCCAGCCTGGCCGCCTTCCTCGGCATGAGCCCTCTCAGCGCGATCGCCGCCGACGCCCCCCCGGCAACGCCCGCGGCCGCCACGAGCCAGGCGGCGCCCGCTTCTCCGGCCCCGGCGGCGCCGGCCCCCGCCGCGGAGGCCAGCACCGTCATTGCCAAGGTGAATGAGGTGCCCATCACCGCCGGCGATCTGGACCGCGCCATGCGCGCCATGCTTGCCCAGTCCCGGATGCCCGCCCCCACCGATCCCGCCCAGCGGCAACAGCTCGAGGCCATGGCCCTGGATACGCTCATCGCCCAGGAGGTGCTGTATCAGGCGGCCAAGGACATCGCCATCGCCGACCTCGACCAGCAAGTGGCGGCCAAGATCGAGGCCGCGAAGGCCCGCCTCGGCACCCCCGAGGACTTTCAAAAGGCCCTGGCCCAGACCGGGATGACGGAGGAGCAATTCAAGGCCCACCTGGCCCGGGATATCAAGATTGGGACCTACATTCAGCAGGAAGTCGACGCCAAGGTCACCATCACCCTCGAGCAGGCCCGGCAGTTTTATGACCAGAACCCGGATAAGTTCAAGAAGCCGGAGTCCGTCCACGCCAGCCACATACTGATCGGCACCGACGCCGGTGCCAGCCCCGAGGCCAAGGCGGCCGCCAAGCAGAAGGCGGATGACCTCCTGGCCAAGATCAAGGGCGGCGCCGATTTTGCTGAACTGGCCAAGGCCGAGTCGACCTGTCCCAGCGCCCAGAAGGGTGGTGACCTGGGCAACTTCGGGCGCGGCCAGATGGTCAAGCCCTTCGAGGAGGCGGCCTTCAGCCTCCAGGATGGTGAGGTGAGCGGGGTGGTGGAGACCCAGTTCGGCTATCACATCATCAAGTCCCAGGGCAAGACCACCAGCGAGATCGTCCCCTTCGAGCAGGTCGAGGCCCGGATCATGACCCAGCTCAAGAACCAGGAGGTCAAGAAGCAGTTGGCGGCCAAGGTCGAGGCCCTCAAGCAGGCGGCCAAGGTCGAGAAGACCGCCCCGACCCCCTAGCCGCCACGGATCCGGTCCAGGGGCCACCCGATGCCCCTCCTCGGCCCCTGGTGTATACACATCGCATTTAGGTTTTCGGCCTTGATGAAGGATGGTCGGGTGGCGCCTGGCGGGGGACAACCTAAATACGTCCCTGTAGGCTTGGCGACCGCCTCCCAGCGGTCGACAGCCCAGCCAGTCGCCATCCGACCCTCCTCCACGATACCGAAAACTGCAATGCGGGTTTAGCGTTACCCCCGGGTCAGGTGCCCCCGGCGCCGGCTGCGGCCACGAACGCGGCGCCGGGCCAGCGTTTACCGCAGGTTCTTTTTGTAGGCCGGTACCACGGCGTTACGCGCCCGGGAGAAGTTGGCGAATTCCATGGTCACGCTGGCCAGTTCCACGGCGGTGAAATCGGCATCGGTGACATTGGCGTGATGGAGGATGGCGCCACCGAGGACGGCGCCGTTGAAATCCACCCCGGTCAGGTTGGCATTGCGCAGGTTGGCCTGTTGGGCGGAAATGTTGCGCAGGTTGGCGCCGGTGAGGTCCGCGTCCTCTAGATTGGCCAGGTTGATCACGCTGAAACCGTCGTCATGACGGCTGGAGAGGTCGGCGCCGCGCAGATTGGCCTTGGCCAGGTTGGCGTCGTTGAGGTGACTATCGCGCAAATCCGCGCTCTCCAGGTTGGCCTGACTGAGGTTGGCGCGGATGAAGAGGGCCTTGCGCGCGTTGACCTGGGCCAGGTCGGCCCCGCTGAAATCGATACCCCGCAGATCGGCCCCGTCCAGATTGGCCGCGTTCAGCCGTGCCCGGCGCGCCCCGGCCTTGCGCAGGTCCGCCCCCGCCAACTTGGCTTCGGACAAGTCGGCGCCATTCAGTTGGGCGGCCCGCGCGGGGTCCTCCGAACCCATCCGGGCACCGGCCAGATCGGCACCCCGCAGGTCGGCACCCGCCAGGTTGGCGTTGAGAAGATTGGCGCCCTGGAGGCAGGCGTCCCGGAGATCCGCCCCGGTAAGATCACTGAAGGCCAGCTTGGCCCCACTCAGGTCCTGACCACGGAGATCCGCCCCGGCCAGGGCCAGATAGCGCAAATCCGCTCCGGCCAGAGCCGGGACCTCCAGCCTGGACAGGACCGCGCCGGTTTCCTTGTGAAAGATCTCGATCATGCTTGCTTTACTGCCGCCCTCGTACTGCGTGATGGTGAGGATGAAACTGGCCCTGGAGGGGCCTGCCCATGGCCGGGCATCGAGCCGCGCCGGCGGGAAAGACCACGGGATGAGGCGCTTCCCCAGGGTAATAGAAAACCGTTAATATTATTAAATAATCGAGAATTTATAATTGACAAATGTCAATCGCATGTCGACTCCCGCAGGTTTTCACCCTCGGGTTTCTGGCGCCCCCAGTCCGTCCGACGGCTAGCTGTCCGCTACAGGGACAGGCGTCTGGCGGGGACGGAAGGGGATGACGTTGCGCTCACCGGTGGGATGCAGCCGTTGGCGGGCCAGGCTGGCGGCGACCAGGGGCCGCAACTCGGCCACCAGGCGCCGGTGCAGTTCGCCCTGAGCGGGAAAGTAGTGGAGGATCTCGCAGGGCACCGGCGCGTCGAGGGCCAGCCGCTCTCCAGCCGGGGGAAAGCACCAGGCGAGGCGGATCAGCCGTCCGCCGACGCCGTCCTGATGGGCATAGCCGCCCTGGCTGTCGACGAAGATGACCTCCCGGCGCTCGACGACAGCCTGGTACTGCATGGCGCGGATGGGCAGGAAGAGGCAGTCCCGTCCGCGGCGGGCGAGGAGCAGTCGTAGCCCATTGACCAGTTCCGCCGGCAGGCTGCTGGCCTCGCGCCCCTGCTCGGCGGGGCGGAAGAAGGTCTCGCGAATGAAGTACTGAGCCATGGAGCCATCCATCAGGGCCTTTTACGGATCGGCAGTTCTTTACAGAGAGAGCCTTCTGGCGGGTCTTTTCGGCGAGCGCCTTCGGCCGTCCGCGGTTCAACCCTTTGTCTCACCTCGAGTCCAGGGCCAGGGCCCGGTCATCTGGCCGGCAGCGCAAGGCGGCGAGACGGCCGATGGCCGGTCCCTCAGTCCTCGTCGCCCAGTTCTGGGTCCCAGCCCAATTCCCTGGCCCGGGCGACCCCGGCCCCATGGATGCGCGCGTGGCGCTCCCGCAGTTCCGGTGGAAGACGCGAGGGCAGGTGGCCATAGGGCGCCCAGGCGGCGGCGACCTTGTCGTAGAGGTCATCGATGCCGGCGACCAGCCAGCCCGCGCAATCTTGCTCTTCTGGGATGATGCCGAACACCCAGGCGTCGCGGATGATGTTGCCGGTGGGGGTCATGCCGCCGAAGCGGTCGGCGTGAATGCCCTGGTACTTTTTGGAGGGAGGGGCCATGGCGAATTACGGGGTTGGGTTATAGCCGAAGCATTTCGGCATTTGGCATCGACGAGGAGGGGTTGGGGCCCTGGGAAACCGATGATTGACGCGCGATGACTATACCATGCTCGCCGGCGACCGGCGGAGGATGAGGGGCAACGCGGATTATAGTCTTTACTCATTTATCGCCGGTTTCCCCAGTCGGTGGATACGGTAGCCGGAGGCAAGCAGCCAGCCGGCGGATGGGGTAAAGTTCATTAGGAGTTCATGGCGGATGCCCTAACCCTCACGCTTTCTCCTGGAGCCCATGCCCTTGTCGCCCTCCCCCCCCGAGGTCCTTGACCCGGGTCACGGTCAGGCCATGTCCTGCGACGGCCCGCGGCTTCGCTGGAGCCCGAACGGGGGCACCCTCGTGCTCAGCGGGCGCTGGACCACCCTGACCCTGGCCGGCCTGGGCGCCGCGCCGCCCCGACCAGACTCGCGGGGCAGGCACGGGCGGGAGACGGCGGGGCCAGCGGCCGGGGCCGAGGCGGACGCCAACGCGCCCTTGGAATCGCCCCTGCCCCGTCCTCGGAATGTGCCCCCGAGGGTGCCCCCGACCGGTGCCTCGACCATCACCCTCGATGGTCGCGGATTGATGGCCCTGGATACGGCGGGTGCCCTCCAGCTCCATCGCCTGACCGAGGCCATGGCGCTCCAGGGGCTGGCGGTGCAACTCAACGGCTTCGCGGCACCCCACCTCAGCCTGCTGACCCTGGTGCGTGAGCGGTTGGCGGCCGCGGCGGAGAGTCTGGCGGCGATCCCGCCCCCCTCGCGCCCCCCGGTCTTGGAACGGGTGGGCCGGGGTAGCTGGGACTGGCTCCTGCAAAGCCTGGGGCTCCTGTCCTTCGTCGGCGAGACCGCCCTCGCCTTCCTGCGCGTCCTGGCCCACCCCGGGCGTCTGCGCTGGCGGCAGATGCTCCAAGTGGTGGAGCTAGACGGCTGGCGCGCCCTGCCGGTGCTGGGCATGCTCTCCTTCCTGGTCGGGGTGGTGATCGCCTATCAGTCCGGGGTCCAGTTGCGCCTTTACGGTGGCAACCTCTACGTGGTGGACCTGGTCACCCTCACGGTGCTGCGGGAACTGGGGCCCCTGATGACCGCCATCGTCGTCGCCGGCCGCAGCGGCTCGGCCTATGCCGCCCAGATCGGCACCATGATGGTCACCGACGAGATCGACGCCCTGCGCAGCATCGGCGTCTCCCCCCTGGACTTGCTGGTGCTGCCCAAGGCCCTGGGGCTGATCCTCGCCCTGCCCCTGCTCACGGTCTTCGCCAACCTGGCGGCGGTGGTGGGCGGCATGGTGATGTCAGCCCTGATGCTGGACCTGGTCCCGGCGACCTTCATCCGCCGCATCCCCGAGGCCGTGACCCTCAACACCCTCATGACCGGCCTGGCCAAGGCCCCGGTGTTCGCCGCCGCCATCGCCCTCGTCGGCTGTTACCAGGGTTTCCTGGTGCGCGACGGGGCGGACAGCGTCGGCCGTCACACCACCACCAGCGTGGTCCAGGCCATCGTCTGGGTGATCGTCATCGACGCCGCCTTCTCGGTGGTCTACAGCAAACTGGGCATCTGAGCCGTGGCCGAGGCATCAACGCCCACTTCCCCCGCCAGCCCGGTAGCGATGCGCGGCATTCGCACCTGCTTTGGGGCGACCTGCGTCCACGAGGACCTGGACCTGGACGTGCACCCTGGCGAAATCCTGGCCCTGGTCGGGGCCAGCGGCTGCGGCAAGTCGGTGCTCTTGCGGGAGATGATCCTGCTGGCCCACCCCACCGCCGGACGGGTGCTGCTCTTCGGCGAGGAGGCCCAGGACCTGGACGAGAGCGGGGCCAACCGGCTGCGCCAACGCATCGGCATCACCTTCCAGCACGGGGCCCTGTTCAACTCCCTGACGGTGGCCGAGAATATCGCCGTCCCCCTCAAGGAGCAGACCCGGCTCCCGGCCCGACAGATCCGTGACATCGCCATGCTCAAACTGCTGCTGGTCGGCCTACCGCCCGACGCCGCCAGCAAATACCCCTCCCAGCTCAGCGGCGGCATGCACAAGCGCGCCGCCCTGGCCCGCGCCCTGGCCATGGACCCGGACCTGCTGGTGCTGGACGAACCCGGCACCGGGCTGGACCCGGTGGGGGCCGGGGCCCTGGATGACCTCATCCTGGGGTTGCAAGGTGCGCTGGGCCTGACGGTGGTCATGAGCACCCACGACCTGGACAGCCTGTGGCGGGTCGCCCACCGCGTCGCCTTCCTCGGCCGCCGGCGTATCCTCGCCACCGGCACCCCGGCGGAGCTGAGCGCGCGGGAGGAGCCGGAACTCATGGCCTTTTTCCAGGGCCCTCGCGGGGCGGCGCGGAGTCGGGCATGGAACCACGGGTGAACTACGCCCTGGTCGGGCTCTTCGTCCTGGTCCTCACCAGCGTCTTCCTGGTCTTCACCCTGTGGCTGGTCGGGGTGGGGCCCACCGCCGACTACCGCACCTATGCCGTCTATCCCCCGGAGTCGGTGGCGGGGATCACCGCCGAGTCGCTGGTGAAATTCCAGGGGGTGGACGTGGGCAAGGTGCGCGAGGCCAGTATCGAGGCCGGGGTCGAGGTCGAGGCCGGCACCGCAACCCCTGTCAGAGAGGCCGGCGGCACCCCAGCCAGTATCGAGGCAGGTGCCGATGGCGGCAAAAGGGCGGTTGAAGGGGTAGGTGAAGGGATGCGACCGCGCGTCCGCCTGCTGATCGACGTGCGGCGCGAGGTCGAGATCCGCGCCGACACCACCGCCCGCCTGGCGACCCAGGGCCTCACCGGCCTGCTCTATTTCATCGAACTGCGTGGCGGCGCGGGGACGAGTCCGCCCCTGGAGCCGGCACCCGGGGCACCCTACCCGGTCATTCGGGCTGAACTGTCGGACCTGGCCCGTCTTCAGCAGTCCGGGACGGAACTGCTGGAGGAGGCCAAAGGGGCGGCGACGGAACTGCGTCAGACCCTGGCCAGCCTCCGCACCCTGGTCGGAGAAGATGACCGGGGCCACCTGCGGACGACCCTGGGTGACGCCCGCACCGCAGCGGCCGGCCTGGCCCAGGCCACGGGGACCCTCAACGACTATCTGGAACGGCTGGGACCGGCCCTGGACGATCTGACCCGGTCCATCGCCACCCTGCCCGGGCTGGCGGAACGGGCCGGAACCACCCTGGAGGCCGCCACCACGGCAGCCGGCACCGTGGGCGCGGCGGCACGCCGCCTGGACCAGTTGGCGGGCGAGGCGGCCCCCGTCCTCAAGACCCTCAACCGCCAGGGTCTGCCCGAACTGACGGCCTTGCTGAAGGACCTGCGCGGGCTGACCGGCCGGCTGGACCGGCTGGCGGAAGACCTGGCGCGGGACCCCAATCTTCTTATGCAAGGCCGCCCCCGCCGCCCGGGGCCGGGGGAACGTTAATGACCGCACCTTGGCGCGCGCCCCTGACCTCCGCCCTGATTGCCCTGGGGACCTTGCTGAGCGGCTGCGGCGGCCTTCTGCCCCAGCCCCCGGAGGCGCCCAGGACCTATCTGCTGGCGCCCACGCTACCCGATCGCGCCGCCTCAGTCCCCTCGGCCGTCCCCCTGGCTGCCCTCAGTAAGCGACCCTCGCTGCGGGTCGGCGCGCCACGGGCGGAGCCGGGTTATGACAGCCGCCGCATGGCCTATCTGGAGCAGGACTACCGCCTCGACAGCTTCGCCGAGCACGAATGGGTGGCTGCGCCCGCCACCCTCCTCGCCCCCCTCCTGGCCCAGGCCCTCCGCGACAGCGGTGCCTTCGCCGCCGTGAGCGAAGAGGACCGGGGCATCGACGCGGACCTGCGCCTGGATACGGTGATCGAGTCCTTCTACCAGGACTTTCGCCCCCGCCCCAGTCAGGCCCGGGTCCAGGTGCGGGCATGGCTGGTGAACCCCGCCGAGCGGCGTATCCTCGCCACCCAGGTCTTCAGCGAAACCCAGCCCACGAAGACCGAAGACCCCTACGGCGGCGTCATCGCCATCAACCAGGCCCTGGGCCGCCTGCTGCCACGGATCGCCGACTTCGCCGCGGCGAACGCCGGGCAGGTGGCGATCAAGCCCGTCAGCCCGCCATAGGGAGTATCTCGGAGACCGATCCCAAGGCTCACGGGACCTGCAAGCACTATGGCAACCCCACACGCGCCATGCTGACGGCACGGATCATCCCGCCGCGCCCGCCCCTTCGTCCCAGATTCAAGGCCAGCAGCCGGGCCAGAATCTCCTCATCGGGCGTGTCCGGACGGTAGTCCTCCCAGCCGTAGGCCGCCGCCACCGCCGCATCAAGGGCTTGGTGGGCATTAGCCAGCCACCGGGGCCGCTGGTTGTAGAGGTTGGTCAGGGTCCGGGCCTTCAGGTCCTTTTCATGACCGGACTTGGGGATGACGCGATCGGGATAGCCGGGGACCACCTCGGGAACGCGGTCCACCCACTCGGCGGGATTGAGCCAGTTCTCCCGCAGTTCGTTCAGCTGATGTGCCGCTTGGGCGATCGCCAGGGCGACGACATGCCGCGCCGGGGCCACGATGGGCAGGACGGTGCCATCCGTCAAGGTCTCGACCGGGCCACCGGTATCGGTGGGGGTCAGGCCCTCGGGGAAGGGGAAGGTCTCGAAGGTGGTCGTTGGGGTGTAGCGGGGTCGATCTTCCAGGCTGGTCCCCAACCGCAACGCCCAGAGTTCATGGAAGCGGGAGTGCAGGATGCCGAAGGTGGTGTCGTCGGCACGGGCGATGACGATAAGTTGGCTATCCGCTAGGACACAACCAGGTATCCAACAAAACAGACGGTACTTTGCAACACGCGCCGTAGCAAGGTATCTCTGTAAGCCTTCCAGGCCTTTACGCATCGCAGGACGGGGCTCGACAAACCGCCACCAGTAACGAGCATACGCCTCGCGCCGGTTCTCCAGGCGCAGGGACTTGACGTTGGCAACTAGATACGCGAACGGACGTTCATAGAGGGCAGCGGCTTGCTCTTCCATATCCGGGCCATAATCAACGATCCACATATCCCTTGGTCGACGGGTGACATCAAGGCCATTGACCCAGGGCTTCACCACATCGGCATTCGGTCTGCCATGTGGGTTGGGCGCGTCCAGCATGGTGCGGGCAAGATCGCCCGGAATATCGAATGCCCCACCCTTGGTAGTGGCCATGTAGGCAACTCTGGCATTTTCCATCAAGCGCCGTGCCTGCGTGATGTCGGCGCCGCCCCCTTGTGACTCCCTCGCGTTAAGGTCGGCATAGATTTCCCCCACTTGTGCACCATTCAATCGGACGCAGTGCCCGTGGTCCGGTCGTGAAAACGCCAGAAGAGATACCCGCACCGCCGCCCCTTCATTGATCCAGGGCTCATCGGACCAGGCTTCATAGATACTCCCGGTCTCCACGATCCGCTCCAGGACCTTGCGGTTGGGTCCACCGCGAATGCTGTTGGTCGCCACCAATCCCGCCCGTTGGATCTTCCCACCCGCGATCTGCGCACGGGCTTTCTCGAACCAGTAAGTGACCAGATCGGCATCTCCCGGTACGCGATCCTTGTAGAGGCGTCGTAGCCTTACGGCATAGCCCTCACCAAGCGCACCGACCATTTTCTTGTTACCAACGAACGGCGGATTGCCAACGATGACATCCGCCTCCGGCCACTCCGGTTCACTCCCATCCGGGTTGATGAGGGCATCCCGCAGGTGGATATTGTCCAGGTTGCGCAGGATGGGGTTCTTAGCCAGGGCGAAGCCGTGGTTGAGCATCCACTGAATCTCGCCGATCCAGATCGACACCCGCGCCAGTTCGGCGGCGAAGGGGTTGATCTCGATGCCGATGACGTTCTCCGGCCCGACCGCCGGGAACTGGCGGGGCAGGCCCAGGGCCTCGGCCTCGGTGATGACCTGATGCTCCAGGTCTTTCAGGCCCAG
>JAHDND010000032.1 GCA_018435665.1 Candidatus Thiosymbion sp. | reverse complement strand
GCGTCGGTTAAACCCCACCATCAGCAACGGCGCCACCGCCTTACTCCCCTCCCCCCTCGCGGGGGAGGGGTCGGGGGAGAGGGGGGCGGAGGACGTCGGCCCACGGGCATCCACCGACTGACGATCGCCACCGACCCCCGCCACCACCCCGACCTGGCAATAGCCCAAGGGCAGGGGCTTCTCCAGCTTGTTACGCACCGCGGCCAGGGTCGGCGCCAGGCCGTCGGTCCGGACCTTTTCCAGCACCTGGCGCACCTTGTCCGGCTGTTGGCGGGCCTTCTCCAGGGGATTGGCCTTGCCGAAGTCCACCAGCACGCGCTCGGTGCCGGCGGAGATTAGGGTGCGGGTGGTGCGCAGCAGCAGGTGGCCGGGGGCGAGGCGGGGGCAAGGGACTTCGGCCAGTTCGGTGCTGCCGTCTTTCAGGTTTTGAAGTATTTGTTTCAATCAGCCCCCCTAACGGCCAGACGATTTGATTGGAATCAGGGCACATTTCACTTAAAAATCACGTAGAGGGGCGCTAGACAGCACCCCTCCTGTCGCGTAGTCTGCGCGCCCGCTGCGCGAGAGAGGCAACCGTCTCTCCTTGCCATTGATTCTCACGCCACTTGGTGTAATCAAAACGCTCACGGTTAATCAGGGCAATAAACCGCTCCGCCTCGACAAATCCCAAGCCATTGGTCAACAGGTGGATTCCTTCTGCACGAATCTCCGCATCAGTTCTCATCACCAACCTCCTGCAGGGAACGGATAAAATCAACTGGATCGACAACGGCAAGGCGCGTTTCACCTTTCATCCTACGCAATAAGCCATTATCCGTCGTCAAGAACCAGGTAGCTTCAGCTTTGATGGCGCTGGCAACATGCAGCGCATCCATCGGCTTGAGCCCCTGCTTGGTCAATTCACCCGCCAGGCACTCGACCTCGGATGTCGCTTCGATATCGATAGCCGCCAAGGTTTGCCAGCCCTGGATTGCCTCCCGACGCTCCGCATCAGGATTAGCAGTGTTCTCAAGGTCGAGAATTGCCGACCAAACAAGAGAGTACAACCCTTGCTTTATCGCCTCCTGAACAAATAGTTTCGCTTCCGTTTGTAGGTGTATCAAGAGTTGGCTCTGGTCGTCATAGGGTCGGTTAAAACAGCAAATATCGAGATAGATCAGTTCCATGAGAGTATCGCATTCCAATATGGGTACGGGTAGTGCGCTGCCTATCGGCTGTGAAACTAGCGTGGTCTCTGCCGCTGAATCCGCGTAGCGAATCAGCGGTCTTCGTTTTACCACATGGTTGAATCGCTCACTTCACCGCCCTGATCAGCATCAACAACCCCGCCCCCGGTAACAGCTTCCGGATCAAAGCCCGGGGCGACAGCCAGGGCCGCAGCCCCAGCAGAGCAAAGCGCACCCAGCGTATCAGGCCGAGCATGCCCCCGGGGCGCTAGACCCTGCCCTCAGGGTGCGGACGGCATTGGCTTCCGCAACTCCGCGATCAACAACACCCGCAACCGCCACAGGCCGGGCACCCGGTTGACCAGCCGCTCATACAACCAGCCCAGGAGATAGGTCGGGGCGGAGAACCGCAGGTACTCCGGCCGCCCCTCGATCAAATCGATCTTCACCACCTCGAAACCAGCCCCCGCCGCCAGGCGCCGGATAGCCGCGGGGGAATTGGCGAGGTAACGGGTGGGAAAGACATCGTCCCCCCCCGCCCACGCCAGCGCACCACCTAGCGGTGAAACCCATGGGGCGTCAAGCGCGCGATCAGCGGCACTTAATGCCACTTGTTCGGCGTCTTGCCGAGGAACACCCCGCCCGTCCGCAACACCCGCGCGACCTCCGCAAACACCCGGACCGGGTCAGGCAGATGCTCGAAGACGTTGTCGGCGAAGACCAGGACAAAGCTGGCATCCGGGTAGGGGATGGATTCGCCGAGCCCAACCTGGCCTGGTAGAGATAAGGGTTCTCGACCACGCGCGGATCTGGGTCAATCCCGCAGATCCGCCGTGCATGGCCCCGGAAATCCATCTGCTCCACGATGCCGGCGCCCGCACCCAGATTGAGGACATCCAAGTCGCCGCCTTCCCCCCGATAGGACAGGATACGCTGCCGAAACAGCGTGTCATCCCAGCGGTTCTGGAAAGCGGGGTAGAGCTTTGCATCCAGCCAGCGCATAAGGCTGCCCATGAGTCACTTCCCCGCAATGATCAACATGAAAAGTCCGGCATTGGGCAACCACTGCCGGATCAGGTTACCCGGCCAGAGCTTCCGCGCCAGTGTCAGCAGCGGGCCGCAGTCTGGGCCCAATACCCGGCCTGATCGGCCCGATCCCCCTCGGCCAGATACAATTCCTCACCGCAAGAGGCCCGGTTCCAGAAATCGTGTACCCGCTGTTTGTCCTGATTCATCCTGTCACCCATCCGCGGCTTCGCGCCGCCCACGCCTGATCCACATAGGTCCGGCACCAGATCTCGATGCACAGCAAAGATAGCAGCGTATAGCTCGCATCCACCCGCCCGGCATCGTTGTCGGCAATCAACCGCTGCACGGCGACCGGCTCGAACAGACCACGCCGATTCAGGCTCTCCGCCGACAACAAATCACCCAGCAATTCGCGTAGCTCATGCCGCATCCAGCGCCGCAGGGGGGCACCAAAGCCAGTCTTGGGCCGATAGATCACCTCACGCGGCAGATACGGCTCCATGGCCTTCTTCAGCACCCACTTCCCCTCCCGGCCACGCTGCTTCAGCCGCGCCGGGATGCGGGCTGCAAAGTCCACCAGCTCCAGTTCCAGGAAGGGCACTCGCACCTCCACCCCGGCGGCCATGGACATCTTGTCGGTATAGATCAGATTGTGATCGGCCAGAAAGAACCGTTGCTCCAGCGCCAGCATCCGCTCCAGGCTACTCACGTCTGCCGGCAAAGGCTGCAAAAACGCCAGCAGCGGCTCCTCGGCCACTTCACCGCAGAGGGCCGCGCGGAAGTCCGCCGTGTAGAGCCCCGCCAAATCACCCTCGGCCGCCCAGCGAAAATAGTTCACCAACCGGGCGTCGCCTTCCAAGCCTGCCCCCTGGAACAGCTTGGCCAGGCGCCGGCCCCAGGCATGGCGATGGTCCAGCCCCCGGGTGCCCCGCGCCAGGCCCAACCGCAGGCGCCGGGGCAACCAGGCCCACCAGCGTTCCGCCAGCAAGGCCCGATGACGCCGATAACCGGAGAAGAGATCGTCGCCGCCCGCCCCGGACAGCAACACCTTCATCCCCTGCTCTCGCGCCAACTGGCTGATGTAGAGCACATTGAGCGGCGCCGGATCGGCAAGCGGTTCGTCCAGTTGCGCGACCATCCGTTCCAGATCGCCCGCCATGCGGCTGGCGTCGATGCGCACCACCTCCAGCGACACGCCCAAGTGCCGGGCCACACGACGGGCATAGGGCAGGTCATCGGCATGGCCCGCCTCCTGGCCGCCCTCCGCCTCGATGGTGAAACAGCGGAGGTCCGGATTCCGCTCCCGCGCCAGGGCCACGATGGCGCTGGAATCCAAGCCGCCGGAGAGAAAGGCCCCCACCGGCACATCCGCCACCATCTGCCGCTGCACCGCCGTGCGCAGATGTGCCAGGGTGCCAGCCACTGCGGCCGGTTCATCGAAGGTTGATGCTACGCCACCAAAAACGGGCAACCGGTACCAGGTCCAGCGCCGCACGATCCGCCCCGCCCTCACCACCAGCGCATCGCCCGGCAACAGCTTGCGCACCGACTTGAGCGGCGTACCCTCCCCCGGACACCAGAGAAAGGTCAGATAGCGCCGGAGCGCCGCCGCATCCAAGGCACCCGCTTCCGGCAGCAACGGCAAGAGCGCCTTGATCTCGCTGGCAAAGGCAAAGCGGTCAGGCAGCGCGGCGTAATAGAGCGGCTTAACCCCCAGCGCATCCCGCGCCAGCAGCAGCAACTGAGTGCGCCGGTCCCAAAGGGCGAAGGCGAAGATCCCGTTGAGCCGGGGCAGCAGAGCCTCGCCCTCGGCTAGGTACAGATTCAGCAGGACTTCGGTATCCGAATGCCCGCGAAAGACCACGCCTTGACGTTCCAAGCCAGCGCGCAGTTCGCGGAAGTTATAAATCTCGCCGTTG
>JAHDND010000260.1 GCA_018435665.1 Candidatus Thiosymbion sp. | reverse complement strand
CCGGGTCCGCCACCAGGGCGATGCGCAGGGCCGCCTCGTCGAGAACCTGGATGGCCTGGCGCAGGGTGGCGTCGGGGGGGAGCAGTGCGCGGCGCCAGGGGTCGGAGGGGGGCGATGGCATCAGGCGAAGGCCCCCTCTCCCCAACCCTCCCCCGCCAGGGGGGAGGGAGCCAAAGAGTCCGCTGCTTGCGCTGTCGCCGCCACCGGGGCAGCAGGATAGCTCGGAACACTCGGGGTTGAGGCTGGTGTCGTGAACGTAGGCGTGGGATCGGATGCGAACCTGTCCGGATGCACGATGGACTCCAGGTCCTGGAAGCGCTTTTTCAGGAGCTGATCCAAAGGCTGGTCTTCCAGGATGCGCACGATGGCCGCGCTGGCGCCGCCATTGCCATAAGGATTGACGGTAGTCGCAAGCCGGGCCTGGAAGTCTGGAGACTCCATCAGGCGCAGCGCGGCGAGGATGGCGGCGCGATCCGGGGTGCAGTTGATAACGCTGGCGGCCTTGAGCCGGCCGCGCTGGCGGTCGCCGATGTTGATGGTGGGCTTTTTGAAGCTTGGCACCTCAGCCAGGCCGCTGGAAGAGTTGCCGACCACGGCATCCACCTGGGCGACGGTAGAGAGATAGCGCAGTTGCCCGAGTGAGGTGAAGGCCTTGGCTCGGTCGGGATGGCGCTCGACAAAGGCCTGGATTTGACGCATCAGCCCCCGCCCTTCGGTGTCGGCGTTGGGCAGGGTGAAGATCACATGGGTATCCGTCAGGGTCTCCAGGGCGGCCAGCAATTCGTCCATCTGGGCGTGGGCGCTGCCCGCCTCCAGGGTGACGGGGTGGAAGGTGACCAGGAGGTTTTTGTGGCCGAGTCGGAAGTCCAGGGCCGTTTCCAGGGCGGGGCGGTCCAGGAGCTTCAGCTTAAGGACGTTGTCGATGCCCAGGCCCCCGACCAGGAAGACCCGTTCCGGTGCCTCGCCCAGTTGTATGACACGGCGACGGTAGTCCCCGGCGGCTACGAAGTGCAGGTGGGCCATCTTGGTGATGGCATGGCGGATGGCCTCATCAATGGCACCTTCGGTGGTCTCGCCGCCGTGCAGGTGGGCGATGGGTATTCGGGCGACCATGGCGGCGGAGGCGGCGGCGAAGATCTCGTAGCGGTCGCCGAGCACCAGCAACAGGTCGGGGCGCAGCTCGGCCAGGGCGTCGGCGAAGCCCAGCAGGCCCAGGCCCAGGGATTTGGTTACACCGACCGGGGTATCGGAGCTGAGCAGCATCTCCACCCGGCGGTCGATGCGAAAGCCGTCGGCCTCGATCTCGCGGTAGGTCAGGCCGAATTCGGGCGACAGGTGGGCACCGGTGGCGATGAGTTGCAATTCCAGGCGCGGGGACTGGCGGATGCCCTCCATCACCCAACGCAACAGGCCGTACTCGGCGCGGGTGCCGGTGACGACGCAGAATTTTTTGACCGGAGGCGTCATAAGGCGATCAGTTCGTCCGCGGCGAAGGCCCGCGGGGCGGGGCGGCCGATTACCTCATCCCAGCGCATGGGCGAGAGGCCGGTGCCGGGGCGCTTGGCGGTGAGGTTGGCAGGGGTGAAGGGCTCGCCGGCACGGATGGGGACGGCAGCGACCAGGGACTTGCGGGCGATGGGCTTGTTCTTGGCCTCGCTGGGGCTGGGGCGCTTGATGCCGTCGCCGAGGGCCTGCTCGATGTGGCGGATGGCGTGGACCATAGCGGCGAATTCGTCCGGTTCCAGGCTGGCCGGGTGGTCGGGGCCGGGCAGGGTGCGATCCAGGGTCAGGTGTTTCTCGATGACGGTGGCGCCCAGGGCGACGGCGGCGATGGGGACCTCGATGCCGGGGGTGTGATCGGAGTAGCCGACGACGACCTGGAAGGCCTCACGAAGTGTGACCATGGCACGCAGGTTTACGTCCCCCATGGGGGTGGGGTACTCGGTGTTGCAGTGCAGGACGGTGATGCGCCCGCGCGGGGTGCCGGCGGTTTCCAGGATGTCCAGCGCGGCCTCGATCTCGCCGAGGGTGGCCATGCCGGTGGAGAGGATCACGGACTTATCCGCGGGGGCGGCAAGGCGGCCAACGTGGCGCAGGTACGGCAGGTTGGTGATCTCGCCAGAGGGAATCTTGAAGCGCTCCAGGCCCAGTTCGGCAAGCAGGTCGAGGCTGGGGTGGTCGAAGGCGGTGGACAGAAAGCCGATGCCGCGCTTGCGGCAGTGGTCGATCAGGGCCAGGTGCATGTCCAGGGTCAGTTCCAGCCGGCGCAGCATAGCGTGCTGGCTCTCGGCGCTACCGGTGGTCTGAGTCTGGTAGTCGGCCTTGGCGGCGCCGGCGGTGGCCAGGCGGTCGGCGCTGAAGGTCTGGAACTTGACCAGGTTGGCGCCGGCCTGGGCGGCGGCGTCGATCAGGCCCTTGGCCAGCGCCAGGTCGCCGTTATGGTTGACGCCGGCCTCGGCGATGATGAGGACACTCATGTTAAGCGATCCCCCACTCTCAACTTGACATCCGCATTCCAGTCAACGACTCGAATAAATGAATCGATGGTTTTAACCACGAAATTATCCATAGCCGTAGCTATAACCGATCCTGGAATACCGATGTAACTGGGCGCGTCGGGGAGATACTCCACTTTATTGATACGGATTTCGCTATCAGCACGATAACAGCGTGCCGCTGGTCCAGGTGGACAAATTGCACGCACAAAGTTAAACACCCGGCGGGATGTCTGATTCCAGTTTAATCGTTCATCGCCAGGACCTCTAGCAATGCAATAGAAACCTGTCGGATGGATTGTATGCTGTGGTTGACGCTTAACAGTACCCACCACGAAGTCATCAATTGCCTCAGAAAGCAGATCGG
>JAHDND010000081.1 GCA_018435665.1 Candidatus Thiosymbion sp. | reverse complement strand
GTCGCGCTCACCGTTTGCAGGGTCAGGCCCCGCTGCGCCGCAACTTGCGGGCAGGTCTGCCCCGCCGCGAGCAGTAACAGACACTGTGCCCGTTCCCGAACACGCCAGTCGGGATCGCGCTTACTAAGCTGTTGCAAGGTTGGGCGATCACTCGCACTCAACACGATCATCACCCGTAACATCCGATTGAGCCCCAAGGTAAGCAGCTTGAGGCAACCTTACCGCAAATCCTCACCGTCCGCGAAGGTTATGATAACTCTGTGTAAACGACTTAATTAGTCAATTCACCAAGATTGATGCAGTTGAAATAAAATGCGTTTTATATGATTTCCAGCCTTCACTTTCCTACTAAATCGAAGAGCGCATTTCGAGCTGCGTTAAAGCTAAAATACTTCTCCATTACCTTAATCCCTTCAATGGAAAGACACTCCCAGATATCGGAATCCAAGTAAATTTTTGCCACGGCTGCTGCAAATTCTGATGGAGTGTCCGCGACAAATATCGACTTACCATCTTCTAAAAACATACCTTCTACCGCTGTGCTGGTCCCAACAACAGGCAACCCATGAGCTAAACTTAGATTCACTTTACCTTTTACACCAGCGCCATAACGTAAAGGCGCAACTGATAAGCGACAGCCTTCAAGGTATGGCATTAAATCAGGCACATGACCAAGAACATGAATAGAAGTGGACGATAATGAACGGACCTCTGCTGGCGGATCTGCACCGATAATGAAGAATTGCAATTCTGGTAGTTTAATTAGTATTAGCGGTAAAATAGCCCGGCTGAACCATAATACTGCATCCACATTGGGGGGATGGGAGAAAGCCCCAACAAAGAATATATTGCGCCGATCAGTAAAATTAGTCCGTCGTCCGGGAATGCGATGAATATTCGATAGGATGCGAACATCCGCACCGGGCGCCAATTGAGCAAGTAGTTCCCGTTCGACCGGACTTACTACTAATGTGCTGTCGGCAAGGGCAATCAGGCCAAGTTCTTCTTGCTGCCGATATTCCGCTAGGCGGCGGGTACTGGCGTCCCCTGTCAGTTTTGCCAGTCTCTGTTCACGCAAAAAATGCAAATCTACCGTGTCATATACGATGTGCGCATTAGGACAGTAGCGGCGGACTTCACCTATCAGTTCCACAGCAGCATCGGCTCGGCTCAGGATCACCAAATCATATTCTCCCCCCCGAACTTTCAAGTGACGAGAAATGGATTTAACATAAGGCCGATAAAGGACCTCTGTCCCTTGTTTTTGTAAGTCGGCCAGATAACTTTCTGGGGCCTCTAGGTTTGTTGCCGCAAAAGTGACCTTGAACCCGATTTCTCGTAAAAGCGCGAACAGGTTCACTAACCTCAAGGACCCAGATTCCTTGTCTGGGGTTGGTAGGTAAATATCGACGACAAAGGCACGCCGGCGTACCCAACGCTCTTTTTGATGTTCAAGACCCTTAGCTCTTTCACCATGATTCACAAGCACTGATTGCCAGCGATCAAAAAATTTGCGTCTATTGATTTCCTGGTAGCGCTTCATACCCGTCGGGGCATTCTCATCACGTCCGGCGCTTCCACCTTCAACATGCAATACACAAGACCAGGGCTGATAGAAAATACGATATCCAGCGGCACGAACGCGGAAGGCGAGATCGGTATCCTCATAATATCCTGGTACATAACAGGGATCGAATCTGCCTAGTTGTTCAAATAGATCTCGTGGTATAGCCAATGCGGCTCCGGACACATAATCAGGCTCGCGCAAATATCCATATTCAGGTCGGTAGGGATCATCGAGGTGGCCGTAATTCCAGGCTGTGCCATCCCTGAACACGATCCCGCCGGCTTCCTGCAAACGTCCGTCTGGATAAATCAGTCTACTGCCCACTAGTCCCGCGTCAGGTTGATGCTCGAAAGTCCATAACAGGGCATCCAACCACCCAGGCTGGACCTGGGTATCGTTATTTAAAAAGACCAAATAATCACCTTTCGCTAGCAAAGCACCTCGGTTGCATGATCGTACAAATCCGAGGTTTTCCTCATTGCGCACAATGCGTAAATATCCATAATCCTGCAGGCGATAAGTTGTGTCGCTTCCAGGGTCATCGTCGATAAGGATGACCTCAAAGGATGTCTTGTCGCCACAATTGCATATGGCGGCTAAGCAATAATGCGTATACAGGATTCTGCCAAAGGTGGGGATGATAATGGATACTGAAGGGGCATTGCCTGGATCCGGCAAGCTAAGGGGGCTAAAGGGTATTTCCATGTGTAGATATTTGGGCTTTTGTGGTCGGTAAGCCACAGCGCGAATACGACGGCGAATCTTTTGCAAGAGTACCCAAAGCCCTTCAGTGCGCAGGACATGGAGTGCGAGTAAAAATAATCGTGGTATTGTACTGGACATGGATAGAGAGTAGACAAAGCTCCGGACTAAACTTCATGGAATGGCGAACTTGGTGCGATTTCGACCCTAATTTGATATTTTCAATTGGCCCGTAAAAATAGATGTAAGAAGAAAGCCTGAATCTTCGTACTTGTTCTGTGGAGGTTACATGGAGTTTTTCGATTTAAAAAAAATTTCTTGCTTCATTTAAAGCATAAGAATATTTTTTTGCTACCGAGCACAACCGAATATTCAGCAGTGTTCGAAAAAAACCGCTAGACTTTCGAGCGATTGTGTTTAAGTCTCGTATAAATCGCTCGTACCACTAGCAGTGCTTTTTCTCCAAAAGTAACATGTACCAACCGCCCAACACCCTGAAATAAGTAACTTCGAATATAGACTGCCATAAAGCCAAGAAATGAAAGACTGAATAATCCATAATGGTTTTTTGAAATTACTCTAAGTTCATTCAATGTCTCAATTCGATTGATGCCGCTAATCCCTGTATTGCTGTAATTTACAAGGCATTTGTCAATATGTATCAGTCTTACTCCTTTCGAAACGACATTCATCACAAAATCGTAGTCCGCAGCAATTCTATAGGCAGTATTATACAGACCAAATTTCTCGTGAACATATCGATGAACGAACATCGCTTGGTGCTTGAATCCCAGGCCACGCCAGAGGGTAGCATTGCCAATAGAAATATAACGGATTCCAAGATCTCCCTGAATCACGAGACTATTACCGAAAAATATCCCCCTACATCCTGTTTCCAAATAAACCTTGATCACCTCCATGATCGTCTCCGGCTCATAATAATCATCGGAATTCAAAAATCCAATTAATTCGCCTTTAGAAACCTTAATGCCTTTGTTCATGGCATCATAAATTCCATTATCTGGCTCACTCACCCAGTAATCAATTGTATTATCATGGCTCCTAATCATTTCAATAGTGCCATCGCTCGATCCTCCATCAACGATAATATATTCAATATTGGTATAGCTTTGATTGAAGACACTCTCGAAGGCCCGTTCAACATGGCCGGCGCCGTTGTAAACAACAGTAATTACAGACAATAATGGTTGATCTGGAGTTGATAATTTGATAACTCCACGTGTTCTCAGTCCACCTTCCAATAATTTTTTCAATTTTAATGGCCCCGAAAATTAAATAGTATGCCTATAAGATCAGGTCGAATCGCATTCGGCGAAAGATTAGATTTTCACATTGACAATTTGCAAGTATAATTTAACCAAAGTTAACTTTCCAACCCACCAGTCGCTAGCATCATGTCCAGTTCACAACATCAGCGTATTCGCGAAATACCCTATAACTACACCTCATTTTCTGACCGTGAGATTGTGATTCGTTTCCTAGGGTTAGAGATGTGGAATCTAATCGACGAGTTGCGTGGCAGTCGGCGTACCGGGCGTTCGGCTCGCATGTTGTTCGAGATCCTAGGTGATATGTGGGTGATCACCCGCAATCCTTATCTACAGGATGATCTACTGGGTGATCGTAAGCGACGTAATCTCCTGCTTGGTGCCCTGAAGCATCGCTTGGATCAGTTTGAGCTCCGGTTGAACAATAACCGCCTCGCCGAAATGCTCTTGCTGGCCGCGAAAAATGCGGTGGTCGCTTTTGGTGACTGGCTGAATGAGATGGGCCGCCGCCGAGAAGAGGTGCGGAAAATCCTGGGTGCTGTTACCCGAGCAGATAACCTCGACTTTGGAGGTCTTGCCCGTGTTGCCCATGCCACGGATGCCACAGACTGGCGTGTGGAGTTGCCTTTCGTTGTCATTACGCCGGACTCGGAGGCGGAGATAGTCCAGATCGTTCGTGCCTGTCTTCAGTGTGGCCTGAGCCTGATCCCACGAGGTGGGGGAACTGGCTATACGGGCTCGGCGATTCCGTTAGACCCCTGGTGCGCCGTCATCAATACGGAAAAGCTGGATGCTATCACTTTCGTCGAACGAACCCTCTTGCCAGATTTGCCTGGAACCTATCCTACGGTGTGGTGCGGTGCGGGCGCCATTACGCGGCGCGTCGCGGAGGTAGCGGAGGCTGCAAAATTGGTGTTCGCTGTGGATCCCACCTCCCAAGACGCTTCAACGATTGGGGGCAACATTGCCATGAATGCAGGAGGTAAGAAAGCCGTCCTGTGGGGTACCACTCTCGACAGTCTGGTTTCCTGGCGCATGGTTACTCCAGATGGAGGGTGGATGGAAGTCGAGCGCCTGGGACATAACCTGGGCAAAATCCATGATCAGGACCCGGTGCGCTTTCGTATCAGTCGTTATGAGGTGGATGGAATTACACCTAAGTGCCCAACGGAACTGTTGACACTCCCCGGTCAAGCCTTTCGCAAGGTGGGTCTGGGTAAAGATGTAACGGACAAGTTTCTCTCTGGCCTGCCAGGGGTGCAGAAGGAGGGTTGTGATGGTCTAGTCACCTCCGCCCGCTTTCTTCTGCATCGCATGCCCAATTTTACGCGTACGGTCTGCATGGAATTCTATGGCGCCAATCTGTCGCTGGCGGTTCCGGCTATCTTGGAAATCAGGAACTATATCGAGAAGTTACCCGACGTACGGATTGCTGGGCTAGAGCATCTGGATGAGCGTTACCTGCGCGCCCTGGACTATTCCACTAAGGCATCCCGTCCCGAGTTGCCGAAGATGGTGCTGCTCGCCGACCTGGTCGCGGATGAGGAGGAGGCAGTGGCGGCAGCCGCGGAACAGGTCGTCATGCTTACTAGGGCTCGCCAGGGGGAGGGTTTCATTGCCAGCAGCCCGGAAGCTCGGCGCCGGTTTTGGCTTGATCGTGCTCGTACCGCCGCCATTTCGCGACACACCAACGCCTTCAAGATCAACGAGGATGTGGTCATCCCTCTAGAGCGGCTGGCGGAGTATTCGCGCGAAATCGAACGCATTAACATTGAACAGTCCATCAAGAACAAGGACCGTATTCTGAGCGCCTGGCTGGATTATCTGGCGGGAGACATACCCGAGGCCCGCGAATGGCCAGGGCATGAAGACTCTCTAGAGGCGCAGGCCATTCTGAACGCAAAACGCAAGACCGCCCGGCAGGTAATCCAGGAGACACAAACACGCTGGCGACTGATCTTGGATCGATTGGATACCCCAGCCAACACAAACGCCAATCTGCTGTTGGCGGGGGAGGGGACTTTCATCCAGCCCGGTGACCTTCTTGTGGACCTAATGCTACGCCGGGATTTGCGTCAATCCTTGCGTCGGGAGGTACGCCAGTCCCTGGATGAGATCTTTGGCGGTCAGGATATGGCCGGAGTACGTGATCGGCTTGTCGCAATCCACTCTCAGGTCCGAGATAGTCGCCTTTTCGTCGCGCTGCACATGCACGCAGGGGATGGCAATGTACACACCAATATCCCCGTACACTCCTCGGACTACGCCATGCTCCACGAGGCCGACCGCGTTGTAGCACGAATCATGGCTCTGGCGACCGACCTGGGGGGAGTCATTTCTGGGGAACATGGCATTGGTTTGACCAAGATCCAGTTCCTGGAGCCCGAGAAGCTGGCGGCCTTTGCCCGCTACAAACAGGACTTGGACCCCTTAGGACGCTTCAACCCGGGAAAGCTCCTCCCTGGCTCTGGGCTGGAGAGAGCTTATACGCCCTCCTTGCGGTTGGTAAGCCAGGAGGCCATCATCCTAGAAGAAACGGAACTGGGAGCCCTAAATGATGACATCAAGCATTGCCTACGTTGCGGTAAATGCAAACCGGTGTGCATGACCCACGTTCCGCGGGCCAATCTGCTCTACTCGCCCCGCAACAAGATCCTCGGTACCGGCCTCATCATCGAGGCATTCCTTTATGAGGAACAGACTCGTCGAGGTCTATCCCATCGCCACTTCGAAGCAATGAATGACCTAGCGGATCATTGCACGATTTGCCATAAGTGCCAAACACCTTGCCCGGTCAAGATTGACTACGGCGAGGTCACGACGCGCCTTCGTCGCATCCTCGTCAACCGGCGCCAGAAGCGTTTCAGCCCCGGGGCCTGGGCCGCCCTAGGTTTCCTGAACAGTAGGGATCCCCGCGCCATTCGCCTGCTTAGGGTCGGACTGGCCCGGTGGGGATTCCGTGGACTCAACCTGGCCAGTTCCACCGCTCGGCGCCTTGGGATTTACCGGCATGAGGAGCCGCCGGCGGTCACCACGGGCCAGCCCAAGGCCTGTATTATGACAAAGGAGTTGGTTCGCCGCCCTATTCGTGTCGAGGTTCCAAAACGGACCTTCCGTCAGATCCTAGCCCTTGAGGACAACATTCAGATACCCATCCTCCGGGACCCGCGGCTTCAGCCCGAGGAAATGGAAGCCGTCTTTTATTTTCCCGGCTGCGGCTCCGAGCGGCTCTTCGCCGATATTGGCCTGGCTACGCTCGCCCTCCTCTACGACCTTGGCGCCCAGACGGTGCTCCCACCTGGCTACCTCTGCTGTGGCTATCCCCAGAGCGCTGCTGGCCACGAGGACCAGGGACGGCGTCTGACCATGGAAAACCGAGTGCTCTTCCACCGAGTGGCCAATACCCTTAACTATATGGATATCCGTACGGTGCTTGTCTCATGTGGCACTTGCATGGATCAGTTGCTTCACTATGAGTTTGAGCGCATCTTCCCCGGCTGCCGTTTGCTAGATATTCACGAATACCTGATGGAAAAAGGCATGACACTCAGCTCCCTGAGTGCTCATCAGCCCTCCTCTCTCCCAGCAGAAGTGGATCAACCAGCCAAGGCTGCCATAAATAAGATGCCAATGAAGATAGAAGGTAGGGCATTGGATTTCGCCGAGGATGAGAAGATCCAATATCTCTATCACGATCCCTGCCACAGCCCGATGAAGACTTACAACCCCCTTAAGGTTGTGAGCAATTTATTGGGTATGGAAGTTACCCTGACGGATCGCTGCTGCGGTGAGGCTGGCACCCTGGGGACCGCCCGTCCTGACATCGCGAGTCAGTTGCGTTACCGAAAACGGGAGTCCTTGTTGCAAGGTATCCATGTCTTAACGGGGCGGGATCAGGCCCAAGGAAGGGTTAAGCTTCTAACCTCATGTCCTGCGTGCCAGCAGGGCCTGGCCAAATACACCGATGAGACAGGCTTGACCACCGGTTATATCGTGACCGAGATCGCGCAACTGCACCTCGGTCCTGAATGGCAGCGGCGCTTTATCGATCGGTTACGGGACGGAGGTATCGAGCAGGTATTGCTCTGAGGAAGCGATCGGGGGAATTGACATCCGTGACTTAAGCCAGTCACAACAAGTCACCATCAACAAATGTTGCGTATTCCACTCCAAGGTGGACACCGATTCCACGGGAAGCTGGACAGTGATTCCACGGCAAGCTGGACACCGATTCCAGGGCAAGCTGGACACCTGAAGTAGCGAGACGAGGCGCGGGATAACCGTGGCACCCTGGGGTTTTGACCCTGGAGGTGTCTGTGGCATACACGAGGTTATCCATGCGCAAGATCGAGGAAATTTTGCGGTTGCACCATGAGTGCGGCCGCTCCAACCGGGAGATTGCCCAGGCCGTGCGGGCCTCCCCGACGACGGTGGGGGACTACCTGCGCCGGGCGCGCTTGGGCGGGTTTGGCTGGCCGCTGCCGGACGGCCTGAGCGAGTCGGCCTTGGAGGCGGCGTTATTCCCGCCGCTGCCGGCCGCGACGGTCAAGCGTCCCGAGCCGAACTGGGCGGCGGTGCATCGCCAGGTAGGCCGTTCAGGGGTCACCCTGGACCTGCTCTGGCAGGAGTACCGGGAGTGTCACCCTGACGGCTACCAGTACAGTGGCTTTTGCGAGCACTACCGGGCCCTTGCCCGGGCCCTGCCGGTTACCCTGCGCCAGAGCCATGCCCCTGGGGAGCGATTGTTCGTCGACTACAGTGGTCAGACGGTCACGATCATCGACGTAGCCACCGGGGAGGAGCGTCAGGCCCAGATCTTCGTGGCCGTGCTCGGGGCCTCCAGTTACACCTATGTGGAGGCCACCTGGACCCAGGGACTGGGTGACTGGATCGGCTCGCAGGTGCGCTGCCTGGAGTATCTGGGTGGGGCACCGCAGCTCTTGGTGCCCGATTATGTGTCGCGACACATAATCGGGCTTTTGTGGCCTTCGCCGTTATGTGGCCTAGCACCTGCTGCGGGCTCCGCCGCGGGGCGGAGCCCATCGGGGAGGGCACATAATTCTCAGAGTGATTCGAGCCATTCCAGCAGGTCCGGCTCGCGATGCCAGACGCCCTTTCGGGGGTATGCCGGGGACTCGGCCGGCGGGGGTACACACCGGGCCATGGCGGCCTCCTTCATGCGGATGCTGACCTCAGCATAGCGGTTCGTGGTCTCCAGGTTGACATGGCCAAGCCAGCCGCGAATGACATTCACGTCGACACCCGCTTCGAGCAAGTGAACGGCGGTCGTGTGGCGCACCACGTGGGGGGAGAGGCGCCGAACGGCACCGTTATCCGCGCGCCGGTTGGCCAGTTGCGCGGTGTGTCGTTTGACCACTTTGTAGAGTCCGAAGCGTGTCATCGGTCGGCCCAGACGAGAGCGAAACAGCGGCGTTGCGGGATCGCCGGTGCCGACGGTATCGAGTTGCCGGAGTTCCTGTGCGGTCTCGGGCCACAGCGGACAGGCGCGCCACTTGTCACCTTTGCCGTGGAGTCGAACACGGTACGGACCGTTCAGGTCAACATCGCCGACGCGCAGATCGGCGATCTCCTGGACCCGTGCGCCGGTGTTGTACATCACGGTCAGGATCGCGTGGTCACGCTGCCCCAGCGGCGTACGGGTGGCGACTCCGGCCAGCACCTGTTGGATTTCGTCGCGCTCCAGATAGCAGGTGGGTGGCGGTGGCGTCCGCTTGATGGGAATCGCCTCGACGCGGGCCGCCTCGGCAAGCAGTTCCGGTGCACGGCTGGCGAGGTAACGGTAGAAGGTTCGCAGCGCCGCCAAGCGCTGGTTGCGGGTGCGGATCTGGTTACCCCGCGTCACCTCCAGTGACTGGAGAAAGGCGAGCACCGCCTCGGCGGTCAAGTCCGCCGGCTCCAGGCGCGTGATGGGACAGTGTCGGCGGGCGGCGATCTGGTTGAGGAACAGCTTGAGGACATCGCGATAGCTGTGAATGGAAGCGGGTCGCAGGCCCTTTTGGACCTTCAGATGGTCGGCGAAGAACGCCACCACCAGGTTGCCGAGGGCGTTCATGGCGCACCGCCTGGTGCCGGGGCCAGGTCGGCGAAGCGCCGGAACCGGGTACTCGCCTCCTCAAGCAACGCATCGGTCATCGTGATATAGACGGCGGTCGAAGTCGGATCGACATGCCCGAGGAAGGTGGCCAGGTGGAGCAGGCGTTGGTTGGGATCGATGCCCGCGCGATACCAGCGCAGCAGGGTGCCCACGGCAAATGAGTGCCGTAGGTCATGGAGCCGTGGGGCGGTCACCCCGGGCCGCGCCGCCAAGGCCAGTTGCGGTAGCAGGGCGTGGAAGGTCTGGCTGATCGTCATCGGATTGACCGCGTGCCCCGGGGTAAAGCTGAACAGCGGGGCATCCGCCGCGGGCGTAGCGGAGAAGCGCGCCCGCAGATAGCGCTCCAGGCGCTCGCCGAGGTGCGGTCCGAACGGCACCCAGCGATCTTTCGCGAACTTGGTCTGGCGGATGAGCAGGACGCCCCGGGCACGGTCCAGGTCGCCGACCTGAAGCCGGGCGACTTCGCCCACGCGCAGGCCCAGACCATAGAGCAGCGCAAAGATCGTCTCGTAGGTCAACCCGCGGTACGGGTCGCGGGGTCGGTCGGGAAGTTGCCGCGCGACATCCAGTAGATGGCGCGCCTGTTCGAGGTCAAACAGATAGGGGATGCGCGGTTCGCCGGCACGCCGGGCGCTGGCCGTGACGGGCGTGGTCGTGATGACGCCCTGGAGGACCAGCCAGGCAAAGAAGCGGCGCAGCACACCCAGGAGGTGGTTGTAGCTCCGCGGGCGGGTCCGCGGACGCCCCGCGAGGAACCGCTCGATGTCTGCCGGGGTCACGGCGGCCGCGGTGACCCCGGCATCGAGCGCGCCCACGAGCAGCCGCAGGGCGCCCGCTTCGGTGTTGACCTTACGGTTCAGCGCGTGCTTATACGCCACGAATGCCGCAACCGCTTGGGCGAGTGAGCTGTCCGCGGACAAGGGCCGTGGGGTGTTCACAGGGCCTCCCCGTCGCCCAAGGCGACTTCACGCAGGGCCTCGGTCGCGATCTTGGCGTAGATCGCCGTCGAGGAAGGGGAACGATGCCCGACGTAATCGCCAATCACTTTCACCGCAACATCGGCGTCGACCAGACGCTGTACACAGGTGTGGCGGAGCGTATGGGATCCGGCGCGTCGCACCTTGAGGCCGGCCTTGTCCAGATAGCCGCCCACGCGCTGCGCAATGGCCGTGGCGCTGAGCGGTTTGACCGGGGCCAGCAGGCGAAAGAACAGATGCCGGTCAGGGGTGGTCGGGCGCACCTGCTGCAGGTAGGCCACCAGCGCCTCGCCAACGACCGTGGCCAGCGGGTACACCGTCCAGTGTCCCGCCTTACGCTCCGGGACGCACAGCCGATCCCGAGACCAATCGAGGTCGTCAAGGGTCAGCGCCGCGACCTCATGCGCCCGCAGCCCATAGGTCACCAGCAGCAACAGGATCGCATAGTCGCGGATCCCTTTCGGACTGCGGCGATCAACGACCGCGAACATCTGGCGAACCTCGTCCCAGCTGATGGAACGTGGCAGCTCGGCGAGCCGATACGCCTGCGGCATTTCCACCGCCGCACTCAGATCAACGGCGATCAGGCCTTCGCGATGGCAGTAACGCAGAAACACCTTCAGTGTGCTGCACAAGTCGCGACGGGAGTTGCGGCTGAGTGCCGGGGCGCTCTCCACCACGAAGGCCGCGAGGGTGGCCACGGAGAGCTCGCGTAGCGACGTGATCTGGAGACGCGTCAGGAAGGCGGCGAAGCGATTGAGGTAGTGGCGATAGTGGTCGATCGACGATTCTTTCAGGCCGCGCTCATCACGCAGGTGGGTGAAAAATCCAGGCACCTCATCGCGGAACGGGTCCGGTCGGACGCGGCGGCCGCCCCCGACATAATCCGGCAACTGGAGGTGGAGCAGCTGGTTGACCGGATTACGCGCTTCCTCGGCGAGCTTGTGCCGGGCGGCCAGACTGATACCGTCACGCGCATGTCCGTTCACCCAATGTGCGGCGAAGTCCTCGACCAGTGTCGCGGCTTGCTCCAGAGACGCGGCGCCGCGCTCCTCGGCGAATTGCGCAAAGTGACAGAGCAGCGGGACACGGCGGAAGACGTTGCGCTGGGCGTAACCCTCCTGCTCCAGCCATTCGACGTAGCGTTCAATGGCAGTACCGAGCCAGCACGCGCGAATTCGCTCGACGGTCTGGTACTTGACGAAGTAACGTTCGAGCATGACAACCTCAACTCTACTCAGGGGATGGAGAGGTCATCATCGGTCCAACGGCGCTGGTTATGTGCCGTCGGATCAAGCCAAGCCGCTTAAATCGCCGGGAGTTACCGCAGCTAGGCCACATAACGGCGAAGGCCACAAAACCCCGATTATGTGTCGCGACACATAATCGGGCATGACCCGCCGCGGCACCCCCAGGGCCTCAAAGGCATGCCGGTGCGCGGCCAGGAAGTGCTCCATCGTCTGCGCCAGGGTGAATTCAACGTACATCTGGCGACTGTAGGCCAGCACCATGACGAAAAAGGACAGCCGCCGCCGGCTGTCGCCGACCGCGATGGTGCCCGCGTCGCCCCAGTCCACCTGGGCCAGTTCCCCCGGGGCGAAGGCCAGGGTGAGGAAGGCTTCCCGCGGCCGGGGGCGGATGCGGCGGACGTAGTCCTTGACGATGCTCACGTCTTCCGTATACCCCGCCGCGCACAGGCGCTGGTAGACCTGCTGGGCGCTCAGCGGTTGGGCATCCAGCCAGCCGACGATGCGGCCCTTGAAGGGATCGAGCTTGCTGGCCCGGGGTGGGGCGCGGCGCCGGGCATAGGGCCGGTCCAGCCAGAGGCGCACGGTCTTGACGTCCAGCCCCAATTGACGCGCGAGTTGCGGCGGGGTGAGGTGCTGGGCGGCGCCGTCGCGGATGGCGCACCAGGTGGCGTAGTCGATCATGGCCGCCCCCCCCAGCGCCGCCCGCAGCCGCCCCAGGCGTTCCCCAGGCGCCACCGGCGCCGGCAGGCTCAGCACCTGGTAAAAGGGGGGCTCATAGGCAATCAGGTCCAACGCCAGCAGGGCCCGCCGCGCCTGCTGCAAGCGTTCTGGCGACAGGCCCAGCTGCCTGCCGAGACTGACATCCCCGTAATAGCTCAGCCCCTGGGCATCGGCGACGCACACCAGGAACAGATACAGGGCCCAGGCGTTGACCTCAGCCCGTTCCAGGTAGCGCTCCCGGACCAGGCGGTGATCGAGCCAGCTGAAGTGCGCCGGAACCTGGCGCAGGCGCGCCGGGTTCAGCACCCGTTTGGTCATGCTCATCGTCGCCTCCACGAATATCCCGGCCGAGTTGTAGCAACCGGTCCAGCGTGGCGGCGATGTCCTCTTGTAACGCCAGGTCCCAGAGATGGGCGATTAAGCCAATTAAAATAGCGGGTTAACTGGCCAAGAGATCTTGTAACGGGGCCGGGCAGTGCTCTTGTAACGGGGGTGGGCAGGGCGCTTGTAACGCGGGGAGGACGGCGGCGTTACCCGAGGTCTTGGCTAACCGGTCAGCGGGGTCCGTGGTGGTGGTCGGGGTTGGGGGCTCGGTCAAGGGCGGCACGGCTGACGCGGCCGCGGCGGGGACCGGTACGGCCGTGACCAGGGCGCCGGTCGGCCGACGGCTATAGCCCGGGTGGGCGCGTCGCCAGGCCTGGACCCGCGCCACCGCGGCGGGCCCACGGTGGTAGTCGCGATTCTCCAGCTTGGCTAACCACTGGTTCTGACTCGCTCGTTTGCTGGCCAGACGGCAGGCCGGCGCCAGGCAATAGCGCTGATGATGGGTATTGCGTGCGTCCGGCGTAAACGGCTGGCCGCAATGCGCACAGCGCCGCAGTCGGTTCTCCCCCATGTCGTCCCCCTCGCCAGGTCAACTCGCCTGGCTAGGACATGAGGAGGAAGAAGACTGAAGAAGATTCCCGAGGGGAAGAAGATCCCCGGTTCTGAGTTAATTAACCAGGAAGAAAACGAGGAAGAAGCGCCAGATTCAGATCGTCAGATTTCGGCCAGTTTCAGATTGGCCGCGACACGCGCTCCACGATCCCGGCGGACTCACCGGCCACCACGTGCAGCATCGGGATGCCGATGCACTCGAACAGCTTGAAGGGGGATCACCTGGGTAAAGTTATCCGCCTGGCGCAGATGGATGATCCTAAAAAGGGCAGTTGCCTCTTGCCTTAGTTGAGGCAAGCGAATGAAATAATGGCAAAAGGAGGTGCCTATGAACCAGCTGACCTTTCACCCTCCGGGTGAAACCCGATCCACGGCGCTGACAGTCGTTCCCGGCCCGGTTGCCGTCGACACCTTTGGCGGCCGTATCCATGTGGAGTGGGATGCTGAGGCGGCGGTGACGCCCCTGGGCCAGTTGCCCTTCTTTATCGACTTCCTCCAGGTGAGCGGGCGCTTTGAGCCCTGGGTGGCCAGTTGCCCCCTCACGCTGACCAATCCCAATGCCCCCAGCAACCGTGACATCCTGGGCACGACCGTGCTGGCCATCCTCTCCGGTCATCAGCGCTATGCGCACCTCAGCGCCCTGCGCGGAGACACCCTCAATGCGCCGCTGTTGGGGATGACCAAGGTGGTCAGTGAGGATTCGGTACGCCGTAACTTAGGCCAGCTGGACGAGGCGGCGGGCGTCACCTGGCTCCAGCAGCATCTCGACGACAGTATCGCCCCCCTGCTGAGCCTCCCCTGGATTCTCGACAGCGATGTCACGGTCAAACCGCTGTACGGTCACCAGGAAGGGGCGGAGAAGGGCTACAACCCCCACAAACCTGGCCGCCCCTCGCACACCTACCCTACCTATTTCATGGCCAACCTACGCCTGATTCTCGACGTTGAGGTCCAGGCCGGTAACCAGACTGCCTCCAAATACAGTGCGCCAGGGTTATGGGAACTGCTCAAGCGCCTGCCGCGACCGCATTGGCCAGTGTTCATCCGCGGGGATCGGGACTGGGGCACCGAGGCCAACATGCAGCGCGCCGAACAGGAAGGACTACCCTATCTCTTTAAGTTGCGCATGACCGCCGGGGTGAAAAAATGCGTTGAGCGGTTGATGCGCGAAGCCTCCTGGACGGCGGCCGGTCAGGGCTGGGAGGGCGCCGAGACGTCCTTGCGGCTGGCCGGCTGGGGCCGCTCGCGGCGGGCCATCGTCCTGCGCCGGCGGGTCAAGGGCGATCTGGCGGTGGTCGATCACGGGGACCCCAACCAATTGCGCCTGGGCTTGGCCGAGCTCACCAATGAGGTCATCGTCTAAGAATACGCCGTGCTGATCACCTCGTTGCCGCAGGAGATCCTGACCGTCGCGCAGTGGTACCGCGACCGCGCCGATGCGGAAAATCCCTTTGATGAACTGAAAAATCACTGGGGTTGGGGTGGCTTCACCACCCGCGACCTCAAGCGCTGCCGCTTCATGGCGCGCATCACCGCCCTGACCTACAACTGGTGGAGCCTCTTCGTGCGCTTGGCCAATCCCCATCAGCACACCGAAGCCATCACCAGCCGGCCCCTCCTGCTCCAGGCCCCCGCCCGCGTCACCCGCCATGCCGGCCAGACCCGCCTCATCATCAGCCATCCCCATGCCCAGGCCGCTTGGGTGGAGCAGGTCTGTCGCGAGATCGCCGCCTTCTTCAAGACCCTGCGTCAAACTGCGGAGCAGTTGACGTTCCGCCAATGTTGGTGCCGCATCCTGTCACGCGCCTTGGTGAAGTACCTGCGGGGGCGCGAATTGCAGCCCCCGACCCCCTTGCCGGCACCGGCATAGTCAATATCCGCTACCCCTGGCTTCCGTTCCGTCAGCTCGCAACGGGCTGGCGTTTGCGACTAACTGCCGTTTTTAGGATTATCGATCTCGCGCAGAGGGTGCTGGGTGGCCGGGTCCAATATGCTGTGGTCTCCGCGACATGAGCGCCCATGCGGTCGTTAATGCGCCGTCCGGCGAGTATCACTTGGTCACTTGACAATGCCCAAGAACACCGCGAGAGAACGCTTCACTTCGAGCAACTTATTCGCATCGATGCGGCCGAATGCGGGGACGAGTTTTTCCCGTCTTACCGTGACCGCCTTGTCGATCATCACTTGAGCAGTCTTCTGCAACCCGTTCTCGGGGCTTGACGCGACGGTGATACGCATCAGCGGAGCGGCAACGAACGTACTGGTCACGGGCAGTATCGTGACGGTGGGATGCTCGTCGAACGGGCCGGCCTGGATTATCAGAGCCGGCCGGGGTTTGCCGAACTCACCTGGTATGGCGATCGTGATCAGATCGGCGCAACCCTCCAGATCGGGCAAAGCATCATCGATAAAGCGCTGCATGTCCCTGTCAGCCAGGTCGGTTTGCGTGATGAGCCGGGACTGGCGGCGACATTCCGCGGCGAAGTCTGGTCGCCGGGTATCCGGCACCCAAATTTGTACCGGCCGCAACCCCGCTTTGCGCAAGGCGTCGCGATGCTTTTGTACGCGGCGATTGACATTGGCCATGGTTCTCCCTTCTGCTACAAGCAACAGGTAACCAGGCGCTTGGTGTTACATGCAACAGCTTTTGGCTGGAAGCGTTTTAGCGCAGTAAGCTTGGACGTCGAAGGTGCCATGACTGAGCAGCCACCAGAAAGGCCGGCACAACTCGGAGATCCCACTAAACGGCAAGACCCGCGTCGCCCTAATCGAGCGCGCCAGCTTCCGCGCGAAGTGGTGTCCGGGAACGCCCTGGGTCTTCTGCCGTCGCAGCGGGGCACACATCGCCAGCATCTAGGTACCGAGATGTCACCCTGGCGGGTTGAGGCCAGGATGAGCTGTGGGGCCACTGGCCAATTAGCTGAATCACCGAAGATATTTGGCGCGCCTGGCTGGATTCGAACCAGCGACCCCTGCCTTCGGAGGGCAGTACTCTATCCACTGAGCTACAGGCGCATGAGGGGGAGAGGGACACGAATGATGAAATCCCTAGAAGCTTAGGATAGCTTCTTTACCTTTCATCGTCCATGGGGGCGGCGAAAATCCTGATGCAAAGGGCAGAAGTCAGACAGGCCCCTTATCCTGACTGGCTGTCTTTTCTCGATAATCACAAAGATCCTGGATCAAGCACTCCCAGCAGCGTGGCCTGCGGGCGACACACACATAGCGTCCATGCAGGATCAGCCAGTGATGGGCATCCCACAGAAATTCCTTGGGTACGAACCGGATAAGCTTCTGTTCAACCTCGAGGGGATTCTTGCCAATCGCCAGGCCGGTACGATTGGCGACACGGAAGATGTGGGTGTCCACCGCGAGAGTGGGTTCACCGAAGGCTGTGTTCAGGATGACATTGGCGGTCTTGCGGCCCACCCCGGGCAAGGCCTCGAGGGCGGCTCGGTCATGGGGGACCTCGCTACCATGGTGCTCCACCAGTAACGCACAGGCCTTGATGATGTTGGCGGCCTTGGCGTTGAAGAGGCCCAGGGTGCGGATGTGTTCCTTGAGACCTTCTTCCCCCAATGCCAGCATGGCCGCGGGGGTATTGGCGACAGTGAAGAGGCTGGCGGTGGCCTTGTTGACCCCTTTGTCGGTGGCCTGGGCGGAGAGGATGACGGCAACCAGCAATTCGAAGGGGCTGGTAAAGTGGAGTTCCGTCCGCGGGGCTGGATTGGCTGCGCGGAGTCGTTCGAAGATCAGACGGCGTTTTACCTGGTTCATGGCGCGGGAAGAATAGGGCGATAGGGCCAGTCTGCCAAGGGATATGGAATCACGGGCATTCCTAGGGCAACACGATCATTGGTAAGCGATGGGTCCTATCCCTCTCTTTGGACTTTTCGGCGCTGGCAGAACACCCACCCTCTTGGGAACGCCTACCCGCCGGCGGATCATCCTTGATGACTCCGTTCAGGGCATAATTTCGCCAAACGTCTCATACCCCCCTACCTGTCATGCTCCCTCTACCCTTTTCCCCCTGCCCCCGCTGCCGCCCCAGCGCTGTTATCCCAAAGGTACCCCGCCATGATGGCCCCAGGCCCCCGCGAAATCGTCACCCCCTTCCGCCCCATCCCCCTGGAGGTGCCGGAAGGCATGAAGCCCAACGAGTTCTTCAACAGCACGGAGAACCTCAACGACCTGGTCAACAACAACGGCTTGCTGGTCAACCCCGAGAACCTGCTGCTCTACCGCAAGGCCTTGGGGCATTCAAGCGAGTTTGACTGCTCCATCATTTATAACACCTCACAGACCGTCCTCAATCCCCTGGGCCGGCCGGTGCGCCGCACGCAGGTGCCGGTGGGCGTCAAGCACGCCTGGAACCGGATGAACCAGATCATGATCAGCTACATGCTGGAGATATTTCCCGACCCAGCGGAGGCCCTGGTCCTGGCGGGTGAGGCCAGCCTGGATGCCACCTGGCCCCTGACCTCCCCTGGGGTGCCCAGCATCCGCATGCTGCACAACCATTTTATCGTCTTTCCCATGGACCAGCTGCGGCAGGCGGCCCAGGCGGACCCGGCCAACCCCAACCTGACTGACGGCGGGCAGCATAGCCTGTTCCAGGCCCACATGCGCGACGTCTACCGCCGCTTTTTCGCCGAGGCCCTGGACCTGCGCATCCTGCGCACCATCCACAGCGCGGAATCGCAACTGGCCCTCACCGGCTACCCGGAGGGCTTGCCCTGCTGGGAGATCCAAGGCGGGGCGGAGGCACTGAAGGACATTCGCTTCTGGCGCGAATACGACTCCATCCTGGAAGGTTTCCTGGATTTCTACCGCTCCTTCTTCTCCCAGGTTTCCAGCCGCAACGCCCCCCTGTTGCCCGACCTCCACTACCCCGATGCCGTGGAGCGGGTGTTGCTGTTCGACAACGAATTCCTCGGCACCGCCCGCCGGGTACGGGAGCGCTGCATCAGGGACCCGGCCTATGCCAACGCCATCCGCTGGCAGCCGGCCTTCAAGCAACTCATCTACCGCAACGACGCCGGGAAACTGTTGGTCACCATCAGCCAGAACTCCATCGGCAACGCCATCACCGAGTTGCTTGGGGTGGTGGTGAAGCGCGTTCCCGACGCCGCCGCCTATGCCGCCTTTGAACCGCTCCTGCTGGAAAAACTGCTG
>JAHDND010000096.1 GCA_018435665.1 Candidatus Thiosymbion sp. | reverse complement strand
GGTCTCCATGGGGCTCGCCCCTTTTCTACTCTGGTGGCTCTGGGATGACCCCTGGCTGATCGGCATGCAGGTCGTCATCAGCCTCATCCTCTTCTGGCGCCACAGAAGCAATATCCGCAACCTCCTCACCGGGGCCGAGGGCCGCATCGGGGCTGATCGGACTGACCAGGAATCCTGATATCCCTCAGGGATCTCATTGACCCCTGGGGCAGGAAGGTTCTGTAAGATCCTCGCCACTTAGAGGCGGCGTCTATCAAGCTCACCCCGCTCGGGTACTTTCAGACGGCGGGTAGGCTCGCCAGGTCCCAGCGTGCCCGGGGAGCGAAAGACAGGGAGTCCCGCTGCCCCGCCCGCAGGCGGTGCCAGCCCGCGAAGGCGATCATGGCCCCATTGTCGGTACAAAAGGCCGGACGGGGATAGAAGACCCGCGCCCCCTCCTTGGCCAGGGCCTCGTCCATGCCCGCCCGCAGGCGCCGGTTGGCACTGACCCCCCCCGCCAGGACCAGCCGCGGATATCCCACCTGGCGCACCGCCCGGCGACACTTGACGATCAGGGTCTCCACCACCGCCTCCTCGAAGGCGCGGGCGATGTCGGCCCGGGCCTGATCCGGATCGGTCCGGACCGCCACCTCCTCGTGCAGGGTGTTCAGGGCGAAGGTCTTGAGCCCACTGAAACTGAAGTCCAGACCCGGCCGGTCGGTCATGGGCCGTGGGAAGCGGTAGCGCCCCGGTTCACCCCGTTCCGCCAGGGCGGCCAGGGCCGGCCCGCCGGGATAGGGCAGACCCAGTAGCTTGGCGGTCTTGTCGAAGGCCTCGCCGGCGGCATCGTCCAGGGATTCCCCCAGCAGTTGGTAGCGGCCGATGCCCGCCACCGCCACCAATTGGGTATGACCACCGGAGACCAGTAGGGCGACGAAGGGGAAGTCCGGCACCGGTTCCTCCAGGAGTGGTGCCAGCAGATGCCCCTCCATATGGTGAACGCCGATCGCCGGCACGCCCCAGGCCCAGGCCAGGGAGCGGCCCAGGGCGGCGCCCACCAGCAAGGCACCCACCAGACCGGGGCCGGCCGTGTAGGCGACCCCCTCCAGGTCCCGCGCCGAGAGCCCGGCCTCTGCCATGACCTGACGGATCATCGGCAGGGTCTTACGCACATGATCCCGGGAGGCCAGTTCCGGCACCACGCCACCATAACAGGCATGGATTTCGATCTGGCTGTAGACGGCATGGGCGAGCATACCGCGGCCGCCGTCATAGACGGCGACGCCGGTTTCGTCGCAGGAGGTTTCGATGCCCAGGACGCGCATGGCGCTAAATTACCCCTTGTTCGCGGATCAGCAGGGCCGCCATGGTAATGGCATTGCCCCACGCCGTGAACCGGCGCCGTGAATCGGCTTTGCATGCGCTGGCCAGCTTGGTTAGAATTCCGCTTCTTTAGCCCCTCTTGCGCCATCGCCGCGCTCCAACATCGAACGACAGGATAGATCATTCATGCCCAGCGTCCGCGTCAAGGAAAACGAACCCTTTGAAGTCGCCATGCGCCGCTTCAAGCGCTCCTGCGAGAAGGCCGGCGTCCTCGCCGAAGTCCGACGCCGCGAGTTCTACGAGAAGCCCACCGCCGAGCGCAAGCGCCGCAAGGCCGCGGCGGTCAAGCGTCATCACAAGAAGCTCCAGCGCGAGACCCGCCGCTGGGAGCGCACCTACTGAGATCACCCGCTGATCCCTCGCCCAGCGGCATGCCGTCCGGGCTCGGGGATCACCGCCGCGCTGCCCCCCGCCCTCCCCATCATGATCAAGACCCGGCTCACCGAAGACATGAAGGCCGCCATGAAGGCAGGCGAGAAACGTCGTTTGGGTATCATCCGGCTCATTAACGCCGCTATCAAACAGCGCGAGGTGGACGAGCGTATCGAGTTGGATGACGCCCAGGTGCTCGCGGTGCTGGACAAGATGATCAAGCAGCGCCGGGATTCCGTGGCCCAGTACGAGGCCGCCGGGCGCGAGGATCTCGCCGAGCAGGAACGCTACGAGATTGGCGTTTGCCAGGATTATCTACCCTCGGCCCTCAGCGAGCTTGAGATCGGGGTCTTGATCGAGGCGGCCATGGCCGCTTCCGGTGCCACCGCCATGAAGGACATGGGCAAGGTCATGGCCCTCCTCAAGCCCCAGGTCCAGGGGCGCGCCGACGTGGGCGCCGTCAGCGCCCTGGTCAAGCAACGCCTGAGCCCCTGAAGACACCGGCCGTCTTTCCTCCCCTGGCTGACCGGGGCGGCCTTTCGGCCGCTGTCGCCTCATTCTGACCCCGATGGCCAGCAGAATCCCGGCCCAGTTCATCGACGAACTTATCGCCCGCACCGATATCGTCGAGGTCATCAACCGGCGGGTGCCCTTACGCAAGGCCGGTAAGGACTTTCAGGCCTGTTGCCCCTTCCACGACGAGAAGTCGCCCTCCTTTACCGTCAGCCCCGATAAGCAGTTCTACCACTGTTTCGGCTGTGGCGCCCATGGCACCGCCATCGGTTTTCTCATGGAATTCGAACGGCAGGAATTCCGTGACGCCGTGGAGGAATTGGCCCGTGCTGCCGGTCTGACGGTACCGAAGGAGGATGAAGCCACTCCCAAAGGCCCCGACACTCGCCCCCTCTACGCCCTGCTCGAAGCGGCCGCCCAACTCTACCAGCGGGAGTTGCGCCAGCACCCCCAAGCCGTGCGTGCGATTGACTACCTCAAGGGACGCGGACTGAGCGGCCAGATCGCCGCCAGCTTCGGCCTCGGCTACGCCCCCCCTGGGTGGGATTTCCTCATCGGTCAACTGGGGCGCACCGAACAAGACCTGAGGCATCTGATCCAGGCTGGCCTGGTGGTCGAGCAGGACGGCAAGCACTACGACCGCTTTCGCGACCGCATCCTCTTCCCGATCCGGGACCGTCGGGGTCGGGTCATCGGCTTTGGCGGTCGCCTCCTCGGCGACGGCAAGCCCAAATACCTCAATTCCCCCGAGACGCCCCTCTTTCACAAGGGCCGGGAGCTCTATGGTCTCCACCAGGTCCTCAAGGCACACCGAGCCCCTAAGCGGCTGCTGGTGGTCGAGGGTTATATGGACGTCATCTCTCTGGCGCAGTTCGGCATCGACTATGCCGTGGCGACCTTGGGCACGGCGACCACCCCGGATCACCTGCGTCTCCTTCTCCCCCAGGCGCCGGAACTGATCTTCTGCTTCGATGGCGATCAGGCCGGGCGCAACGCCGCCTGGAAAGCCCTGGAAACCTGTCTACCCCTGGCCACCGGTCAGCAGGAGATCCGCTTCCTCTTCCTGCCCGAGGGCGAGGACCCGGATACCCTGATCCGCCAGGAAGGCGTCATCGCCTTCGAGGAACGCCTGCGCCAGGCCAAGACCCTGTCCGATTTCCTGCTCGAACACCTGGCCATCGGTATCGACCTCCATTCCATGGATGGCCGGGCCCGCCTTGGCTCCCGGGTCGCCCCCCATCTGGAGCGTCTGCCCGCCGGGCTCTTGCGTGACCTGTTACGGGATCGCCTGTCCAAACTGGTCGGTGTGGCCCTGCCCAACCCGCCCCCGGCCCCAGCCCGTCGCCCCGGGGCCTACCGCCGGCCATCGGCCCCGCCACCCCACCGGCCGGCCGCCACCCCCCTGCGCCTGGCCATTGCCATCCTCGTCCAATATCCCGAACTGGCGGCCCTGGTGAGGGATCTGGACGAAGACTGGCGCCAGCTCAACAGCCCGGGCATTCCCCTTCTGACGGAGCTCCTCGGCACCCTCGCCTCTCACCCCGGACTGGGCAGCGCCGCCCTCCTCGAACGCTGGCGGGAGATGGAGGGTTTCGCCGTCCTGCGGCGGCTGGCGGACCCGGGCTTGCTGGCCCACGTCCCCGCCGAGGGCCTGGCCCATGAATTGGCTGGCGCCATTCAGCGGCTCAACCAGGAGGCCCTGGCGGCCAGAAGCAGCACCCTGTTCAACCGTGCCAGTACCGCCGACTGGACCGAGGAAGAGAAGGACGCCTTGCGTCAGGCCATTCAGACCAGCCGCACGGGGTCGACTTCATGACCCGCCGTCTCTGGCGCCGAACCTGCCCGCCCACGAGCTGATTTACCAGACGGCCGACGCTCCAGCATCCCATTCCCTGGCCGCTTTTTCCCCGGCGCCTCTATTCCCTTGCAGCTCATACCCCAACACCCAATTTCCCATTCCCTAGCCCCTCTCCCCCAGCAAATTATTTCCACCTGCCGACTTGGAATTCCGTCTCGACTGGCTACTTTATAGTTAGTGTCGACCGGCTCTGTCCACCCGCATGCCAACATGCACCGGCGGATGACTTTTTGCTCCTCCGGTTTTTACCCTCCCGGAGTTCTGATATCATGCCCGGCTGACCTTTTGGCCATCCCCCGACCCTAATTCTTTCAGCCAGCAACTCCAGGGTGCCCGCATGGATCAACAGCAGCAACAGTCCCAGCTGAAGCAACTGATCACCAAAGGCAAAGAGCAGGGCTACCTGACCTACACCGAGGTCAACGATCATCTGCCCGAGGGTATCGTTGAGCCCGAACAGATCGAAGACATCGTTCGGATGATCAACGACATGGGGATCGAGGTCCACGAGACCGCCCCCGCGGAGCTCGACTCGACCCTCAGCGATACGGCCGTTTCCGATGATGAGGCCGCCGAGGCCGCCGCGGCCGCCCTGGCCAGCGTCGATTCCGAGTTTGGTCGCACCACCGACCCGGTGCGCATGTACATGCGCGAAATGGGCACGGTGGAACTCCTCACCCGGGAAGGTGAACTCAAGATCGCCAAGCGCATCGAGGAAGGGCTGAACCAGGTTCTCGCCGCGCTCTCCATGTATCCGCGCAGCATCGAGCGTTTGCTGGAGATCTTCGACCGGGTGGAAAAGGACGAGATGCGGCTCTCCGACGCCATCTCCGGCTTCACCGACGCCGAAGAACACCTGCCCGTCCCGCCCGCCGCCATCATCGCCGCCACACCAGTCGAAGAGGCCGCGGCCGACGACGAACACCCCGAGGTCGTCGATGAGCATGTCGAAGAGGAGGCCGAGGAGGTTGCCGCCACTGATTCGGGTCCGGACCCCGAGGAGGTAGCCCGGCGGGTTCAGCTCATGCGCGACCGCTATGCACACCTCAAGGAATGCCTGGATCTTTATGGTCGACTGGATGACCGCACGCGGCAGGCCATGGATGATGTCTCCGAGGTCTTTCTGCAATTCAAGTTGGTCGCCAATGTCTTCCAGGAACTGGCCGAGACCCTGCGCCTCACCATCGAACGGATTCGCACCCAGGAACGGGTCATCATGGGGCTGGCCGTGGACAGCGCCGGTATGCCGCGCAAGACCTTCATCAACACCTTCCCGGCCAACGAGACCAACCCCGACTGGCTGGACAGCCAGATCGCCAGTGGTGGACTCTTTGCCCCGGCTCTGGCCAGCCATGCCCAGGACATTCGCCGCGCCCAACGCCGCCTTCAGGAAGTCGAGCGTGAAAATTATCTGACCGTTGGCGAGATCAAGGACGTCAACCGGCGGATGTCCATCGGCGAGGCTAAGGCGCGCCGCGCCAAAAAGGAAATGGTCGAGGCCAACCTGCGCCTGGTCATCTCCATCGCCAAGAAATACACCAACCGCGGCCTCCAGTTCCTGGATCTGATTCAGGAAGGCAACATCGGCCTAATGAAGGCGGTGGACAAATTCGAATACCGCCGCGGCTACAAGTTTTCCACCTATGCCACTTGGTGGATTCGCCAGGCCATCACCCGCTCCATCGCCGATCAGGCCCGCACCATCCGTATCCCGGTGCACATGATCGAGACGATCAACAAGCTCAATCGCGTCTCGCGGCAGATGGTGCAGGAAATGGGCCGGGAGGCCACCCCGGAGGAACTGGCGGTGCGCATGGAGATGCCCGAGGACAAGGTGCGCAAGGTCCTCAAGATCGCCAAGGAACCCATCTCCATGGAGACCCCCATCGGCGACGACGAGGATTCGCATCTCGGCGATTTCATTGAGGATTCGGGCGTCATCTCCCCGGTGGAATCCGCCACCATCGAGGGTCTGCGCGAAGCGACGCAGAACATGCTTGCCAGCCTCACCTCCCGTGAGGCCAAGGTCCTGCGGATGCGCTTCGGCATCGACATGAATACCGATCACACCCTGGAAGAGGTCGGCAAACAATTCGACGTCACCCGCGAGCGCATCCGTCAGATCGAGGCCAAGGCCCTGCGCAAACTGCGCCACCCCACTCGGTCAGATAAGCTACGCAGCTTTCTCGATACCGAATAACGCCTGGATCATGGCATCATCCCGTCCTTGGGTGACAACAATTTTGGGCCGTTAGCTCAGCGGTTAGAGCAGGGGACTCATAATCCCTTGGTCCGGGGTTCAAATCCCTGACGGCCCATCAAATTTCTAAATCAGATCATAAACTTACAGCACCCCATGGGACTATTTCCGAGTAGCATCAAGTAGCGGGGAAACCCTGGGGAAACTTTCGGCGGACTCATTCAGCCGTTTTGCGGGGGTTTCACGGGGGCGGGATATGATCCCTTGGGCTTAGGTCGGGGTCCTTCCGGGGGGTCACGCTCCGGGGGTTGTCGGCAGCCCCGGCCCTCCCCCAGGGCCAGGCTTCCCGCTTCGCTTCCGTTTTCCCCCGGCCAGGCCAGGCTTCGGGGGCGGATCAAGGGCCTTCGGAAATGACATGGGGGACCGAATGGGGGACCAGCCAGGGCGAAGGCGGGGCGGTGCCAAACGATTCAGGACGTTACGCGCAAACATGGCGGAGACAATCTCCGCCAATGCCTTTTGGGGGTGCCAGGGGCGGGGAAAAGCCCGGTCCGTCCGGGCTTGGGTGGGATCAATCCTCGGACAGGACGGCGCTCCCTACGGTGTTGCCGTTGTAGTCCATCAGCCGGACGGCATCGGCCAATTCGTCCGGGGCGGCGGTCTCGATCCGCTCCGCCAGCTTATGCAGGATGCGGGCCAGCTCCGGGCCGGGCTCAGGGTCGAAGGCGGCATTGTCGGCGGCGATCTCAACAAGGTAGCGCATCGGGCTTGCTCTCCGGTGGGGTGGTGGCGGGCCATGTTACCCCAAGCCTGGCCAGGGCCGGGCTCGGGGTGGTGGCTCATACCTGACGATAGACGGCGGCGGCCCCCGCGATAAAGCCCGCGATCCGGGCGGGGTGAATGATCGGGTCGTCTACCGTAGTATCGACAATGCCGTTGTGGTGAACCCAATCCCACATAGCCTCGTCATCCATTTCCACATACCCATCAAAACTACGCCCATCCTCATCCTCATGGGCATGTCCATACAATAACGCTGCGGCCTCCCGCTCATCCCCAGGTAGCTCTAGACCCTCAAGCCTGGCCACTCTTTCCAGGGTGGGGAAGGTGGCGCTTTTCAACGCCCAATCCCGGCCCTGCTCTTCCCCGAATGCGTGATGCCATGCTGTATTGGCGCGGCGCTCAGCCCGCAGGCGCTCAAGCCCGGCCATGGTGTCAGCTTCGTTGTTCATGCCATTGTTCCTCAGTTCAGCGATGGTGATAGCGGCCCGGAAAGCCTCTTGGGCGACGGCGGACCAGTTGACGGAAGGGAAGCCGTCCATCCGGGCTTTCAGCTCATCAGGTACGGACAGATTGACTCTTGCCATGGGTTGGCCTCATGTTGGATTACCCATGCGCAACGATAGCGAAGTATGCGCAACAAGACAACTCGATACGCAATAGCGGCAGATCAGCAGGGGAGGGATGCGGCAAGCCCCCAGGGCGGCCGGTGGCCCGCTAGGCGGCTCAGCCTGGCCCCGGTCGCCCTCGGGCTTGGTGTCGGTATGGTCGCCCCGGCCGGGGCTTCCTGGGGGCGTCTAGGGCCTCTGGCGGGGCGGACGATAGGCGGGGCCTCTTGGCATGGCCTTGCATGGGGCCGGTGTCGCCTATCGAGCGATAGGCGGAAGGGTGGCCATGCAAGGGGATGCCAATCGGCCGGGCCTATCAGGTCGCCACGCGACGGCCGGCCCGGACCCTATAGGCCCGGTGGGGCGGGCCAGGCTCAAGCTCCACGCGGGTAGTAAATCCCCCGCCAGCGGTGGGGACTACGCGAACCACAAAACGGGGTGCCGGGGGGTGCAGTTCCACTCCCTGGGTGATGCGGTGGGCCTGGCTCTTGGAAAGCCCATAGCGGCGGGCCAAGGCCCTAAGCGTTTGCCCGGTGGCGCGTTCCTGGCACAGGGCCAGGTTCCGCAGGGCGCGGGCGTCCGGGGCGGGGAGGGAGGGGGTACGGAATAGTTGCCTTAATCCCATGGGGGTTTCCTGAGGCTGGCGGGCAGCCATGAACCTTCGCTAAGAGGATCGCCGGGGAGGACCCGTTAAACCTTCCGGGGGTGAATCGCCCCCTCCCTGCACAGGCAGGCGAAGGCAGGCAGGGGTAAATCCGCGGTCAGGTCCGGATCATGCCAGACTTCCGGAATCAGGTCGGGGCGCAGACAGGCCAGGGGCAAGCGGACTCGCCACGGGTGACGGTCGGGGCGATAGGCCAGGGCCGGCCATAGGCCCACGGCCTCCGCTTGCCGGACAGCCTGGCTCCACCATTGGGCAAGGCTTCCGGGCGGGGCGGTGGCGTATCGCTTGCACTCGATAGCCAGTCGGGCCAGGGCCTCCGCTACCGGCCCGCTCGCCCCCTCGGGTAACTCGAGGTCATGGCCCCCGGCCCGGACTTGGGTCAGGCGCCGGGCAAGGCGAATCCCCAGCAGGTCATGAAGGGCGGCGGAAAACTCCCGCTCCCCGCTCGCCCCCTTGCGTCTTGATCCGGCCCCGTTCACAGGTCCGCCCCCGCCAGCAGCCGGGCTTGGTGGCGCAGCTCCCGGACGCACTCCGCACGGGAGGAAAAGACAGCTTCGCACGGGATGTATGCCTGGCCAGTGTAAGGTTCGAGGATGGCCCATGCCCCCCGCAGCTCCCCCAGCAGGTGGACGGGGCGCGGGTCGGGGGCAAGCTCCCAAGCCAAGACGGGGGCCTCAACCTCGGTAAAGGTCCCGGTGTCCGGGTTCCACGCCAGCTCGAGGATACGGCGGCCGGCAGTTTCGGGTATCAGGTTCATGGCAGGATGCTCCGGTCAGTGAAGGGTGCCCGGCCCGTCCATCAGGGCCAGGACGGCAAAGGGGTCCCATTGCCCCTGGGGGATCGCCAGCAGGGCGCAGCTCCCGGACGGGTCCCGGTAGGCCAGGATGACGGCCCCGCGGGTATCCTCCGGGCGGATCAGGCCGGCCACTACGGCGGCGTGAATCTCAGCCTGGCCCAAGGTGACATAGGCCCGCGGGGCGTCCATGCCCCGGAAAAGGTCCGCATAGAAGGCGGCGCCGGGGTCTTCTGACCCTCCGAATATATATTCGGAGGGTGTGTCTATCGCGCCACATTCGGGGTCATCCTCCCCCCAGGGGTCCGCCTCATCATCACAGGGGACCAGGGCCAGGGCGGCGGGATGCCAGCGGCGCAGATCGGCCATGCTGGCGGGTGGGGTAAAGGTGGAATCCCGCCAGCCGTCCGGGAGGTGAATCAGCCAGCGGCGACAGGTGGCTTGCTCCTCCGCTTCGGCCCGGCTCAGGCCCCCGTCATGTTCGAGGATGGCGGCGCGCTCCTCCCAGGCTTCGCAGCTCGGGGAGGGGGTGGGCCTTGGGGAGGGTGGCGGCGGGGTGGGCTCAGGAATAGGCCAGGCTTCCCCCGTTCCGCCCTCTTGAGTAGCAGAAGTAGCAAGAGTAGCAGTAGCAAACGGTAGCAAGCCCCTATAAATATCGAGAGAGATAACATTATTATTATTATTGTTATTAGGGGGGCTACAGGCGGAATCGGGGGCTTTTGGCAAGGTCGGGCTTGCTACTCTTGCTACTCTTGCTACCGTTCGGCCCGTTTCTGGGGTTTTGGGCAAGGTTGGGCTTGCTACTCTTGCTACTCTTGCTACCGTTCGCCCCTCCCCTTCCTGGGGGGTGCCGGGGGTCCCGCCCCGGACCAGATCAGCCAGGCGGCTCATGGCTTCGCCCCCAGCAGGGCGGGATTAAGCCAGACTTGGAATTGCCGGCCCTCCCGGACCACGCGCAGCCGATCAAGGTCCCGCAGCTCGGTTAAGGCGGCCTCAAGCCTGGCCCGGTCCCGCAGGGGGCCAAAGCGGCGGGCGTGATTCTTGGCCAGGCTGGCGGCCCCTTCGCGGGTGGCGGTATCAGTCAGCCAGCGATCCAGCCGGGCGGCGTCCGCCAGCTCCGGGGGTAGGGCGATCTCCCCAAAGAAGCGGCGCGATTCGGACAGGTGCCAGGCCACGATCCGGGCAGCCTGGCCAAAGGCATCCGCCCCGATCCGTCCGGCCGGGCCATGGGCGCACAGGTGGAACAGACAGGCCAGGCGGGCGGCGTTATCGGCGGCCTTGCTCGCCACGTCCCGCACCATGCGCAGCTCCCCGCCCTCCCCAAGCTCGGCCTCCAGGGCGTCATGAAAGCCGATCCAAGCCTGATAGGCGTCCGGGTCCAGCGGTAGCACAGGCGGGCTCAGGTCGCCCCGTTCGTCCAGCGGGAGGGGTTGGCTCAGCAGTGCCCGCAGTCGGGCATGGAAGGCAGCCAGGGCCGGCCAATCGGCCGGGGGCGCGGAAAAGAAGCGGGTCCCCTGGGTACTCTCGGGCCAGGCCAGCAAAACACGGGCGAGAAACCCGCTCCCCCGGGCCAGGGTCCCGGACTTGTCGAGGAAGTCGCGCAAGGGGGCCTCCTGAATCATCAGGCTCAGACTGACACGGGCGGCGCGGACGGTGAAGGAATCAGCCGTCCGGCGGTCAATGGTCAGGGGGGCGGCATCCCAGAGGGAATTCAACAAGGCCAGGCTCCGCAGGATGGAATCCTTGCCCATGCCATGGGCGCCCAAGACGGCCCCGCCCTCCGCGGACACAATCCCCCCAGCGGGCCAGCCCTTGGCCAGATTCCAGGCCAGGGCCTCCGGGGTGGCATCCTGAAAGATCAGGCGGGGGATAAGCGGCGGGGTGGGCTTGTGCCCCTCAAGGTCCCGCAGTTGCAGCCGGGCTTGCTCGGTGGTCTTGCCCGCACGGGCCAGGCCCCGGATGCGTTCCTTGATCCCGTTGCGCTCGCTCTCCCAGGCGGTCAATTCGGCCTGATAGTCTTTCAGCTCCCTTTCCCTGGCTTGGGCTTGCTCCCGCTCCCAGGCCCGCAGCGGGGCCAGGAATAGGGCGTCCGCGGTGGACTTGCGCTCGCCACTATCCCCCAGGGTCAGCAGGTACAGCCCGGCCGGGCCGGTCAGGCGTTCGGCGCGGCGCACGTCCGCCAGATGTTGACCAGCCAGGCTCAAGGCGGACAGGGCGGCGGACGCTACCAGGGCCAAGGGGGCCTTGGTGAAGGCGAAGGCTTCGGCTATCGCTTCCCGGATCAGGTCCGGGAAGGCGTCCAAGGGATAGGGCAGGGCCTCAATGCTGGCGGTCAGGGGTTGGGGCGCGGGCCAGTCTCCCGCCTCCGGGGGCGGGTCTTCCACGGCCCGCGGTTCGCTGGGGGTGGCGATCCCCAGCAGGCGGGCGGCGGCTTTCACGGCCTCCCGATGGTCGCCCCCATGCTCCAGAACGGTGAACAGGGAAAAGGCATCATGGGGCGGCCCGGCTAAGGGGTCGCTGGCATGATGACAGTGAATCCGCCCCGTTTGCGACAGGCGCACAACGCCAGCCAGGCCACTTGAGGAAAACGGGCTCAGCCAGCGGTTAGGCCCCTTGGGCTTGTAACCATGACTGGCCAGGATCGCGGCCGGATCATGGGCGGCATTGAAGGCGTCGATTACCGATTCCCCGCCAGCCCGCTCCCTGGGTGGGGCCTTGACTTCCGGCTCCGGTGCCCATGGGCACAGGGCCTCAAGGTGGGGGCGCCACTGGTCCCAATCGGCCCACAGCTCCCCCAAGGCAGGCGGCAAGGTGCCCAGCTTGGGCAGCTCCCAGGGTGGCGTTATCCACTCATACGGCCTCCCGGTGTCGGGGTGGATGGTGGGCGGCAAAACATCCTGCACAGGTCCGCCCCGCAGCTCGAAAACGGTAACGGGTTTCCCGCCCTCCTCCCTGGGTGGCCAGGCCAGGCTTTTGCGGGTCAGGTCCAGATCAGGCGGGGCGCGGAAGATGGCCCGCAGCCGTTCGGGGTTGCCTCTGACCAGCATGGCCCCGGACAGCAGGGGGTCCAGTTTCAGCCCCAGGGCGTCCAGAACGGCGCGGGCGTCGGACAGGCTATCGAGGTCAAGGGATACCAGCCGGGACGGCCCCAGGACCACGCCTAGGCCCTCCTGGGGGTGGGTCAGCCAGTATTCGGGCGGCAGGTTCCCCTCGGGCCAGCCGGGAGTTATAGGGCCTTTCTTGCCGGGCGGGATGGCGCATAGGCAAAAGCCCAGACGGTGGAAGTATTGCGCCCACTCATACCGCGGGGCGTCCGGGGCGGGGTGGGGATGGTGCCCGGCCGGGCTTGCGGGGGCGGGCTCAGCCGGGCGCCGGGTAAGCCTGGCCTGTAGTTCGGCCAGGGCCTCCGGGGTGGCGGGTGGGGGTGGCCCCAGGCGGCGAAATGCGCGGCCGGTGGGGGTGGGTTGGGTCTCTACCATGGTCAGGCTCCGGGCGCCCATGGCCGGGCGCCCACGCGGTTAGAAGGGGATGGCATCATCAAAATCAGGACCGCCAGCCGGTGGGGCCGGGGGGCGGGTAGCCTGGGGACCAGGCGGCCATGCTCCGGGGGCTTGGTGCGATCCCTGCCAGGGGGCGGACGGCGGGGCGGATGGGTGGGGGTAGCCATGCCCGGACGGGGGCACAGCCTGGCCCCCAGCGGGTGGGGACCAGGGGGCGGCGGGCGGTGGGGTGGCGGGCCGGTAATCGAAAGGTTCTCCAGTCTCCGCCAGCCGTTGAAATCGCTTCGGCATACGGTCAAAGGTGGCGGCGTCATATTCCTTGAGGTCGAAATAGACAGGGGCCACGCTCGGGGCGGCGGCAACCATCCCCCGCGGCATTGGCCCGACGTTGACCACGTTGCAGAAGGTCCGGCCCTCCTTGGTCACATGGGCGGTGGTGACAATCGCCCCCATGCCCAGCAGGCCGGCCAAGTCGAAACCCGCGGCCGGCTCACGGCCCCCGCTCAAGGCCAGGATGCGGGCGTAGAATTTCGACTTTTCATGCATGGAAGCGGTCATGACTTCCTGCACAGCCAGGCGGCGCCCATCGGGGCCAGGCTCCCCCAGCTCCCAGGACAGGCCAACCAGCTCGCGGACTTTGGTCTCCCCGTTCCACGTGGATTCATGACGGCCCAGAAAGGCCAGGCATGTCAGGACGGCGGCCTGGGTGCCCTCGGGGGCTATCACGAAATCGCCTTGATCCTCAGTTTTGCGAAAGGTGCGCATTTTCAGTTCTCCGGGGTTTCGTCGGTGTTTTCGTAAGTCCATGCCCAGCGGGGCAATTCCAGCTCCGTGATACCGGGCGCGTAGCCTGGCCAAGCATCCCGCTCCCGACACTCGGCAAAGGTCCGGCAGGCGGCGGCCCATTGGCGGCGGCCAAGTTCGAGGAACGAATCAGGCAGCCGATACACGGCGGCCAGGAAAGGGGGGCTCTTCTCCACGGTCAGGAACAGGAAATCCCGAATCTCCGCCCCTAGGGCCTTGCAGCCGCTCTCATAGGCGGCGCCCTGGCAGTGATACCCATAGGCCAGGACGCTCCGGGCGAAGTCTCCGGGGGCGGCGCTCAAGGCGGTCTTGAGGTCCAACAGGCAGCCGTCCGCCAGCCGGGCCAGGTCCGCCCTCCCCTTGCACGGGGCGCCGGTCTCGAGGTCATCCCAGATCAGGGAAAGCTCCGGGGTGCCCCCTTCAATCAGGGCCGGTGCCAAGGGATGGGCCAGGATGCCCGCGGCCATGCCCTCCACAAGTTCCGCCTCGCTGGCGGTGATGATGGTTTTCCCCTCCGCGGACTCAGCGAAGGCGGCCTTGATCGCCTTGCCTTCCCTGGTCCGTCCGTCCGCTTTGGGCTCCACGGCAAAGGCCCGGTCGAAGGCGGCGCGGCCTTCCAGGGCCAGGCTATGCAGGGCCTTGCCGATCCGCAGGGCGGGGGTTTCGGTGGGTGGGTGGTCCCGGTGGTGGCGGTAATGGGCCGGGCTCCGGGTCAGGACCTTGGCCCCGGACGGGCTCAGGCGATCAAGGGCCAGGTAGTCCGGAAAGGCCAAGTCGGGGTGAAAGCCGATCATGCGAAGGCCCTCCCACGGCGGGCGGTCTTGGCTTCGCGGGTGTTGGTGAACCTGGCCCCGTCCATGAAGCTCAGCAGGTCCGCCAGCCGGTAGGTACAGCGGCGCCCAACCTTGCAGAAGGCGGGACCCTTGCCGGCCACTCGCCAGCCCTCAAGTGTCTTGGGCTTCACTCCCAGGACGGGGGCGGCTTCCTCGGTGGTCAGGCGGACTTGCTCGGGGGGGATGCCCTCATAACGGCGAAGGGCGGCGGCCAAGGGGGGAAGTTCGGCCGGGGTAAGATCGGACATGGGAATTTCTCCGTAGACCGGCAGGGATTGCCGGGGTCGGGAGAAATTTTCAGCATGGGCGGGGGTTTAGTGTTGAAGTTGCAATTTGCCGGTTGGCAAGTTCGGTAACTTGCCGAGCGGCGGGGATAAGTCACGGTCGGGGAAGGGGCTCCCGGTGGCAGCCCCAGGGGGTGGCAAGATCAGGCTTGCTTTAGCGGCGCTCCTCAAGTTCAGCCTGGCCAGCGTTTAGGCGATCCGTCAGGCTTTTGAAGCTCAGGCCGGTGGTATCAATGCCCTTTTCATTGGCCAGCTCTTGAAGCTCCTTGGCCACGGCGGACAGGTTCGGACCCTCCCGCCCCTGTATCGTCTGGCGGAAGCCTGGCCCTCCGCGCTTGACCAGGGCCAATGTCAGCAATCCAACCAGGGCGTTAAGGTTCGCGCTCGCATCGGCCCGCAGGGCGACGGGGCCAGGCTTAGGGGGGGCTTGCCGTTCCTCGGGGTTCAGCAGGAAAGGCATGTCAGCCAGGCGGCCGGTTCGTTCGGCCCATGCCCGCAGGGCGGCGCGGGGGAAGGTGATGGTGACTTCCTCCCGATACCGGGCCGGGTGGGAGATGTTTAGCCAGCCGTCATAGCTTTCGCGGGTAATGAGAATTTGCTTCCTCAGGACCTTTTTCCAGGGTTCGGCGTTAAGGGTCTTTGCCATAGCCCCAATGGCTGGCGGCATGGGGTTGTATTGCGGGGAGCTATGCAAGCCTACCCAATTTTCCGGCTCAATGTCGCAACACAAACTGGCGGCCTCAGTCAGGCTGAATTCATCAAAGCGATCCCACATCGCATAATCGGGCTTGGCCATTTAGGCGGCCCTCTCAAGGCGGCGGGCAGCCAGGTCGAATATCAGCTTTCGCTTTTCATCCTCCCCCAGCTCCTCCAATAAACCCGCCAATAGGCGATCCGATCCCGCGGCCTGGCTCTGGTCAGTCAGGCCCAATATCCGATCCTCAATCCGTTGTGAATAGGCCCGCAGGGCGTCAAGGCTCAAGACTTGATAGCCCTCGGTCACTTCCTCCGCATTGGTCAGGTGATTCAACAGGCGCTTAATCGCCAGTTGTGGCACGTCGCACAGTACGGCGGCGCTCGCATAAACCCGCCTCAGGTCATGGGCCAACACGGTCAGGCCAGTCTTTTCGGCAACCATGGCCAGCACGTCCCGCGGGTCATTGATCGGGCGATGATCCGCAAAGCGGCCGGGCCAGATCAGGGGGGAATCGGGGAATAGGTGGCGCTCAGCCTGACGGCGCTTAAGCAGGGCTTCCAGATGGCGGGTGATAGGGCGAATCAGGGGGCGGCGATTCTTGCCCAGGGCGGCGGGAATCTTCAGGGCGCCCATGCCAAAATCCACGGCGGACCATTCCAGCTTGGCCAGTTCATTCCGCCTCAGGCCGGTCAGGGTCAGGGCCTCCAACAGGTCACAGATGCGGCGGGCTACTCCGGTGGTGGCGCTTTCCTGGCGGATCGCTTCCAGGGCGGCGAACCAGTCCGGTAGCCTGGCCTCGGGGATGATGCTTTGGCGGCGGGGGACATTGTTCCAAGCGGCCTTACTGCGGCCGGCGGCGCGGCGCTTGTTCAGGGCCAGGGGGACGGGGTTGGGTGGGAGTAGCGGCTCCCCCTCGGGGCTCAGGACCAGCTCGCGGGCGGTATTCCACGTCAGGCGCAAAACCCTAAAGTCTTGGTCCGCTCGGGCCGGGCTTGCTTCGCTCCGGGCCTTGTGCAGGGCGCGGCAGACTTCCGGGGTCAGGTCCACCAGGGGGCGATCCGCATAGGCGCGAAAGGTGGTGGTTAGGGAATTGCGATACTTGGCCAGGGTGGCGGGGGCCAGGTCGCTCAGCCGGATATGCTCCTCCAGGGCCTCCCGATAGGTCAGGCTCAGGGCCTTACGGGCGCCCTCCTCCTTGCGGCGCTCCTCAATGCGGTCTATCCCCTTGGCCAGGTCGCGGGCTTCCGCTAGGGCCTTCTCACGGGCCATTTCCACGGTGTAGGTAGCGCGGTCCCCAATGCGGCGGTTCCGCATCTTGCCCCCGATCTTGCGGACCAGATAGAAGGCCAACCAGGGGGCCTCAAGGGAAAAGCGGCCCTCCTCCTTGCGCAGTCTCAGGCGCAGCCGCAAGCCTGGCACACTGCCTTTCCCGCCCCGATCCGCAAGGGATGCCTCCCCTTCCGCGGGGATGCTTGCCGGATCGGCGGCGAAGGCTTCCAGGGTCTCCGTAACCCACAGCTCAAGGGCCTTTTCCGAAAAGTTACAATAGGGGGTAGCCATTGCCGGGCCTCCGTAACAGGTGCGGTGATGGTGCCCTCGGCCCCGTTAGCGGCGGGTCCGGGGGCATTTCCTGACGATATTCCCTTGTCCTTCCCATGGGCTTGCGGCCTTCTGGGGAAACTTTGGGAGACTCCCTCCCCCCTTATCCCTCTGTTTTAGGACCCAAAGCGGGGAAACCCTGGGGAAACTTTGGGCGGGGAAAATGCCCGATTTTGGGCCAATTCCAGCGGGATTCGTCGGGTATGATGTTAGCGGGGAAACCCTGAGATTGCAATAAATAATAGGGCTTTATCATGTTTCGATGGGACTATCAGAATTTCGCGGGGGAGACTGAATCCGGACTCATAATCCCTTGGTCCGGGGTTCAAATCCCTGACGGCCCACCATAAAAACAAGCAGTTAGGCCAGGTTAAACCCCTGGTTTTTTATATTTTTTTGGGGCTCTTGGGGACAGGATTGTGACAGACTGATTTGCATCCGCCCCTGACCGACCTTCAGGACCATGGTATGTTCTGATCGTATCGCCAGTAATCGAAGGCGTCACCGATGATGCCTCTCGTAACCTTCACCCCGACCACCAGCCGCTCATCCTAACCCTGGCCAGGCTTTCCCCTCCATCCAATCGTCGCCCCAACCTGACCCCCTACCCTGACTCCCGCAAGCCGTGAGGACGCCTTGCAGATCCTCTTGGGACGCTAGCGATGGCTGGCCTTGGGGCGTCTGGAGCAGGCAAAAAAAGCCCCCTCGCACCAGATGACCGGGGCCCCCTTCGGCGACCTCGTGGCGGACCTGGCGCGGGAGTCCAGCGGGGCCCAGGTCGACCTGGTCAATGCCGGGGGATTCCCCACTACCATCCCCGCTGGGTAGGTGCGGCTGAAGGAGATCTTCCAGGTCTTCCCCTTCCGTAACATGCATGCTGGTGACCGGCGTGCTGACCGGCACCGCGCTTCAGGCGGCCCTGAGGCATCAACTTCGATCGCACCCAAGCAACCGGACCGCGATTGCCACTCGCCAGGTGAGGCTCTAAACTGGCCTTCCTTATTCTTTTCGTTCTAGGTAGTCCCCGCCCCATGGCCATCGAACGCACCTTTTCCATCATCAAGCCCGACGCCGTCGCCAAGAATCACATCGGTGCCATCTACCAGCGCTTCGAGCAGGGTGGCCTGCGCATCGTCGCCGCCCGCATGCTGCACCTCAGCCGCGAACAGGCGGCGGCCTTCTATGCCGTGCACCAGGAGCGCCCCTTCTTCGGCGAACTGATCGACTTCATGACCTCCGGTCCCATCATGGTGCAGGTCCTGGAGGGCGAGAACGCCATTGCCCGCAATCGCGAGCTGATGGGCGCCACCGATCCCAAGAAGGCCGCCCCCGGCACCATCCGCGCCGACTTCGCCCAGGAAGTCACCGAGAATGCGGTGCATGGGTCTGATGGGCCGGATACCGCCGCTGTCGAGATCGCCTTCTTCTTCCCCGAAGGCATCTGCGCGCGGACCCGCTAAGCCGATCCGACTGAGTTCCACGCCCCTTTCGCCGGTCCTGTCCTCTCCCTTACCTCGCCCATGACCCCAGCCGCGCCTGACGTCACCTCGCTCCCCCTGGTGCTCGCCTCCACCTCGCCCTATCGGCGAGAGCTCTTGCAACGGCTGGGCCTGCCCTTTCAGACCCTGGCGCCAGAGGTCGACGAATCCCGTCTCCCGGGGGAGAGGCCCCAAGCCTTGGTGCAGCGTCTGGCGGAGGCCAAGGCCCGGGCGGCGGCGGCAGTCTTTCCCGCGGCCCTGATCATCGGCTCGGACCAGGTGGCCTGCGTCGATGACCAGATCCTCGGCAAGCCCGGGAACCGCGAGGGGGCCATCGCCCAGCTCAGCCGTGCCGCGGGGCAGGCCGTCGTCTTCGAGACGGGGCTCTGCCTGCTCAACAGCGCCAGCGGTCACGCCCAGGTCGGCCGGGAACCCTTTCGGGTCGAGTTCCGCCCCCTGAGCCCGGCGCAGATTGCCGGCTATGTGGACCGGGAACGCCCCTTCAACTGTGCCGGCAGTTTCAAGTCCGAGGGGCTGGGCATCGCCCTCTTCCGCCGGCTGACCGGGGACGACCCCAGCGCCCTGGTCGGCTTGCCACTGATCCGGCTAGTCGCCATGCTGGCGGCCGAGGGTATCGAGGTCCTCGTCCCGCCGGTCTGAGATGCGCCCTGGCCTCTATCGGTCTCGCCTTCCCTACCCGTCCCTTCTCTGGTTCGGGAGCCCTGACTACTTCACCAGGGTGACGGGCACCCGGGCCAGATGCACCACCGCGGAGGCCACCGAACCCAGGAGCAGGTGACCGATGCCGGTCCGGCCGTGGGTGCCCATCACAATCAGGTCGCAGCCATACTCATCGGCGTAGTCGCTGATCGCCTCGGCCACCTCGCCATCCCCGACCAGCACCCGAAAGCGATAGGGTACCCCTGCCGCATCGAGCAACTCCCGGCAGGCCTGAAGTTCTAGCATGCCCTCCTGGTACTGGATCTCGGCGATCTCCTCGGAGGTCAGAAAGCGACGGACCTCCCAGGCCTCTATCGGGACACAGACGTGCAGGAGATGGATCTCGGGGGGGCTGGTTGGACTGGCGTGGCGCAATACCTGTTCCACGGCCCGCCGTGAGGACGCCGAGCCATCGATGGGGATCAGCACTTTCATGGCCTTTGACCCTCCCGGCCGTTCCCCTGAGGATCGGCACTCGCTGTGTGGGATGACAAGAATCCGACAACCTGCTCCCGGTCCGCCGGGGCTGGACCAGGCTCGGGTGCATTCGGGGGCTGCCAGCCCAGGGTCAAGAGCAGGGCAAAGAACCCCAGCACGTAGGCCAGACTGAGGTGCCAGCCCTTGATCAGCCAGGACCCCACGGACTTGGCCTGGGGGTAGAGATTGGACAGCGCCACCCCCGCCGAGCTGCCGAACCACATCAGGGAGCCGCCGAAACCGACCGCGTAGGCAAGCAGACCCCAGTCGAACCCCCCTTGCTTAAGCGCGAGGGCGGTCAGGGGGATGTTGTCGAAGATCGCGGAGACGAAGCCCAGGGTCAGGGCCGAATACCAGGAGGCCGCGGGTAGGCGCTCCACCGGCATCATCGAGGCGCACACCACCAGGGACAGAAGGAACAGGCTGCCCTTCAGGGTCTCGGGGAGCAGACGCCAGGCCGGTTGGCGGAGGGGGGCGGTGGCAAGGAGGACGACCCAGACCGCGACCCCTAGGAAGGGGAAGTCGTCCCCCAGTGCCTTGAAATGCAGGTTGAGCAAGAGATTGGTCACCACCGCCGCAGCCAGGATGGCCGCCACGATCCCCAGGCGGGCCCAATCGACCCGGATGCCGGCCGGGACTTCGCGCATGACCGGCTGATAGCGGTGCTGCTGGAGGGCGGCGGGCAGACCGAACACCAGGAGGGCCACGCCGGCGGCGATATAGGCGTGAAAGACCTCCTGGGGCGGAATACCCGAAAGCCACATCATGGTGGTGGTGGTATCCCCCAGGACGCTGCCCGAGCCGCCGGCGTTGGAGGCGGCGACGATGGCCGCGAGATAACCGATGTGGACCCGGTAACGGAAAACCCCGGCGGCCATGGTGCCGCCAATCAGGGCGGCGGCGATATTATCGAGGAAACTCGACAGCAGGAAGATGATGGCCAGAAGGGTGAAGCCACCCAGCCAGCCAACCGGCAGGAAGCGCGGCAGGAGTTGCGGGAGGTGGCTGTCCTCGAAATGGCGCGCGAGGAGGGCGAAGCCCAGGAGGAGCCCGAGCAGGTTGACGAGCAGGACCCATTCGTGGCCCAGGTGCTGCGCCAGGCCTGGCAGGCCAGGGCCGGCGGCGAAGCCGGTAACGGTCAGTTTATACAGGGTAATGAGGCCCAAGCCACAGAGGGCGACCAGCAGGGTGTGGCGATGGAAGACGGCCACCCCCAGCAAGGTCAGGGCAAAGAGGATGAATTCCACCGGGCAGCAGAGGGTCATGAGGCCTCTCGGGATACAACGACTGGCGAGTGCGGGCCAGAGGGAAGCGGCTATCTTATCGCCGCCAGGAGAACGCCAAAAGGGGAGGTGGTGAACGCACCGGACGGGATTGACGCTGGGGGAGTCGCTGGCCCCGCCCGAGGCGTTCACCAAAAGGATACCTCTTCAGCCGGTCGTCGGGGTTTGACACCCCCGCCATCCCTGGCGGGCACTGCCGGCTAAGCGGGATTTGGCCTCAGAAAGTCTTGGTCCCGATCCACCAGAAGATCCCGGCCACCAGGCCGCTGGCCGGGATGGTCAGCACCCAGGCCATGACGATGCGCCCCGCCAACCCCCAGCGGACGGCATACTTGCCACGGGTGCTGCCAACGCCAAAGATGGAGCCGGTGATAGTGTGGGTGGTGGAGACCGGGATACCGGCCATGGTCGCCAGGCCCAGAGTGATCCCTCCGCCGAGGGCGGCGTTGGAGCCACTGACCGGGGTCAGCTTGGTAATCTTAGAGCCCATGGTCTTGACGATGCGCCAGCCACCCAAATAGGTGCCCCAGGCGATGGCGCCATAGCAGGCATAGATTATCCACATCGGCAAGGTGGAAACGTCTTTGGTCACTTCATGTCCGATCAGGGGCACGGCCCCGGCCCCGGCGGTGATCAGCAGAAGCCAGATGATGCCGATGGTCTTCTGCGCGTCGTTACCGCCATGGGCCAGGGAATAGATACCGGCCGAGACGATCTGGGCGCGCAGGAACCATCGCCCAACCTTGTGCGGCGTCTGATTACGGAAGATCCAGGCGGTGAGGACCTGCAGGGTGCCGCCGATCAGAAAGCCGAGGAGGGGCGAGAGGATGATGAAGCAGAGGACGGTGATGAGACCCTTGAGTTGCCAGAGGCTGCCCCAGACGATGGCGTCGCCGCCGCCGATCTTGGCGATGGTGGCGCCCACCAGGCCGCCGATCAGGGCATGGGAGGACGAGGACGGGATGCCGTAGTACCAGGTGACGATATTCCAGAACAGGGCCCCGCTGAGACAGCCGAAGATGACGTAGTGATCCACGAAGGAGGGATCGATCACCCCCTTGCCGACCGTGGCCGCGACCTTGAGCTGAAAGACCCAGATGGCGAGGAAATTGAGGGAGGCGGCAAAGAGCACTGCCATTTTGGGGGTCATGGCCCCGGTGGCGACGATGGTGGCGATGGAGTTGGCCCCGTCATGAAACCCGTTCATGAAGTCGAAGGCCAGCGCCACCGCGATGAGCAGGACCAGGGTCCAGGTACCGATTAAAACCGCGGATTGAGCTTCCATTGGGGGTTCCTCACGCGTTGGCGAGGATGACTTCTTCGAGGGTATGGCTCACGTCCTCGGCCGCCTCGAGCACGTCCTCCAGGATCTGGTACATGCCCTTCAGCTTGATGATCTGAACGGGATCCTTTTCCTCGCGGAAGAGGCGGGACATGCCGGCGCGCCAGACCTTGTCGGCCTTGGATTCCAATTCGTCGACGGCCTTGCAGTGCTCCAGCGCGGTGGCGGCCTCGGCCAGGTTGTCGAGCAGGGCGACGGCCTTGCGCACCTTTTCCACCGCGTCGGCGGCGATTTCCGCCATCTCCCGCGCCTCGGGGGTCGCCTCCCGGATGTCATAGAGGGTGACCGACTCGCCGACATCCTGGATGCGGTCCAGGATGCTGTCGAGACCGCTGGTGATCATATGGATCTGATCGCGGTCGATGGGGGTGATAAAGGATTTGTGCAGCATGACGATGGTTTCATGCTCGATGTCGTCACCACTGGACTCCGCCATGTCGATTTCCTGGATGAGGCGGGAGACCTCTTCCGGGGACCTGCCCAGTTGCGTCATCATCCGCATCATGGCATTGCCAGCTGCGGCGCAGCGATCGGCATGGTTGTTGAACTGGACAAAAAACTCGTTCTTTTTCGGCATCATGGCGCTAAACATCGGGGTCCCCTTTCAGGCTGGCCAACTGGATGGGCGGTGCTGGCTCAGGCCAGCACCGGTCAGGGCACCCTGACCCCGCGCCGCGGGACAGCTAGCGGCGGGCATCGGCAGATCAGGGCATCCCGAAGTGCATAACAGAATTCATGCCAGCCGGTCCTTAAACCGTAATTGTTTTGCAATCAATCGGTCATCCAGGGATGCCGAACACCAGGCGCCGGGTGATGTGATGAGGACTGGTTATTTTGACTACCCGAAATATTGACCTCGCCCAGCAATTTTCTGGGTCTCAGGTCGGGTGGGCGAGCGCTAGGGCGCCAAGCCGTATTTGATCAGCTTGCGTTTGAGGCGCTGGTAGTCGATGGCGAGGAGACGTGCCGCTTCCGTGCGCACGCCCTTGGCGGCGTGCAGGGCCGCGCGAATGGCGGCCACCTCCGCCTCGGCCAGAGTCAGCGGCTGGCCGGTGGGCAGCCCTGCCCCGGGCGGCGTCTGGGGGTCAGCGAATGGCGGGAGGAGCCGGGCCTGGAGGTCCGCCGTCGTCAGGCCCGGCCCGGCGAAGATCGCCAGGCTGTGCATGACGAATTTCAGTTCGCGCAGGTTGCCAGGCCAGGGATGGGCGCGGAGCAGATCCAGCACCGCGGGCTCGGTCTCCGGCACCTCCCGCCCGAGATCGTTGCAGGCCTCGCGCAGGAAGGCGCGCGCCAAGGTCAGGATCTCCTCGCCGCGTTCGCGCAGGGGCGGCAGGCGCAGCGGGAGATTGCCGAGGCGATAGAAGAGGTCGAGGCGAAAACGCCCGGCCTGGGCCGCCGCCAGAAGATCGACATTGCTGGCGGCGAGGAGGCGGGTATCGACGGGCAGGGGCCGGTCCCCGCCCAGGGGGGTGATGTGGGCGGTTTCCACGGCATGGAGGATCTTGGCCTGGAGGGCCAGGGAGGCGGTGTCGATATCGTCCAGGAAGAGGGTGCCGCCCTGGGCCTGGCGGAAGAGGCCCAGACGATCCTTGAGGGCGCCGGTGAAGGCGCCGCGGACATGGCCGAAGAGTTCCGATTCCGCCGTCGTTTCAGGAATGGCCCCCAGATGCGCGACCACGAAGGGGCCCGCGGACAGGGGACTGGCCTCGTGGAGCTTGCGCGCCAGTAGGGACTTGCCGGTGCCGGTCTCCCCCAGCAGGAGGATGGGATAACGGGTCTGGGCCAGGGCGCGGGCCTGGGCGGCGACGGCGCGCATGCTGGGGGAGTCGCCCAGGACCCGGCTGAGGGGTCGCAGGGCCTCCTGCTCCAGCCGGGCGATCCGCTGGCGCTGGCGCACCGCCCCCGCGACCCGGTCGATCTCCGCGGCCAGCTTGTCGTAATCCAGGGGTTTGGGGACATAGGCGCTGACCCCGAGTTCGATGGCGCGGAGCAGATAGTCGGTATCGGTAAAGGCGGTGCACAGCACCACCGGCATCTGGGGATATTGCCGGCGCACCCGTTCCGCCAGGCCGAGGCCATCGAGGAAGGGCATGCGCAGGTCACTGACGAGGATGTCGACCTCGGCGTAGGCCAGGCACTCCAGGGCCGCGACCCCGTTGGCCGCCCCGATCACCTGGGCGCCATCCATTTCCAGCAGGCCTTTCACCAACTCCCGCTGCTCCTCCTCGTCCTCGACATAGAGCAGCTTGAGGTCCCGCAGATCAGCCATGCCGGCACGCCTCGAGGTGGATGACGAATTCGGCGCCCTCCCCCGCGTTACGAGCCTCGATGCGACCATTCATGCCATCCTCGATAATCAACCGACTGATGTAGAGCCCGAGACCCGTCCCCCCCTGCGCCTCTTTGGTGGTGAAGTAGGGGTCGAACAGGGAGGGTCGATCCTCCGGGGCAAAACCGCCGCCGTTATCGACCACCCGGACGATCACCTGGCCCTGGTCACTGCCCAGGGTGACCTGGATCCACCCAGCCCCCGGCCAGCCACGGGCGGCGCGGGCCTGGATGGCCTCCCGGGCATTGACGATCAGGTTGATCAGGGCCTGCTTGAACTCATTGGGGTTCCCCATGACCGTCAGTTCCCCGGGGGCTATGTCCGTCTGGACCTGGATCTGGCTGGCGGCTAGTTGCCGCTCCAGAAAGGCGATGGCCTCGCGCAGGACCCGAGCCGGGGAGAAGGCCGCCTTCTGCTTGTCCGGCTTGAGGAAGGCGCGAAAGGTGTCGATGGTATCCGACATGATCTCGATCTGCCGGCGCGCGTCGGCATCGGCCTTGGCCATGAAGGCCGCGTCTAGGCGCTGGTTGTCGAAGGCCTTGCGCAGGCTCTGGACGATGAGGCCGATGGTGCTGAGGGGCTGCCGCCACTGATGGGCGATGGTCCCCAGCATCTCCCCCATGGCCGCCTGGCGCGATTGGCGCACCAGCATGTCCTGCTGGGTGATGCGCAGGGCCGTGGCCTCGGCGACCCGGGTCTCCAGGTTGCGGTTGAGATCGTCGATCTCGGCCATCCGCCGCTGGAGCTTTTCCAGGGTGACCTCGTGGACCAGCATCAGACAGCCGACCAGAATCATGATGGTCACGGTGGCGCCCCAGACCATGTTGGATTTCCACAAGGACTGCTCATCATAGAGCGGGGTATCGGCCTGGAGGGCGAAGGCTAGCCGGGAAAGGTTCAACAGGGCGAGGAACACCAGACCGCTGGAGAACATCCACAGGCCGAAGGAAGAGCGCCTATGGATCAGTGGGCGGACCCCGGCATGGACGCAGAGGATGAACATGCCACTGGTGAGGGCCAGGGTGCGGGGGGTCAGGGCCACCCCGGGGGGGGTGGGTTGCAGGGGCAGGATCGCGAGGAGGACCAGGGCGATCACCACCAGATCGATCCACAGCGGGGAACGGCCGGGAAGTTTGAGAAAGAGGTGGGTGCCCTGGTGAAAGACCGCGATCGCGCCGAGCACCATGGCATTGGCCACCAGGATACTCAGGAAGGGGGCGATGTTGCCCCGCTGGCTGACCAGGGTCATGCCAAAGGCCATCAGGAAAAAGGCCAGGGTCCAGAGGCCAAAGCCCCGATAACTGATCTGTTTCTGGTTGGCGACCAACATGCCCAACGCGGCGGCGGTTTGAAAGACCGCCAGCATGTTGAGCATGGTTTTCAGATCCACGGCGGGCCGCTAACCACTAAAAAAGACCGACGGGGCGGGAAGGCCCCGAGGATCTTTACAGACGATAGTCATCGCACATCAACTCTTGGTCTCCCCGACCCTCCTTGCCGTTGCCGAAACCTGTGATGTGTCGTCTATTTCCCCGGCGCACGGGAAAGGCCTACATCATCCCCAGGGTCCGGGGTAGCCACAGCGACAGGGGCGGCCAGTAGGTGATGATCATGAGGAACAATAGCATGGTCAGCAACCAGGGGAAGCAGGCGATCGTGGTCTCGGTCATGCCCATCCGGGAGATACCACTCGCCACATAGAGATTAAGCCCCACCGGCGGGGTGATCATGCCGATCTCCATGTTGACCACGACCATGACGCCAAAGTGGATGGGGTCGATCCCCAGGGCGGTCGCCACCGGGAAGAGGATGGGGGCCGTGATCAGGATGATGGACGAGGGCTCCATGATGTTCCCCGCCAGCAGCAGGAGGATATTCACCACCACCAGGAAGCCGATGGGCCCCAGCCCCGTCTCCACCAGCCAGGTCGCCAAGGCCTGGGGGATGTTCTCGTAGGTGAGGATGAAGGAGAACAGCACGGCGTTGGTGATGATGTAGAGCAGCATGGCCGACATATTGGCCGAGTCCAGCAGCACCCGTCCCACTTGCCAGATCTTGAGATCCTTGTAGACGAAGACGGCGATGACGAAGGCATAAACGGCGCTCATGGCCGCCGCCTCGGTGGGGGTGAACATGCCGGAGTAGATCCCGCCCATGACGATGACGATCAGCAGCAGGCCCCAGACGGAACTGCGGAAGGCCTTCACTCGCCCCGCCCAGGTGACCCGGGGCATGCGGGGATAACCATTACGGCGGGCGATGTACCAGGTGGTCAGGCCCAGCATCAGGGCCAACACCGCCCCGGGGATAATGCCGGCGATGAAGAGGGCGCCCACCGAGGAGTTGGTGGAGACGGCGTACATCACCATGACGATGGAGGGCGGGATCAGTATCCCCAGACCGCCGGCGCTGGCGATGGTGCCCACGCCGAACCGCGCGGGAAAGCCCTGCTTGACCATGGCGGGGAGGAGGATGGAGCCGATGGCCACCACCGTGGCTGGTGAGGAGCCAGAGACGGCGGCGAAGAGGGCGCAGGCGAAGACGGCCCCCAGGCCCAGTCCCCCATGGTAGTGCCCCACCATGCTGGTGGCGAAATTGATCATGCGTCGCGCCACCCCGCCATGGGTGAGGAAGTTGCCGGCGAGGATAAAGAAGGGGATCGCCATGATCTCGAACTTTTCGATGCCAGTGAAGAGCTTGAGGCCAACGGACTCAATGGGGACCTCGGTGAAGGCGAAGAGATAGCTCAATACCGTCAGGCCCAGGGCAATGGAGACCGGCATGCCGGTCAGCATCAGTGCGACCAGGATGCCAAAGATGATCAGACCGTTCACTTACGCCCCTCCTCTTTGCTAGAGAGCGCGTCCGCCCGGTCATAGTCCGGCAGATGCGCGCCATGGATATGTTCCTTCTCCTCGGCGATGGAAATGGCCTCGCCGATCAGGACGCATTCGGGTAGGCCGGTTTCCTGGGCGGCTTCCACTTCCTCTTCCAGGCCCTCGACGCGGGCGTGATCGTGCTGGGGCAATTCACCGGTCCGGTAGAAGGACCAGGCCACCTGCAGGAAGCGGAAGCACATGAGGAAGGAGCCCAGGGGAATGGCGAGATAGACGATCCACACCGGCATCTCCAGATCGGGGGTGATCTGGGACGTGTGGGCCAGGTGCCACACGAATTTGACGCCAAAAGAGCCGACGGTGCCGGTGAACAGGGCGCCGGCGAAGAGTCCGAACAGCACGAATTTGGCGCGGATGTTTTCCTGGAGGTTATTGATCAGGACATCCACGCCGACGTGGATGCCGGTGCGGACGCCATAGGCGGCGCCAAACTTGGCCATCCAGACGAACAGGTAGATGGTGAGTTCCTGAGCCCAGCCCAGGTTGATGGTGAACAGGGCATCGTAGAGGGCATCCCATTCCCAGGTCGCTGCCATGTCGAGGGTGTAGCGATGGAGGACGGCGACGAAGATGATCAGGGTCGCCACCCCGATGAGGAGGGCGATGAGCCACTCCTCCAGGTGATCGAGGACTTTCAGCACGGCGATTCTCCGGCAGGCCGGGAACTCGCCCCGACCTAGTGTCAGGCGATGAGCGTCAGGTCGGCTGGGGCTCGGGAGCTTGCCGGGATCCAGGGGCACGGGCGGCGGCACCGGGGCCAGCCGCCCCGCCCTTCAGATCCGCTTTAGGCTCAGAGCTTGCCGCAATCGCAGCCGGTGGCCTTGTAGATGGATTCGATCAGGTCCTTGCCGATCCGGCCTTCCATCTCTTTGTGGACCTGGACCAGCCTCTTTTTCCAGGCCAGTTTCTGCTCGGGGGTGAGCTCGATGATCTCGCTCTTGCCACTCGCCTTGACCTTGGCCAGGGAGTCGTCGTTCTCCTGCTTGGCGATGTCGTTGGCGTACTGGGTGGATTCGGCCATGGCCTCTTCGAGGGCCTTGCGGATGTCGGCGGGCAGCCCCTCCCAGAAGGGCTTGTTGACGATGACGGCATAGCCGAGATAGCCATGGTTGGAATGGGTCACATACTTCTGCACCTCATACATCTTCTGGGTGTAGAGGTTGGATGGCGGGTTCTCGGTGCCGTCCACCACGCCGGTCTGTAGGGCCTGATAGACCTCGGAGAAGGCCATGACCTGGGGGCTGGCGCCCAGGGCCTTCATCTGGGCCTCGAGGACCTTGGAGGACTGGATGCGCATCTTCTGACCCCGAAAGTCCTTGACCTCCCGCAGGGGCTTGTTGGCGCTCATGACCTTGAAGCCATTGTCCCAATAGGCCAGACCCAGGATGCCCTTGTCGCCCAGCTTGTCGAGCAGGGACTTGCCCACCGGCCCTTCGGTCACGGCATGGAGCTGCTCGTAGTCATCGAAGATGTAGGGCAGGTCGAAGACCTCGAATTCCTTGACGCCCAGGGGGGCGAACTTGGCCAGGGAGGGGGCCAGCATCTGCACTGAACCGAGCTGCAGGGCCTCCACCTCTTCCTTGTCCTTGTAGAGGGTGCTATTGGGATAGACCTCGACCTTGACCCTGCCCTTGGTCTTTTCGCTGGCGACCTTGGCGAAATGCTCCGCCGCCTTGCCCTTGGGGGTGTCCGACGCCACGACATGGCTGAATTTGATGACGATGGGCTCCTCGGCCTGGGCGACGAAGGCCAGACCCAGGCAAACAAGTCCCAAGAGAATGGATGTGCGTTTCATGTCAGTGGGGCTCCTCGTATTGTTCAGGTTGATTGCCACCGCCGCATCCGGGTATGGCACCCGGGATGGCCAGCCGCGACTGGGGCGGAGTTTAGTGCAGTTGATGCGCCCATTACCAGAATTTAGCGACGCGATGATTAGCGACGCGATGATTAGCGACGCGAATTTAGCGAGACGATGCGCGGCGTTTCCCCCGCGCACGCCCGCGGATCGACGGCGAGGCAACAGCGAGGCACTTCTCCGGACCCTTGAGGAGAGCGATCTATACTTAGTGCCAGATCACTACCACAGGAGCCACCCCCGCCATGGCCCGCCTGCCCCGTTTCGTCCTTCCTGGCTATCCCCAACATCTGATCCAGCGTGGCTTGGACCACCGCCCCTACCTCAGGGATGAAGCCGATTACTGGTATTTCTGGGAGTCATTGGTCAAGGCCAGCGAAAAATTCGGCTGCGCCATCCATGCCTACGTCCTGATGCCCAATCACTTCCACCTGCTCCTGACCCCCCAGGCCGAGGACAGCGTCGGCAAGCTGATGCAGAGCATCGGGCGTTATTACGTCAAGTACTTCAACGAACGCTATCTCGTCACGGGCCCCCTGTGGGAGGGACGGTACCGGGCGACCCTCCTGGACCCGCAGGCCTTCTTGCTCCCCTGTGCCCGCTACGTGGAACTCAATCCGGTCCGGGCCGGTCTGGTCGCCGAGCCGGGGGACTACGACTGGTCCAGTTACGGCTGCCATGCCCTGGGGGTCGAGGATCGGCTGGTCAGCCCCCATCCCGGCTACCAGCGCCTGGGCCGCTCCAACAAGGCTCGCCAGGCCGCATACCGGGACCTGTGCGCCACGCCCCTGGAGACGGCGACGGTTCAGCGAATCCGTGACGCCACCAATAAATCCTGGCTGTTGGGCGACGCGGCCTTCGCCCGGGACATCGAGGGCCTGGTCAACCGACGCGCCCAACCTCGGCAGCGTGGCGGCGATCGCCGTTCCCCGGCCTTTCGGGCCAACCGAGTGGCCGCCACGCGGGAATCACTGGTCGCTTCCCGGTAAACTAGGGTCATCACCAGGCAGTTTCCGGTTATTTGCCGCGGAGAGTCATCATGCGCACCTTAGAAGCCGAATCCCAAGTTCTCAAGGACCTGCGTGACGAGTGTGAGGTTGTCACCAGCCGGTCCCACCTGGACTTCACCGTCTGGGCCCTGCGCCACCCCACCCTGGGTAAGCTGGTCATCATCGAGGGACGAGACGGCAGCGGCGTGATCGTCGAAACCGAGGAATAAACCGGATCCACGGGGAAGCCAGTGGCGGGGGGTATAATCCGCCTAATATTCCCCGTGACGGCCATGGTGACGGCCGTTGTGGTCCCGGCCCTTGCCAGGCTCTGGCAGGACCCGCTACCTGGATAATGCGATGGCCAAAAAATCAGTCGATTCCAAAAAACCCGCCGAGACGGCCAAGACGCCCCCGAAGCCGGCGCCGGCTTCCATTGCGCCACAAGTCACAACTGCCGCGGCGTCCAAGGCGCCTCCGAAGCCCGTACCGTCTTCCCCGGCGCCGCAGGTCACACCCCCCGCGACGCCCAAGGCGCCCTTGAAGCCGGCGCCTGCTTCCCCGGCGTCGCAGGTCTCGTCCGCTAATACGCCCAGGCCGGTCCCGAAGCCGGAACCGCCTCCCTCAGCGCCGCAGGTCACACCCACCGTTACGCCTAAGCCTGCCTCCCCGGCCAGGTCTGAGCGAGCCGCGCCCAAGGCCACCCCTCGGGTGCCCACAGCCCCTGGTGTGCCCGTGGCCCCTCGCCCTGGCGCCAGCAGGGCGGCGGATCAGCCCGGGCAACCGCCTGCCGGGGATACCCCCCCGGACCTGGCGCCGCTGGCCCTCGATCTGAGCGAAATGGTCACCACGGCGCCGTCCCTCGACCTGCTAGACGCCACCGAGATCCCTTCGGCTCCCGCCGCTGAAGTCACCCCTGTTCCCGGCCCAGCGACCGTGGAGCCCCTGGTGGCAGCCTCTCCGGCCCCCATGAGTCCCGCCCCCGTGTCAGACGAGGTCCAGGTCGAGGCTACGCCCCCCGCCGCGGAGTCGGAAGCGGAACCGGAATCGGTCCACATCCTGGAACCCTACCCGGAACAGTCCGACACCAGCCAGGCGCCCTCCCCCTACGTCTATCAGGGGCCCAGCCTCTACATCGTCCAGATCACCCCCGAAATGGCGCCCGTGGCCAAGGTTGGCGGTCTGGGCGACGTGGTCTTTGGCCTGACGCGGGAGCTATCGATCCGCGGCAACCATGTCGAGATCATCCTGCCCAAATACGACAACCTGCGCTACGACCACATCTACGAACTCCATGTCGCCTTCCAGGACCTGTGGGTTCCCTGGTATGAGGGCGCCATCCATTGCACCGTCTACTTTGGCTTCGTTCACGATCGCAAGTGCTTCTTCATCGAGCCCCACTCCCCGGACAACTTCTTCAATCGGGGCGCCATTTACGGCTTCAACGACGACCTGCTGCGCTACGCCTTTTTCTCCCGCGCGGCCATGGAGTTCCTGTTCAAGGCCGGCAAGCACCCGGATATCATCCATTGCCACGACTGGCAGACGGCCCTGGTGCCGCTGTTCCTTTTTGAGATCTACCAGCACCTGGGCATGACCCATCCCCGGGTCTGCCTGACCATCCACAACTTCAAGCACCAGGGGGTCACCGGTCAGGAACTGTTGCGCGCCACGGGGCTAGGCCGGCCGGAACACTTCTTCGATTACAGCCGGTTGCGCGACAATCACAACCCCCACGCCCTCAACCTGCTCAAGGGTGGCATCGTCTACGCCAACTTCACCACCACGGTCTCGCCGCGGTACGCCTTCGAGACCCGCGACGGCGGCCAGGGCTTCGGCCTGGAGCCGACCCTCCACACCCATCACCTCAAATACGGTGGGGTGGTCAATGGCATCGACTATGACGTCTGGAATCCCGAGGTCGACCGCTACCTGCCCGTGCGCTATGGCCTCGACACCCTTGACGGCAAATACGACAACAAACGGGCCCTGCGCCACCGTTTCCTGCTGGCGGATAACGCCAAGCCCATCATCGCCTTCATCGGGCGGCTCGACCCCCAGAAGGGCCTGGAACTGGTGCGCCACGCCATTTTCTACAGCCTGGAGCATGGTGCTCAATTCGTGCTCCTTGGCTCCAGCCCGGACGCGCGCATCAACGCCGATTTCTGGGGCCTGAAGCGCATGCTGAACGACAGCCCGGATTGCCACCTGGAGATCGGATACGACGAGGAGTTGTCACACCTCATCTACGCCGGCGCCGACATGCTGCTGGTGCCGAGCCAGTTCGAGCCCTGCGGTCTGACCCAGCTCATCGCCCTGCGCTACGGTACCATCCCGGTGGTGCGCGCCGTGGGCGGCCTGGCGGACACCGTCTACGATAAGGACTATTCCCATCGCCCCTTGCACGAGCGCAATGGCTACGTCTTCGAGAATTACGACCAGCCGGGTCTGGAATCGGCCCTGGGGCGGGCCATCGCCTGCTACTACCAACACCCCGATCATTTCCGGGAGCTGATGAAGAACGCCATGCGCAGCGACTATTCCTGGAATATTCCAGGCATGGATTACCTGAATATCTACAACTACATCCGCGATAAGTGAGCGAGAAAGGGGCCGCCGGTGCCGCCCCCTTTCCTCCTACTCCCCATCTCCCTTCTGGTAAGTTCCCACCAGCTCCGCCCGGGCCAGGATGTGCTCGTCCATGGCCGCCAGGAGCCGGTTCTTGTGCGGCTCGCCGAGGTCCGGCAACTGGCAATCCAGGGCATAAAGCAGATGAAAATAGCGATGGCGGCCGATGGGGGGACAGGGCCCCCCGTACCCGGTGCGCCCCCAGCTATTCAGCCCTTGCCGGGTTCCCGGGGGTAAGTCCGCGGGCTGGATACCGGCGGGCAGACCCACCGCGTCCGGGGGCAGGTTGTAGAGGACCCAATGGTCCCAGACCGTGCGTGGCGCCTGGGGATCGGGCGCATCGGGATCGTCGATCAGCAGCACCAGGCTCTGGGTGTCCGCCGGTACCCCGCTCCAGGCCAGATCGGGTGAGATATCCTCGCCGGCGCAGGTGTGGCGCCGGGGAATGATGCCGCCGTGGGTAAAGGCGGTGGACGTCAAGATCAGACTCATGAATCGCTCCTCTTCCCTTGGGTGGTTGCTTGACCCGCTCCGGGCATGCCCCTTGGCGCCGGATGCCAGAGGCCGGGGCTGGGTGCCGGGCACGGTACCTGTCGGTAAATATAGCCCCTTTGCCAACCGCCAAGTGTGACTCTCTTCCCCGCCAGCCGGTTGGGATATACTTCGGCCAGCCGGCCGCCGCCCGGTCGCGGCGCCCTTTTCACCAACCCCGCATCCTGCTTGGAAGGTTTTCTCCATGTCTGACTACAATGCCGAGGACGTCCGCAACATTGCCCTGGTGGGTCACGCCGGTGCTGGCAAGACCACCCTGGTGGAGGCCCTGCTCGCCGCGACGGGGGTCATCCCCACGCCTGGCAGCGTGGCCCGGGGGACCACCGTTTGTGATTACGACCCCTTGGAGAAGGAGCACAAACACTCCCTGGACATCGGCATTACCAGCTTCAACGCCCACGGCAAGCACGTCAATCTGCTCGACACCCCCGGCTTTCCCGACTTCATCGGCCGCAGCCTGTCCATCCTGCCGGCGGTGGAGACCGCGGCCGTGGTCATCAGCGCCCAGGCCGGTATCGAGCGGGTGACCCAACGCATGATGGCCACGGCCAAGGATCGGCAGTTGTGCCGGATCATCATCGTCAACAAGATCGATGCCGAGGGCGTCGACCTCGCCGGCCTTACCGAACAGATCCGCGACACCTTTGGCCCCGAGTGCCTGCCCATCAACCTGCCCACCAACGGTGGCCAACAGGTCGTGGACTGCTTCTTCCAGCCCAGCGGCGCCCCGACCGATTTTTCCAGCGTCGCGGAGGCCCATGGCCGCATCATCGACCAGGTGGTGGAGGTGGACGAGGCCCTGATGGAGCTCTACCTGGAGCAGGGTCAGGACCTGGCGCCCGAGCAACTCCATGACCCCTTTGAAAAGGCCTTGCGCGAGGGGCACCTGATCCCGGTCTGTTACATCTCCGCCGAGACCGGCGCCGGTATCCCGGAACTCCTGGAGATTCTGGTGCGCCTGATGCCCAACCCGGCCGAGGGAAATCCGCCCCCCTTCATGAAGGGCGAGGGCGCCGACATGGTTCCCGTCGCCGTCAGTCCGGACCCCACTCAGCATGTCCTGGCCCACATCTTCAAGGTCATCAACGACCCCTTCCGCGGCAAGCTTGGCATCTTCCGCATCCACCAGGGGCGCGTCACCCCCAACAGCCAGCTCTACATCGGTGATGCCCGCAAGCCCATCAAGGTCAGCCACCTCTACCGTCTCCACGGCAACGAGCAGATCGAGGTCCAGGATGGCGTCCCCGGGGACATTCTCGCCATCGCCCGGGTGGACGAGGTCCACTTCGATGCCGTGCTCCACGACTCCCATGACGAGGACCACCATCACCTCAAGTCCATGGAATGCCCGGTGCCCCTCTATGGCCTGGCCATCTCTCCCAAGAAGCGCGGCGACGAGCAGAAGCTGGCCGATGCCCTGCATAAGCTGGAGTCCGAGGACCCCTGCTTCCATGTCGAGCACAACCCCTCCACCAACGAGACGGTGATGCGCGGCCTGGGCGAGTTGCACATGAAGGTGCTGATGCGCCGGCTCGCCGATCAGTTCCATGTCGAGGTCGACACCCGCCCGCCGAGCATCCCCTATCGGGAGACCATCACCGCCAAGGCCGAGGGCCATCACCGCCACAAGAAACAGACCGGCGGCGCCGGCCAGTTCGGCGAGGTCTTTATCCGTATCGAGCCCCTGGAGCGCGGCGCCGGCTTCGAGTTCGTCGATGCCGTGGTCGGCGGCACCGTGCCCAACCAGTTCATTCCCTCGGTGGAAAAGGGCGTGCGGCAGATTCTGGGCGAGGGCGCCATCGCCGGCTATCCTTTCCAGGACGTCCGCGTCACCCTCTACGACGGCAAGTTCCACCCCGTCGATTCCAAGGACATCGCCTTTGTCACCGCCGGACGCAAGGCCTTCCTGGAGGCCATCGACAAGGCGCGGCCGGTGATCCTGGAGCCCATCGTCAAGATCCGCATCCTCGCCCAGAACAGCGCCATGGGCGACCTGGCCGGCGACCTCTCCAGCCGCCGCGGCCGAGTCCTGGGCAGTGACGCCGCCGCCATGGGCCAGATCGCCATCGACGGCGAGGTGCCCCTGGCGGAGCTGGAGGGCTACGAGTCCCGCCTCAAGTCCCTGACCGGCGGCGAGGGCACCTACGCCATTGAGCTCAGCCACTATGAGGCCGTGCCACCCAACGTCCAAAAGCAACTCCAGGACGCCTACCAGCGCAGCGAGACGGACTGATCCGCTCCCCCGCGCGGCCACCTCCGCCGCCTAACCCGCACCGGCCAGGGGCTTGTCCCCTGGCCGATACTACACCGCCCCCCCGCTCACCCCGCCCCGGCCGTCTCCACCCCGCCCCACCAGCGCGCCAGCCGATGATGCATGCGCTCGTAGACCGCCAGCAACGCCGGCACCACCAGCAGGACCAACAGGGTCGCGCTGGCCAGGCCAAAGGCAATGGAACAGGCCATGGGGATGAGGAACTGGGCCTGTAGCGAGGTCTCGAACAGCAAGGGTCCCAGGCCGGCGATGGTCGTCAGCGAGGTCAGCAGCACCGCGCGCAGGCGCTGACAAGCCGCTTCCACCAGGGCCTCCGCGATTTCCAGGCCCTGGGTACGCAGCCACCGGTAGAAGTCCACCAGGATGATGGAATCGTTGACCACGATCCCGGACAAGGCGAAGAAGCCGAACAGCGACAAGAGCGTCAGATCCAGGCCCATCACCCAGTGGCCGAAGAGGGCGCCGGCCAGTCCGAAGGGGATGATGGTCATCACCACCAGTGGCCAGCCATAGGAGGAAAAGACCCAGGCCAGGACCAGATAGATCAGCAACAGACCCACCAAAAGCCCGGTCTTCAGGTCCGCCAGGGCGGCGCGCTGATCCGTGGCGCGGCCCTCGAAGCTTACCGTCAGTTGTGGCCAGGTCTGGCGCAGCTCCGCCAGCGTGGTCTCCTCCAGACTGGCCGTCAGGGCCGCCACCGAGGTCACCTGACTGTTGACGTCCGCCGTCACCTCCACCGCCCGCCGCCCCTCGGCATGGCGCAAGACCTCGAAACCCCGGCGGGTATGCCACTCGGCCACCGCCGTCAGAGGCACGGCACGGCCATCGGGCAGGCGCACATTGAGGCGCTGGAGGCTCGCCAGGCGATCGCGCTCCACCGCCGGCAGACGCACCCGCACCTCTACCTCATCCGGACCGTCCTGGAAGATCTGTACCAATTGGCCGGCGAAGGCGGTACGCAACTGCCGCCCCAGCCCCGCCACCGTCAGCCCCAGGGCCGCCCCGGCCGGGGTCAGCCGGTAAATCAACTGCTCCCGACCATAGGCCAGGTCATCCTCCACCTCCATCACCCCGGGCAGGCCGGCCAGGGCCTGCTGCAGCCGCAGGGCCGCCTGTTTCAGGGACTCGGCATCGCCACCGCTCAGGCGTAACGTCAGGTCCCGCCCGGTGGGCCCCATGCGCCGCGGAATGATGGTCAGGGTCTCCAGCCCGGCGGGCAGGATCAGGCGCTCGCGCCAGGCCGCGATCAATTCCGCGTTACGCACTGTCCGGGCATCCGGCGGGGTCAACTCCACCTTGAGCCCCCCCAATTGCTCACCGCTGGCGCTGGAGCCGCCACCCCCGGTCTTGGCGCCGTGGACCGCCACCGCCACCTTGACCAGTTCACCCGCCCCCAAGTCGCGCTCGGTTTGCCAAAAGGCCTCGCTCAGGTGGTCGAGAAAGGCATCCACCCGTGCCCGGGGCGTACCGGCGACGAAGGTCACGTCGGCCACCAGGATCTGGGCCTCGGGGGTGGGAAAGAAGACAAACTTCAGTCGCCCCCCGGCCAGCAACCCGAGCGCCAGGAGCAAAAAGGCCAGGGCCAGACTCAGGGTCACCCCAGGGCGGGCGATGGCCGCCATCACCAGGGGCCGAAAGCCCTGATCGCGAAAGCGGTTGAAGGCGCGATCCAGGCGGCCGCGCAGGGAATCCGGCTGCACCCGGTGCAGGTGCTGAAAGGCATGGCGCAGGTGTCCTGGTAGCACCAGGAAGCTTTCCAGCAGCGAGGCGATCAACACGCTGATCATCACCAGCGGGATGGCCCCCATGATGGCGCCGAAGACCCCTCCCACCAGCAGCAGGGGCATGAAGGCCGCCACCGTGGTCAGGGTCGATGCCATCACCGGCCCAAGCATGCGCCGGGCCCCACCCTCGGCCGCCAACAGGGCCGGTTCCCCCAGCTGGTAATGGGCCAAGGACGACTCGCCGACGACGATGGCATCGTCGACGATGATGCCCAGGGCCATGATCAGGGCGAAGAGGCTGATCATGTTGATACTGCCCCCCGCCAGCCAGAGGATGAAGAGGGTGGCCATGAAGGCGGTGGGGATGCCCGCCGCGACCCAGAAGGCCACGCGCCCGGTGAGGAACAGGTAGAGGATGGCGACCACCAGCACCAGCCCGCCCAGGCCGTTCTTGACCAGCAACAGGATGCGCTCGGCGATGAGTTGCCAGGCCTCGTCATAGACCCGCAGCTCCACGCCCTGGGGTAGTTGCGGCCGGGTCCGCGCCAGCCAGTCCTCCAAAACCCGGGCCGCCGCCAGGGAATCACCCTGCTCGGAGCGGCGCACCACCAGTTCCACCGCGGGCCTGCCCGCCACCGAGAGCCAGGTCTGGTCATCCCGGGCCGTGCGTTCGATGGTGGCAACATCGCCCAGATTGATGCGCGACCCCTCGGCGGTGGCGACCGGCAGCCGGGCAAAGGCCAGGGGGTCCCGGGCCTGGTCCAGGCCACGCAACTCGCGGCTGCCCTCCTCCCGGCCGACCACGCCAGCGGGCAGATCGCGACTGAGGGCGGCAATGCGCTCCCCCACGGCGTCCAGCCCCAGGTCCAGTTCCGCCAGGCGGCCGTGATCGAGCTGGATGGCGATCAGTTCCTGGGGCAAGCCCTCGATATCCACCCGGTCGATGCCGGCATCCAGCAGTTCGGTCTCGAAGCGGCGCGCCAGGTTGCGGCGTTCTCCGGGATCATCCAGCCCGGTGATGAGAATCCGTGCCACCGTCTCGTAGCGGGTCGCCAGGGCCACCTCGGGCTTTTCGGCGTCGTCGGGAAAATTGCGGAACTCGTCGACCAGGCGCCGGACCTGATCCAGGGCCAGCAGGGAATCGGTGCCATCGGCAAACTCCAGGGTGATACTGGACACCCCCTGGGCGGAAGTGGACGTCAGCTTGTGCAGATTGTCCACCGCGCGCAGCCGCTGCTCCAGGGGCTGGGTGATGCCGACCTCCACGTCCTCGGCGCTGGCCCCGGTCCAGAGGACCCGCACCGTGACGATGTCCAGGGCAAAGCGAGGGAAGAACTGGACGTTGAGCCGCTCCAGGGCCAGCACCCCACTGAGGAGCATCATCAGCATCAGCAGATTGGCCGCCACCTTGTGGTGGGCGAAGATCCCCAGCAGATCGCGCCGATGCACCGCCAGCGGATCCCGGGAAGGGCCCGGACTCATGGCGCCACCTCCACCCGCAGACCCTCCAGGGCATGAGGCAGGGGGGTGACGAGGATGGCGTCCCCCTCACGCAGGGCCGGGGAGTGGACCAGCAGGCGTTCCTCCCCGGCTGGCGCGGCGGTGGTGGCGAGGGCCGCGGGCAGCCAGGTCCCCAGGACCTCCACCGGCAGGCCCTGCAACCGTCCCTGCCCCACTCGGTACAGGCGGTTGCCACCCTGGACGGCGGCGGAGGGCACGGCGACCAGCCCTTCCCGGGCCGGGCGCTCCAGGCGCAATTCCACCACCTGTCCCAACCGCAGGGCCTCCGCCCCGGCGAGGACCCGGAACAGGCCGTCGACCCCGCTGGCCTGGGCTTCTCCGGCGAGACGCTCCAGCCGCAAGGGCAGCGGGGTGGCCTCCCCCCCGAGATCGGCCCAGGCCAGCAGGTCCTCCCCGGCGGCCAGGGCGGCGCCGATCTCTGCCTGGTAGGGGGCGGGGATCCGCGCCCGGACCTCGAGCTCGGCCGGGGCGTAGAGGCGCAGGAGCTGGGCGTCCGCCTTCACCTGATCCCCCGTCGCCACCTCCACCCCCGCCACCAGACCCGCGAAGGGTGCCCGGACCACCGCGCGCTCCCGGTCCAGAGCAATCTCCGCTACCCTGGCCCGGGCACTGGCCAGGCGCGCCTCCAGGGCGGCGAGCCGCGCCGGGTGATCGGCCAGGTCCCGCTCCCGTTGATTGACCGCCAGACGTTGTTGCGCCAGCCCTTGCTCCGCCGCGTCAAGATCGGCATCCGATCCCGCTCGCTGGGTCTTGAGCCGCTCCGCCCGTTCGACACCAGCCTGGGCCAGTTCGAGCAGCTTACGCTCCTGCTCCAGGGCGGTCTGGTCCCGCGCGTGGCGCAGGCCTTCGCTTTGTATTAAGGCCACCAGTTCCGCCTCCAAGGCCTCCGCTTGGTGCAGGGCCGGGAGGAAGTCCCGGTCATCCAGGCTTACCAGCAACGCGCCTGGCAGCACGTGCTGGCCGTCCCGTACCGCGACCTCCGCCACTTGGGCCGGGCCTGCCGCCATGATCCTGAGCAGGTTAGGATTTTCAACCTTCCCGTAGAGCGCCAATTGTGGCGCCAGGAGCTGCAGCCGCGCCGGCTCGACCCCGACCCGCCAAACCCGCTCCTCGATGGCAGCCACCGGTTTTTGCGGGCGCGTCGCCCGCAGGTAGGCAAAGATACCGCTGGCCAGCACCAGGATGAGGAGGGGCAGCATGAGTTTGTAAAGCTGAGGTAAGCGCATAAAGCCACTGCCGTGACGGCATCCAGGGCCTGGTTGGCTTTATCCAGCCAGGGAATACTTCCAAAGAGGGCATTTTAGGGTATCCCGCAGTCAAAGGGCGCGCGGGCAGACCCGTCCGGCAGGGCGAGGCTTCCCGTCGCGGCGTTCTGGAATGCCAGGTGTATAACCTGCCTGGCCTTGGCCAGAGCCGCCAACGCCGTGGCGCAAAGGGTGTACCATGAACCCATTCCCGCGCGGGTCACGACGATTGCCATGATGATATCCAACCACGGCGCCCTGATACGCAATGCCCTCACCCTGCTGGGTTTTCTCGCGATCCTGTTCCTGCTGGCCGCGGGCCAGATCGCCGCGACCTTGCTCATCGCCCTGCCCCTGGCCTTCGTGATTTTCGGTAAACGGCAGGACCGCCCGGCACCTCACCCGGAGCACCAGCCCTCCCCTCCCCCGGAAGGCTGAGGCAGGACCGGGCCCATGAACCGCTTCGTGCTCGACACCAGCCTCTTCACCAATCCCGATGTCTTCCGCAGTTTCGGTGCCGATGCCCAGGAGGCGATCCGCGTTTTCAGTCGGCTGGCGCGCTGCACGGGGCGAGACTTCTTCATGCCCGGCTCGGTCTATGAGGAACTGGGTAAAATCAAGGACCTCTCCGAGGTGGCGGCGGACTTCGAGGCCGTGGTGCGCTTGCGCTCGCCCCGCAAACACGAGCTCACCATCCCCGGAACCCTGCTTTATGAGCTGATTGAGGAGGTGCGCTACCGCATCGACCGCGGTCTGCGTATCGCCGAGGACGCCGCCAAGGAGGCCGCCCGGTCCCTGGACGATCCGGGCAAGCTGATCAACCGCCTGCGGGGGCGCTATCGCGAGGCCCTGCGCCAGGGCATCCTGGACAGCAAGGAGGACGTGGACGTGCTGCTGCTCTCCTTCGAGCTGGACGCGACCCTGGTGTGCGCCGACGAGGGGTTGCGCAAATGGGCGGACAAGGTTGGCATCGAGGTGGTCCATCCCCTGAATTTCCGCGCCATTCTGGAAAAGCTGGCGGACGAGCCTGGCGCCCCCCGCGCCTGAGGCCATCCCCGGCCTGGCTCAATCGAGGATCGAGACGCCGCGGAAGAGCTGGTGCAGAAGGCCCGTGAGCTTGGGCACCTCCTTCTCGAACTCCAGCACCCAATAGCCCCCCTCTTCCTCCAGCCGGCGCTGGGCGATATGGGTGTGTCCGAGGATGGCGCGCAGGTGCTCCATGAAGGCCAGGGCGTTCTTCCGGCGACGGAATCGGCAGCGGAAATCGTGGGCGACCCGGCCGTCGCGTTTGAAACGCTCCACCGAACGCCCCAGCCCGGCGAGAAAGGCCCGGCCCAGTTCTCGTTCCAGGCCGGCGTCCCGCTCCCGTCCGACCTCGTCCAGATAGAGGGCCATGCGCAGGATACGGCCGGTGAAGAAATCTCCCGGCAGTTCCACCGTATCGTCCGCCCGGACAGCGATGTCATAGACCCCGGACCAGGCGGTGACGTACTTGGTGCGATGACCCAGGGGGGCGTCCTCCTTGAAGACCGCCCCCTCGCGGCCCGTGGCGTCCAGTTCCTCCACCAGCGTCAGGACCTGCCGCCAATCCGTAGGGGAGAACCGGCCGAAGACCCGGGGCACCGGGAGATTGAAGGCGGCGCACAGGGCCTGCTTTTCCGCCTGGGGGAGAAAACCAGCCTGGCCCAGGCGCATCATGTCGAAGACGAAGAGTTGCACATCCTCGCTGACGAATGAGGGTCCGCCCTGGGTATAGGGATTGTCGGGCCCCGCCAATTCGGCACAGATGACCAGGTCCGGGTGGGCCGTGAACAGGGTCTGGGGGATGAAGTCCGGCACCCGGTCGGTGGCGAAGGGGCAGACGTAACCGCCCCGGGACAGGGCCAGCAGCTCGTCGCCGGCGCGGAAGATGCGGATGTTGAAGCCGTCGATCTTCTCTTCCATCCAGAAGGGGCCGGCAAACTGCTGGGCCAGGCCCTGCTCCAGGCGAAAGATGCGGCCGATGCGGGGATAACCGGGAATGAGTCGCTCCTGCCACGCCAGGGTGCCCTTGGGCAGACCGCGAAAATCATCGGTTAGGCGCAGGTAGCGGTAGTCGCCAAAGGTCTCCCAGCGGGCCTTGCGTCGTTCCAGGGCGGCGGGAAAGGGTTCCGGGGGCAGGGGCATGATGCATCTGAGACCTCTGAGGGGGGCTGACGTCAGCATACACCAGGCATATTCCTCTGGGGTGGGCATCCGAAGGTAGCATCGGGGACGGGCGGGTTATAGTCTAAAGGCAGGCCGATAGGCGAAACGACTTGGCCCGTCCATGGCCATCCACCCCCCATCCTGATCGTCGGAGGAGTACCCCCATGTCGACCCCCCAGTCCTCATCCCGACCCAGCCTGATCCTGGTCGCCGCCGCCCTGATCGGCGGCTCGGCCTTCCTCTACATGGTCAAGCTCATGCACGACATGACCCTGGCCGTGGGCCAGATGGCGGGGGAGATGAGCGCCATGTCCGCCAATATGGCCAAGATGCAGACCGACATGGCCTCCCTGGCACGGGATGTGGGGGATATGCGCGAAAAGGTCGGCGCCCTGCCCGGCATGGCCGCCGACATGCAGCAGATGCGCGCCTCCATGGCCCGGGTGACGGGCCTCTTCGGTGGTAGCGGTGAGCCTCTGCGCCAGGTGAACCCGGTGGAGATCATGCAGCAGATGATGCCGGGGACGGAGCGACGCTGAAGGTCGGGCGCGGACGCCGGGTCGGGTAAACCCAGCACGGCTCAGAGGCGGTGAAAAACCTCCTGCTCATGAACCTGGTAATACTCAATAACAACGGGTTAGCGGCTCGGGGGCTGAAATGAAATGGATTTTTTCACAAGCTCTCAGGTAGGGGTCAGACCGCCCCCGTTCCCGGCGAGGACGCGGAAAACTATCTGCGTCCCTGGCGGGGCAGTAGGACCGCGGTCAATGCCCACAGCGCCGACCCTAGTCGCTTATCCCGCCGACCCTCGTCGCTTATCCCGCCGCCCCTCCAGCATCGCGCCGCGGCAAGGCGGGCTTTGGCTGGGGACCAGACTCACCCCGAGTAGTATTTCCACCCTCCTCCGGCAAGCCGGACATGGCCGGCATGGCCCCCACCAGGCTGGCGGGCAGCCATTGCATGGCGCTGATGAGCGAGACCACCACCGAGGCGACGTAAGGGATGGACTGGACCAGCAGCACCGCCACCCAGATCTTCAGGTCGATCTGATAGGCGTCGTAGCGGAAAGTCACCAGCAGGGCGCCCAGCCAGAAGGCGATGACGAACAGGCCCTCCTCCCGGGCGTCGGCCAGGGCGCGAATCAGGGCCGGGGCCTGGGCCAGCTTAGGGGTGCGGTAGAAGCCCAGCTTGTCCGAGACCATGCCCGCCAGCATGGCGCGGGAGATGGTGTGGGACAGGGCCAGACCCGCCAGGGCGGCGGCAAAGGTCTGACGCAGGGTGGCGTCCACCCGCCGACGGTAGAGGAAAAAGCTCTTGGTCACCTTGAAGGTGAAGAGCACCAGCGGAATCATGGCGATGGTCATGTAGGGCGGGGTGACGTAGAGCTCGGCCACGACCATGGCCACGGTCCAGAAGAGGGCCGCCAGGTTGAAGAGCATGTTGAAGCCATCGGCGAACCAGGGCAGCCAGCCGGCGAAGAAATGGTAACGCTGGCCGGCGTCGAGCTTGGTCTTGATGGTGCCGAGGAATTGCTGGCGGTGATGGGCGAGGATGCGCACCGCCCCATAGGCCCAACGGTAGCGCTGCTTCTTGAAGTCGCTGAAGCTGTCCGGCATCAGGCCCCGACCGTAGGTGTACGGGATATAGAGGGCCTTGTAGCCGGCCTCGAAGAGGCGCAGGCCTAGTTCCGCGTCCTCGGTGATGCACCACTCGGCCCAGCCATCCATCTCCAGCAGGGCGGAGTGGCGGATCATGGTCATGGTGCCGTGCTGGATGATGGCGTTGCGCTCGTTACGGGTGACCATCCCCAGCAGAAAAAAGCCGCGGTACTCGGCCATGCACATGGCCTTGAAGGCGTTCTGATCGGCGTCGCGATAATCCTGCGGGGCCTGGGCGATGGCAACCTCGGGGTCCCGGAAGGCCGGCACCAGATCGCGCAACCAGAGGGGATGGACCACGTAGTCGGCGTCGATGACCGCCACCACCTCCGCGGTGGGGTCGGTCTGCCGCAAGGCATAGTTCAGGGCCCCGGCCTTGAAGCCAGCCAGTGGATCGACATGGAAGAAACGGAAACGCGGTCCAAGGGCGGCACAATGAGCCTCCACCGGCTCCCAGACCGCCGGGTCCTTGGTGTTGTTGTCGATCACCAGGACCTCGTAGTTGGGGTAATCCAGGGCCGCCAGGGCGTCTAGGGTCTCCTTGAGCAGCTCCGGTGGCTCGTTGTAGGCCGGGACGTGGATGGACACCAGGGGCAGTTCGCCATCGCTGACCAGGCGTTTGGGAAAGGGGCGCCGCCACTTGCGCAACCAGAGGGATTCGGCCCATTCGTGGGCCTCGGCCATGATGAAGAGGATGACCCCCAGCCCCCCTACCAGTAGCAGGAAGCCGGTGATGGCCGTGCCGACCGTCATGTACTGTCGGGTGTAGTCGTAGACGATCCACACCACCGCCGTCGAAAGTCCGTACACGATGAGGGCCAGAAAGCCCTTGCCCTTGTGGGACAGGGTCGAACTGTCGCGGTAGAGGAAGACCAGCAGCAGGACGGCACCGAGGATGGACAGACCCACCAGTTCCCGCCAGTGGGGGATGCGCACCACCGGCTGGGTGAACTCAAACTTGGGCTGGCGGTCGGCGTTATAGACCCCCCAGTAGGCACCGGTGGCGCCTTCGATGCCCATCTTCCAGGTCTGGTCGAAGGCCTCCATGACGTAGTAGGTAACCCCCATCTGCTCGGCCCGGGACAGGAACCGCCGCAGAAAACGAATCTGATTGGCCGGAGTGGCCTCCGCGCCGCCACTGGTGCGGCCATTGCTTGGCCAGCCTACCTCGCCAATGACCACCGGCTTGCCGGGGAATTGCAGACGGATGTCCTCCAACCGCTTGAAGACGTGGTCCACCGCCTCCTCGATCGGCACCTCCTCCCAGTAGGGCAGAAGGTGGATGGTGATGAAATCGACATGGTTGGCCAGTTCGGGGTGGCGCATCCAGATATAGGGCGGCTCGGCGGTACTCACCGGCAGGGCGGTACCCCGACGGACCCGGTCGAGGTAGGCGATCATCTCCGGCACGGTCACATCGCCACGCAACAGGGCCTCGTTGCCCACCATGACCCTGACCACGTTGCGGTTGCCCTGGGACAACACCTCGGTCAGACGATCCAGTTCCTTGTCGTTTTCCTCCGCGTCCGGCCCGATCCAGGCCCCCACCGTGACATTGAGGCGGTGCTTGCGCGCCAGATGCGGCACCTCGGCCAGGGTATCCTTGACCGTGTAGGTCCGCACCGCATGGACCGTGTCCTTGAGCAGGGCCAGGTCCTCATCGATCTCCTCGACCTTAGGGTAGATGTCTTTGGAAGGATCGCTGTCGGCGCGCATGGGGGCGAAGGAGAACCCTTGCAGCTTGGCCGGCCACATCGGTTCCTGGGTGGGCTGATTGAGCAAGGCCCAGGCGACCACGGCCAGGAGGGCAATCAGGAGCGGGAAGAGGATGTTGCTGGAAGGCCTCATTGGGCACCTGCATCCGTGGTTATCAATGATGTGGAAAGGATGGGGCTGAATAGGGGTGGACGGGGACTGGCCAAGCGGCGGGGCCACCCCCAACACCAATAACCGCGCAGAGCGGCATTAGCGGTGGATGAGTGGTGGTGTGAGGTGCGTACTGCGTGAATCCCGCCGGTCAAGACCCAGTCGGCGTCACGAGATAATATCCCCGACCCAGGGGAAAATTGCCAGTCCTGTTTGCGCCCTCTGGCGCTGCTTGCCCCATTTTTCCACTTTGCGGCGGGCCTTTTCCCGCTGGCGACTTCAATCCTGACCCCTTGAGCTGGTGACCGGCGGGCGTCCACTCAAATGGGGGCCTGCGATCGACAGGGTCAGGTCGGGCGTGGTAGTGGGGATTTGTGATCGACGGTACCAGATCAGGCGTGAAAATTAGGACCTGCGATCACCACGGAGGCAGGTCAGGCGTGGATTGGAGATGCCAAAGGGCGGCGGAGCGCGCTAAAATCACCGCCACGCGCAGGTGGCGAAATTGGTAGACGCCCTGGATTTAGGTTCCAGTGGGGCAACCCGTGCGGGTTCGAGTCCCGCCCTGCGCACCATTCCTCCCGGTCCCAGAATGACCTGGCTGTCATGAGGAGGGGCTCCCCTGAAAACGAAAGTCTTTTTCGTGTCTTTCACGCCAATGAGGCTGGGGCATCGCCAGGTTCGAGTCCCACCCCGCACACCACTCCTCCTCGCCCCCTAACGGTGATACTCCCCGGCCCGCTCGGGTTGATAGGTCACCTCCTCGATCCGCACCTTTAGCAGCCCCCCACCTGGCTTGGGCCATTCGATCTCTTCGCCCTGTGACAGGCCCAACAGGGCGCTGCCCACCGGCGCCAGGATCGAGATCTTGCCGCCTGAGCCATCCATATCCTTGGGGTACACCAGGGTCAGCGTGAACTCCTCCGCCGAGGACTGAACCCGGAACCGCACCGTGGAATTCATGGTCACCACCGTGGGTGGAATCGCATGGGGGTCGACGATCTCAGCGCGGGCCAGTTCCGCCTCCAGCTCCACCTTTCCCGGAAAGGCATCGTCCGTCAACGGCTCGAGGAGTTTTTCCAACCGTTGGGCGTCGAGGGCGGAAATCACGATTTTTGGCTTGATATTCATATCGGCGCAAGGAAGCAAACTATGCTGAGACAGTAGGTCATCTGACAGTGGGCAATCCCGTAAGACCAGAGCCCCCGGGGGATGTGACCCCGGCCCAGGAAGATCCCTACCCCGGATGATTCTATCCCAGCCCTGAAAGATTGTCGCAACCACCCGCCATCAAGCCGCACGCCGCACGCCGCACGCCGCAATTCGCCACCTTCAGGTGGGTCAATTTTGCTCCCTGCCGCTGTGGTTGGCTGAACCCTCAAGGTGGCCAAGTCCAGTATGTCATCCGGTCGCCCTGGCCCTGGTAGCGAACCGGCCAGGCCGTCCCCGCCCGGTGCGGGAGTGATGATCGGCCGACCTCAAGGAATCCGGCAACGACGGCCACGGCCTGAAGTCAGCTCCGAGCGGCGGGAGTATGTACCGATCGGCTGGCTGGAACCGCCGGTAATCCCGAGCAACCTGGTCCGCATCATGAAGGGCGCGACGTTACCCTTGTTTGGCCTGCTCACCTCGGCCATGCACATGAGCTGGCTGCGGCACATCGGCGGGCGTCTCAAGAGCGACTATCGCTATTCCATTGGCCTGAACTGCCCCCTCGTCGCCAGGTCACGTGCCCACAACGCACGCTACCTGGCTCGGCGAACCCCTCTGGCCCATCGGCGCCCAAGAAGACCAGCCCGCGCTCCGCGCCGGCTCAGGCGGACTCAGCCCCCTCGCCTTGGTCACGCCCTCTCTCGACCTCTAGACCCGCGTCGTGATCCTCACCGCCCCCTAGCAGCCTGTCGGACTTAGCCCCTGACCTGACACTGGAGGTCCGGCAGAATAGCGGAGTCACTTCCGAGGGCCTGCGACGATGAGCAAGTTCCACCTGATTGACCGCGACATCGACTTTCTGTTGCCGCCGTCGGTACAGGAGTGGCTGCCCGAGGGGCACCTGGCACGCTACGTCGTGGAGGTGGT
>JAHDND010000238.1 GCA_018435665.1 Candidatus Thiosymbion sp. | reverse complement strand
TGTGCGGCTGATTGCCCGCCTTGAACTGCGTCTGCGCCGCGCGTCCGCCTGGCTGGTAGCCCTTGATACCCTTGTTCCAAGGCTGTTCACCGGGGCGGAAGCAGCCGTCCCAGCCGGCGCGGATGCCATAGCGTGAGCAGGTGCCGTCGATGGCGATGACCGACAGAGACAGGCCAAAGTGGCGGTTGAAGCGGCGAGTCAGCTCCGGCAGGGTGTCATGGGGCCGCCATGCGCGCAGGAAAGCGATCTCCTCATCCGTCCAGCGATGCTGCCAGGTAATGCTTGGCCCTGGCGGGCGTCCGGTCCTGGCCATGCTCAGCCCTCCTTGTCGAGGCCCAGCAGGCCGGGCATACGGGCCAGACTGCCGTGCTCCAGGCGCCGATCCGTGGCTTTGAGGGCCAGTTCACCGGCATCAATGATCTGCCGGGCGACGACGGACATGGCGCCACTGCGGCTGATTTCCTCGCGCAAGCGCTCGCCTTGGAGGGCCTCGTCATTCAAGCGCTCGCATTGGCTGAAAAGATGGTCGACCAGATCAGAGAGGCGGTTTTTCATGGGCGGGCCTCGCTGCCGACCATGTTGCCGGTGTCGGCAGAATGGTCTGGATGGCTGACGGCGAGGTGTGGGAACAGGTAGTCCATCAGCCCGATCAGCCCATCCATCACCCCAGGCAGAAAGTCCGCGCTACCGCCATCCAAAACAGCATCAGCTTTCAGTCGCGCATAGGCCCCACCACCCTCGTTTTCAATTTTGAGCACCAGTTTGGCGTTATCGTCCAGCAGGGTGAGCTTGAGCAGGCCGATCCAGTCCTTGGGGATGACCGGCAAACCAAACGGCGCCGCGGCCCGCGCAGTATCGCCATGCTTGCCCTTGGCCAGGTGTGGCCGTGCCACATCCATCAGGGCGTCAATGCGGTTCTGGTCTTCGGCGTGTTGCCGATCATGCGCCCGCAATTGCTGGTGCAGGCGGTCTTGCTCACGCTGGGAGATAGCGAGGTCATCAACAAGGCAGGCGTTGCGGTCTTCCAGGGCCTCTAGTTCCACGGCAAGGGCATTGATCTTGGCCAGCGCGCCTTCCAGGTCACGCTGCGAAATGGCCAAGTCCCCTCGGGCCGCCGCGTTTTGGTCCTCAAGCGCTTCGTCGCGCTCACGGATCAGCGCTAGGTTTTCCGTCTGGATGCCGATCTCAGCCAAGGCCCGCTCCAGGGCCTGAGTCAGCTCCTGGTCATCGCTGGCCCTGGCATGGTTGGCGCAGTGCCCGCCGCATCCACGATGCGCCGGCGGCTCGTCCTCGCGGCTGTCAGTGGGTAGTGGTGAACTATCCGGGATTACCGGAGAGTTGGAGTTATCAACCGCTGGTTGACTACTGGCCTCCATCGGATTGTCATCTTGCGGCGCCACGGGCTCGGCAGCGTTTTCTGGCGGCGTGGCCATGGCGCCCTCGGCCCGCCAGTCGTAGGGAGGCGGAGTCCAGGCCAGGGCTTTCTTGGTCAGCCGATAAACGTTCATGTTCTTGCTTAGCCGATTTGACACCAAACCCTCAGCGACCATGCTCTTGAGCACGGCGCCAATTTGAAGGGGCTTGAGGTCTGGCGGGTCGATCATCGCGGCGGAGATTTCCAAGGCGGTGAACTCATCGCCGACGTTGTCTTTCAAGGCATTGATGATGCCCAGCTTGTTGGCGACGGATTGCTCGTAATCGGTGCGTGTCATGGGTGGCTCGCTGGTCAAAAGGCTGGAAGGGGATGCCCGGTCACGGACGGCGGTTTGAAAGGGGACCTGCCCGCCCGGGCTGCCGGTGTTTGCGCTATGTCCCCACCGCCGGCTGGGGGACGCCCGGCTATCCTCAGGTCAGGCCCGCCGGGCGCGGGGAACGCCTCGCGGAGATCAGAATGGAAGGTCTTCGTCTTCCCAGGCCGAGGCCGGCTGACTGGCAGGCTGGGGTTGTGCCTGGCCATAGCCATTCCCCTCGCCCTTGGGCTTGATGGGATAGACGCTCACCCAGCCGGTCCACTCGGGCAGGCCGGTGGGCAGGCAATCGAGCTTGATCGCCTCGCTGCCATCGTCGCGCTGAAAGCGGGAGCCGATCTTAAGCCAGCGG
>JAHDND010000064.1 GCA_018435665.1 Candidatus Thiosymbion sp. | reverse complement strand
GGGGTGTGTCTGGTCTGCGCCGAGGCGGCGGAGGCCCGGCAGCGGCTGTGGGGGCAATGCCTGATGCGCGCCACCCTGATCGAGATCGACGCCGGTTGCCCACCCGGCTACTGGTACTCCACCCTCGCCGGCCAGCGCCTGTGGGCGCAAGAGGGCCGGGAGTGCGTGGTTGGTGACTGCTGGCTGATCTTGCCCGGGCAGGGGGTCCCGTCGCATCCCGAGCCGGTGGTGTTCTCCGAGCATGCGTGGACGATCCGCGAGGGGGAGGTGGAGCTGCGGCTGCATGTGGTGCCGGGTACGGTGACCCAGTTGGGGTTGGGGGTGCCGCTGTGACCGACCTATCCATCACCGCTACCCTGACCCAGGCCGACCGTAGCGCCGGCAGCGGCAACCTGGTCCCCACTCGCCCGCCCCTGGTCCCCGCCGCGCCCGGCGGGCCTTGTGTCGGCACCAAACATCAATGGTCAGACGCCGAACTGGCCCTGCTCGACACCTACTATCCCGACCTTGGCGCCAAGGGCCTCGCCCCCTACCTGCCGGCCCGCACGGTTCCTGCCATCACCGAGTACGCCCGCAAGCGTGGGCTGCACTTCCAGGCGGGGCATACCTTCCGCCCGACGACGCCGGAGATCGACCGCGCCATCAAGCGCCTCTATCACCGCGGCTATCTCAAGCCGGGGGAGCTGAAGAAGTTCTGCCAGACCTGGGATCGCCCGCGGCAATGGGTGCGCCTCCAGGCCATCCGCCTGGGGGTGCGCTTCGAGGGCCGGCGCACGCCGTGGACGCCGGAAGAGGACGCCATCCTCGACGCCCACGAGGGCCGTGGCACGCGCTATGTGCAGAAGGCCCTGACCGCGGCTGGATACCCCGGGCGCACCGAGCCGGCCATTGGGCAAAGGATGTGGCTGCTGGGCCTGGAGCGGCGGGACAAGAGCGAGGAGTTCACGGCCAGTGAGGTCGGGCGGCTGCTGGGCATGGATAGCCACGTGGTCCTCAACTGGATCAAGGCCGGATCGCTCAAGGCAGTGCGGGGCGACACCCGCGGCGATGGGCGCGCCTCGGAGTGGATCGTCAGCCGGGCCAGCCTCAGGAGCTTCATGGTCCGCCACCCGGGCGAGTGGTTCCCCGGGCGGTGCGATCGGTTCTGGCTGGTGGATATTTTGGCGGGGAAGGTGGGGTAGGTATGACGGATCTCAGCATTGCAGACACCGTGCCCCCGCCCGCCCCCTTCCCGTGGTTTGGCGGAAAGTCCAAAGTGGCGGCGCCCATTTGGGAGCGGCTAGGCTCGGTCAGCAACTACGTCGAGCCGTTTTTTGGTTCCGGCGCCGTCCTGCTCCAACGTCCGCAACCATTCACCGGGCCGGAGACCATCAACGACGCCGATGGCTTCGTGGCCAATGCCTGGCGCGCCATCGCCCGCGACCCGGAGGCCACCGCCACTCATGCGGACTGGCCCGTCAACGAGGTGGATCTCCACGCGCGCCACGCCTGGCTGGTGGGGCAACGCGGCGACCTGACGACGCGCCTGATGGGCGACCCGGAGTACTTCGACGCCAAGATCGCCGGCTGGTGGCTGTGGGGTATTTGTGCCTGGATTGGCGGCGGCTGGTGCAGTGGGAATGGGCCGTGGCAGAGCAGCGATGGGCGGCTGGTCGATACCCGTTTGCAAGCGGCAGGCACTGCCGGCCAGGGCATCAACCGCAAGCTCCCGCACCTGGGCGATGCCGGCCAGGGCATCAACCGCAAGCTCCCGCACCTGGGCGATGCCGGGCGGGGCGCGTTCATCGCTGACTGGTTTACAGCCCTGTCCGTCCGGCTGCGCGATGTCCGCGTGTGCTGTGGCGACTGGACGCGGGTCATGGGCAATTCCGTGACCATCAAGCACGCTGGCATTACCGGCGTCCTGCTCGACCCGCCATATGCCGACACCGCTGGGCGTGATGGAGATCTCTATGCCGTGGACTGTCAGCAGGTCGCCCATGCGGTACGCGAGTGGGCGCTGGCCCATGGCGATGACCCCCGGCTGCGCATTGCCCTGTGCGGTTATGAGGGCGAGCACGACATGCCCGCCTCCTGGTCCGCGTTTGCCTGGAAAGCCAATGGCGGCTATGGCCTGCAAGGCGACAAGGCCGGCCGCGCCAATGCCACGCGCGAGCGGATATGGTTTTCGCCGCATTGCCTGAGTGGGCGCAATCGGCAAATTGGCTTGGGACTGGAGGCCGCAGCATGAACGGCCTCACCCGCTGCGACGAGCCGACCGGCGTGCTCATCGGCCCCATCACCCTCACCGGCCAGCTTTACTACCAGGGCCGCCC
>JAHDND010000037.1 GCA_018435665.1 Candidatus Thiosymbion sp. | reverse complement strand
GGTGTGGGCGTGCTGGAAGCCCTCGTCGTAACCGAGCGCTTTCCACAACAGCCAGAAATCGGTGCGCAGATGGTTGCCAGCAGCGTCGAAATGGGGTGCGATCCGGGTGACGGTGAAGCTGTCCACCAGGGTGTCCAGAAAGAGATCCCCGGATTCTCTGACCGTCATGCGGCTGCCCCGGCTGTTGAACCAGTGCAGCGATTCCTGCAGCCGCCGTTTCTCCTGTTCGGTAAAGTCCTTCATGGTCATTGTTTGCGTTTGCTCCAGCTTTGCGAGGTATGGACGATGTCCTCCACCTTGCGCCCGTCGGGCAGTTTCTTGATGCCACGCCGGGTGAAACTCTGGATGATCTCCCGGCGTTCGTTGTCGCTTCTGGCCACGATGAACTCGATGTTGTCCAGCAGCGTCACCGAGTATTTGAAGATGGTCTCGTTGCCATGGCGTTGCGAGAACCGCTTCCAGTCGTCGATGCTGGCTCCCCGGTTGCGCTGCACGTAGTCGTCGATCACCTTGCCGTAGGCGTCATGGTCATAGCTGATGGCGTCCATGCGCCGCAGCATCTGTTTCTTGAAGTAGAGGGCCGGTGAGGCGTCGCTGGCCGGTTGCTTCTTGATTCGGGTGAAGAAATAGCTCGCGCCGCCGGTCTGCATGTCGGCCACCGGGGACATTCCGCCCGGAGCCACGCCCATGCGCATCTTCTCGACCGTGCTGACCATGGCTCCGTTGTTCTCCATGATCAAGTCGATGAAGCCGGACATGCTCTCACCGTTGGTCAGATCGTGTACCAGCGAATAGCCCTTCATCTGTTTTTCCAGGTCCTCCCCGGTGATGTCGAACCGGAACTGGTGCCGGTATCCGCCCTTGGCGTCGCGGTCCAGAAAGCCCGCCTGATATTCGCCCAGCGGGTTGTATCCGGAAAGCTGGGTGATGTCCTGGACGCCCAGTTCCTTCTGCCAATAGCCGCGCAGGGCCTGGACCCGCTCGGTGGTGGTGGCGTTGCGGTCGTCGAGGGATTTCTGCAGCCGTTTGAAGTCGGCGCTTTTGTCGGTCTTGCGGATGTAGGCGAGCTTTTCGAGGTACATCTGCTCGGCGTTTTCCGCCGTAGCCACCCGGGTATCGATGCCGAGCTGTTCGAGCTTTTCCAGCATCGCTTCGACCCGTCCGGGGGTAGCGTCGCCGTCCAGGATCATTTCCAGCTCGCCGCGCTGGGCATAGAGGTTGGTGTCCGACCAGGGGCGATAGCGGACCCATGTGCCGTCCTCGAAGGTGACGGTGTACTGGTGTCCGTCCTGCATGCGGGAGTTGTGATTGAACAGCGCCCGATTGTCGATGTCGTCGGCCTCGACGGTGATGGTGCCGGAACCGATCCTGCGCTTGGTGTGGGTCACCTTACCGCGTTCCACCTTGAACGGCGGTTTGTCCTTGGGTTTCTGCGCGTCGAGCTTGGGCAGATACTGCTCGAAAACGCCATTGGTGGCCCGGTCCCAATCGACGGACTCCTCAATCTCCTTGACCCATTTCAGATAGTGGTCCGCCATCTCCTTGACCTTGGGGTCGGCGCTCTTCTGCAGAGTCTCCAGTTTCTTGCGCAGGCGCAGGGCCTTGTCGATCTTGGTCCGGTTGTACTTGCCGTCGCCCACGTGGAAGTTGACGTTTTTGACGGCGTCCAGAATCGTCGGAAAGAAACTGTCTTCGACCAGCGGTTGTCCCTTTTCACCGGCCGCCGTCTGCACATACCTGCGCAGCACCTCGTCGATGCGGCGGTCGGTGTCCGGCCGGATCTTCATCTTGACCACGGTGCGCTTCTTCCCCTTGAAGCTCTCGGTAAAGATCAGCGCGTTCTGGTCCTCCACGTCGCCGCTGTCGAAGGGCAGCGTCTTGCCCTGCCAGCCGAGTTTGCGGGCCTCCTCGACCAGGGTCTCTTCGGCGGCGGAGAGCAGCTTTTTCTTGCCGGTGGCGGCACTCAGCTTGTCGAAACGGAAGCCCCGATCTCCCAGCACATCGGCGTAATAGCCCTCAAAGTCCCGCCGGAGATTGTGTTTTCGCTCCAGGGCCAGGTCGTAGAAATGCCGCAGCCCGGCCGGGTCCTTGGCGAACCGTCCCTCGGCGTAGGGTCGCAACAGATCGAGGTAATCCTCGTCGGCGATCTTTTCGACCTCCTGGATGTAGCGAAGGGTCGCGTTCGGATCGACCCGTACCTTCCCTTCCTTGGCCGCCCGGAAGACCTTGTTGTAAAACGGCTCTTCCTCGCCGCAGACGCCGTTGGGGTGATAATCGAGCGAGAGCTTGTCCTGGCCCAGAAACTTGAATGCCTGGCCTTTGTCGATGCCGTAGACGCGACCGTCCCGGGCACGGATGAACTGCTTGGAATGTCCGTCGTGATTGGCGATCAGCCAGTCGACCACATGCTCGCGCTGGATCTGCTCCAGTTCGATGGTGGTCAGATCCTGGGGCAGGATGTTGCGAAAATCGAAGTCGTCCCGCAGATCGGTGCGCCATTTCTGGATGGAGCCGGTGCGGCCGTTCAGTTGGATGGTGCGCACCTCGATGGAATGAGGGTCGATCAGGCGGCCGATCTTGTAGGCGGCTTCCTCTCCGAAGGCGATGAACTCATCGTCCTTGCGGCCAATGGGCTTGAACAGCCATTTGTCGCCGTTTTCATCGGTCCAGAACTCCTTTTCGTGTGCGCCGCCTACAGCGGCCTTGCCGGATTTTTTGAATTTAGACGGCAGACCTTTCTGCTGCCACGCGGTATCGACAGTGGTGAACTCCGCGCCTTTCTTGCCGATCTTGGGCTCGGGCGGCTTGACCGGGATAGGCTGCGGAGCCGGTTTCGGCGGTTCCGTCTTCGGCGTGGTGAGCTTGGCCGGTGCGGTTTTCTTCTTGCCTCCATGCTTTTCGGCCCAGGCCGCGTGCTTGGTGTCGATGCTGGCTTGAACCGCCTTGATTTTCGCGGGATCGGTCTCGGTGAAGAGCGTGGTCAGCTCGTCTTTGTTGGCCCACTGCCAATACTGGACCTTGGTCTCCTTGGCGAGCGTCTTGAGCTCCGCCGATTTCAGTTTGCCGACCTGATCCTGGAAGAGCTGTTTCTTGAGGGCAATTTCCTTGCTGTGAGCCGCAAGCAGTTCCTGGGGCAAATCGGTGCCGCCGGAAACCGCCTGTTCCTCCTTGGCAATCGCGTCGAGGAAATCCTTATAGCCGGTCGGCGTGTCGGGAACGACGGCGGCCTTGGCGGCGTCTTCGAGGGCCGTTTTTTGTTTCAGGATCAGCTTCTGCTTGGCCTCGTCGACCGCCTTTTTCTTGACCGACTCGGCCATGTCGGCACCGGCCTTCTTCTGCAGCGCCTCGACAAGCTGCTGCTTGTTCTTGAGGATGCCGATGCCGTGTTTCTGTTTGGCCGCCGCGAGTTCCTTGCCCATCAGGCCGCTGTGGTCCACGCCGGGTTCCAGCTTGTCCAGCAGCTCGATGGTCTCCTGTTTGGTCATGTTGAGGGAGATGCCGTTCTCCTTCGCCATCTCCTTGAGCTGCTGGGCGGTCATGCCTTCCAGCCCCTCGGCGGGCGGGATCTTCGCCATCTGGGCGGCAAGCAGCTTGGCCTGTTTGAGTTCCGCCTGCTTCAGTCCCAGTAGCTCGACCAGTTCTTCCTTGGTCCGCAGCAGACCGATCTTGTGTTCCTTGAGCTTGGCGCTGAGCGCCGCTCCGGCCAGGTCACCGTGATCGATCCCCGGTTCGGCCAGATCGAGCAGCTTGATGAAATCGGCCTTGGTCCGGGCAATGGCCACGCCGTTCTGTTTCGCCAGGGTCTGGAGCTGTTTGACCGTCAGCGAACCGAGGTCGGCGATGTCGCCGGTTTCAAAGGCGCTCTTGAGCTTGGCGTTCTCCTTGGCCTGGGCGTCGGCCATGCCTTCCAGCACATGGGGCGGTAGAATGCAGGCGTCCCCCTGCGATGCCTGGGCGGCGGCCTTGGTTGCCATCTCGCTACCGCAGACGGTCATCGGCCAGGCCACGATGTTGGTGCAGCGGCAGTGCGGATGCGCGGGTTGCTGGGGGAACTTGTCGATGGGAAAGGTCTTGCCGTCCAGGCCGCCGCAGACCGGGCACATGCGCTCGTCCTCCATGGCCAGCCATTCCAGCTTCTGGATGCCGACCCGCTCGTGGAACTTGAGCCTGCCCATGTTGTGGGCGCGGAGGACCTCGGTGCGGGCGATCATCTCCATGCGGTACTGCGCCTTGCTGAACACCCGGCTTCCGGCCTGGCGAAAGGAGTCCTTGTCGATGATCACCTTGCCCATATCCCGGACGATGTCGTCGGCTCCCTTGCCTGTGGCGACGCCGTTCAGGATGGTGCGCTTGATGCCGTCTGCGAGTTCGCGGTGGACGTCACCGGCGAGTGTGAGGTTGTACTGCGCCATGAAGTCGAGGGCATTGGTGTCGACGATGGTGAACACCTTGGTGGCCAGTTTGTCGATGCCCTCGGGCTTCAGGTCGGCGTAGAACGGCAGCGCCGCGTCGGCGAGTTCGCCGATTCCCTGCTGGATGCCGAGCTTGAAGGAGTCCTTGGTTGTCTTGCGAAAGACCAGGGTCTGCTCCCGCTTGAGCCGTTTCATGGTGTCGTCGAGTTCGAGCTGGAGCTTTTCCAGCCCTTTGAGGGCGGCGAGCTTGTTGTCCGGCAGGGAGCCGAGGGAGCGGTACTGGAGGATGGCACGGGCGACCTCGTCTTCGGCCTGTTTCAGCGCCTGGGTAAGCTGGGCCGTGACCTGGTCGTTGTAGCGGTTGCGGGCCGTAAGGCTCTTTAGGGTGGCCGCCTGGATGCGCTGCTTGAGGTCCGACGGCATCAGCGGGGCTCCCGGCGGTCGATGAAACGACAGGCCGGGGCGTCGAAGGTGCGCTCGCTGTTGTGGACCCGGCAGTGGTTGGTGTCAGCAATGAAGTGGCTGCACTCGTCGCACACGGCAGCAATGCCGGTGGACTCCAGGTCGCCCGACCAGACTAATGCCGCCTCCGCCGTGGGTTCATCGTCCTCGGCCGGAATCCCGAGCATCTTCCGAGCACGAGGCACGCTGAGGATGCCGGAGACGACCATGTCCACCACCGGCTTCACCTGTTTCTCGTCCATCAGGTCGATCTGTTTGCGTTCGGTCTCGCGGTTGGCGGCCTCAATGTCCGGGTCCAAGTCCATCTTGAGCTGGAGGCTGGAGCGGCTAATGAGTTTGCGGTCGTAGAGTTCGATGAGGAGCTTCTTGAAATCGACCGCGTCGCTGGGGTCGAGGTCGTTGAAGATGTACTGGATGCTCTTGTCGCCGTGGCCGTTCAGCTCCATCCAGTCGTCGAACACCCAGTCGAGGAGCTTGCGAGCGGCCTGTTTGATCTCGCGGATCATGACCATCATCTTCTGCATGCTCACCGAGGCGGTGGCGAAATTCGGACCGTCGCCGGTCACCAGCGAGCGTGACAGCCCCAGGGCCACCACGATGTCTTCCTTCACCTCCTTGACCTTGTCCTCGACGTTGAGGACCTGTCCGTCGGTGCCGTGGGTTTCGACATTGACGTAGAACGGGACCACCAGGCCGCTTTTCATGTCCATCTTGTTGACCATGTCGCGGACCTGTTCGAGCATCCGCTGGTCCGGCATCACCATCTTCTGGCCGAACGCGCCGCCCACCTTGAGCAGGCGGAACGGCGTGGCCCAGCGCTTGGCGATAGCCTGTTCGGCCCGGCGGTAGTCGCGCAGCAGTTCGATGGCTTGAAAAGCGGGAAGCACAAGGGAGTTGCCCCGGGGCGAGAAGGCCGGTGCGTCCCATTTGAGGTGGACCACCTGCTCGACGGGCAGCGGAATGGATTCGCCGCCGCCGGGTGTGTCCTCGGGAAATTGCCGGGCCTCGATCAGCTCGCCCTGGGCGTATTTGACCTTGACCGAGACCGGGTTAACGCAGACCAGCTCCTCGATGTCCTGGCCGGACTTGGTGAAGCGCTTGAAGCCGATGGCATCACCTTTCACCAGGAGCTGAAGAACCATGTCCTTGATGAATTGCGTGATGTTCAACCGCCAGGCGGCCTCCAGAGCCTGCTCCTTGAGGTTCTCGTCATCGCTGGTGATCTTGATCTCGTCGCCCACGGCAAAGGTGCGCCAGGAGTTGACGCAGTTCTTCACCAGCGGCTCCTCGACGTAGTATTCCCATGCCTTACGGGCGCGTTCCTCCCAGGTGGCCGGAATCGCTTCGGCGGCGTTGACCTTGCTGAAGGCTGCCGAGTCGAGCGCGGCCGCAGCGGCCAGCGGCGCGATGACAAAGCCGGTGGTGTCCAGGCTTTCGGGTTGTTCGTCCTGATGGGCGGTGCTTTCCACGTGATCCTCTCGGTAGTTTCGGCCATGACAGCCGCACATCCGGCCCGTGTGGGCCGAATCCGGCTCGATGCCCGTTACTTACCGGAGCGGGGTGGAAAGCGTCGGAGGATGCGGTCAGATGAAGACCGGATTGGTGAGCACCGGCTTGAGCGAGACCACCTCTTCACCGACCGGGTCGAGGTTGCCTTCCTCCCGGATCAGCATGGCGCAGCGCACCGCGTCGATGATGTGGTCGTTGCCCTTGGAATAGATGATCTTGCCGTCCCGCAGTGTGTAGGTGTGGGTGGTGAACTGGTCTTCCACCTCCAGGTCGTCCGAGGGGAAAATGAGCTGCTTGCGCTGTAATGCCCCGTTGATGAGACTGGTCATCAGCTCCTTGGTCCGCTTCTTGACTTCCTTGCCGTCGCGGACCGCCAGCCGGGTCATGCCGCCGAAGTCGTATCCCTTGAGCCTGCCTTCCAGCTCCAGCCCCTTGTACTTGTCCAGGGTGAGCAGCTCCTGGACCACGGCCAGGCCGTTGCCGCCGTTGTCCACGCCGATGCCCGCCGGGGTGTAGTAACGCTCCAGCAGCGCGATGATCTGGGCTATGTGCGGATAGGAAACGTGTTCGAGATGAACGCGCAGGATCATTTTCAGCAGCGTCCGCTCGCCGATCTCCATCTCCTGGAATACGACGATCTCGGTGGGGTCGTTGGTGTAGCCCAAATCGCCGCCGACCCAGAACTGACCGCTGCGGGGCGTGAGGTTGAGCAGCATCTCCAGCCGGTCGTGGGTCGCTTCCTCGGTGTCGCAATCGCGCAGCTCGGAATCGGTGATGACGATCTTCTGATACTCCAGCAGATCCTGCCGACAGAGGTTGAACTGTTCGACGTTGAAGGCCCCATAGGAGGGCTTGCCGTGTTCACCGGCCACCTCGTGCTGCCAGCCGGAGCTGTCGCGGCCGCCGTAGAACTCCAGCAGTTCGGCCTCGCGATCTTCGGTCCACAGAGGATTGAGCCAGGACGGCCAGCGGAACACATG
>JAHDND010000210.1 GCA_018435665.1 Candidatus Thiosymbion sp. | reverse complement strand
GCGGCCCTTCGGGGTCGGGAAAAACCTACTCCGCCCTGCTGATTGCGCAAGGCTTGGTCCCGGGCGGCAAGATCGCCCTGATCGACACCGAACGCGGCAGTGGCGAACTCTACGCCCACCTGACCGACTATGACGTAGCGGTCCTTGATCCGCCGTTTACCCCCAACCGGTACATCGAACTCATTCACCTGAGTGAGAAAGCCAAGTACGACCTGCTGATCATCGACTCGCTCTCTCATGCCTGGACCGGCGAGGGCGGCATCCTCGATCTCCATGACAAGGCCACCAGTGCCAACCGCTCGGGCAATAGCTTCGCCGCCTGGCGGGAGGTCACCCCCAAGCATAACGCCCTGGTGGACGCCCTGCTGGGCTCGTCGTTACACCTGATCGTCACCATGCGGACCAAAACCGCCTATGACCTGGTGGATGACAACGGCAAAAAGAAACCGATCAAGATTGGCTTGGCACCGGTACAACGGGAGGGTCTGGAATATGAATTTACGACTGTTTTTGATCTGGCTGTGGAGAGCCATGTGGCGACCGCTTCTAAAGACCGTACTCGGCTGTTTGATGGTGAGCATTTTGCGCCGTCAGTTAAGACGGGCGAACTCCTGAGAGAGTGGTTGATGACCGGCAAGGACCCCACGGAAGAAAGCCGCAAGCAACTCAAGACCTTCAAAACCGCCGTTTCCAAGATCACCGAGGTCCCGGAACTGGCTCGGTGGTGGCGAGCGCATGATGCCCTCATTGCCCGCTTGACCCCAACGGACAAAGTGGCGCTCACGGAGCACTGCGTCCAACGCAAGCAGTTACTCCTCCAGGAACCGCCCAGCCCAAAAGAGAAGCTCAAAGGCAATGGTCAGGGCACCTATTACCAGACGAACCTTGATCCCGAAGAACTGGCCTTTTAACGCACGGCGACTACCCGGGAAACCGGGTGGTCGCGGGAGGAAGCACCATGCCATCCACCTTGCGGTTGTATGAACTGTCAACGGAGTACTTGCAGGCCCTGGAAGCCTTGTCCGAGCTGGACGATCTGCCCCCGGAGGCTATTGCCGATACCCTGGAAGGGTTAAGCGGGGCCTGGGAAGAGAAGGCGCTCAATGTCGCCCGGTTTGTGCGCAACCTGGAAGCGGAAGCCACGGCCATTGAAGAGGCCAAGAAGCGCATGGAGGTCCGGGCGCGGGTGACCAACAACAAAGCCGCCCGGTTGCGACAGTACCTGTTGGGCGAGTTGGAAAAGACCGGGTTGCGACCCAAGGCGGCGGATGTCGCCTTACGGGTGCAGAAAAACCCACCGGCGGTGATTCTGGATGATGAGACGCGGATTCCAGAACCCTATCGCCGGACGCAGATCGTCACGACGATTCTCAAGGCGGAGCTTGCCGCTGCCCTCAAGGCCGGGCAAGAGATCGCCGGAGCGCATCTGGAACAAAGCCAACGCTTGGTGATTGCCTAACATCACCTCTGACCGGCATGGAGGCCGGTTCTATTTTTTGAAAGTCCCGTAAGCAACAATGATTATGCTCATGCCATCGCTCCTAGCTCCAGTCTTGAATCCAGCCAGCTCCCAAGGCTCACGGTGGGAAGGGTGTGGGTGTCCTGGCAAGACACGCTGAAGGGGCCAAGGCCCGGCCTGGGTATGCTCAGCCACCCTCGTATCGCTACAAGTAGGACCTCTAACCGGTACCAGAGGGGCCATGGGGCACCTATCTCTCCGTCTACTGCAAGGAACAGCTCGATGCGATCGCCGAGCGCCTCAACCAGCGACCAAGTGCCATCCATGATTACTATCCACCGATTAGCGTCCAACGGGCCATGTTGGATGGGCTCAATCAGCCCCACGGCGCTGTGCATTGAGAAGTATTGCATTTGATGCTAGACTCAGCCTCGTTTGTTACGCCTTTGGGGATTGTCCTCTTTGAAATGGCTTTACCTACGGCATTTTTACCTAGTATCATCGCCCATCTCTAAATCAAAGAGCTAGTATGGATTTGATTAGATGCAAATATCAGCTACTACTAATATTTTTGGCGAGGTAGATCAATGAGTTCTCCAGAAGAAAAAGCTAAAAGAAAAAAATCAATTCAATTTTGGGCTATTATGTCTGTTTTGTGGGTATTATGGATATTTACAAAATTTGACGATAGCAAGACGCCTAACGAACCCTCGACTCATGTTACCAGTAGAGGTGATAATACATGGGTAGAAGTAAGTAAAAAATTTGCAGTACTTGAAAGCAATATTATTTCCACAGTAAAGCTACTTAAGGGAAATGAATCTGAGAAAAATTATTAGCTGGAACCACGCCTCTGTTTCCTTACCAGAGTTTTAACTCTTATATTTTTTGTTTATCATAAGGATTACTCTAATGGCCGAAGTGGCGAAAAAACATAAATTCATCCTAAATGCCAATTATGAACAAGCACTTGATTATTGTTTTCAGGCTGCACAAAAAATCAGAAAATCCAAATTATTGGATCAAGATAAACTTAATAATAAGTTAAGATTTCAAACGGGTACTGGTTTTAGGTCCTTTGGAGAGATTATTGAGTTTTCTGTTAATCAGATTAGTGCCACTCAAACTGAAATTGAAGTGTCAAGTAGGGCTCTTGTTGACTTCGTGTATGACTGGGGAAAGAACAAAGATAATATTGCAGTACTAGAGAAGTTTTTTTATTCCATACCTCAAACAACAAAAGTAAACAATGTGTTAGCTAGCACACCCAGTGTTTCCGACGTAGAAAACAGTAAATCAAATGATTCACCCTCTTTTGTGAGTAACATATTTCTATCTCTAAATTGGTTTTTTGGCTCCTCATTCTTGTTTTTAGCTATTCTAATGTTTCTGTTTGGCAACAGTGAAGCGCAAGCTGATAGAGTTGCTATAATGCTTTTTGTTATGTCCATCCTTTTATTGCCTCCACTAAAACCCTACGTATACGGATTTTGTCGCGATGAACATGTTTGGAAGATTAAGGCGGGACTACTCCTAGCCACATTCTTATTATTCGTATTTGCATCTACATTTTAATTGCACCTGCATATTTTCATTTAACTGAATCCTTGGTCTTCCTAAGAACAACTTGATAGAATCATCAGTAACAAAAGGTTAATCATGCGCAAGTTCAGTCTTATCCTACCTTTAATTCTTGTAATAACCAACTCGATCGCGTCTGAATCATCCTCGCAACAAAGCGAACAGGTTTTCGAAGATCGAAAAAATTCAGTTTTCCGCAGTGTTGACAAAATTTCTTCGTACGGTGCCTCGGATGCATTAAAAGAGATTAACGATAATATAAAAAAATTTAATAAAGTTTCAAAACTTGTTAGCCAGGCAAAACATGTTGATGATGTCATTTATGAAGTGGCAGACACCTTGGCTGAAATTGCGGAATCATATAGAAATATTGCCCAAAAAAAGAATGATATATTCAATGTCCATACTAAAGAACTCGAAAACCTTGAAGGGATCGAAAAACTGAATTCAAATTCCATCCGATCCTTACAACAAAAAAGAAAAGATCTTCTGCAAGATATTTCAAGAATGGAAAGATCATTAATATCCTACGTAAGTGAAACTCAAAAGCAAAAGGATTTGGTTTCAATTCAGGGACACAAAAGCGTCATTAAATCTCTTGAAGCTCAGGAGTTAATGTGGGTAAAGTTCAATGAGGCGCAAGAAAAGCTAATTGTTAAATTGCGAGCCAATTCTGATAGTGTCGGCTTCTTTTTTCATGTTCTTGACGTAAATGCAGAAGTCTATCAAGAGGCCGCTACTACTGTTAAAATGCGTAGAAGTGCAAAACTAGCCTTAGAGAATCTTTCTAACCTTGTGGGATTGCAAGACATAATCAGCGAAATGTCAAATAATTGGACGGGTGTTGATGTATTGGTCCAGGAAATTAGCTCCGCAGACTTCAGAATAGAGTAACTTTTGAAACACCTAGACCAGATGGGCGGGTAACAGTTCATTGAGCGTCTTTCGACTACACTATGAGATATATTTCAAAGGTTATTTGCACACCCCTTTGAAGTGACTTAGGTTTTTTTCTTCGTCCATCAGGATTTCACCACAGTTATTGGCTTGGCGGATCACAAAAACTGAGTGTCCTTGATGGCCTTTCGCGGCAGAGCCGGGGGGGTTCCCATCGTGATTATCCCTTAGAATTTACTCTCTCCCGCTTCAGAACCTGCTTCGGCGGGTTTTTTTATGCACGGAGAAAACTCCGGAAGAGAAGCATCATGCTGCAATTCAAAGCTCACGATGACCTGAATTCCCTTTCACTCACCCATCCGGCTTATCCCCGGATCAAAGACCTGATTGATCGCTTGATCATCAATTACCGCCCACCGGGCAGGAACTATAACCCGGATGACGATGGCTGGAAATGCCTCATTGAGGAGGGTGATGTTGACCGGGTCCTCAATGAAGTCCGGGACGACTGGAAACTGGAGGATGTGATGTGGGAAGGAATCACCTACCAGGATGGTCTCTCTGAAGATGATGCTCTGGGCATTTGCGAAAATGGGATTTCTTCATCCGGCTCCAGCGATATCAGATTCCACCTTAGTCAATGATGACCAAATCAGCCTGCATATTCGTTGCAGGGCCAAGGCGGCGAAGGGTACGCTGCCAGCCAGCCACTAAGAGAAAAAACTAAGCCCGGTAGTCCCCGGTAAGCTAAGTTGCAGGTGTCTAGCGGGGGTGTGCAAGGGGCAGCATCATGGAGCCGGAAGTGTCTCCAATACGCCGGTAAGCCCATTGTCGAATTACAGGGGTGATCTGGGACTCAGGTGTTATCGCCGAGTGCAAGGTGAAAGGGGGACGAGGAAATCCCGTTTCGCCTCCTGAGTACGGTGACACTCCACTCTAAAATCATGCCGAAATGGACTGCACCGAACTTCAGCGTACTCCCGCGTTAGGCTTAGATGCTTCCTAACCATCCGCCGTTCAACGGCAGACTACAACCCCATTCACAGCTCCCAGTGGAATACCGGGGGTGGTCCGCATATATAGATACTGCTATTACAGATTTCACAACGGCGAAATTCGTAAACAATTAAACTCTGCCGTTAAATCTCAATCAAAAAAATCTGCCCCCCCTCGATTGAATAATTGAACCAGGCCGTACATTTCCCCTCAGTATTGACATGATTCTCTGTCGTCAGTTTCCATTCTCGAAAATGCCGTAAAAAAGCCAGTTGCACAAAGGCAACTCTAAAGTCACCCCAGTACAACTGGCAAAAGGCATACTCAAATCATTATAACTTATCTATTTCTTTGAAAATGGCAGCAATCCGTTTGTTAATGATAGTATTCAGCTCGAATCCCAAAACAAGAAGTTGACTCTTTAAACCGGTTTTGACTAATAAATTCAGGGTATCATCTGCCTTTTCAATTGCTGAATCAATGTCAGTAGTAGTCGTTTCACTGACATTGCTCTTTAGTTCTGAATCAACGGCTGATTTAATTTTCCTATGGTTTAGGCTCGGTTTCTGAGAACGCTTAGTTGCAGAAGTAGTTGTAATTTCACTGTTTGACATTTTTATATTTTCCAAAGTTGCGTTAATGAAAACACGGCACCTGGAACAGACCAGGTACCGTATCGAAGTATTTGAATTTAAATTACAGGACGAACTTTCTCGGCATGATGAGGAACATTCTCATCAGGAACAGAAGGTACGAATGGCACCCCAAATCGCTCTAAGTACCGCTGTTCCAATTTTTTGTTTTCGGCATTCAAAAAGTCGATCGTTTCGCGAATTACAGCTTGTGTTTTAACTACCTGCTCATCAAATGCCTCGTCCAGAACAATATACCTTTTCATAAATCAATCCCGATTTCGAGTGGGATAAACTGGCAAGGGAATATTCACCACAATACGATCTGGTTTTTC
>JAHDND010000065.1 GCA_018435665.1 Candidatus Thiosymbion sp. | reverse complement strand
CTGCAAAAGCTGAAGAAGGATTACACCGTCGCCTACATCGGCCTGCACACCAAGGCCCGGCTGGGCGTGAACGACGACAAACGCAAGGCGGGCCTGCTCAACGACCAGCGCCTGCAAACCCTGCTCAAGCTGGCCGGTATCGATCTGATGCCCCGACAGCAGCTCACTGATTATCAGAACCGCCTGGCCGGGCTGAAGAGCTGCTTCGCCCTGACCGAGCAAAACCTCGACGCCTCGCCGATCTGCCCGCATTGTGGATTCCGGCCTTCGGTCGAAACCGGCACGGCGGCAGGCTCGCAGATGATCGACCAGATGGACACCCAGCTCGACGCCATGGTGGCGGCCTGGACCTCCACCATCCTCAGCAACCTGGAGGACCCGATCACCCAGGCCAACATGGACCTGTTGAAGATCGATGACCGCGAACCGCTGGAGGCCTTCATCAAGTCGAAGGAACTGCCGGTGCCGCTGGACAGCAACTTTGTCCACGCCCTGAAAGAGGTGCTCTCCGGTCTGGTCAAGGTCACCGTCAAGGCGCAGGAGCTGCAACAGGCCCTGCAGGTTACCGACGGCCCGGCCACCCCGGCGGAGATGAAGAAACGCTTTGAGGAGTACATCGATCAGCTCACCAAGGGCAAGGACCCGGCCAAGGTGCGGATCGTCATGGAATAAGAGTGACTAAGCGAGTGACCAACTCCGCCGAGCTTGGTCACTCGCAAAGTGACCAAGCTGAGACACAAGACGAAAGCCAAGGATTATGAAGATGAAAGAAACCAGTTTGTTCGACTCGCTGCTTGAAGAGCCGCAGAAGCCCTCCGGCCCAGTGACTTGTCTCGGCATGACTTTCGAGAATGATGAAGCCCGCCGCGCCCATTTTACCGAGGAATTGCGCAAGAAGCTGCAGGACCCGGAGTTCCGCAAGATCGAAGGCTTTCCTATCGGCAGCGACGAGGACATCCTGAATCTGAGCGATCCGCCGTACTACACCGCCTGTCCGAACCCGTGGATCGCCGACTTCATCGCCGAGTGGGAGGCGCAGAAGCCGGAACAGCCCGAAGGCAATCACTACCACCGTGAGCCTTTTGCGACCGACGTGAGCGAAGGAAAAACCGATCCAATTTATCAGGCACATGCATATCACACAAAGGTGCCTCATAAAGCCATCATGCGTTACATCCTCCACTACACCCAACCAGGAGATATCGTTTTTGATGGCTTTGCTGGAACTGGCATGGCAGGCGTTGCTGCTCAACTTTGTTCAGATAAGAATGCAGTAGCAAGCCTGGGATACAGAATTGGTGCTGATGGCACCGTGTTTAAAACAGAGGAAGATGAAAACGGGAAACAAATTAGCTCGCCATTCTCAAAGATAGGGCTTCGTTATAGCATCTTGAACGATTTATCTACAGTTGCAGCATTTGTTGCCTCAAATTACACGATCCCTTTCGACACAGGAATCTTCAAAAAAGAATCTTCCAGTCTCCTGAAAACACTGCGGAAAAGAATAGGCTGGATGTACGAAACCCTCCATAGTGATGGGAAGACCAAAGGCATAATTAACTTCACTGTATGGAGCGAGGTTTTTGCGTGTCATCAATGTGGTTCTGACATCGTTTTTGTGGATGAAGCATTTGACCATGATGAAAAGAAGGTCAGAGATGTTTTTCCATGTCCCTCTTGCGCGGCTGAGTGCTCAAAAAACAGTCTGCAGCTACTCTACGAATCTGTCTTTGATGCTGCCTTGAATGAAACTATTCAAGTGCCTAAGCGAGTACCTGTCTTAATAAACTACAGCATTGGAAAAAACAAATACGACAAAAAACCAGATAGCTTGGACCTGGAGATTATTGCGAAGATTAACTCCATCGACCGACATCCAAACGTCCCAACAATGGAACTCCCACCGATGCAGATGACTCGTGTGGGAAGAATGCAACCAGCGAAAATTACACATATCCACCATTTCTTTAACAAAAGAGCCTCCCATGCCTTGGGCGAAATGTGGAAAATTGCGTTAGAGTCACCTACGCATCGAATGAAAAACATGATGCTGTTTTTCGTCGAGCAAGCAATATGGACTGCATCTGTCTTAAATAGATATCGTCCGTCTGGATACTCACAAGTCAATCAGTATCTAGCTGGAGTTTTTTATGTCCCATCTCAAAACGCAGAACCAAGTCCTTGGTATGTACTGAACGGAAAATCGACTCGATTGCCGAAGGCTTTTACTGAATTTGAGCAGTCTCATTCAACTTTAATCAACAATGGGGATTGCGGCGCTTTGCCAGTGCCAGATGCATGCATTGATTACATCTTCACGGACCCACCTTTTGGCGAAAACATCTACTATTCAGACCTTAATATACTCATAGAGTCTTGGCATAAAGTTAAGACTAACGAAAAGCCTGAAGCTATTGTCGACCGAGTTCGAGGTAAGTCACTAATTGACTACCAGAAACTAATGACCGATTGCTTCAAGGAGTATTATCGAGTCCTTAAACCTGGTCGATGGATGACGGTTGAGTTTCACAACTCAAAAAATAGCGTCTGGAATACTATACAAGAAGCTTTGCAGCATGCAGGATTTGTTGTTGCTGATGTAAGGACCCTTGATAAAAAACAAGGTTCTTTTCAGCAGGTAAGCAGCGCAAGCGCCGTCAAACAGGATTTGGTCATTTCTGCATATAAGCCAAATGGTGGTCTTGAAAATCGATTTAAGAGCGAAGCTGGCACAGAAAGTGGTGTATGGGATTTTGTTCGGACACACTTAAAGCAACTTCCAGTTTTTTCCTACAAAGGCGGAAGAGCGGAAGCAATTGTTGAACGTCAAAATTACCTCTTGTTTGACCGAATGGTCGCCTTTCACGTCCAACGAGGTGTACCTGTCCCAATCTCTTCTTCTGAGTTTTACCTTGGGCTTACGCAGCGATTTGCTGAGCGTGATGGAATGTTCTTCCTCGCAGACCAGGTTGCTGAATATGATAGGAAGCGGATGCTGTGCAAAGAACTGATTCAAATCTCACTGTTCGTATCTGATGAAGCATCTGCAATACAGTGGCTACGAAACTCTCTAAAAAGCAAGCCGCAGACATTCCAGGAACTACACCCCCTGTTTATGCGCGAAATTAATGGTTGGAACAAGAACGAGCAACCGTTGGAATTATCGCTTTTACTCGACCAAAACTTCCTGCGCTACGACGGCAAAGGCCCTGTGCCCGAGCAGATCCACGCCTACCTTTCCACCAACTGGAAAGAGCTGCGCAACCTGCCCAAGGATGATCCGACCCTGGTCGCCAAGGCACGCGACCGCTGGTACGTGCCTGATCCCAACAAGGCAGGCGACCTGGAGAAGCTGCGCGAGAAGGCACTGCTCAAGGAGTTCGAGGAATACAAAGAGGTCAAGAAGAAGCTCAAGGTCTTCCGCCTGGAGGCTGTCCGCGCCGGATTCAAGAAAGCCTGGCAGGAACGGGACTACGCCGTCATCGTCGCCGTGGCCGACAAGATCCCCAACAACGTCCTGGAAGAAGATCCCAAACTGCTCATGTGGTACGACCAGGCAGTAACAAGAATGGGAGGGGAATAGCCCATGATCACCAAATGGAAGGTCTTCAACTTTAAATCGATTCGTGAGGAGACCGAGCTGGACCTCGGCCCGCTTACGATCTTCGCTGGCG